>JBBPYK010000088.1:0-96781 GCA_038199985.1 Actinomycetales bacterium | reverse complement strand
TCCTGCCGGACAGAGTGAGTTGAGCTCCCTCTTTCACTAAACACCGGGCGATGGCGCTACCTAGGCCACCAGTAGCGCCAACAACGAGAATATGACTGCCGTGAAGTTGTGTCATTTCTGTAGCCTACCAACCGAACTTCCGTCCGGACTCAAGTTGATGAGTTCGGGTTAATGTCCCACGCCAGGAGCGCTACTCGCAGGCAACGCCGTCGCGGTCGCGGTCAAGGTGCGTTCCGTAGCCCGCCTGCCCGACATAGATTGGAGCCGCACCAGCAGCACGAACGGCTGAACAGTTGGGGTAGTACGCTGCCGGAGCTGGCACGGGGGCAGGAGCAGGAGGAGCAGGTTCCTGCACCGGCGCCGGTGCGGGCTCCTGGACGGGCGCCGGGGCCGGCTCTTGAACGGGCGCTGGGGCGGGTGAGACCTGGTTGGTGGGAGCCATAGTGTCCGGGCAATTCGTCAGGATCCGCGCCATTGCATCGTGCTCGGCCTGCGTCACCCACAGCCGATACGTTGCCTTGACAGAGATTTGCCGTGCAATATACGTGCAGCGGTACGAGCCGTTGGGTGGTAGCCACGTGGCTGCGTCGCCCGCACCCTTCTGCCCGTTCGTGGGGCCATCTGTGCTTTGTAAGTTCAGTGGGTCATTGGCAAAGGCCACTCGTTGGTCTGGGCTGAGCTGCTGAGCACCCTTCTGCCAGGCGTCAGATAGCGCCACCACGTGATCAATCTGGACGCGAATGCTCGTTTTTTGCCCGCGCAGGAAAGAAATCACTGTGCCCGTATACGGATCCGCCAACATGCCGGCGCTCACCTTGCACGGAACGGAGTTGGCATGCCGGATCTCCGTTAGATCGCGGTTGAGCATGTCGTTGCGGGTATCGCAACCGTTTCGGTCAACGTCCACCCATGCCCGGCCGAACTCCTCGCGGTCGTAACCCGTTTTGGGGGCACGGCCCTTGATTGCCAATGTCTCCAGCAACGCCAGCGCCCGCACACCGTATTCGGGCTGGTTCTGAGGGGCCTCCGGGTCACCAGCTGCGGCCGCCACATCGTCCCCATCCACCGGCGCAGTATCGGCCGGGGTCGGCGTGGGAGTTGGGGTGGCAGTGGCGGTGGCTGTCTTCGTTGGGGTAGCAGACGGCGTCGAGCTCGGTGTTGGAGTGGTTGCGTGGGTGGGCTCCGCCACCGCCGTCGACACCGTGCCGCGTCCGAATCCCCCGAGGACGAGGGCGAGCACCAAGAGAAAGAGCCCAAAGCCGACGACGATGGGCAGGAGGATCCGAACCTTTTGGGCAGGTTGAGACGGCACGTTATTCATGAAGTGATCCCCCGGTTGCTGTTGGTGACGAAAGCATACACTGCGCCCCTTATCACGCCCGCCGCCCCCGGGCCACCCCCTTGTTCATTCTTGTGGATAACCTGTTTCAGGCACCCCACGCGTGGAATACTGAACGGCAGAGGCACCGAACCACGCGAAAGGCGTTGGAGTATGAGCCAGCACGTCGAAATCGAAGAGAAATCGGAGCTCAAACGGGCGATGGGGCCCAAGCTGCTCCTCCTGTTCATCGTCGGTGACATTCTGGGCACAGGCGTTTACGCATTGACTGGCAAAGTGGCCGGAGAAGTGGGCGGCGCTGCTTGGGCGCCGATCCTGCTGGCCTTCGCCGTCGCCACCGTGACCGCTTTCTCCTATCTGGAGCTCGTCACCAAATACCCGCAGGCTGCAGGTGCTGCTCTCTACACACACAAAGCGTTCGGCATCCACTTCGTCACATTCCTCGTGACGTTCGCTGTCCTCAGCTCCGGCATCACCTCCGCCTCCACCGCATCAAAGTTCCTTGCAGAGAACTTCATCGTCGGTTTCGGCCTCGACTGGGGACCGACAGGGGTCACCGCCATCGCGGTGACGTTCATCGTCGTCTTGGCACTGATCAACCTCCGCGGTGTCGGCGAGAGTATCAAATTCAATGTGGTGCTCACTCTCATAGAGCTCACCGGGCTGCTGATCGTCATCATCATCGGGTTCTGGGCCATGAGTCAGGGCACTGCAGACTTCAGCAACGTGGTGGTCTTCGAAGCCGGGGCAGACAAGGGCGTCTTCCTAGCCATTACCGCGGCCACATCGTTGGCGTTCTTCTCCATGGTGGGCTTCGAGGACTCCGTCAACATGGCCGAAGAAACCCACAACCCGGTCAAAATTTTCCCCAAAGTCATGCTGACCGGTCTGTCCATCACCGCCGTCGTCTACGTGTTGGTGTCCATCACCGCCGTCGCCATCGTCCCCATTGGCAGGCTGTCCGAAAGCGCGACGCCGCTACTGGAGGTGGTGCAGGTGGGCGCCCCCGGAGTTCCAGTGGACGTGATTTACCCGTTTCTTTCCATCTTCGCCGTCGCCAACACAGCCCTCATCAACATGCTCATGGCCAGCCGCCTGATCTACGGCATGGCCAAACAAGATGTCCTCCCACGCTCGCTCAGCAAGGTACTCCCCGGCCGCCAGTCCCCCTGGGCCGCTATCATCTTCACGACGGTGATCGCGGCGGTCCTCATCATTACCGTCACGAACTTCATGGGCAGTGAAACCGTGAGTGCGCTCGGCGGGACAACCGCCCTCCTGCTGCTCATCGTCTTCACCGTGGTCAATATTGCCTGCATCGTTCTGCGACGCAGGCCCATCGACCGCGACCACTTCAAAGCACCGAAAATTCTGCCCTACATTGGAGCGATCACCTGTGCATTCCTCGTGGGCCCTTGGGCACAGGACCCGATCGAATACCAGATTGCGGGCCTGATGCTGGCACTCGGTGTTGTCCTCTGGGCGGTCAACTGGCTCTGGAACCGCAGTGTACGGGCCAAGAGGACACGCTTCAGTGACCCCGAAAACCTAGACGTCTGAGACTGAGAAGGAGTTACCCATGGGCATAGTTGTTGGATACCGAGCCACCCCAGAGGGCAAAGCAGCCCTGGAATACGCCCTTGCACTCGCCACAGAGAAGGCCACTCGCCTCATCGTCGTCAGCACGCATCGCAAGGCGCCTTCAACAGTGGACAGTCAAGCGCTCCAGGACCTGCTCAGCAGGTCCGGAGTAGACCACGAACTAATGGAGATCATCGGCGACTTTGACCCAGCTGAAGAATTGCTCGAAGCCGCCAGTGAACAAAGCGCTGACCTTGTGGTCATCGGCATGCGCAGACGGACTCCGGTGGGCAAGATGTTCATGGGAAGCACGGCTCAACGCATCCTTCTCGAGGCCGAATGCCCGGTCCTGGCGATAAAAGCCAAGCGTCCCTGAACGGCCACTGGCAGAGCCTTTCGACCACGAATGGCCTTTCCAGTAAAAGAGGGTATGGTCTTGCTCAACGGGCAGATTAACCCCGCCCGCGGAGGGAAAGGAAAATCTCTGTGAAAACACCAAACAACCCCGGAGCCAAAAAGGCTGCAACCAAGTCACTGAAGGAAAAACGCGCCGACAAGAAGGCCAAGCACGACGACGAGCCCAAGGCCCGCAAGCGTTAAGTTCCCTCTCTACCCTCATCGGTAGACACGCAATGTGGCGCAGCTGCAGGAACGTGGTTCGTTAACCACCTACCTGTAGCTGCGCCACATTTTTGTTCAAATAACCTAGGAGAACTGTCTCCCAGTAAGCCGCTCATAGGCCTCAACGTAGCGCTCGCGGGTTCGGCGGACGACGTCCTCGGGCAGCTTCGGCGGTTGCTCCCCTGAAGGCCGATCCCAACCAGACACGGCAGAAGTCAGCCAATCGCGCACGTACTGCTTGTCGAAAGAAGGCTGCGGCCGTCCTGGCTCGTAATCCGCAACGTCCCAAAATCTTGACGAATCGGGTGTCAGAACCTCATCGCCGAGGGTGACAGCACCCGTGGTTGGGTCTAGCCCGAACTCCACTTTGGTGTCTGCCAGAATAATGCCGCGGTCCCGCGCGATCGCCTCCGCCTGCGTGTAGATTTCCAAGGTCAACCGCCGCAGGGTATCGGCCGTCTCTGCTCCGACCCGCTGAACAACACCGTCGTAAGCAATGTTCTCGTCGTGCTCGCCCACCTCCGCTTTCGCGGACGGCGTGAAGATGGCGGGTTCCAACCGGGACCCATCCACCAGTCCCTCGGGCAACGGCAACCCGCACACCGTCCGGGATTCACGGTACTCCAACAGGCCGGAACCCGTGAGGTAGCCTCGGGCAATGCACTCCACGGGATACATAGCTAAGTGCCGACAGATCATGGCGCGGCCAGCAACAGCCTCCGGAACACCATCCGCCACCTCAGAAGCAATGACGTGATGGGGCACGTCCAACTGTTCAAACCACCACAGGCTCAACTGGGTCAGAATGGTGCCCTTGTCTGGAATTTCACTGGCCAAAACGTGGTCATAGGCGCTGATCCGATCGCTGGCCACCACGAGCACCCGGTCCTCGGCTTCGCCCGGCTCCATCGGCACATACAAGTCACGGACTTTACCGGAAAAGACGTGCTTCCAACCGGGCAACTCCGCCACGACAGCTTCCAGCCCGCTCACAACAACCCTCCTTCGGCAACGACACCCGCGGGGACTGACGAGTCCAAAGATTCAGAGACATCCAAAGACACAGACCTAGTGGAGGCACTGGGCACATCTACCAGCCCCCTGGATGCCTTCAACGCAATATCGGTGCGGTGCTGTGACCCAGGAAGCTCAATCAGGTTCACTCCTTTGTAGGCGAGCTCACGGGCTTCGTCGAGGCCATCGCCCAGAGCCACCACCGCAAGCACCCGCCCACCAGCACTGATGACGTGCCCCTCGTCGTCGAGCGCGGTTCCGGCGTGCAGCACCTCGACATCCTCCAGTGCTTCAGCCTCTTCGAGACCTAGAATGCGCTTCCCGACTCGCGGTTTGTCCGGATAGTTCTCCGAGGCGACGACGACGGCGACGGCGGTCCGATTGCTCCAATGCAACTGCTCGGCCTCATCGAGTTCGCCCGTGGCTGCAGCCAACAGCAGCCCACCCAGCGGTGTGCGCAGCCGGGCCAGAACAGCTTGAGTTTCCGGATCGCCAAAGCGCGCGTTGAACTCGATGACCCGCAGGCCGCGAGAAGTCATGGCCAGACCGCAGTACAAAACGCCGACGAAAGGCGTTCCGCGGCAAGCCATTTCATCGATCGTGGGCTGGGCAACGCGGCTGATGACTTCATCAACAAGATTCGATGGCGCCCACGGAAGCGGCGAGTAGGCGCCCATCCCACCGGTGTTGGGGCCGGCGTCGTCGTCGCCTATTCGCTTGAAGTCCTGGGCCAGGGCCAGCGGCAGCACGTTACGGCCATCCGAGAGCACAAACAGGGACACTTCCGGCCCGTCGAGGAACTCCTCGATGACCACTGTGCCGCCAGCATCGAAGCAGTCTTGGGCATGCGCCAGTGCTATTGCACGGTCCTGGGTGACCACAACGCCCTTACCGGCAGCAAGGCCATCGTCCTTGACAACATAAGGTGCGCCAAAGGTGTCCAGCGCTTCTTCAGCTTCAGCGCTAGTGGTAGCCACCCGGGCCATCGCCGTCGGCACATTTGCTGCGGCCATGATCTGCTTCGCGAACGCCTTGGATGCCTCCAGCTGAGCGGCCTCCCGCGACGGACCGAAAACGGGGATCTCTGCCTCGCGCAACGCATCGGCCACACCGGCAGCCAGCGGTGCCTCCGGTCCCACGACCACGAGTTGCACGTCGAGTTTCCGCGCCAGATGAGTCACGACTTCCGGGTTGGACGCATCCACGGGGTGGACGCTCACATCCGATGCAATTCCTGCGTTACCAGGTGCGGCATGCACCTCGTCAACGTACGGATCGCGGAGCAGTGCACGGACAATTGCGTGTTCGCGGCCGCCTGGGCCGATCACTAGAACCTTCACAAGGCCCAAGCGTACCCTTGGGTGAACCGGCTCCTGAAGTTGTTAACGCGCTGGGGACCAAGCCAAAGGCACCTGCGCTCCGAATAGCACGTATGAAGAGACTCTTGAGGACCAATGCGCTGCCCGCCCTCTCTGGTGTGGTGGCTGCCGCGGTGGTGCTCGGAATCGCCGAGCTGGTAGCTGCTTTCTTCACGGCACGAGCGACGCCACTCATTGCGTTGGGCTCTACATTCATCGACTTCACGCCCGGATGGTTGAAAGATTTCGCCATCGAGACGTTCGGCACCAATGACAAGGCGGCACTCTTTGTCGGCATGGCGCTGACGATCCTCGTCATGGCCATGGTGCTGGGTATTCTGGCGTTCCGCCGCTGGTTGTGGGGAGCCCTTGGTGTTGTCGTGCTGGGCATTGTCATTGTCGCCAGCGTCCTCACCCGGGCAGGAGCCGGACCGGCAGACGCGCTACCTTCTATTGTTGGAACGGTGGCTGGCTTTTTTGCCCTTCGCTGGATGATCAACAATCTCAAAGCCGACGACGACGCTGACGCTTCTGAGCCAGGCTCCACACGACGCAAGTTCTTTGTTGCCGCGGGCGTATCGACCGCCGTCGCACTGGTTGCCGCCGGTGGAGGGCGCGTCCTGGGCGCGGCGAGGCGAAATGTTCTCGATTTCCGCGATGCGTTGAAGCTCCCCAGGCCCAGCAAATCCGCGCCGCCGCTGCCTGCTAACCTCCACCCCGATATCGAGGGCGTAGCGCCTTGGCAGACCCCCAACAAGGACTTTTACCGCATTGACACAGCGCTGAGCGTTCCACAGGTAGACGCCCAGACGTGGGAGCTGCGGGTGCACGGCATGGTGGAGGAAGAGTTCACCATGAATTTCCAAGAGCTACTCGACGCCGATCTGCTGGAAACATTCGTGACCCTTACCTGTGTGTCCAACCCGCTGGGTGGGGATCTCGCAGGCAATGCGAAGTGGCTCGGTTACCCGTTGCGTAAAGTTCTCGAACGAGCGCGGCCACAGAAGGACGCGGACATGGTGCTCTCGACCAGCATCGACGGGTTCAGCGCATCCACCCCCATCGAAGTGCTGCAAGATGACCGCAACGCGATCCTCGCCGTTGGAATGAATGACAAGCCTCTCCCGCTGGAGCACGGCTATCCGGTGCGGATGGTTGTCCCGGGACTCTACGGATTTGTCTCGGCTACCAAATGGGTCATCGAGCTGGAAGTTACCCGATTCGATAAGAAGACGGCCTATTGGACAGAACGCGGGTGGTCAGAGCGCGGTCCCATCAAAACCATGTCGCGCCTTGAGGTGCCCTCATCGTTCCAGAAAGTCCCCGCAGGCAAAGTTGCCATCGGAGGCACTGCCTGGGCTCAAACCCGCGGTATTTCCGCAGTGGAAGTACAGCTCGACGGTGGCGACTGGGAGAAGGTCACGCTCAACGCGGAAGCTTCTTTGGACACCTGGCGGCAGTGGCATCATTCCGTCACCGTCGATGCCGGGCTCCACACGTTGCGGACGCGGGCAACAGATGCGGTCAACGGTCTACAGACCGACAAGCGCGCCGACACGGTCCCCGATGGCGCCTCCGGTTGGCAGACCGTCCAGTTCACCGCCGAGTAACCCTAGACTGGAAACATGCCTGAAACTTTCACTGCTGCCAACGCTGTTGAGCTCGCCGTCGTCGAGCGCAATGGATTCATCGAATCCCGTCACATAGGTTCTGCCGTCGTCATGTCCGCGGACGGAGACGTGGTGACTGAACTGGGAGACATCAACGCGCCCATTTTTCCGCGCTCCACGTTGAAGCCGTTTCAGGCTATTGCCTCCATGCAGTCCGGCGTTCCGCTGCGTGGGGCGCAAGTGGCCTTGGCTGCTGCAAGCCACGTAGGCTCCCACGAGCACATGGACGTTGTCCGCAGCATGCTCTCCGGCGCGGGCCTCACCGAAGAAGATCTGCAGTGCCCAGCGGACTGGCCGCAGGACGAAGAAGCACGTAACTGGCTGGTCCGCACCGAAAAGGGCAAACAGCGGGTGGCGTTCAACTGCTCCGGCAAACATGCGGCATTCCTCTGGGCCTGCGTCGAAAACGGGTGGGACACCAAAACCTATCTTGAGCCCAATCACCCCTTGCAGCAGCGGGTGATGGAAGTCATCGAAGAATTCACCGGCGAAAAGGTGGAGCACATCGCGATTGACGGTTGCGGTGCACCGGTGGGGGCAGTCTCACTCACGGGTCTGGCCCGCGGCGTCTCACGGTTGGCGAAGGCACCCTCGAACAAGGCGAGCAACGCGCGTGCCGCCACGGTCGCGACGGCCATGCTGGACTACCCCTGGGCGGTTCAGGGCAAGGGCACTGAAAACACCGTGGTCATGGATGAGCTGGGGATCATCGCGAAACTTGGCGCTGAAGGCGTCATGATCATGGGCACCCCAAAGGGCGTATCCGTCGCCGTGAAAATTCTTGATGGCAGTCCACGCGCGGCCACACTGGTGGCGCTGAGCCTGCTCGTCTCCGCTGGCGCCGTCGATGCAGACGCAGTGAGCCCAGTACTGGACAAGGTGGTCCGGCCCATACTCGGCAAGGGCCAACCTGTGGGACGAATCCGTCTGGGCAGTGCTGTCATGGCGCAGTTGGATCGCCAGCAGGCCTAGGAGAGCAGTCATGGCACGACGTCGGATCTCGGCGGCAGACGGTCGCTCCGCGCTGGCTTCGGTGGGCGGTGCTAGCGTACCGCTGCCGGACAGGAACACCACCGCAACCGCTGTCCGCTACACCTTGGAGGAGCTCGCGTACCGCGCACCGGGCAACAGCGTAGAAGTCCGGGTGCCGCCCTACGGTGTCACCCAGTGCATCGAGGGCCCACGCCATACTCGCGGAACACCGCCCAACGTCGTCGAAACCGACGCCGGCACCTGGTTGGCTTTGGTGACCGGCAACACCACATGGGCGGACGCCGTGGGCGCTGGCAAAGTTGCTGCCTCTGGTCAACGATCTGGACTGGCAGAGGTGCTGCCCCTGTTCCCTTCTACAGACGATAGAATTAGCGAATGAGTGAATCGCAGATACCGCAACGCCGTCAGGTCACCGTCCGGCGTGCACCCAAGTTCGGTGTCTTCCTGGCGCTCGGCGTCATGCTCGCATTCATTGTCGCCATGATTTTTGCCCTGACTGGACCCGAGAGCGCAGAGCACAGCCGGTTTGCCATTCTGGGTTTCTTCACCGCAATCCTTGCCGTACCCGGTGTGGCAGTTGGAGCGTTGGCCGCGCTGATTCTGGACCGTATCAGCATACGAAAGTCACGCGAAGCGACCTTTGAAGCCATCAATGAAGAAGAAGACCAAACCTCCCCTCCTTCGTGAGAGAATAAGCACATGGCGCGCGGCGATGGAATGCTCACTCATGACCTCAACCCCGGCGAAAAGGGCCCACAGGATGCCTGTGGCGTATTCGGTGTCTGGGCTCCCGGCGAAGAGGTCGCGAAACTCACCTACTACGGTCTGTACGCGTTGCAACATCGTGGTCAGGAATCAGCCGGAATAGCTACCGGCGACGGCGAGCGCATCCGCGTATACAAGGACATGGGCCTCGTATCTCAGGTCTTCGACGAAAGCACGCTCAATACCCTGATCGGGCACATCGCCGTCGGCCACTGTCGCTACTCGACCACCGGCTCATCCCACTGGTCCAATGCCCAGCCCACCCTTGGCGCGACCTCCCAGGGCGCCGTCGCGCTGGCCCACAACGGCAACCTCACCAACTCCGCAGACCTCTACGACATGGTGATCGAACGCCATGGCAAGCCGCGCAGCGGTGAATTGGCGCAGGGAAACACCACGGACACGGCCCTCGTGACGGCTCTACTTGCGGGCGACGACGGCCAGACCCTGGAAGAGACCGCGCTGGAGCTTCTTCCCAAAATTGTTGGCGCGTTCTGCTTCGTTTTCATGGATGAAGGAACTCTCTACGCGGCACGGGATCCGCACGGCGTCCGTCCCCTCGTCCTTGGGCGCCTGGAACGCGGCTGGGTTGTTGCCTCCGAGGGCTCCGCTCTAGCGACCGTTGGCGCCAGCTACATCCGCGACATCGAGCCGGGCGAGTTCATCGCCATTGACGAGGACGGCATTCGCTCTGAGCGCTTCGCCAAGCCGACGCCGGCGTCCTGCGTCTTCGAATACGTTTATCTGGCTCGCCCAGACGCTGTCCTCAGTGGCCGCTCCGTCTACGAATCGCGGGTGGAAATGGGCCGCCAACTCGCACGCGAGAATGCGGCGGAAGCCGACGTCGTCATCCCTGTTCCTGAATCTGGTACGCCTGCAGCCGTTGGCTTCGCCGAGGCATCCGGCATCCCGTTCGCCCACGGTTTCGTGAAGAACGCCTACGTTGGTCGAACGTTCATCCAGCCCAGTCAAACGCTGCGGCAGTTGGGCATCAAGCTGAAGCTCAACCCGCTTGAAACCGTCATCCGCGGCAAGCGCGTCATCGTTGTCGATGACTCAATTGTCCGAGGCAACACCCAGCGTGCCGTAGTGCGCATGCTGCGCGAAGTGGGTGCCGCCGAAGTACACGTGAAGATCTCCTCACCACCCATCCAGTGGCCGTGCTTCTACGGAATCGACTTTGCGTCCCGGGCCGAGCTCATTGCCAATGGTGCCAATGCAGCAGAGATTGCTGCATCAATCGGCGCCGACAGTCTGGCGTACCTCTCCGCGGAAGGCATGATCGAAGCCACGCGCCAGCCCCGGAAGAATCTCTGCACAGCGTGCTTCACCGGTGAGTACCCCATCGAGCTCCCGTCCGAGGAACGCCGCGGCAAGAACCTTTTGGAACGTGGCACCACGGATGCTGCCACCAATCCCGTCGTTGACCCGACGGTCGATCCAGCGGAAAAGCCGGGCGCCACCGGGTGCGATCCTGGGCCGGACGCCGAATTCGACGAGTTCCTGACCGAAGCTGACAAGAGAGAATCCGTATGAGCCAGCAATCCGCCAGCCAGATCACCTATGCCTCCGCGGGCGTCGACGTCGAGGCCGGAGACCGTGCGGTGGACCTGATGAAGGACGCGGTGAAGGCCACTCATAACGCAAGCGTATTCGGTGGCTTCGGCGGCTTCGCAGGATTGTTCGACGTCTCTCGGCTCCTCACATACCGTCAGCCGCTTCTGGCCACGTCTACTGACGGTGTGGGCACCAAAGTTGCCATTGCTCAGGCCATGGACATCCACGACACCATCGGCTTTGATCTGGTGGGCATGGTCGTAGACGACATAGTGGTGGTCGGTGCGGAGCCTCTGTTCATGACTGACTACATTGCCTGCGGCAAGGTGGACCCCCAGCGGATCGCGGATATCGTGCGAGGAATCGCCGCCGCATGTTCCGTTGCTGGCACAGCTCTGGTCGGCGGAGAAACCGCCGAACATCCTGGACTTCTGGGTGAGCATGAGTACGACGTCGCCGGAGCAGCAACAGGTGTTGTCGAGGCAGACAGGCTCTTGGGGCCAGAGCGGGTACGCGCAGGAGATGTGGTCATTGGGATGGCTTCCTCCGGCATTCACTCAAACGGCTACTCCCTGGTGCGCCGCGTCATTAACCACGCCGGGTGGCAACTGGACCGTCAAGTCTCCGAGCTCGGCCGCACGCTCGGCGAAGAGCTACTGGAGCCCACCCGTGTTTATGCCGCTGACTGTTTGGATCTGGCACGCCAGTTCCCCGTGTCGGAAGCTGCAGCAGTGCACGGATTCAGCCATGTCACAGGCGGCGGCCTCGCTGCGAACCTCGCCCGCGTGTTGCCTCAAGGCCTTGAAGCCACGGTTGACCGCGGTACCTGGTCTCTACCCCCTGTCTTCAGTCTGGTCTCCCAACTCGGTAATGTGCCGCTCCCGGACTTGGAAAGAACGCTGAACCTCGGCGTCGGGATGGTCGCGATCGTGTCGGCAGAAGCCGCAGATGCCGCTGTTGCCCGGCTGAACTCTCGCGGCGTACCCTCTTGGGTCATGGGTAGGGTTGCAGATGCAGACACTAGCAAATCCACGGACGGACCGGACTACGTACAGGGTGCCAAGGGCGTCAACGGCGGATCCGTGCGGATGGTCGGAAACTTCGCCTGAACGGGGTGACCTTTGGTCATTCGTTGTCGATTCAAACCCGAGGAACCCACCACTAGTGACCAATGGGCGCTCGGCCAACCGTGGCCCGCAGAAAGTGGCTGTTAACGAGCTAAAGCGGTGTGTCCGGAGGTTAGTCCTGGATACACCGCTGCTCGCGTCGTTTCGGCGTTAGCTCTTGCGGAGAATGGTTAGACGGTGATCAGCCGATGCGGCGAGTACCGTCTTCTTCTTCCTCCACATACGTGTCCGCGTACTTATCTGCATAATCTGAGTAGTCCGGTTCTGGTGGACCCTCTGCATAGGACGAGGAACTGTGACCCTTGGCATCCAGCTCACGCTGGAGCGCCGAGTAGTCGGTCGCGGGACTGAAGTACTTGATGTCCCGTGCCTGCTTTGTAGCTTTTGCCTTTTGACGGCCGCGCCCCATGGCGTGACCCCCTTTTTACGTCGATCCGGAGGTGGGCAACTGGCACTAGGCCGTAGGCGTTGCGGCCCCGGAATATCTGATCAATTCTGTCGTATCTCTAGGGTACATGTTTTCCCCCTCTGATGCGCAACAACCACGCCCCCTGAAGCGACCGGTGCGAACCGCTTTGAGATATCCGCGATTCACGCGCAATCTTGGATAAAGTCGTTGTCAGGGCGATGTTCAACACATCTCTGACAGAGCACCTCGGGGAAGGCCGCAGTCCACTATGAACAACAAGAAAAGCGAAGATAATGACGCGAAGCCTGCTGCAGACTCCGCAACAAATTCGGCGGGTGATGAAGAAGGACTAACCAGCCTGGCGGCGCTCTCAGATGCGCCGGAATGGCTTCCATCAGAAACTGATGCGAAGCAGTGGGACGTCATTTTCTCCAACGAAACCAGAGTCGACGACGCCGCCGTTGGCGTTGAGCCCGAACTTTCTGTCACGTCCGAGGACGTGGTGCTTCAGGAGCCCTCGCTTGCCGCCGTCGAAATCAGTGGCGACACGGCTGACGCTGCAGAGCTCCATGCGGTTGCCGAAGAAGCGCGCAGAGTAGCCAAAGAAGCCGAAAAAGCAGGCCGTCTTGCTGGTGGCGCTCCGGTCGCCGGGTTGACAGGCTCGACAGCAAAAGGATCGTCGGATAACGATCCGGGTGCAGACTCACCACCGCCTGACGACGTCGATAAGGTCAACGAAGGCAGCACCCCACCTGAAGGTGCAGACACTCCTGAGGAGACCATGAACTCGCAACAGTCCCCGCCGCGCAGTAAGCCTGCCGCGCACATGGGCGCTGGCGGGAGCGCATCCGGTTGGACGCCCTCGTCATCGGCGCCACCTGGCCAGAGCTCCCCCGGCCAGGATGCACCGAAGCAGCGACCACGGGGAAATCACAGCGCCCCGGTGAAGACCAACTACCTTCCACTCATACTGGTGGGACTGGCCATTCTGGCTGCGCTGGCGCTGATTATCTTCATTGTAGTGAACCTTCTCAGTGGGAAAGCCGGCGACTCTGCTCAAGGAGGGACAGAAGGTGTCATCGCCCAGGAGGTCAGCCCGCTCGATTTACAGGAGGGGCAGTGCCTTCAGGGCTTTGAGGACATCAACAGCGAGGTCAACGTAGTCACCTGCGACACCCCGCACAACGCGCAGCTGGTTGCTACCTTCACCTACCCAGATGAGGCCCAGTATCCGGGCAAGGACGCCCTGCGGGTCAAGGCCGCCGAGACCTGCGAGGGCGCCGCTTTGAACGCGGACGCCGTTCGCAAGTTCGACGAGCTCCGGCAGACCGAGGCGAGCCCCGGAGAGAAAACCTGGTCTAACGGGGACCGGCGCGTGGACTGCTACGTCTTCACCGACGAGACGGATACCCTGGTCGAATCGCTGCTAACGAGCTAACGCGCTGAGGACACCGTCAGTGCGTCCCCACCCTCTTCCCGGTCCACCACCACTGTGTCGCCGTCGGCAATGCCTCCCGAAAGCAGGCCACGCGCCATCCGATCTCCTATTTCGCGTTGCACGAGTCTGCGCAGCGGCCTCGCCCCATAGGCTGGATCGAACCCAGTCAAAGCCAACCACTCCCGAGCAGCATCCGAGACTTCCAGCGTCAGGCGGCGCTCGTGTAGACGGGCAGCCAGAGATTGCACCTGCAGATCAACAATCCGCGACAACTCATCCAGGCTGAGGGCATCGAACATGACGACCTCGTCCAGTCGGTTGAGAAACTCTGGCTTGAAGCTCGCGTTGACCACGTTCATGACCGCTGCCCGCTGCGCTTGCTCCTCCATGGACGGATCCACCAGGAATTGCGAACCCAGATTGGACGTCATGACCAGAATCACATTGCGAAAATCAACGGTACGTCCCTGTCCGTCCGTCAGCCGTCCGTCGTCTAGCACCTGGAGCAGGACGTCGAATATCTCCGGGTGCGCCTTCTCCACCTCATCCAACAGAACAACAGAGTAGGGCCGACGCCGGACCGCTTCGGTGAGCTGCCCGCCCTCCTCATACCCCACATAACCGGGAGGTGCCCCCACCAGACGAGACACCGTGTGCTTCTCCGAGTACTCCGACATGTCAATACGGACCATGGCCCGCTCATCGTCGAAGAGAAAATCTGCGAGCGCTTTAGCAAGTTCGGTCTTGCCCACACCTGTCGGTCCCAGGAACAGGAACGAACCGGTGGGCCGGTCCGGATCGCTGACGCCTGCGCGAGCACGGCGAACGGCATCGGACACTGCCTGCACTGCTTTCCCTTGCCCGATGAGCCTCGATCCGAGGACCTGCTCCATCTGCAACAGTTTCTGCGATTCGCCCTGCAGCATGCGTCCGGCCGGAATGCCGGTCCACGCAGAGATGACCTCAGCGATGTCATCGGCCGAGACCTGGTCCGCGACCATCAGGTCCGCGCCTGAGTTGTCCTCTTCCGCGGCTTGTGCGGCGTCTAGTTCGTGCTGGACCCGTGGCATCTCGCCGTAGAGGAAGCGCGATGCCGTTTCCAGGTCTCCTTCGCGCTGTGCTTTGTCCGCGGCGGAACGCAGTTCATCCAGCCGAGCGCGCAGATCACCGACCCGGTTCAGCCCAGCTTTCTCCGACTCCCACCGGAGGTTCAGCGCACTGAGTTGTTCTTTCTTGTCCGCCATGTCCGCGCGTAGCGCGTCCAATCGGTCACGGCTGGCAGCGTCGGTCTCGCGCGAGAGTGCGAGCTCCTCCATGGTGAGTCGATCTACTGCCCTACGAAGCTGATCGATTTCCTCCGGCGCGGAGTCAATCTCCATGCGGAGGCGGGATGCGGACTCGTCAACGAGGTCTATTGCCTTGTCCGGTAATTGACGCCCGGGGATGTAGCGATCGGAGAGGTTGGCCGCCGCAACAAGAGCTGAGTCCGCGATGGACACTTTGTGGTGCGCTTCGTAGCGCTCTTTGAGCCCACGCAGAATTCCGATGGTGTCCTCTACGCTGGGCTCGCCTACATACACCTGTTGGAACCGTCGCTCCAGGGCTGCGTCTTTTTCGATTCGTTCTCGGTATTCATCCGGGGTGGTGGCGCCAATCAGGCGAAGCTCTCCACGCGCGAGCATCGGCTTGAGCATGTTGCCAGCGTCCATGGATCCCTCGGACGCACCAGCGCCAACGACGGTGTGAATTTCGTCGATGAATGTCACTATCTGGCCGTTGGAAGAACGGATTTCTTCCAGTACTGATTTCAGCCGCTCCTCAAATTCACCGCGATACTTGGCTCCGGCCACCATTGCACCAAGATCGAGCGAGATCAGGCTCTTTCCGCGCAGGCTCTCTGGCACGTCGCCGGCCACCATGCGCTGCGCCAGGCCCTCTACAACGGCAGTCTTGCCCACTCCGGGCTCACCGATGAGCACGGGGTTGTTCTTGGTTCGTCGCGATAGAACCTGAACCACGCGACGTATTTCAGAGTCGCGGCCAATCACTGGGTCGAGTTTCCCGGAGCGCGCGATTTCCGTGAGGTCGACACCATATTTTTCCAGTGCTTGGAAAGTATTTTCTGGGTCCGGGGAATTGATCTTCCCCTCACCTCGAACACCGGGTAGGGCTGCATTCAGCGCTTCGTGGGACGCACCTGCGTTCCTCAAGATGTCGCCTACCTTCCCGGCGTCGGCCGCCAGACCCAACAGGAGGTGTTCGGTGGAGATGAACGTGTCTCCGATCTTTTCCACCTCATCCTGGGCTGCCTTGATGGCCATGAGCAGCGGCCGGGCGTACTGAGCCTGCGCCACGTTGGTGCCGGAGGAAGCAGGCAACGCTTTGATGGCACTGCTCGCTTGAACGCTCACGGTGTCCGGATCCACGCCCGCGCCTTTCAACAGGGCTACGGCGATGCCCTCGCGCTGGTCCATGAGGGCTTTAAGGAGGTGGGCGGGTTCAACCTGGGGGTTCCCGGCGGTAGAGGCGTTCATTGCGGCGGCGGAAAGAGCCTCTTGGCTCTTCGTCGTGAATTTGGTATCCAAAAGAGCTCCTTCTGAGGGACGGGAAAGAATAACTTGAGCATACTCCACTCAAGTCTAAAAATCCATGGTTCACTGACTCTGGCACACTGGGAAAATGCAACTTGTTCACACCCTCACGACAAAACCACAGCCATGGCGGAATGGTGCCGGACAAACCCGTGAAATCGCCGTAGGACCACAGGACGACGGCGCGCCAGGCTGGCGCGTGAGCTTAGCCGAGGTGGAACGCGCAGGGCCGTTCTCGGATTTTCCAGGCATGCAGCGCATCTTCACACTGGCCGACGGCGAACTAGCCTTGCTCACCGTCGACGGACGAGAACATGCCCTCGAGCGCTTTCGGCCCCTGAGGTTCGACGGCGGCGCCACCACCACCTGCGCCCTACCGACTGGAGCAGTCAAGGCGCTCAATGTCTTCACTGTCCCCGATAGATATACGGCCGGGCTGATCGTCATCGAGCTCTCCCGCAAACAACCGCTGCGACTCAACGCGGGCCACATTCTCGTGCTCCTCAAAGGCCAGGCGAGCCTTGCATCGGATGCGTCCACGGCTGAAGCGACAACCATATCGCCGTTAGATGCTGTGTTGAACGCAGAAGGCGACGCCGTGACCGGACGCGGGTTCGCTGCGCTGATATCGATCATGGCAGCCTGAATCCGATTCCGTTGGGAGCAATCCCCAGCACCGATGGTGACGAATCACTCATAGTTCGGATTCCTTCGCAGATTGCGATGCAGTGACCGTCATCCAGTGACAGCCACAGAGTCCGGCACGAAGGGAACCATCATGAACTTCCGCAAAAGTGCCCTCCCATTCGCTCTCGCCGCCGGCCTCATCGGTCTCGCGGGCTGCGGTTCCTCAGCGGAGGAATCACCAAACGCCGAACCATCGCAGCAATCCACACAGTCCTCATCGCAGAGTCCCGCCGCAACGACCTCAGCTTCGCCGTCCGCCAGTGAAACCGAAAAGGCCGAAGAGGTGGTCATCACCATCAAGGACTTCAAGTTCGAAGGGCCTGATTCCATAGCGCCAGGGGCCACCGTTACCGTCGTCAACGAGGACGCCGCCGCCCACACCGTGACCTCCGAAGAGGAAGGTCTCTTCGACGCCGTCGTCGAAGGGAACTCAACCGTGACGTTCACCGCCCCAGATGACGCTGGCGACTACGCCTATATCTGCACCTACCACCCCAACATGACCGGATCGCTGGTAGTTGAGTGACCCGCTCCGCGAAAGATCGGCGCAATGCGCCGGGCCTGATAATCCTGCGAGTTGTCATCGTTGCCTGCCTGATCGTGGACGCCGTGATTCATTTCCAGTTGGCAGGCAACTACAACAAGGCATCACCGGGTGGAATCGGCGCCGGTAACCTGTTCCGGATCGAGGCGGTCGTGGCGCTTATCTCTGCGCTTTACCTCCTCATCGTGGGCAGCCGCCGATCCTATGCCGTTGCCGCCGTCGTCGCCCTGTCCGCGTTCATCGCTGTCCTGCTGTCCCGGTACGTCGAGCTTCCCCCGATTGGTCCCATCCCCTCGATGTACGAGCCCATCTGGTTTGCACAGAAGACGGCCACGGCTATCGCCGAGGGTCTCGGTGGGATTCTCGCCATTGGCGGTTTTGCTGCACTGAGTCGCTCGGGTTCCTTGTCCAAGACGGCGTCTTCGCGCAAGGCATAATGGGCGCATGGGGAAATTCCACCGTCTTACCGCCGTACTGACCACTGCCGCCGTCGCGCTGTCACTGACCGCATGCACCGATCAGGGGCCCACAGCTCAGGATGCCGCCACGGAACTGGCGGGAGCGCTGTCCTCACTGGATATCTCCGGTCTGTCCTTCGCAGATGGGGCCCCCTCGAAGCCGCAGGAAACTCTCGAGTCGATCGTCGGGGCGCTGAAGCCGCTGAAGCCGACGGTGAGCGTGGATTCAGTCGAGGAAACAGACGACGACACCGCTACAGCCCACCTCAACGTTGTCTGGGACATCGATGAAACAAACCAGGATTGGACGTACAGCACCTCCGCTAAGCTCACGCGTGGCGAGGAAGAATGGCAAGTCACCTGGGAACCCACATTGATCGTTGAGAACTTGTCGGATGGTCACGTACTGGCTCGTGAGAATACACCCGCCGATCGTGCCGACATCCTCGGAGTTGGCGACTCCGTGATCGTGACGGATCGCCCCGTGGTTCATGTGGGGATCGATAAAACGCGCGTCGAGGACCCCGTGGCCAAAAGTTCGGCCAAGGCGCTGGCGAAACTTCTCGACATGGATGCAGTCGCCTACTCAGACCGGGTCGCTGCGGCCGGTGCCGAGGCATTCGTCGAAGCTATCGTGCTGCGCGACGACGACCGTGAGATCACCGACGAGGAGATCGTGGCCATCTCCGGTGCCCGCGCCATCGAGGACACGATGGAGTTGGCGCCCACGCGCGAATTCGCACGCGCAACGCTGGGTAGCGTGGGCAAAGCCACCGCGGAGATGATTGAAGCGTCCGACGGCGAGCTTCAAGCCGGCGACGTCACCGGCATGTCAGGGCTCCAAGCCCAGTATGACGAACAACTACGTGGCACCCCTGGCGCCTCGATCACGGCGGTACCCGCCACGCCTGATACGGACACCTCAGGCACTAGCGAGGCCGCTGCGGAGGACCAGGAAGCCGCCTCGGTGGAGCCCACGGAGCTATTCACGAAGGCACCCGTTTCAGGCGAGCCACTCAAGACCACCTTGGATCCGACGCTGCAGTCCCTCGCCGAGGGCATCCTTGAACAGGAACCTTCCGCGTCTTCGATAGTGGCAATCCGCCCCTCCACCGGAGACATCCTCACCGTAGCGAACGGTCCTGGTAGCGAGGGCTACAACACTGCACTCCTGGGCCAGTATCCGCCCGGCTCCACGTTCAAGATGGCTACCACTCTAGCCCTGCTCCGCCACGATTTCACCCCCGATTCACCAACGCAGTGCACGGAATCAGTGACCATAGACGGTGCCACCTTCAAAAACGCGCCCACCTACCCGGTGAACGCTGTTGGCACCGTCCCGCTGCGAAGCACCTTCGCCAATTCTTGCAACACTGGGTTCATCGCCGAACAGGACACCGTCTCTCAGCAGGACCTGTCACAAGCAGCCGCCGCCATGGGAATCGGCGTCGAAACAGCCGGCGTTGGCGTGCCCGTGTTCTTCGGCGCCGTTCCAGCCGAAGCCAACGGCACTGCACACGCAGCCTCAATGATCGGGCAGGGCAAGGTCCTCGTTTCACCGTTCGCTCTCGCCCGCGCTGCCGCTTCAGTAGGCGCTGGCGAACGTATCTCCCCCACCCTGCTCGCGGCTGAGGACAAGAGCACGAACAGTACCGAAAGCACCCCGCCGTCGTCGTCCGCAACAGCAAGCGTCGACCCAACCGCCACGGCAACGCCCTCGGCGGAAGCAGCCCCATCCATAACGGCAGAAGAATCAACAACTCTCCGCAGCCTCATGCGATCGGTGGTGACCGACGGTGGCGCCGCGTTGCTCGCTGATGTTCCGGGTGAACCCGTGCTCACCAAAACGGGCACGGCCGAATTTGGATCCGAAAATCCCCCTCGTACACACGCGTGGATCGTGGCCCTGCACGGGGATCTCGCCGTGGCAGTCTTCGTCGAAGAAGGCGAATACGGCTCGACGTCCGGCGGTCCACTACTGAAGGAATTCCTCACTAACGCCGGGTAAGGTGGCTCCATGACAGGCACCGCCATACAAACCAGACTCCGCTCACTTCGAGAATCATTCTGGTTCGTCCCAGCTCTGCTCTGTATCGCTGCCCTGTTGATAGCCCAGCTCACCGTAGGTATCGACCAGGTGGCAGACCTTCAGAACTGGCCAATTCTAGACGCGTTCATTTTTCATGTAGGGCCCGCAGGTGGCCGCGACATCCTGACGGCCATCGCAGGATCAGTTCTCACGGTCGCGGCGACGAGCTTCTCCATCACCATTTCCGTCCTCGCCACAGCGAGTGCCACGTACGGTCCCCGTCTGGTTCGGAACTTCATGAAGGACCGCGCTAACCAATACGTTCTCGGCGTATTCAGCGCAACATTTCTTTACTGCCTGATGGTGCTTCGTACCATCCGTGCAAAAGAGGATTCCGCCCCCGGATTCGTCCCAGACATTGCCGTCAACGGAGCGGTTCTGCTGGCGGTCCTCAACGTAGCTGTTCTCGTTTTCTTCATTCACCACATTGCGGACTCGATTCAGGTGTCAACCCTCGCTGGCAAGGTCCGACGGGAGCTTCAGGAATCCGTTGAGGCCGCTTTCCCGGAGAGGGATACAGACACCGACAGCAGCCCAACTATAGCGGCGTACCCGCCAAATACGCCGGCCGGGCTGGTACGTGCGGAAAATGATTCTGCCTACGTTCAGGCCATTGATACCGAACGCATCATGAAAGCTGCCACCGACGCTAGCGCCGTTGTTCGTCTGGCCCGACCACCCGGTGCGCACATCATCAAGGATGACGTGGTCGCGGAGGTATGGCCGTCGTCGTGCGCCGACGATCTCGCTGACACCATCCGCAAGAGCATTAGCCTAGGACAGGAACGCACGCCCTATCGAGATCCGCGATTCGCTGTGCAACAGGTTGTGGAAATGGGAGTACGGGCGCTCTCGCCCAGTACCAATGACCCCTATACAGCAAGAAATGCGCTGGACGAGGTGGCCTCCGGACTTGCTCTGGCCTGTTCGCGCCCGGAGCCACAGAATATCTTCACCGACGATGACAGCGTTCCGCGGGTGTTTCTTTCCGCACCTACAACAGTGCACCTGCTCGATGAAACGTTCGACCCCATTCGGACCTATGCGCTGGAACACGCGATTGTCATCATCAAGGCATGCGAGCTGGCGCACCGTCTGCATGAGGTAGCCACGGCACCGGAAACCCTACGCGGCCTCCGCAATCACGTTGAACTTCTTGTCCAGGCCTTCGAAGGAACAAATCCGATGGAACGCGACGTCTTGGCCGTGCGCCGGGCGGCGGAACCGGTACTCTCCGCCGCCCTGAACACCTGACCACTTGCTCTCACAAGCGTTGTTCGGGTAAAAAATGGCGCCTAGCGAGCGTGGCGCTCATTTGACGCAGGCGCACTGGCCCGACGCGGACCGCTGCGGGCTGGACGCTTGTTCCTACCCGTTGCCGCCTGATCTGAAGTGCGCTTACCCTCGGGAGCACGGCCTGCTTTATCCGGACGCTTGCCGTCGTGAGCCCGCGCCGCGTTGTCAGGACGCTTTCCGTGGCTCGCGCGAACGACGTCGCCGGACTTGGGCTCGGCCGAAACCTTGCCGCGTCCCCCGCGTCCTCCACGCCCACCGGCAGCCGGTGCGCTGCCGCTACGGCGAGCGCGCTTGCGCTGGGCGTTGGCCCCTGTGGATTTCCCGCCACCCTCACCTGTCTGACGGTTTGCGATAGCACGAGCACGCACCGTTGGATCCACCACCGACGCCTTTTCGCCCACAATATTCAAGACAGCTGGCGACGTCGGGCTGACCGTTTCGATGGCGACTGTAACGCCAGCGGCCTTCATCATCTTTGCAACCTCGTGCTTCTGCTCCGGCAGGGCGATGGTGACAACCGTCCCATCCGAGCCAGCACGGGCTGTCCGTCCGGAGCGGTGCAAATACGCTTTGTGCTCGGTGGGCGGGTCGATGTGGACCACGAGCTCGACGTCGTCCACGTGTACGCCTCGTGCTGCAACGTCTGTTGCTACGAGCACTCGGACACCACCGGTGGAGAACTCTGCCAGGTTGCGGTCGCGGGCATTCTGCGACAGGTTTCCATGCAGGTCCACAGCGGGAATGCCGCTGTCTGTGAGGAACTTGGCCATCTTCCGGGCGTGGTGCTTGGTTCGCATGAACATGATGCGCCGCCCCGTTCCGGACGCCAACTGGTAAACCAATTGCTTCTTCGCCGTCTGGTCCTGAATCAAGAGCACATGATGCTCCATAGTGGTGACAGACGCCGTCGGATCATCCACAGAGTGGGTGAGCGGCGAGGTCAGGTAACGCTTCACGATCTTGTCAACGCCGTTGTCCAACGTCGCCGAGAACAACATGCGGTGCCCCTCAGCTGGAGTCGCATTGAGTAGCCGCTGCACCACCGGGAGGAACCCGAGGTCTGCCATATGGTCCGCTTCATCAAGGACCGTGATTTCCACGCTCTCGAGGCTGATGATCTTTTGCTTCATCAGGTCCTCAAGGCGCCCGGGGCACGCGATGACGATATCGACGCCGGCACGCAATGCCCGCTCCTGCCGCTGCTGTGCGACGCCACCGTAGATGACCGTGGTGTTCAACCCGGCAGCCGCCGCCAGCGGAGCCACGACATTGTTGATCTGTGTCGCGAGTTCGCGGGTCGGTGCCAGCACGAGTCCCAGCGGACGGCCCGGACGACGGCGATAGGCCGCCTCCCGCTCGGCCAGCCTGGCGACCATGGGCAGTGAAAAAGCGAGGGTTTTTCCCGAGCCAGTGCGTCCACGGCCGAGGACGTCTCGGCCCTTCATCGTATCCGGAAGGGTCTCCGACTGAATAGGGAATGCTTCCGTGATTCCCTGGGCAGCAAGACTTTTGACGAGCGTGGAAGGCACGCCAAGGGCAGCAAAAGTAGTCATGTATTTACACGAACTTTCTTCTCAATCTCCCCAGACACCGGTTGGCGTAGGGGTTCGCCGAAGAAAAGTCAGACAGTGTCAACCGCACTCCATGTGGAGTGGCAACGGGACAAAAGAAAGCGTTCATCGACGCAGGCTATGCGGTCCGACATGCAGTAGTCGGAGCCTAAAGTGCACAGGCAAGTTCCCTCAGTTTACCAGCTGTATGCGGAAAGTGGCGACCCGCCGGTTGTTGGCCTCATCACTCTTGCTGAAGCGAAGGGGCACAGTGAGACCCGGCGGGATACCCTAGAGCCGATGAGCAGCGAACCAGACAAGACGCACCGGGCCCCCGCAAAATACAACGCAGAGGGCAAACCCTACGGCGTGCAGACAGTGTCATTCGTACGCAGGGGCTCCCGGTTGCAGGGCCGCCGCGAGCTTGCGTGGGAGCAGTACCGGGAGCGCTTCGCCATTGATGTTCCCCGCAACATGTCAGACACGTCTGTCCACTCGGACTTCCGACTCGACGTCGACGCTACCTTCGGCCGGGTTGCCCCCTTGACAGTTGAGGTCGGTTCTGGTCTCGGCGAAGCCGTCACTGCGGCAGCTCAGAATCATCCGGAGCGAAATTTCCTCGCCGTCGAGGTGTATCTCCCTGGCCTTGCTCAAACGCTCTACCGTGTCGGTCAGCTTGGGCTGGAGAACGTTCGGGTGGTGCAGGCCAACGCACCCGAGGCACTAGAAACCATGCTCGAACCCGGGTCGGTTTCCGAATTGTGGGTGTTCTTTCCTGACCCATGGCACAAGAAGCGCCACCTCAAACGCCGACTCGTTCAGCGCAGCTTCGCAGAGCTCGCAGCCCGCATTCTTGAACCCGGTGGCGTCTGGCGCCTGGCCACAGACTGGTCCGACTACGCAGTGCAGATGCGCTCCGTCCTAGCAGAATCCCCCGAGTTCAAGAACCTGCACGAAGGCGAGTGCAGTGGTCTCGAGAGTCCGCTGACCCAAGTGTGGGCCAGCGGCGTCGAACGAGTAGTGGGTGGGGCGCCTGTTCGGGAGGGCAAGCTTCCCGTCAGCACCGGAAATGCGTCGGTGGGTGACGACGAGGACAGCACAGGCGGTTGGGCTCCGCGCTTTGCGGGTCGTGAGCTCACAAGCTTTGAGAACAAGGCACACGAAGCCGGCCGGATGATATTTGATCTCGCTTATCGGCGCGCCTGATTGAAGAGATTTCGCATCACTGCTAACGGTGCGAAATTTATTGCCGATTGATCCTGGTAGCACCTGTAACTTCCCATGTCCCTGGGAAAACCCGGATCGAGAGAGCCCTCCTGTGTCACTACTGCAGCGCACCGCTACGTTCACCGCACTCATACTTCTGGCTGGCAGCCTCACCACACTTGGCGCCGCGCCCGCATATAGCGCTCCGACAACACCGACGGCACCGCCGGTCATCGCCCCGGATCCCGGGGCCCCCATCACCGATCACCGCGTAGAACCAGGCAGCCCCCTGGATAATGCGGCGAAACTTGCCGAACGCGGCATCGCCTCCCCCATGAGCGCACCCGGCCAACGTCGGGGGAACATCAACGTCACCCTCGTCACGGTTAACCTCGCCGACAAGGCGCAGGCCGGGTCCATCGACGTGAACGCTGCCAAATCAGCCGTCAATCAGTCGAGTACCTACTGGAAGTCGATGTCGAACAATCGGATTTCCATGTCCGTTGGCTCCACCCGCCTTGGGCACAACTCAAAGGCACGTTCCACCTGGAACTACTGGGACATCATGAACCAGGTGACGAAGGAGCTGAACTGGTCAAAGACCGGCTACAACGCACTGGTCATCTTCATCCCCACCGACACCCTCTCCGGCGGCGCACTCGGCGCGGGCTGGAGCGGTAGCGGAACCGGGGGGCGGATCCTGATGCCCAAGCCGAGCAACTTTACAGGGAACGTCACCACCCACGAGTTCGGTCATCTTCTGGGGCTCCTGCACGCAGATGCCCTGCAGTGTGGATCGGGACAGCCGGACGTCGCCGTTTACTCGGGTTCCACCTGCGGCATCAAGGAATATGGCGACTCACTCGACGTCATGGGCATCGGTCGCTACTGGGATACCGCTGTCATCAGCGCCAGCTTCTGGGACAAGGGTGGGTTTGGACGAGGCGACGAAGTCCGCAACCTCGGCGTCGTCTCCGGCAGCAAGACTCATACCCTGCGGCCATGGGCTGGAACCGCATCCAACCGAGCAGTCAAGTTCACCGATCCCCGTAGCGGTGAGGTGTACTACCTTGAGCTACGAACCCCCTATGGTTTCGATCGGAACCTCGCCGTCGGTGGGAATCACGGCGTCAAGATTACCCAGAGTGGGGGCCTGACAGCGGCGTCGTCGATTGTGTTGCGGCCAAACACACGTCCGGCCGCGGGCTACTACCACCCCAACCTGACCTGGCAGAACGGCCAGACATTCCGCACGCACGCGGGCACCACGGTCAAGATCAACAGCGTCAACGGCAGCTACGCCTCTGTGACGATCGACTCCGGAAGCACTTTCAGTGACATCTCGGGATCTGGCTTTCGCAGCGATATCGAATGGATGTACAACCGCAAGTTGACCACCGGCTGGTCAGATGGAACGTACCGGCCCTACGCTGCGATGAACCGTGACGCCATGGCCGCGTTTATGTATCGGCTCGCTGGAAGCCCCGCTTTCACTGCACCATCCCGTAGCCCGTTCACGGACGTGTCCACCAGGCATCCTTATTACAAGGAAATCGCGTGGATGAATGCCAAGGGACTAGCCAATGGGTGGTCCAATGGCTCCTACCGCCCGAATAGCACCATTAATCGTGACGCCATGGCTGCGTTCCTTTACCGCTATGCCGGCGACTTCTGCAACGTACGTGCGGCAGCGTCCTACCGGGCTCCGGCCTCGTCGCCCTTTGTCGACGTCAGCCGTACTTCACAGTTCTATACAGAGATCGCCTGGATGGACGCGACCAGCATCTCCAATGGATGGAGTGATGGAACCTACCGTCAGGTTTCACCCATCACCCGTGAAGCCATGGCAGCCTTCATTCACCGGTTGGACACCTTCCAGGTGCAGAACGGTGGCTGCAGGCCCTAATCGATAGAACTCTGAGTTCGGCGCGTTAATTAAACGACTGTTATTCTGAAGTCTAGACGCCAGAGTGGTGTCACACAGAGACATCGGAGTCGTTCATGGGCCATGCTTTGAAGCGCTACCTCGCAACGGCGGCGCTAGGTGCCACCGCACTGTCCCTCGCTGCTTGCGGGGCGGATGTGACCGAGCCCAGTACACCTAAGCCATCGGATACGGCCGCACCTAAGGTCACCAAGGAATCATCGGCTGACACCAGTACTGAGCCGACCTCCAGCCCCTCCGCCACGGCCCGCTCCGGTGAAGCCGCGCCGAGCAAGGACGAGGCCGCGACAGACCTTGCCGACGGCGACGAGTGTCAGGGCGAGGACATCACCGTCGAATCGTCCATGGAGAGCCCGCTGAACCTGACGGGCGACTGCGGCATTATCACCCTCAGCGGGGAGGGAATCGTCCTTAAAGTCGAAAACGCCGCAGGCATCGTGGACAAGAGCGGCAAGAACACTGTGTCAGGTGGAGCTCTGGGCGACATCTCGGTGGTCGGAGATGCCAGCACCTTTGAGGCCACCTCCGTGGGCACCCTGAGGCTTGAAGGCAACATGAACACGGTGAAGACCTCCACCGTGGAATCAGTGTGGGTGGCCGGCGACGGCAACACCGTCACGTGGGAGGAACCGCTGGGCGCCGCTCCGGAGACCCTCGGATCAGCGAATACATTGACCGGGCCGCAGTAGGGCCCCGGAGAATCAAGCAGGGGCAGTCACTGCAAAAAGAGTGACTGCCCCTGCTTGATCTTCGCTTCAAAGCTTCAGCGCTGTCCACCCCGCCAGATCACCAGCGACTGGCCGCGCGCACGCGGGCGTTGCCCTCGGGCCAGTGTCACAACGTCGCCAGCCAATCCTGCGGCGAACACCCGTGACCCATCCGTCGTTGAACGCATCTCAGAGAGTTCCTCAGCCAGTTCGGAAACGCGACTCCGCAGAGCGGCCACCTGATTTTCAAGTTCCAGGATCCGGCGGATCCCTTCGAGGGAAACACCCTCCTGTGAGAGGCGCTGCACCTCCCGAAGGATATTGACATCATGCTGAGAGTAGCGGCGCTGTCTCCCTGCTTGTCTCAGCGGCCGAACTATACCCAACCTGTCGTATTGACGCAGCGTCTGCGGATGCATATCCGCCAGCTCCGCGGCAACCGAGATCACAAAGATTGGCGCCGTTAGATCGATGCCCATGGTGCGTCTCCCTTCATGCCGCGGTTATGCCAACGGATGACTAAAGCTTGGCTTTCGCCGCAAGCCCACTCCGTGGATTTGCATCCTTGGTGGCTTCGGAAAAAGCTTTCACGGCGGCTTCGGCTTCCTTGTTCAAGTTCTGCGGGACGACGACGTCGATGGTGACCAGCAGATCGCCGGTTCCTTTGGACGTCTTGACTCCGCGGCCCTTTACCCGAAAAGTGCGTCCCGCCGGCGTTCCTGCCGGAACTTTTACCTTGACCGTGTCCCCGGTCATGGTTGGCACATCTATCTGTGCTCCAAGCGCAGCCTCCGCGAACGCCACCGGCACATGAACTCGAATATTATTGCCGTCGCGGGTGAAAAACTCGTGCGACCGCACGCTAACCGCGACCATCAGATCCCCGCTACCAGCTGGGCCCTGCTGTCCCTTGCCACGGACCCGGACCTTTTGTCCGTCTTTGATACCCGCCGGAATCCTGACGTCGATGACCTCACCTGATGGTTCACGCAAACCGATTGAGGTGCCATTGATTGAGCCACCGAAGGAGATCGTGGTGCTGGCAGTACGATCCGCGCCCTTCCGCGGTGGTGCTTGCCCGAAGCCAGAGCCTCCACCGGAGAATCCGCCACCGAATAGGTCTGCGAACTCAGGCGGGACGTTGCCCTGGGAGAAGCCCCCACCACCACGTCCAGGGCGACTCTGTCCTTGCCCCTGACCGAACAGGCCACCAAATAGATCTTCGAATCCGGCATTGCCGGTTGCGCCACCAGCGCCGCCACCAGGACCGCCTGCCGAGAATCGGGCGCCGCCGCCCATTGCCCGCAGGGCGTCATACTGTTGCCGATCCTCAGCATCTGACAGCACTGCATAGGCTTCTGAAATGTCCTTGAACCGCTTCTCGGCTGCGGCATCACCCGGGTTCTGATCGGGATGAAATTTCCGCGCCATCTTACGGTACTGCTTTTTGATGTCGGAGTCGGTAGCGTCCTTGTCTACACCAAGAATCTTGTAAAAATCCTTCTCGACCCAATCCTGACTTGCCAAGGACGTGTCCTTTCCGTTCTAAAACCTGATGAGCGTCAGCGAGTGGTGGAAGTGGGTCCTCGTCCAGCGGGAACGAAGACCCACCCCACGGTCACCGCTAGGCTTCCGGTACAGCCACAATGACCTGAGCTGCACGGAGCACCCGGTCATTCTTCTTGTAACCAACGCGCAGAATCTGGCTCACACTGTCAGAAGTGACATCTGCGCTCTGCTGCTGGATCAGAGCCTCGTGGATATTCGGGTCGAAATCCACACCAGTTTCATCGATCCTCGTTAGGCCATACGTCCCCAGCGCGGTCTCCAGTTTGGTGGAGATCGCGGCGAAGGGGCCGTCGGCCAGATCACCATGCTGACGTGCTGCGTCGATATCATCCAAGACGGGCATCAAGGTGTTGATAACTCCGATGACAGCCATATCGCGGGCAACGTCCCGGTCGCGTTCAACGCGTTTACGGTAGTTGACGTACTCAGCCTGTAACCGAAGGTAATCGTTGCGCAGCTCTGCCATTGCATCAGTGGCTTCTGTCACTGATGCGTCGTCGGCGTCGCCTGCCCCGTTGAGGATTGCTTCCGCCTGCGACAGTGCATCACCGCCACCATCAGAAGCTGACATCGAGGCATCTCCGTCCGTTGATTCCGCTGCAGGGCTGGCTGCCTCTTCGGAGGCAGCCTCCCCGCTCGCGTCCTCAGCCTGACCACGGACTTGCCCTGTCTCCGGGTCGATCTTCCGGTTGTCCCGGACCGTCACCGGTTCCTGTTCGTCGGCACCTTCGTGCCCGTTCTCATCTCCGTGGTTGGCCATGTTTACTTCTTTTCTTCGTCTTCGTCGACCACTTCTGCGTCAACGATGTCTTCGTCGTCGGCGTTGCCAGCGTCGTCGGATTCCGGTGCACCGTCGCCTGATGCCGAGTCGCCTGCCTCAGACTGGGCCTGAGCGTAGATAGCCTCACCCAGCTTGGTCTGGGAAGCCTGTAGCTTCTCAAACGCGGCCTTCACTTCATCGGCGTTGTCCTCCGACTCGAGTGCCTTCTTCAGCTCATCAACATCCGCCTGAACCTCTGTCTTGACGTCCTCAGGCAGCTTGTCTGAGTTGTCCTGAATGAGCTTGTCAGTGGAGTAAGCCAGCTGTTCCGCAGAGTTGCGGACATCTGCTGCCTCGCGACGCTGCTTATCCTCGTCAGCGTGCTCCTCGGCTTCCTGAACCATGCGGTCGATGTCCTCCTTGGACAGTGAAGAACCGCCCGTTATGGTCATGGACTGTTCAGTTCCGGTGCCCTTGTCCTTCGCAGAAACATGGACAATACCGTTGGCATCAATATCGAACGTGACCTCTACCTGGGGCACCCCGCGCGGTGCCGGTGCAATTCCGGTCAGCTCGAAGGTACCCAGTGGCTTGTTGTCCCTAGTGAACTCACGCTCACCCTGGAACACCTGAATGGCAACTGAGGGCTGATTGTCATCCGCCGTGGTGAAGGTTTCGCTTCGCTTGGTGGGGATGGCCGTGTTGCGCTCAATGAGCTTGGTCATCGTGCCACCCTTGGTCTCGATACCCAGAGACAACGGGGTGACGTCGATCAGGAGAACGTCCTTACGCTCGCCCTTCAGCACGCCAGCCTGGAGGGCAGCACCGACGGCCACTACCTCATCTGGATTGACGCCCTTGTTGGGGTCCTTACCCGCCATTTCTTTGACGAGCTCGACGACGGCCGGCATGCGGGTGGAACCACCAACAAGCACAATGTGGTCAATCTCAGCGACCTTGATGCCTGCTTCCTTGATGACGTCCTGGAACGGCTTCTTGGTGCGATCCACCAGGTCCTTGGTCAAGTCCTGGAACTTGGCGCGGGACAGGTGCTCGTCCAGGTGGACGGGTCCGTCCGCGGTTACCGAAAGGTACTGCAGTGAAATGTTGGTGGAGCTGGCCGAGGAGAGTTCCTTCTTGGCCTGCTCTGCCGCTTCTTTCAGACGCTGCAGCGCGATCTTGTCCTTAGAAAGGTCCGCGCCTTTCGCTTTAGCCTGGCTCAGCAGGTAATCCACCACGCGCTGATCCCAGTCGTCACCGCCGAGACGGTTGTCACCTGAGGTGGAACGGACCTGAATCGTTGAGAAATCGTCCTCGTCCTTGCCAACTTCCAGCAAGGAGACATCGAACGTACCGCCACCGAGGTCGAAGACGAGGATTAGTTCGTCTTCTTTACCCTTGTCCAAACCGTAGGCCAGCGCTGCTGCCGTGGGCTCATTGACAATGCGCAGGACGTTCAGTCCCGAGATTTCTCCGGCTTCCTTGGTGGCCTGACGCTCGGCGTCGTTGAAGTAGGCCGGAACGGTGATAACGGCATCCGTTACCTTCTCGCCCAAGTAGGACTCGGCGTCGGTCTTGAGCTTCTGAAGGATGCGCGCCGAGATTTCCTGCGGCGTGTACTTCCTGTCATCGACCGCGACGTCCCAGTCTGTGCCCATGTGGCGCTTGACGGAAGCGATGGTCCGATCGATGTTGTTGACTGCTTGGCGCTTCGCGATTTCACCGACAAGAACTTCCCCGGCCTTGGAGAAGGCAACGATGGACGGCGTGGTGCGGGCACCTTCAGCGTTTGCAATAACGGTGGGCTCGCCACCTTCAAGTACGGAAACCACCGAGTTGGTGGTACCGAGGTCGATACCTACTGCACGTGACATAAGTGCTGGTCCTTTCAGAGATCCACTGAATAGCGTTGCCGGACACCGCGAGTGCCGGTGCGGCACGCTCAACCCGACATGATTGAGCGTTCTGCACTCAACTTTACTCCCGCTCGCGATGGTGTCAAATCAGACATGAGCGTTATCGACTCAAGTCCTTCAATTTGGTCAGAATGATCAATGAGAGGCATCAACCGATTAACGAGGTTGAACATGAATAACAAGAAGATCGCCGGCAAACCACGTGCCGCTTCGGCCACCGTACTTACAGGGATTTCCACCGGAGCGCCCGCTCAAGCGGCAGGAATAACCGCGAACGTCACCATAAATGCCAGCGATAAGTCAGGCAAGAGCAGCAACGAAGGCATCCAGCTCATAAATACAGAGACACAGAAGTACTGAAACACTGAGGTAAAGGCAGCGGGGTCACACCGAGTAACCGGTGTGACCCCGCTGCCTTCCACCCCTAAGATGGCACAGTGCTTCCCTCACTCTGGCTGGCCCTCGTGGGCGCCTGTCTCCTCATCAGCTTTACTCCGGGCGCAGGAGCCATCAACACGATGAGCAACTCACTTAACGCGGGCTACACCCGCGCGATTTGGGGCATCACCGGTCAGCAACTGGCCCTGATCGCTCACATCCTGATCGTCGCAGCCGGCGTGGGCGTACTGGTGGCAGGGTCCCCACTGGCCTTCAACATCATTCGCTACGGCGGTGCTGCCTACCTCGTGTACCTCGGGGTCCAGAAGTTTCGCGAGCGCGCCGAGCTGAACAACGACGCCGTCGTCCTCCGCCAGCACGAACCACGCCTTTCCATGTTTCGGCGTGGCCTCTGGGTCAACCTGCTCAATCCGAAGGCCATCGTGTTCTTTCTGGCCTTCATGCCCCAGTTCATCAAACCCGAGCAACCGTTGATTCCGCAGTATCTGGTGCTCACGGGGACTGTCGTCGTCGTCGATGTGCTCGTCATGTGGTTGTTCTTTGCCGCTGCGGCCAAAACCTTCCAGCGCTTGACCCGCAACGCGCATGGACAGAAGGTTCTCAACCGAATCTTCGGCGGATTGTTCGTCACCGTCGGGGTAGGCCTTGCTGCAGTGTGAGGTACTCATAGACTGTAGACATGTATCGGGTCATCACAGTCTGCACCGGAAATATTTGCCGCTCCCCCATGGCGGAGTTCATGCTGGCCAGAGCCTTCACGGAAGCTGGGCTCGCGCATGCTGTGAGCGTGGATTCAGCCGGCACCACCGAGTGGGAGGTTGGAAAGCCAATCGACCCCCGCGCTGCGGCGAAACTCGCGTCGCAGGACCTCGCGAGCGGCGAGCACGTTGCCCGGCAATTCGAACCGTCCTGGTACAAAGACCGGGACTTGATTCTGGCTCTGGACCTGGATCACCATGAGCACCTGCGGGCCAACGCACCGGATGCGGAGGCCATCGATAAGGTGCGGCTCCTGCGGGAGTTCGAACCGTCGTCGTCGGGAGTTCCGCTGCGTGAGCTGGGCATCTACGACCCCTGGTTCGGCGATAAGGAAGACTTCGAAACCACGTGGGCTCTCATCAACGGCGCGATTCCTGGGGTTGTGGACCACGTGAAAAACCTCCTCCGTGACCGTTAGCGCTCGTCCACTACTTATAGCGATCGATGGGTTGTCCGGCGCTGGCAAAACGACACTGACCAATGAACTTGCGGTCCTACTGCGTGCCCATTGCAGTGTCAACGTATTCCATCTTGAGGACGTCTATCCCGGTTGGGACGGACTCCGGCAGGGAATGGACCATTACGTTCGCGACGTTCTGACTCCTCTCCATACTGGTCAGGTTGCGGAATGGCGGGCCTGGGACTGGGAAGCTGGCGACGACGGCCCTGCGCGATATACAGAACCCGTCGATGTGGTCCTGCTGGAGGGTGTAGGCGCAGCGTGTTCGGCGGCACGGCCACTCCTTGACGCAGTGGTCTGGATCGAAGCGGCCGAGGACCTACGTTGTCGTATGGCTCTGGCCCGTGATGGCGATACGTATGCACCGTTCTGGGACCGGTGGGCGGCTCAGGAGGAGCAGTGGCTTTCTGCTGACGATGTAACCGAGGACGCCGACGTTATTGTGAACGGACACCAGGGGCCTGAGACTCCCGCGCTCGTCGTCGAGGCGCTTCTCGAACTTCCCGCGCTGGCCGGAAAGCTATCTCACCTGCCCCGCCCTGCCTTGTCCGTGCAGGTTGAGAAATTGCCGGCACGCAGTGATGCTAGAACATTATTCGCCTCGCTCTACGCGGAATCCGGCAACACGGTATGGCTAGATAGTTCCAATACGCACGAGCTCAATGATCGCAACCGCTTCAGCATTCTGGCCGACGACGGCGGCAAGCACGGACGGGCAGCACGGTACGAGGGCGGGACTATGGTGCTCTCCGGGGGGCCGATCACCGTGAGCATTCGGGAGCCCTTCTTTCGCTGGTTGAACACCATTTGGGCTGGAGCCTCGATAGAGACTCCGGCCGATTATCCCTGCGGGTTCACTTTGGGGTGGCTTGGGTATCTGGGCTACGAGCTCAAGCGCGAGACCGGAGGTACAGACAGAGCTGGTGCCGCACGGACCCCGGATGCGTCGCTGATCTTCGCAGGGCGCGCCATCGTTCTTGATCACCGAGCCGACGTCGCATACCTGGTGACACTCAGTGACGGGTGTGCTGATGAAGACACGGAGGCCTGGCTGGTTACTGCTCGTAGCGCTGTGCTCGCGGACACAGAGACGTCCGATGACCACCTGCCCGCTCCCGAGTGCTGCACCTTCACGGTGCGAGATTCGAGGGAAGACTACCTGGCTAAAATCGTTTCGGCCCAACATGAGATCCGGGCCGGTAACTCTTACGAGATATGCCTGACCACGGAGTTGACGGCTCACGCGAACCGGCTCGAACCGGTGCGGGTCTACAACTCCCTCCGCCGTGGTAGCCCTGCCCCTTTTGCCAACTACCTACGGTTTGGAGACCTGCACCTTGCGGGATCTTCGCCTGAGCGTTTTCTTTCCATCACCGCTGAGGGGGCGTTGCGAGCTGAGCCCATCAAGGGAACCCGTCCCCGCCTTGCAGATCCTGAAGGGGACGCGGCCCTCCGGCGAGAACTCGAACGGTCGCCGAAGGACAGAGCCGAGAACATCATGATCGTGGATCTCCTGCGCAACGACCTCTCCCACTTCGCAGTCCCCGGAACAGTGTCCGTCAGCCGATTGTGCGCCGTCGAAAGTTACACCACCGTCCATCAGATGGTCAGCACCATCGACGCGCAGCTCAGTCCTGACGCTTCCCGTGCGGAGGCGATCGCGGCTGCCTTTCCCGCAGGGTCGATGACTGGGGCCCCGAAAATCAGCACCATGGCGATTCTGGACCGATTGGAGTCGGGACCGCGCGGGCCTTACTCCGGCGCGGTGGGCTACTTTTCACTCAATGGCGCGGTTGAGTTGTCGGTCGTTATTCGTACCCTCGTCATGCACCGTGTCGAGGCCGGTTTCGACCTAAGTCTCGGCGTTGGAGGGGCGATCACAGCAGACTCGGTGCCAGGCGACGAATGGGAAGAGGTACGTACCAAGGCCCGCGGAGTGCTGGCAGCGCTGGGGAAGCAGTTTCCAGCCGACACATAAATTATGCTGGGCGGCATGACAGTTCTGGTGTTCCTCGACCCCCTTCACCCCCACGGACGAATCGTTGACGCTTCAAAACCACAGTTGATGGCCACCGATCTGGGAGCCACCCGTGGCGACGGCGTGTTTGAGTCCATGCTGGCCCGCGATGGCAAACCACGGAAACTCCAGGCGCATCTGGAAAGAATGGCAACCTCAGCAGCGAGCCTTGAACTCAAAATTCCAGCTCCGGTTCAGTGGGAGCGGGCCATCGAGACGGCGATCGCGTGCCACAACGAAGAGGACACTGCGTCGGAACTCGTGGTGAAACTTCTCGTCACACGTGGAGTGGAAGGCGCCTCCGCACCGACGGCCTGGGTGCAAGTATCTGCCGTCACCCGGAAATCCCGGCAGCAACGCGAGACGGGCCTAGCTGTCACGTTGCTAGACCGCGGGTACAACAGCGCTGCAGCGGAGCGTGCGCCGTGGCTGCTGATGGGCGCAAAAACTCTTTCCTACGCAGTCAACATGGCGGCCCTACGATACGCCCACGCAGCAGGCTTCGACGACGCGATTTTCACGTCCTCCGACGGCATGGTGCTCGAGGGGCCCACGTCCACGGTCTTGTTGGCCACCGATCGGGATGGCGTGAAAACCTTGCAGACGCCGTTGCTCAAGAGCGGGGTTCTGCCCGGCACCACCCAGGGCGCACTCTTCGCCGCTGCGAACGCCGCCGGATGGCGTCTAGGGTACGGGCCACTGGTTCCACAGGATCTGTTCGACGCCGACGGCGTCTGGCTTGCCTCGAGCATCCGGCTGCTGGCACCGGTGAACTCCATCGATGGGCAATCTCTGAGCACTACGTCGGACTCAGGAAGCGCACTCACGGTTGAGCTCACTGCCCTCCTTGAGTCCGCCCTATAGTGCGAGTAGGTGGTCACTGCGACCACCTCCCCGGACGGCCACAGGCTGCAAGGGCTCTGAAATACTTGAGCGCCGGCCATTCAGTTCGCCGCGTTGGGTAGCTAGGCTTGAACCTGAAGACTTGAAGACGAGAAAAGGATCACTCATGACTGAACAGAACAGCAAGGCCGAGTCCAGCGAGAACCCTGATATCGGTGGCGGCCTAGAAGACATGGATGAAGGCGGTTACGGCGGCCCCGGCCCCCGCAACGAAGATGCGGAGACCAAGGACGCGAGCTCTGGCGATTCACAAGACGTCGCCGACACGCAGGACGAAAACGCGGACTAACCCCAGACCAGGTTCCAGGTTCCCAGGTGCATGGCAGCGGCCATTGCTGTGCCGGCCACAAGCACTCCGCCGAGAACCACCACCACATCCATGCCTGCGTACGTTGCTTTGCGTGCCCACGTTCGTTGTTCGCCGCCGAAACCGCGCGCTTCCATCGTTACAGCCAGGCGCGAGGCACGCCGAATAGACTGCACCAGCAGACCGAATGCCTGTGAAAGATTCGCCTTGAATCGCGCCCAGGGGCTGCCCATTGATCCGACGCCGCGTGCCCTGCGTGCCATGCCTAGAGTCCGCCATTCCTCGATCATGAGACCGATGAGGCGCATGGCAGCCAGTGTCCCCAAGACGAACCGGTGTGGCAGCTTGGCTTGTTGCGCCAATGAATCCGCAAGGTCGGTAGGATCGGTGCTGACCATGAGCAGTATCCCGGGAAGTGCGACGGCGAAACTGCGGGCCGTGATCGCAACGGCGGCCGCGAGGGATCCTTCTGTAATGTCCACATAACCAAGGTTCAGCAGGATGGCGCCTGAGTCCTCGGCAACAATCGCGGTGCTCCACCCGCCTAGAAGTATCGCCACGGCCAGCGGCCACCCTCGCCTGGCAAGAGCAATCAAGCTCATCCCGGCCAAGGGCAGCAGCAGTAGTTCCAGTCCTAACGCTACAGAGGCCGAAACCCAGTCGATGGAGGCTGCGAGGGTGAACGTCACCAGGACGACGGCGACGAGTTTCGCCAACGGATTGGCCCGGGTGAGTAACGCAGTGTTGTCCGGATTGAACAGTTCATCTCTCATGAAGCGTCCTTTCCAAGCTCCAACTGCGCTCCGCCCAGAGCCCTAGTAAAGGCGGCATCATGGGTCACGGACACCACTGCTGTTCCGCTATCCAGAAGACCGAGCAGCAGGGAAGCGAGTTCAGCCCAGGTATTGGCATCCTGCCCGAAGGTTGGTTCGTCGAGCACCAGCACTTCGGGGCGGGTTGCCAGCACTGTGGCCACGGAGAGCCTCCGCTTTTCACCGCCGGAGAGCGTATAGGGGTTGGCCTCCACCAAAGACTCCAGGCGTAGTCTCTGCAGAAGCTCGTCCACTCGTGCGGCCACGTCGTCATCCGAAAGCCCGGCCTGCCTCGGCCCGAACGCGAGTTCATCGTAGACTCTTCCGGTCACGAACTGGTGCTCGGGTTCCTGAAAAACGGTGCCGATCCGGGTGATGAGATCGCGCGCCTTCCACCGAGCCGGGTGGTTGCCTAGGTTCCCGGCGAACTCGGCGGTGGCATTTACCTCACCGGACAGCGCGGGCAGCAGCCCAGCAAGGGTGAGGGCGAACGTCGATTTCCCTGCCCCATTGGGCCCGGTAACGCTCAAGGCCCTCCCCCGCTTGACGACCACGTTGATGTCCGACGCCGCCGGGACCGGCAAGTATCGCCGTCGTACTTTTTCACGTGAGACCGAGAGATTCTCAGCCTCCAGAAGCGGCGTGCCGCTGCCGATGTTCTCTCTGGGTTTTATCTGCGGAGAGTATCCGGGGACCCACACGCCAGCCGAGATGAGTCGGTCCCGTGCCTGCGGGAAGACCACATCGGGGCGGCCATCCATTGAGACTCCGCCACCCGGTTCGAGCACAACGACCCGGTCCACGACGTCGATCCACGCGTCCACTCGGTGTTCCACTACCACGAGCGTGGCTCCAGTATTTTCTAGGACACGGGCCACGGCGTCACGAACCTCTATGACGCCCTCCGGATCTAGGTTGGCTGTGGGCTCATCCAAGAGGATCAAGCCGGGCTGCATGGCCAGAATACCTGCGAGCGCCAGCCGCTGCTTCTGGCCGCCCGAGAGGTGCGACGTCGGATGATTCAGCGGAACGTCCAGCCCGACTGCCGTGAGCGCGGAGCGGACCCGGCGCCAGATCTCGGTGGGTTCGACCGCGAGGTTTTCCGCCCCGAACGCTACGTCGTCGCCCACCCGGGACAGGATGACCTGGGACTCCGGGTCTTGTTGCATGAGCCCCGCACGACCGCGCAGCCCGCTGGCGTTCTGGTCGTCGATAGTGAGCGAGCCGGTCTCATCGGCGTCCTCCTCGGCCCCAAGCACTCCGGCCAGAGCATGGAGCAGTGTCGACTTTCCGGCGCCGGAAGGCCCGAGGAGAAGGACTTTCTCACCCGGTTCGATGTGTAGGTCCAGCCCTTGGACAGCCGACTGCTCGCGGCCGGAGTGCCGCCATCCCCAGTTCACCGCCTTGATTTCCGCTGGCTTGACCCCAATCCGGGGTTGCGCACTGACGCTCATAGCACTGGTTCGGACGCCGCGTTGCGCGACGGGAATGCGCTCAAGGCTCCGGTGCGTGACAGCCCGCGTGCTGCCAGCCAGGACAGGACTCCGGCAAGGATGGCGCATCCAACGACGCAGCACACGATGTAGACGATCTTGTGATCCAGTGCCCACGCAATGTTCCAGCCCCACGGCGCGATGGTGTCATTGATTCCCATGAACAATCCTGCGGCGCCGCCTGCCAGAAGCGCAACGGAGAGCGTGAATCTCCGGTAGCCGAAGGCCGCGAACATTAGTTCCGCGCCCAGGCCCTGAACCATTCCGGACACCATGACGGCGACACCGTACTTGGAGCCCATCAGCAACTCGCCCATGGCGCCGACCGTTTCACAGAAGAATGCAGCTCCGGGCTTCCGAATAATGAGTGCGCCGAGGACAGCTGGGATGACCCAGCCTCCGCTGTAGAGGCCAGCCAGCGGTGGGTAGGCTGCCGTCAGAACACCTACTGGTCCGGCGCCGAGAGACCACAACCAGAAAATCACTCCACCAGTGACGGCGATAAGCGCTGCGACCACGATATCTACCACGCGCCAGCGATAGCGCGGCTTGCGTGGTGCAGTGTTGGTTAGTTGTTCAGTCATGAAATCCTCCTGGAGTCAGGAGGGGAAAATGCCGTGGGCACTTTGAGATGCTCGACTCCCTTCGCCGGTACTAGCCGGAGCAGGTTCGAGGGTCTGCGGTGGTCCGCACTCTCAGCGTTCAACCTGTGGCCGGAATCCCGGTACAGGCAGCGCTCCCCTGTCGTAATGTCTTTACTGATTTCTCAGTGCCTTCTAGCTTACACACAGCTACGCCCGGTGGGCCACTGGCGCTAGGCTAGGGGAGAAAGCCCGAGCAACCTGAAAGCTTCCGTCTCACAGCAAGGAGCCACCGTGGAAAAAGTATTGAAGATATTCGGATCCCTGATCAGCCTCGCGGCCGGTATTGCCGGGGCCAAAATTGTTGATGCCATCTGGGAGAAAACCACCGGTGATGGCCCGCCCAAGGGCACTGATGCACTGGAGAACACCCTTCGCTCAACGCTGGTTTTTGCGCTGGTCTCTGGTGCCGTGCGGACCCTCATTCAGGTTCTGACCAACCGCGAAACGCAGAAGGCAATTGACCGGTTCGCGCGAACCCGCGGCCAGGTCTAGAACTCACTGGTCGGTGCGGGTGTCTCCCTCTCGGGAGGCACCCGCATTTTTTGTGTTGTCATCGGTCTCCTGGTCACCGACAGCGTGTTCCACTACGTCGTCCAACTCGTCGATGCAGAGCAGTTCTTTGCGAAGGTACTTTGTGCGGTAACCGGCACGGCCAACCATGTGCGCGGATACAGGAGCTGTGAGCAGTTGAAAGATCCAGCACGCCGCCAGTATTGGAAGCATCGTCCAACTACGTAGCTCGGCGGAGATTGCGGCGAGAAACAGCCAGAGGCCAAGCACCTGAGGCTTCGTGGCCGCGTGCATGCGGGACATGAGGTCCGGGAATGTCAATAAGCCGATGGCCGCGGCCAGAGACATCAGAGCGCCTCCGATCAGGCAGACGGCTGCGATGACATCGAAAATTGTGTCAGCCACCGGAGAACCTCCTGTCCGTGACGAATCGCGACACCGTGACAGATCCGATGAACCCGATAACGGAGATGGCTACCAGCAGCACAAGGTTATCCAAATTGCCTCCAATGACCATGTCCAGCGCTAGCGCACCACCAAAGATCGCCAGCAGAACGTCAATGGCCAGGACCCGGTCCAGCAGCGAGGGCCCCCTGACGATTCGGAAGATGGCTCCTGCTGCGGCCAACGCCAGGATAACGGACACCACGGTGATGACGACGGTCATGACTCTTCCTCCCGCAAGCGGTCAAGCTCTTCTTTGCTCCCGAGCACACGGATGATCTGTGCTTCGACGGAACGGGCCTCCTGACGGATTGCATCAGCTTCGCCTGCGGTTGTCACGTTGAGGCAGTGGAGGTACAGAGTGGACGTGGAGCGGTCAACGTCCACCACCAGTGAACCCGGGATCAGTGTCAGCGTGTGACCCGTTGCAGTGACGATGAAATCAGAGCTGCTGCGCAGCTGAACGGCGACGACGGCGTTCCGGATGTTAGGACCTCGGCTCACGGCCAACCAAAAGACCTCAAGGCTAGCCACAACAAGCTTGCCGAAGAACCGCACGCCGAAAGTGAACGCGTGGACGATGTTGAATCGCCCGCTCAGTTCCACCGGTGGAAGGTAGAAGAACCGAGTCACGATTATAGCTATCACGGCGCCGAAGAGCAGGTTTGGGCCAGTGAAATCGCGCCACAGGGAACCCCACACCAGCACAAGCCACACGATCAGTGGCAGTTCCTGAACGAAGGGGACGTGTTTCCTCATTGCCCAGCTCCCTCGCCGAAAACAGCTTCAATATAAGGGGTGCGTTCCAACATGTCCTGCGCTGCCAAATTTGAAAACTCAACCAGCGGACCAGCGAACAATGTCAGGGCAATGCCAAGCGCGATCAGGCTAATGGTCGATCCAACCATGGGCGCCGAGAGACTCGCGCTGTTGCTCTCCAACATTGCGTCGTCGTCGTCCGTGTCCGTTGCCGTTGCGCCAGGGGCATAGTCCCGCCACCTGCCCGCAGTGACCGGCAGCAGCAGCACCGGATCCGGGTCCACTGCGTCGACAGGTCTGCGCCAAAACGCCCGGTTCCAGACCCTTGCCATAGCCAACAGCGTCAACAGACTCGTGACCACGCTGCCAACAACCAGCACGTACGCCGTCACCGTTCCGAGATCCACTCCTGCCTGCAGGAGTCCTAGCTTCCCCAGGAATCCGGAGAAGGGGGGAATTCCCGCGAGATTCATTGCGGGAACAAAATACAGCACCGCCAGCAGGGGCGACAGCCGTGCAAGCCCTCCGAGCTTGTCCACGTTGGCGGTGCCACCGCGACGTTCTATCAGGCCCGACACGAGGAACAGGCTGGTCTGCACAATAATGTGGTGAACCACGTAGAAGATGGCCGCGCCTATCCCTGCTACAGAAGACATGGCCAGACCAAACACCATGAACCCGATATGGCTCACGAGTGTGAAGGACAGTAGTCGACGGATGTCTGACTGTGCGAGGGCACCAAGAATTCCCACGATCATGGTCAGCAGTGCGACGAGCATTAGGAGGTCATTGATCCGATCCCCCGGAAAAAGCAGTGTCTCCGTGCGGAACATCGCGTAGACACCCACTTTGGTCAGCAAACCGGCAAAGACCGCGGTAACCGGTGCCGGTGCCGTGGGGTAGGAATCCGGGAGCCAGAAGGACAACGGAAACACAGCCGCCTTCACCCCAAATGCCACCAGCAACATGAGGTGCAGAGTGAGCTGCATGCCCGAATCCAGATTCTCGAGTTTGATCGCGAGATCCGCCATGTTGATGGTTCCGGTGGCACCGTAGATCATGCCGATCGCCAGCAGAAACAACAATGAGGAAATGACGCTGACGACGACGTAGGTCACCCCAGCGCGGATGCGTGGACCTGATCCTCCGAGGGTCATCAAGACGTAGCTAGCGGTCAACAGGATCTCGAAGCCCACATACAGATTGAACAAATCCCCGGCCAGGAATGCGTTGGAGACTCCGGCAACCAGGATCAGGTAGGTGGGGTGGAAGATTGAAACCGGTGCATCTTCGTCGCCGTCCACCTGGCCCTGCCCAGTGGCATAGATCAAGACGGCAAGGCTGACCGCCGTGGACACCACCAGCATGAGGGCGGAGAGCCGATCCACCACAAGCGTGATCCCAAATGGCGCTGCCCAGTTGCCAAGATTTACCGCTTGGGCGCCATATTCGTAAGCGTTCAGTAACAGCAGCACCTCGATGATGAGCGTCAGTGTGAGCACGGCGGTGCTGATCCGTCGCTGAAGTTTTGGCTTTCTGATGAGCAGGAACGCCAGAGCAGCACCGAGGAACGGTAGAACTACGGGCAGCGGCGCTATCGATACGATGGCGAAGTCCGGGGTCATCGGATGTCCTCGCCATCGGTGTACTGCTTATCTTCCACCCTGACGGATCCTGGTCTCTCTTCGCTTTCCTCGGGTGAGGTGAACTCAGTGGTTTCGGCCGGAACCTCGGCGTCGTCCTCTTCGTCGAAGCTACTTTGGGATGCGACGCGGCGGTCCTCGTCGTCGTCCTGAACTTCATCGCGGCGTGCCAGCAGCCAGGAACGATAGATCAGACCCAACATGAAGGCCGTGACGGCGAACGAGATAACAATGGATGTCAGGATCAATGCCTGTGGCAACGGATCTGTGTATTCTGAAGCCGGAATATTCTCATTGTAGAGCGGAGCTTTGCCCGAAAGACCACCGGTGGAGAGTAAAAGAACGTTTGCACCGTTGGCCAACAGCATGATCCCCAGCAGGACACGAGTCAGGCTTCGCTCGAGCAAAAGGTAAATTCCGATGGCAAAAAGTGCACCCATAACCACGAGCAGGGTGATGTTAACGCTCATGTGGCGTCACCTTCTTTCGCCGTCCCAACGGCCACGGTTGGTCCGTCCGGGAAGTCCTCGGCGTCGTCCTCGGTTCCCTCTTCGGTCCGCTCATCCACTTCCGAACCAAGGCTGCGCAGAACATCCAACACCAGCCCCACCACCACCAGATAGACACCGATGTCGAAGAGCGTCGACGTGACGAACTTGACGTCGCCGAAGAGCGGCATCGAGAACTTCAGAATGGCGCTCTGAAACACCTGTCCTCCCAGAACCAGCGGCGCCATGGCAGTCAATGAGGCCAGCGCCAGACCTGACCCGAGCAGCGCACCAGCACTGACAGGCGTTGCTTCGGCCAGTTCGAATCGGCCACCGGCCAGATACCTGACGGTCAAAGCCAACCCCGCCATCAGCCCACCGGCAAAACCCCCGCCAGGCGCATTGTGCCCGGAGAGGAGCAAAAAGATGGAGAACACAATCACCGAATGAAAAATAAGCCGCGTCACCACTTCAAAGATGATGGAACGGCGCTCCGGCGCAAGTGTACGGCCGGCTACAAGCCAGCTATTGCGCGTGACAGTGTTGAACTTCTCCGCGAGACCCAGGGCAGCTACGTGACTGGGCCCCTCCAGACTCTTCTCGCGCTCACGGTCAACGGACCCTGACTCGACGCCGGCTGAACGCAGCCGCTTATCTCCGCGGTTGCGCACAAAGATCAGACTCGCCACACCGGTTGCGGCAATCGCGAGCACCGACATCTCACCAAACGTATCCCAGGCACGGATATCGACCAGGGTGACATTGACGATGTTGTCGCCCCCGCCGCCGTCGTGCGCCAGACCCGGGAACGCCAGAGAAACCGGAGCTGCTACGCGGGCGCCCATGGCGCTGGCCGCTATGAACATCATGGTGAGGCCAAAGCTGACACCCAACACTGCGCGCAGAATACGGTGCCTACCCGGTGGACTTTCCCATAGTCGAGCTGGCAACGAACGCAATGCCAAGACAAAAGCCACCAGCACCACCGTCTCCACCAGCATCTGAGTCAGTGCCAGATCCGGAGCGCCCTGCAAGACAAATAACAACGCCATACCGTAACCGGCGACACTGACCATCAGAACTGCGAGGAATCGTTTGTTGGCGCGGATGGCGCCTAAAGCGCCGACGATGATTCCCGCACCAACAGCCGCCTGCGCGGGCCCATCGAACCAGTGCCATCTATTCGGTAACTGCAAGTCATGGCCAATGATCGACAGCAGTGGCGTGACGATGGCCATGCCCAGGATCACCGTCAAGTAAAACGCCAGAGACCCTCGCTGGGTGCGCCCGGTGACCCAGATAGCGACGTCGTCGAGCACACCGACCGTACCTCGGTAGAGGCGTTCAGCCTCCGGGACACGGTGCATACGCGATTGGAGACGTTCCATTTTTCCGCGCTGCCAGAACAAGAGGACACCGAGCCCAATGGTCACGATAGTCAAGCCAAGGGCAGGGCTGATCCCATGCCACAGCGCCAAGTGCGGCCGCTCGGTTCCAGCGTCGGGGAACAGATCCAGATAAGGCTGCACCACCAGGTCCACCGGGGCCGCCCACAACCCTAGAACCACCGTGACGATTGCAAGGATCGCTGGTGCCGCCAGAAACTCGGGTTCGATCCGCTTGAACGGCGTGTCCTCGGCGGGATCTTTGGTGCCAAACCCGCCCCACACAAAGCGCGCGCTATAGGCAAAAGTCAGGACCGAGCCCAGAACGACTCCAACCAGAACAACCCAAGACGTCCAGCCGCCGTCGTGCTCTACCCCGTGGACGAAGGCCTCGTACACGGATTCTTTAGCGACGAAACCGATAAGTGGCGGAAGGCCAGCCATTGATGCAGCGCCGATCACCGCAATCGCAGCCAGCCACGGCGCCTTGCGTCGTAGACCGGACAGTTCGCGCAGATCACGGGTGCCCGCACGGTGGTCGATGATGCCCACCACCAGGAAAAGTGTCGCCTTGAACAAGCCATGAGCGAGGAGGAGACCCAGACCTGCCAGAGCAGCCTCACGGCTGCCAACACCCACCACGAGCATGAGGAAACCCAGCTGGCTGACAGTGCCATAGGCGAGCAGGAGTTTGAGGTCGAACTGACGCAGCGCCCGCCATCCACCGATGATCATCGTGGCCAACCCGAGCACAATGATGATCGGGTCCCAGAAAGCCGTCTCCGCGAAACCTGGAGCAAACCTGGCCACGAGGTAAATGCCCGCTTTCACCATGGCTGCCGCGTGCAGATAAGCGCTGACGGGCGTGGGTGCAGCCATGGCAGCTGGGAGCCAGAAGTGGAATGGAACCTGCGCTGACTTGGTCATTGCGCCCAACAGGACAAGCGCGATGGCAACATCCACGAAAATGCCCTGCGCCAGCAGCCCACTGGTGTCCGCCAGAATTGCGGAGATTCGGTAGGTACCTGCGGACTCCCCGATGATGATGAACCCAACGAGCATGGCCAAGCCACCGAACGTTGTAACGATCAGGGCCTGCAAAGCTGCACGGCGGGCGGAGAGACGGTGCCGCGCAAAACCGATTAGCAGGTAGGACAGGACTGTCGTGATTTCCCAGAAGATATAGACCAGCAGAAGGTTGTCCGCTGTCACAAGCCCAAACATGGCCGCCGCGAACGCCAGCAGTTGCGCTCCGAAAGCACCCAGACCGGCGTCGTCCTTCTTGAAGTACCGTGCACAGTAGAACAAGACCAGTGCACCGACACCGAGAATCAGCAGCGAGAGGACCGCGGCCAGGACATCCATGCGGAAGTCAAGGTTGAGCTTGAGATCAGGAACCCACTCCTGAAGGAACGACGGCGGGGCCTGGGGGCTTCCGGCGAGCGCTGCCTGATCAGCCTGCGTATAGCGGGAGAAGGTGAAGATCAGCCAGATGAACGCTACAGCGGGGGCAGCTGCCAGAATGTAGAACGCGCTGCGGCCCATCCGAGCGAAGAGTATGGGCGCGACAAGGGCCACCGTGAACAATACGGTGAGCACCACCAGCACAATCTAACTCCGCAACTCTAATGAACTCGGCAGGGGGAAAGCGGGGTTAATCTTGGATCATTCTATCCGACGTATATGGGCGGTCATCGATTGATGACGTACGGAGGTGTTGCGGATAGCATCAGGGCATGAGCGCACCCGCCACACAGCCGGCCCTTGGCCCGCGTCCTGTCAGTCGTCGCCAGATCCTCGCGTGGGCGTCCTGGGACTGGGGCTCGGCTGCGTTCAACGCCATCATGACCACCTTTGTATTCACGGTCTATCTGACTACTACAGCGGCGTTCGGCGGAGAAGAGTACGTTTCACAAGTACTGGGTTCGGCACTCACTATTGCTGGGCTCCTGATCGCGGTGCTGGCGCCGGTGGTGGGCCAGCGGTCCGACGCCGGCGGCAAACGGAAACTTTGGCTTGGAGTCAACAGCGCACTGGTAGTCCTTCTCACCGCACTGTGTTTTTTCGTGTATCCCGAACCGCAATTCCTGCTGTTGGCCGTCTCCCTGTTAGCCGCGGCCAACGTGTTCATGGAGTTCGCAGGCGTCAACTACAACGCCATGCTGCTGCAGATTTCAACGCCATCCACGATCGGGAAGATCAGCGGCTTTGGCTGGGGAATGGGCTATGTGGGTGGCATTCTCGCCTTGGCCATTGTGCTGTTCGGTTTCATCACTCCGGGATTTCTGGGCATTCCCACCGAGGGAGCGCTCAACGTTCGGATGGTGGCCGTGTTCAGTGCCATCTGGTTTGGGGTGTTCGCCATTCCCGTGCTGATGGTCGTGCCCGAAGTGTCAAAGAAAGTGACCGGGCCGCGCATAGGGTTCCTCGCCTCGTACGGATTGCTGTTCCGGCGTATCCGCGCAATCTTCCGCACCAGCCCGCACACCATCTTTTTCTTGGGCGCCAGCGCAATCTTTCGTGATGGGCTTGCAGCCGTCTTCACCTTCGGCGGCGTCATAGCTGCTGGGACGTTCGGGTTTGAGCTCCAGGAAGTCATCGTTTTCGCCATCGCGGGCAATCTGGTTGCGGCCGTGGGGGCGATGGCGGGTGGCTATTTCGATGACCGGGTGGGTCCAAAACCGGTGATCGTCACCGCACTGGTGGGCATTTTGGTGGCGGGAACGGCCTTGTTCTTCATGACGACGCCGGCCGGTTTCTGGGTATTCGGACTGTTTCTCACCCTCTTCGTGGGGCCTGCACAGTCCAGCTCGCGGGCCTATCTGGCCAGGCTCTCCCCAGAGGGTGAGTCGGGTGAACTCTTTGGGCTATACGCAACAACGGGCCGCGCTGTCAGTTTCATGGCTCCCGCGCTCTTCACCCTCTTCATCACCATAGGCGGCGCCCAGCGGTACGGCATTCTGGGCATCATGGCCGTGGTGTTGTTGGGCCTGCTGGTGCTGCTGCCGGTGAAATCACCAGGCAGAACGCCTATCGCGGTAGTCCCGGAAGCACCCACCGGTGTCCGGAAATAGCGACAGGTAGTCGCGGCAGACAAAAAAAGAAAGGCCTGTCCAGACCCCCATACTGGACAGACCTTTCCCAACGTCGGCTCGCATGTGCCGAAGACGTGGCATGGCCGTTCATCCATCCACGCTATTTAGCTAACCGCAGGTCCCAACGGTTGTCATGACGTCTTAAAGGGGTACAAGAACCAGACATGTCCTGCTTTCGGAGGACACAGGCACGTGGGGTGGTTCACTACGCTTCTGAATCGACCGGGGGAACGATGCCCAACCGGATAGCTGCAGTACGAATCTCATGTTTAGTGCTGGCGGAGTACCCAGCTTGAATGAGCTTGTCTTTCGACCGTTTTAAATACGTTTTGACGGTCCCCTCAGACAAATTCATGAAGCGCGCCACATGTTTGCTGATGAGCCCCGATGCGTAGAGGCGAATAACTTCCAGCTCCTGGGGCGTGAGGTTGGCTGCCGGCGAGCGCTCCGCGAGGACTTCCAATGCCTGCGCGAGCCTGCGCGAAATGTACTGCCGCGGTTTGAGTTCCCCGCTGCCATCGTCCGCCACACGGAACTCATCGGTAGCCACAATGTTGATCGCTTCCAGGAGGTCATCGATCGGATCCTGTTTGTGGACCACTCCAAGCGCCCCGGCCTCCAGCGCCTCCAGAACCTCTTCAACCTGGTCGCCCTGAGTATAAACAAGCACGCGCGCACCCCACATCATGAGTGCGTGAACGTTTTCGCGAGCTCTGCTCTCATCGGCCAGACGGATATCCAGCAGCACCGCCACCGGCGGAGGGCAACCCTGTTCCATGAGCTCCGCGACACTGGCGGCCACAGCGCAAACCCGGATCCCAGAATCCCGGGAGCCGATCACTGCACGCAGCCCGTCCCCCACCAGTGGATGATCATCGACGACGGCCACCGAAATATCCCGGCTCACACTGAACCTGCCGAGGTATCGGGGGCAGACGCGGCAGCCGTCATGCCGATTGTCACATAGACCACGCCATCGTCCTCCATCAATTCGCTGTCAACCGGTAGGTTGACGTGTGCCAGCCACGCGGCGGCGTCGTCTCCCATGAATACCACGGCAACGCCGCCGTCGGGGAGTCTACGCATCATCAGGCGGTCCCCCTTCTGAGCCGCCAGGACAGATTGCCGCAAGACCAGCACCTGTTCGGGGACGAGTCTGCGGCTGGTGCGCATAGCGTCCTGCAGTTCCACGGCGACGCCGCGTGCCCGGGCACACCGGACAGCCTCGCGCAGCTCCGTACTGAGCAGTTGCCTGGCGGCCAGTTCATCTCTCAGTCCCAAGGCACCACGTTCCCAGCGGTCCCGGTCCGCGCCGGTGATGCGCGAGCGTTCATGCAGGTCCGAGATCTGCTGTAGCAACGGAAGAGACTGAATCCGCATCACCTCGACGTCGGAATCCTGCTGTACCTGAGAGCGGACGTACTGTTCGCGCGCAAGCTTGTTCCACGCATCGACGTCGCGCAGTTCCCTGCGCTGGCCAGCCATGCGGCGAAGGAAGATCGCGACGGCGGATGCGCCGGCATACATGGGCACTGGAGACATGAGCGCAGCGCCACCGTACTGAAGGGCATCCATGGTCCAACCTAGGAAAAGTACTGACACCACCGCATCCGAGGCGATAGTGACAGCCAGCGCCGCAAGCGCCACCCGGGGTCGGTTTTCGAAAATGAGCATAGCAAGAAGGGTCGCAGCGACGCCGGGCCACCAGTTGGCGTACGTATTCACGAAATCGGGTTTCAGGGTTCCCAGGACTACAGCGGCCATGATCGGGATCATCGCGATGTTCACAACGGAAGCCGCACGGCTCCGGCCCCTGGTGCCGTGTTGCCAGCCGAGTGCGGCAAGAGCCAGCGCGAACGTACTCAGCCACAGGACAGGACTGGTTGTGGCGTGCAGAAATATCACAGCGAGCACGAGATGCATGATCAGGTATCCGCAGAGGAACCATTTCAACGGTTTCACGGGCTGCGCTCCCACTGAAGCATGATGGACGTGCCCTCGCCTGGCGCCGATCGGATGGTTGCTTCCGCACCAATCAGGTTCATCCGCCCCTTTACGGAGCCCGCCAAGCCCATACAGGTACCCGGGACTTTCCGCTCGTCGAACCCCACGCCGTCGTCCTCGATCCGGACACGTACAGCGTTCCCGGAAACATACGCGTCCACCGCGCATACGGATGCTTGGCTATGCCGCTCTACGTTTCGCAGCGCCTCCAGCGTTGCACCGAGAATCCCTTGACAGACCTCGCGTGGTAGGGCCGGCCGCTCTCGTTCAACGGTGCTGCGGAAGGTGCAACCCGGTGACACTTCTTGGGTGAGAGTCCTCAGCCTGCGGTCAAAGTCGCCTGGTGACTGGTCATCGTCATACGGCCGGCTGGTCAGGAGTTGAACGGCCTTGGTTGCCTCGGCAGCCAGCCAGCGTGGTTCTCGTCCGGAGCTCACCGTCGACGCCGCGCGCAGAACGTTGATGACGTTGTCATGCACCACCGCATCCCAGTGGGCCTGCTCCAGTAGGCGCAGCGACTGGTCGCCAGTGTCAAGCGCGCTACTGCGGGCTTCACGTTCAGCGTTCTGCACACTCTGCTCAAATAACAACAGCGCACGAAGTGCGACCAGCAGCGATGTTCCAACAATGAGCGGAAACAACATGCTCGCAAACGCCATCACCACTCCATCGCCCAGAGAGGCAGCCGCCAACAGCGCACAGTTGCCCCAGCACACCCAGTACGGCCAGCGCCGTTCCCCTGCGATAGCCAATAGCATCAGGCCAATGAAAACGGCTGGAACGTACGGCGAACCCGGCATGACGAGGTCCGCACCGGCCAGCAGCGCCCACACCACAACCGTTGTCAGATAAATCGCGGCGTACACCGGAATTCGATGTACGCCAGATTGACGGCGTACCGCCAACACACAAAGCCCCCAGATCACCGCCAGCACGCTCACACTGAAAATGTGGAGGCCCATCATCTCTGGAGCTTCGGCAGGATGAGTAAAAACCTTGAGAGCCTGCCACAACAGGTAAACGGGGCAGGTCAGCGCCGCAGCGAGCGCAAAAACACGTTCGATAACAGACGAGGACTGCGTGAACCTCTGCATGGCTGCGGCAGGAATGACTTACGGGTGAATGTCGGTGCGGTGGAAATTGAGGTGACTGCGCGACGCCGTGGGGCCGCGCTGACCCTGGTAACGGTTCCCGTATTTACCGGACCCGTACGGATTCTCCGTGGGTGAGGTGAGCCGGAAAAAACACAGCTGCCCAATCTTTGACCCAGGCCAGAGCTTGATAGGGAGCGTGGCCATATTGGACAGTTCCAGCGTCACGTGCCCTGAGAATCCGGGGTCGATAAAGCCAGCGGTGGAATGAGTCAGCAGTCCCAGCCGACCCAGCGAGGACTTACCCTCCAGCCGTGCGGCGACGTCGTCCGGCAAAGTGACGACCTCGTACGTGGACCCGAGCACAAATTCGCCCGGATGCAGGATAAAGGGCTCCCCCGGATCCACCTCGATGAGGCGAGTCAGCTCCGGTTGATCCTGAGACGGGTCGATGTGGGCGTACTTATGGTTATCGAAGAGTCGAAACAGTCGGTCGATGCGGATGTCCACGCTGGATGGCTGGACCATCGCTGGATCGTAGGGATCCAGCTGTATCCGTCCAGCGTCGATCTCGGCTCGTATATCTCGGTCTGAAATCAGCACAGTACAAAACTAGCGTATCGATTCACGGGCACGGCTACTGGCCGATCTCGGTGCGGACCGCGAACAACTCCGGGAAGAAGGTCAGTTCGAGCGCCTTCTGCAGGAAGCCGACGCCGGACGAACCACCTGTTCCTCGCTTCATCCCGATGGTCCGCTCAACGGTCTTCATGTGACGGAAGCGCCACAGCTGGAAATTGTCCTCCAGATCCACCATTTCCTCACACGCCTCGTAAAGGTCCCAGTTCTCGGCCGCGTTCTCATAAACGTGCTTGTAGACCTGCACCAGCCCTGGGTGGAAAACATGGGCTTGAGACACGTCGCGGTTCAAAAGATCAGCCGGAACATCGTAGCCACGGCGGGCCATGAAGCGGATGAATTCGTCATAGATACTGGTTTCGTTGAGGAGCCGAGCCAGCAGAGCATGGGCCTCGGGATCAGCTTCAAACACCTTGAGCATGCCAATATTTTTGTTGCCGAGGAGAAATTCAACCGCACGGTACTGGTAGGACTGAAAACCGCTGGAGGAACCCAGTTCCCCGCGGAACTCCATGTACTCCGATGGCGTGAGCGTGGCCAGAACGGACCATTGCTCCGTGAGAGTCCGCTGGATGTGCTTGATGCGGGCTATGCCCTTCATGGCTGCTCGCAGATCGTCCGATTGCAATCTGGCCCGTACCGCTTCGAGCTCATGGAGAACCAGCTTCAGCCACAGCTCAGAGGTTTGGTGCTGGATGATGAACAGCATCTCGTCGTGGTGCTCTGGGCGGCTCACCGGCTTCTGCGCTGTGAGGACCTGGTTCAAATGCAAGTAGGAGCCGTAGCCCATCTTGTCCGAGAAGTTCGTCTCGATGCCCTGCTCAAGGTTTCGGGTGTTCTTGTCCACGTTCACTTCACTTCGTTGTGCTGTCGGCTTATTTCGAATCCCACACTACCCCCGCAACATTAATCGAAGGCTGTCCAGAGCATGCAGAATCCCTTGTCAGGGATTGATCGAGGGAGCGGGGTGTGATGTGCTCGGAAGATGACTGAATCAACTCCTGAGACCCACGACGACTCCGACCTGCTCAACGATCTTGAACGTGAGCTCGCAAAAGGTAAGAACGAAGACGCAGGTCCGGTGGATGTAATCCTTGCGCTGTTGAACAACGAGATCTTTGTGCTCAGCCGACAAGAAGTGGCGGACGGGTCCGATTCGGTGGAGCCGCTTCTACTCACGAACAAGGAGGGCGGCCCGATGCTCGCCGTGTTCAGCCACCCCTCACGCGTTCCCGAAACCTACGCCGAAGTGGCCCCCTATGCATTGGGCATTCCCGGCGCCACCGTTATCCAGAGCCTCGGCGAAGACACTGGCATGGTCATCAACGCAGGTCACGAGCTTGGTTTTGAGATCGATCCAGAAGGTGTTGCCAACATCCAGCGCGACTTCCAACCAACTGACGATTCGCCCAGCGCCGTAGCATCCGAAGCCGGGCCCGAGACCCCCGGAACCTAAGGGATGCGCATGACTTTCCGGAACCAAATATGCACCACAAGGAGAACGGCCGAATGACCGAAGAAACGCCTTCCACCGACGAATCAACAATTTCGGAGAACCCCATTGACCAGGCCATCATCGCTGGTCACGAGGGACGCATGACCAATCAGGAAGTCTTGGAGGTCATCTGGAACTCCGCGCTGATCAGCGTTGGCCGGATGGAAGACGAAAACGATGCGTCCACGTTCCAAGCACTCAGCCTGACCGCACCGGACAGCGATGAGAAAATTGTCGTCACGTTTAGCGACCCCAAGCACATCCCCACCCAGCTGCGTGACGTGGCACCTTTCGCGATCTCAAACGCAGGGCAAGCGACCATCCGCAGCATCCAGCCCGGCTATGGGATGGCTATCAACCCCGGCATCACGCCTGGCATTGAACTCGGTGCGGAAGCGGTCGCGCAGATCAACGCGGCATTCGCGGCGCAGACCGAGAAGCCGGACGAAGATGAAACAGCACCTGATGAGGACGAAAACCGCTAGAAGCACAGTTTTTCGGGAGGAAAGATGGAACCGCTGACCCACCATTCATGTTCCATCATTCCGCCTTATCTGCTGACCCGGTTGGCGGGGCTCCCGACGCCGGACTTTACCCGCGCGTCGTCCGCTGCAGCCCGGACGCTTGAGCATATCGATGCTGTGCAACAGGTCAGGGTTCAGGGAGTTCTCGACTTCCCCTCGCCTGTCCGTTCGGGGTTGAACCGCACTATCTCCGACGCCGGTAGCCGCGAAGTCCTCCCCGGTGAGCCGGTGCGCCACGAAGGGCAGCCAGCTACCGGTGACGCTGCCGTCGACGAAGCGTACGACGGTCTTGGCCACACGTACGCCCTGTTCCACAATGTCTTTGACCGGTCCTCAATTGACGGTTCGGGCGGAACGCTCGCGGCAACGGTCCACTATGGCGATGGCTACGACAACGCCTTCTGGAATGGAGCCCGCATGGTGTTCGGCGACGGCGACGGTGAGGTGTTCACTCGGTTTACCCGATCTGTCACTGTCATCGGTCACGAGCTGGCCCACGGATTCGTTCTGGCCGAAGCACCCTTGGAATATCAGGGGCAACCCGGAGCTCTGCAGGAATCTGTGGCCGATATATTCGGCGTCCTCGTTGAACAGCATCTGCTGAACCAGGACGTCGAGTCCGCTTCTTGGCTGGTTGGAGCCGGGCTCTTCACAGACCAGGTTCAGGGCCAGGCGCTGCGCTCCCTCAAGGCCCCCGGAACCGCGTACGACGATGACATCTTGGGTAAGGACCCACAACCGGGCTCCATGGACTCCTACGTAGACACGACGCAGGACCGTGGTGGCGTCCACATCAACTCAGGCATACCCAATCGCGCGTTCTACCTTTGCGCGGCCTCCCTCGGCGGCTTTGCCTGGGAAAGAGCGGGCAGGATCTGGTATCACGCCATCATCAGCGGTCAGATCACGGCCACCTACACCTTCGCCGAGTTCGCGTCGTTGACCCTGGCAACCGCCACAACACAGTTTGGGGCAGAGTCCCCTGAGGCGACAGCCACCGCGTATGCCTGGCGGGAGACGGGAGTCCTGCCATGAAACTCTGTGTAATCCGCAGTGGCGGATTCGCCGGAATGACGCGAACATGGGAGGTCAATCTCCCAGACTGCGAGGCCGAACGGTGGCTGATCCTGATGAAAAGCGACGCCGGTAGCGGCGAGTCAGTAGACGCAGCGAGCGACTCGTTTTCCTACACAGTTTCACTCGGTGATCTGACCGCCGAAGTCAACGAACACGCCGTCACGCCCGCCTGGCAGGAACTTTTCGATGTGGCGAAGAACCAGCGATAGTGCCGTCGTCGGCCTGCGTGCACGTCTTTGATTGATGCCTCGCCGGGGGTGGCGGTTCTGACAGCGACCGCGCGTGGGGTAGGCTTAATCTCGTTGTTTTGCGGGCGTAGCTCAATGGTAGAGCGCTAGCTTCCCAAGCTCGATACGCGGGTTCGATTCCCGTCGCCCGCTCCAGTCCGGCCCCTAGTTGAGGGCCTTCACACATACGCTGTCGATCGATACCAGCAGTCGGCCCGAACCACCGTCGTTATTGACCGTCAAATACCTGGCGGGAAGCGTGCCGTTACCGTTGAGCAGCACATCTCCGCCCTCGCTGGGCCCGCTGCGCACGTAGCCCCCGTCTATCCAGGATTGCTGAAGCGCGCGGCTGGCTTCTTCGGCTGCGTCACCGGCCGGTAGCTCAAACTGGAACATGTAATTACGCCCTGCGGCCAGGTTACTGAGCCTGCACTCCCCCACACTGATTGTGTCCACCACTTCCTCAGGGACGGACAGTCGTGGATCATCAGCGCCCAGTGCGGGTTGTAGCGACGCCAAGGATCCACGGACCAGCATCTCCATATCGTGTCTCAACTGAGCAGGAGTCCGTGACGTCTCTTCCACCGTCGCCGCCTGTTTAGACCTGTCGACATCGTCTGCCTGGCGTTGAAGCGGCGCAACGCCAGTCGACGCGAGCACGGCAATGCAGGCCAAACCAAGCAACACTGCGGTCCCAGCCAGGCTCAGGGACAATCGCGACCAACCACGATCCCCTCGCGGAACCAATGCGACAACACCGACGATAACGGCCAGTAGCGGCAATACTGCGATGACGATGATCTCCGTCAGGTGCTGTCGGAACAGTTCTGGAGCACATTCACGGCACGCCGCCGTCGCGCTATTCCAGCTCTCCAACCGCACCAGAAACATGCCGGTGAGGGGCAGGCTCAGCAGAGCCATAACGACGCCGGTGACGGACAACCCCAGCGCAGGACGCGCACGGGTCTCGGGTTCAGAGGTCATAACGCTCCAGTGTAGTTTCTGAAGTAAGTCACCGTTGGCAGACTCACATCGCCACCAAATGCCCTGGACGGTAGACTTGCATGTGATGATTCGCAAAATGTTTAAGTCCAAGATCCACCGCGCAACTGTCACGCAAGCTGACCTTCACTATGTCGGCTCGGTGACGGTTGACCTCGACCTGCTCGAAGCCGCTGACATCCTCCCCGGCGAACTTGTGTCGATTGTAGATGTCACCAACGGTGCACGTCTGGAAACCTACACCATCGCTGGTGAGCGCGGCTCCGGCGTCATCGGCATCAACGGTCCAGCGGCGCATCTGGTTCATGAGGGAGACACCGTCATCCTCATCACCTATGGGGACATGACCACCGAGGAAGCCCGAGCCTACGTGCCCACGGTGGTTCATGTCCGGCCGGACAACACCATCATTGCGCTAGGGACCGACCCAGCGGAATCGAAAATGGAAGACTTACAGCGACCGCCTCATGCGCTGGACAACATTTCGGTCAACTAACGGCGCCTGCATGCCCGGCATCATCGCGCATTAGGGCTATAAGGTGTTGTCCATGGACACTCACAAGCCCCAAATAAATGCTGAAACCCGCTTCGTGCAGCGCTCAGTTGATCTGGCACGCGAGAACGTCGATGCCGGAGGCAAGCCGTTCGCCTGCCTCCTCGTGCATCAAGGAAACGTGGTCATCGAAGCGACCAACCAGGTGGCGCAGACAGGAGATGTCACGGCACACGCGGAAATTCAGGCGCTGCGCCTCGCCGCCGAACAAGGGCTGAACGACCTCAGCGAATACGAGGTCTACATCACCGCGCATCCCTGCCCCATGTGTCTGGGCGCGCTGTACTATGCGGCGCCCCGTGCCGTAATCTTCGCGGCCACGCGCGAGGAGGAAGCCGAGCACTACGAGGACGGTAACAAGTACATGACACTGACAACGTTCTATGCCGAATTCCCCAAGAATCCAGCCGACCGCGCCCTACCCATGGGCCAGGGGCACCACCCGGATCCCGCATCCCCCTTCCGCCACTACGCGCAAATGAACGACTAGGTCCCGCGCCGTTAATTCGTTTCAATAATCGGCCCAGTGATTCCTGGATCTCCTCGGCTGGCTTCGTCCAGATGAATGCCTTGCCTTTCTCGTCCGTCTCCGGTTTTATCGACGATTGCACCATTCAATAAAAGACTTCACAGCTCAGTGCTCGCATTGTTACCCTTCTGGGCATAAGGTTCGATTCAAAGGGTACTTAGGGACCCAATTGAGTCACGGAATCTGAACGTCTACAACGGTGTGGAGGCCCAGTGGAAAAGCCGAACCAACCAGCGGGGAAATCGGCACGCAAACGCGTCACCGCTACCATGTTCACCCTGATCGCCAGCAGCCTCGTTCTCTCCGGCTGCGGGCCGGCACAGGCGGACAATACACTCACTTGGTACATCAACCCGGACGACGGCGGCCAAGCCGCTATCGCAGAGAAGTGCACCGAGGAGTCCGGCGGAGAATATCGCATCGAGACGTCGTTGCTTCCCAGCGACGCCGCTGCGCAACGTGAGCAACTCGCGCGGCGCCTCGCGGCCGGGGACGCGTCACTGGACATCATGAGTATCGATCCTCCATTCATTCCAGAACTTGCCGAGCCCGGGTTCCTGGCGCCCGTGCCCGAAGACGTCGCTCAAGGCAGCGCAGAGAACGTTCTTGAGGGCGCGATGGCCGGGGCCATGTGGAAAGACGAACTCGTGGCCGTACCCTTCTGGGCCAACACGCAGATCCTCTGGTACCGCAAGTCCGTTGCCGAGGCCGCGGGCCTGGACATGAGTAACCCCGTGACCTGGAAACAGATCATGGACGCAGCCATGGAACAGGATAAATACTTGGGCGTCCAAGGAGCGCAGGCCGAATCCATGACGGTTTGGGTCAACGCCCTGATCGAATCCTCGGGTGGGGAAATCCTCAAGAATCCGGAGGCCCCCGCAAACGAACTTGAACTGGGTCTGACGTCGGATGCCGGGCACAGCGCCGCAGAGATCATCGGCACCATCGGCGATGAAGGTTTGGGCGGACCGGGATTGGCAACATCCACCGAAAACGATTCGATGATCCAGTTCCAGTCGGACAAGGGGTCATTCATGGTCAATTACCCCTTCGTCTGGCCAGCGACCAAAGCCGCCGTTGAAGCGGGCACCCTAGAACAATCCGTTCTGGACGACATCGGTTGGGCGCTCTACCCCCGAACCATAGAAGGCGAGGACACCGCGCCCCCGCTGGGTGGAATTAACCTGGCGGTTGGTGCGGAGAGCGACAATGTGGAGCTCGCCTACAAGGCGATCGAATGCATCGTGCAGCCGGAAAATCAGGCAACATATTTCGTCACCAACGGCAACGCGCCGTCGAACGTTGAGGCCTACAAAGACCCTCGCGTTGAGAAACAGTTCCCCATGGCGCCAACTATCCGGGACTCGCTTGAACTGGCGGCCCCCCGTCCACAGACTCCTTACTACAACGAGATCTCCACAGGAATCCAACAAACCTGGACCCCGCCCGGAGAGGTTGAGCCCGAGACCACGCCCGCACAGTCCGAGGACTTCATCACTGCAGTTCTCAGAGGGGAGAAACTGCTGTGAGTCACCAAACGGCCACCGATCAGACGCATCCGGGCCAGCACCGTAAACAGAAAAAGTACGTCAGCGAACGTGCCAAGTCGGAGAAGCGACTGGGCTGGCTTCTGGCGGGACCTGCATTCGTCATGATGCTCTTGGTGACGCTGTACCCGATCCTCCAAGCGTTCTTCGATTCCCTCTTTGCCTTCCGTCTAACGGCCCCAGATGAACGTGAGTTCGTCTGGTTCGCTAACTACGTGACAGTGCTCGGAGACTCCGTTTGGTGGAGGGACTTCGGCGTCACCGTCATCATCACCATCATCACCGTCGCCGTCGAACTTGTGCTCGGATTCGCCCTGGCGATCGTCATGAACAAAGCGATCAAGTCCCTCCGTGGGTTACTGAGGACCGCGATTCTGGTTCCCTACGGCATCATTACCGTGGTCTCGGCCTACGCCTGGTTCTATGCGTTCGACATCAACTCCGGCTACGTCAACAGCTGGTTCGGATGGCTGCCGGGCATCGATCAAGATCTCAACTGGTTTGCCGAATTCTGGCCCTCACTGTTTGTCATCATGGCCTCAGAAATCTGGAAGACGACGCCGTTCATCTCGCTGCTGCTTCTGGCAGGCCTGGCGCAGGTACCCGGCGAGCTCACGGAAGCAGCAGAGGTAGACGGCGCCAGTTGGTGGGAGCGGATGCGCAAAGTCATCATCCCCAATATGAAGGCAGCCATCATGGTCGCCGTCCTCTTCCGCGCGCTGGATGCCTTCCGAATTTTCGACAACGTATTCATCATGACCAACGGAGCACACGGCACCGAAGTCCTCTCGCTGCTGGCTTACCGAACGTCGATCACACGGCTGGAGATCGGGCTCGGCTCCGCAATATCGGTCTTGCTCTTCATTTGTGTCCTGATCATCAGTTTCATAGCGGTCAAAGGTTTCAAGGTCGATCTGGCCGGTTCACAGGGAGGTAAGTGATGAGGAAATCGTCGGGCCGCGAAAAACTGTGGTGGGCGCTCATCAGCGTCTTCGTGCTGGTATACGCACTGTTTCCGGTCGCGTCCATCTTCGCGACGTCGTTCAAGGCGCCAAGCGATCTGACCTCTGGCAAGTTCCTGCCCACGAACTGGACTGGACAAAACTACGAACAGATTCTCGTCGGTTCTGCGCAGGACCTGTTCCTCACTTCGCTGCGGAACTCTATTGGGATTTCGCTCATCGCAACAGCGATCGCCGTTGTACTGGCCACTCTCTGTGCGTACGCAATTGCCCGTCTCGACTTCCCGGGTAAAAAACTGGTGCTGACCACCGCACTGGCTGTGTCCATCTTCCCGGTCATATCGATCGTGACTCCGCTGTTCAACGTCTGGCGGACTATCGGTCTGTACGACACCTGGCTTGGTCTGATCATCCCCTACCTTTCGCTGACACTTCCCATTTCGATCTGGACCCTGACAGCATTCTTCAAACAGATCCCGTGGGAACTCGAGCAGGCAGCGCAGGTGGACGGCGCGACGACGTGGCAAGCCTTCCGCAAGGCCATCATTCCCCTGGCAGCTCCGGGAGTGTTCACGACAGCGATCATCGCGTTCTTCATCGCATGGAATGACTTTGTCTACGGAATCTCGTTGACGTCAACGGAAGCAGCCCGCCCAGTTCCGGCGGCACTGGCGTTCTTCACCGGGGCGTCCCAGTTTCAGGCCCCCACCGGCGCCATCTCGGCCGCCGCGATCATCGTCACCATTCCAATCATCCTGCTGGTCCTGCTGTTCCAGCGCCAAATCGTTTCCGGCCTGACCCAGGGCGCCGTCAAGGGCTAGCGCCCTACTCACAGAAAAGGATTGAGCATGGCTGCAATCACCCTCAAAAACATCGTCAAAAAGTACGGGGACGGCTTTCCCGCGGTCAATGACATCAGCATCGACATCGCTGATGGCGAGTTCGTGATCCTCGTGGGCCCTTCCGGCTGCGGCAAATCCACGCTGCTGCGCATGATCGTGGGACTGGAAGACATAACCTCCGGCGACGTGATGATCGACGGCGAGCGTGTCAACGAGAAAGCGCCGAAGGACCGCAACCTGGCCATGGTGTTCCAGAACTACGCGCTCTACCCCCATCTGACAGTTTTTGAGAACATCGCGTTCCCGTTGCGGCTTGGTAAAGGGAAGGGTAAGGAAGAGGAGATCAAACGTCTCGTTGAAGAGGCCGCTAGAACCCTCGAGTTGACGGATCACCTGGACCGGAAGCCAGCCAACCTCTCTGGAGGGCAGCGACAGCGTGTCGCGATGGGCCGCGCCATCGTCCGGAAAGCCGATGCGTTCCTCTTCGATGAGCCACTATCGAACCTCGATGCGAAGCTCCGCGGACAGATGCGCTCAGAAATATCGCAGATGCAGCGCAGGCTGGGAACCACGTCCGTCTACGTGACACACGACCAGACGGAAGCCATGACACTCGGCGACAGGGTCGCCGTCCTCAAGAAAGGTGAACTACAGCAGATCGCATCGCCGCGTGAACTCTATGAACAGCCTGTCAACATGTTTGTTGCCGGGTTCATCGGCTCCCCGTCTATGAACTTGCTCCCGGCGACCATCGACGGCAACGTCATCCGGACAGCCATTGGCGACATCGAGATCCCCCCGGAGAAGGCGGCAAAGGCAAACGGACGCGACGTTATCCTGGTGGGTATCCGCCCGGAGTTCTTTGAGGACGCCTCCCTCGTCGAAGACCACAAGCTCGGCCACGGCTCTACGTTCACCGCAGAACTAACGCACACCGAGTGGCTCGGTAACGAACAGTACGGCTACATCCACTTTGACCCTGCACCGGAAGTGCGTGAATTGCTGGATAACCTTGCCCGCGACATGGACGCCGACGAGCTACGCCCCCAAGTGGTGGTTACCCTCGATGCCTCCAGCCGGATCCGAGGCGGACGGCCCGCCGAACTCTGGCTGGATACCCGCAAACTGCACCTGTTCGACGCCGAAACCGGGGAGAACCTAACCCGTGACGCCGAAGAGGGCTCCCGGCTGACCGAAGAGGCCAACGCTGAGCGGGCAGACGAAATCGACGCCGCCAGAAACGAGGCAAGCGCCGCATCCTGACCTCGGCTGTTGGACCCGGGTTCCACGAGGCTGGGGAAGCGTGCGGCGCGCTTCCCCAGCGCTTGAGCGCTAAGGGATAGACTGCCGAAATAGTGTCCAAATCAACAGGAATTGCAGGAGCGTGCAGGCTAATTCCCCGCTGATCAGAGTGCTCACAGCATGGTTGCTGGCGCTCTTACTTGCCGTGGCCGTCAGTGCGCTCACCATTTTCTTGGTCAACAGCCGCGTTTTCGGACCCGAGCAGCAGATTCGGCACTATTTTGAAGCGCTCAAGGACGGCAGCGGCGAGAAAGCCCTCGGCATACTCAATGCTCCGGCGCCCAAGGCCAACCCGTCGATGCTCGATGGCCCGGCGCTCAAGTCAGCCGCTGAATCCATCGACAATCTCAAGATCGGGGATCCGGAAGCATCCAGCGGGAACCGGGTCCTTGTGCCCGTAACCTACACCGTTGACAACGTGGAATCCAACAGCAGTTACACCCTTGAGAACACTGGCACGCGCTGGTTGTTCTTCGACACCTGGAAATTTGTAGCCGCACCCCTACCGACGATGCAGCTATCAGTGATCAATCAGGACACGGCCACCCTCAACGGAACCACCGTAGCCATGCCAGAGGGAAGGAACTCATTCGCCGTCTTCTATCCGGGCAAGTACGAGAGCCACTACACCAGCGAGTACTTTGCCGCGCCTGCGCAAAGCACCGTTGTCGCCACGCGGCAGGACAAAGACCGGATAGCGCTGGCCACCCGCGCAACAGACAAACTCCGCGCTGACGTTGGTCAACAGGTTAGGAATTTCCTCGATGAATGCGCCGTCCAGAACGTTCTCCAGCCAGCCGGCTGCCCCTTCTACTTCGACACGGAGAACCGGATCGTTGGCAACATTAAGTGGAACATCACCGAGTACCCCGAGATCGTCATTGAACCAAACGACGGCAACTGGATCATGCGCCCGCTCTCCGGAACTGCGCTCCTGACCACCACTCAGCAGGACCTCTTCACCGGCCAGGTCCTCCCGCTAAACATAGAATCGCATTTCAGCTTTACCGCTCGCCTCAACGTGACAGACTCCAACATCACCGTCACCCCGGTTGTCGAGTACTGATGTGCTGGAGAGCTACGGCCGCCGTCGTCACGGACTCCATCCTTCTTTGACCACGCCCGACGGCGTGTCCCCCAGCTGACAACGCACGATGGACCTGGAAGTCCGCAAAGCGGGACAGGCACCGCGGGAACTAACTCATTCCGCGTAGCTCCAGGACTAGCTCGGTATCGCCGCCATCGGCCACGATCACGGGGATACCCCAGTCCTGCTGATACAGGTGACAGGCCGCATGGTCCGGGATGTCGCCCCCGGGAGCGCCGTCGCACGCCGCAGCGCGGGCGGTAATGTGCAGAACACCCTCGGCGATGTCAGGGGCAAGGACAACTTCACGGAACAGCCCGGTCGACGTTCCGCCACCGGAAACCAAGAGCTCCTCTGGGGAGGCCGATATCTTCAGCTGGGTGGGATCACCCCAGCGGTCGTCGAGCTTCTGACCGGTTGGTGCTGAGAAACGGACGCTGAGGCCAACAGGCTCGCCAGAGAGGGTAGAGCGTGGTCGCTGGGTGCTCAACGCGCCCTCATCGACGGCAAGTGCTTCCTTGGGCAGTGGAACCCGGACTAGTTCGTGTTTGTTGGTTTCCACCACAATCAGTAGCGGTGCACCACCTGATTCTGTCGGCGTGAGGTCGACAAGCACGTCTGAGGGCTCGGACAGGCCCCGGATCAACGTGGAGACTTTCCCGGTTGCGGGATCGTAGCGGCGAATGGCCCCATTGTAAGTGTCCGCAATCGCCACGGAACCATCCGGCAGGCCGGCGACGCCCAGCGGGTGCTGGAAGCGTGACGTCTCACCCGGACCGTCGCGGAAACCAAAATCGAACAGCCCCGTTCCCGCAACGGTTTCTACGCGGACACCCGGGATGGACGACTGAACAGTGAGTCTACGGACGGCAGACGTTTCCGCGTCGGCTACCCAGATGTTGCCCGCCGAATCCTCCGAAAGCCCAGACGGCTGAGCAAACCAGGCGACACTCGCATCGCCGTCGAGCAGCCCTTCCAAGCCCGTTCCCGCCACAATCTCAATACCTTCGCTCACCGGGTCAAAGCTGAACAGCTGGTGCGTTCCAGCCATGGCGATGACAACTCGGCTGAGTGCTTTGGACCAGAGGACATCCCACGGGGAGGACAGGGCCAGGTTGAGTGGGTCGGCGCCAAGAGACATCTCCGTGAGTCGTGGCTCACCGGAATCGAAGGTGAGGTTATCTTCGGATTCGCCCGCAGGTACGCTCGCGGAGCCAGCGCCGACATCGGTTGGCTGTCCGGCCTCCGAGAGCTCTGAGGCCCCTGTGTGGTTGCCTGGGTCCAGGAGCCGCTGGATGCCGTTGCCAGCGATGGTGATCACGGTGCCCGTGGACAGTGAGACGCCGCGCAGTCGATGGTTCACTGAGTCGGCGACGACGAGATCATATCCCGTCTGCTGTGCCACCTCATCGGGCAGCAGCGCGAGACCCTGAGGTTCACTGAACTGCGCTGTTTCGGCTTCGCCGTCCAGCCATCCACGTTCTCCTGAACCGACGGTACGCAGAACAGTGGAGAGGTCTTTATCCAGCTCGACGAGGCGGTGGTGGCCGGTGTCAGCCACGAGAAAGGAGCCACTCGGGAGTGCCACTGCTTTGCCGGGAAACCGTAGGTCTCCGGCGGTGGTCTCGGTCGGAACGTAAGGGCCATCGCCGCGATGGAGCGTTCCTTTCGCCTCATGCTCGGCAACAAGCTCCGAAACGAGCGTGTCCAGCCCGTGAGCGTGCCCCTCACCGGCTAGGTGCGCCACGATGTAACCCTCAGGGTCGATAACGACGAGAGTGGGCCAGGCACGAGCAGTGTAGGCCTGCCAGGTGGCCAGCTCGGGATCGTCGAGGACGGGATGGCCAATCTCGTAGCGTTCAACGGCAGCGGCCAGGGCCTCAGGATCGGCCTCGTGCTCAAATTTTGGGGAATGGACACCGACCGTCACCAGAACATCGGGGTACTTCTCCTCCAGGGGCCGTAGCTCATCCAAGACGTGCAAACAGTTGATACAGCAGAACGTCCAGAAATCGAGTAAGACGATCTTGCCACGGAGGTCCGCAAGAGTGACTTCCTTGCCTCCGGTGTTCAACCAGCCACGGCCCACAAGCTCGGACGCCCGGACACGATAGTTATTGCGCATTGACTTCCTTTTCGCCAGCACAGGCTCTTGTAGAGCACAGGACATCACAAGCAACCATTATCGGGTCGGCGCTATTCCAGCCGACAATTTTTGTTGCACCCACCGCGTCACAGTGGGGATCTACGTCACAGGCCGTGCTGCCGGTCGCGTTCCTGCAGCTGCGCGAACATGTCGTTGTACGCGTTGAGTTCGGCCTCGTTGTTTCGCTCCGCCGCCCGGTCCACCCGCTTGCGTTCACGGGCATCGCGGCGGGACCACATGAGAGCGACGCCCAGTGCAACGGCGAGAGTGGGGATTTCGCCGATCCCCCACGTCACCGCTCCGCCGAGCTGCTGATCGGCGAGTGCAGACGGCCCCCACTCGCGCCCCATGTTCCCGAACCAGGAAGCTTGCAGGAGCGAGGTTGCACCCATGAGAGCAACACCAAAGAACGCGTGGAAGGCCATCGTAGCGAACAGGAGCAGCAAACGCAGCGGGTACGGTGCACGCTTAGGAACCGGGTCCGAGCCGATCATGCTCAGGATAAAGAGGTACCCAGTCCATAAGAAGTGCAGGTTCATCAGCTCATGGCCCGCGTGATATCTCAAAGCAAGACCAAACAAGGGCGAATAGTAGAAAATAATGATGGATCCCGCGAAGTTCGCGGCGGCGAAGAGCGGGTGGGTCACAAGACGCGAAAACCGCGAGTGCACGGCCACGAGAATCCATTCGCGGATACCGCGCGTGCCGTCCCGCCGCGGTGTCAGCGCTTTCAGTGCAAGCGTCACAGGAGCGCCGAGAACCAGGAACAGTGGCACCATCATGGTCAACGCCATATGCCCCACCATGTGCGCGCTGAACAGCACCATGCCGTACACAGCAGGAGCGCCGGATGTCACGTAGGTGAGCCCGACAAGTCCCACCATCCACGCGATAGTGCGTAGGACCGACCAGCTATCGCCGCGTCGTCGTACCTTCAAAATTCCCGCTATGTAGGCGACGGCGACGATCACGGCGAAAGCGACCCAGAGCCAGTCCCAACGCCAAACCGTGAGCCAGCGTTCGGGGGTCAACTCTGGCGGGAGCTCGTAGCCGGTCAAGATACGGGCCGGTGTGGCATCCGGCTGTAGTTCTTCAGGGACAGGAGGCGCCGTTCTTGCCAGTGCGACGGCCACCCCTGAGACGGCTGCCATGATGACCAGTTCCACAGTGATCAACTGCCACAGAACAGCTTTGGCGGACTTCCGAACGTCTAGCTGCGGGATGATCCACTGACGGTGGAGATAGCCGATAACGCCGAGAAGGATGGTCCCAGCGGCCTTGATAGCCACCAGTGAACCCCACTCGGTTCCAAGCTGTGACAGATCAGTCATGCGGATGGACGCGTTGATCACACCCGAAAAGAAGACCAGTGCAAACGCGAGTCCGGCCAAGGTTGAGAAGCGGCGAAGAACACTGGTGGTGATATCCCGGTCCGTGGGACGGGGAGCAGCGGATCCAGAGAACGTTTGGGCGGCACCGGCGGAAAGCTTGGGCGCGATGACGGCCAGAACGATGATGCCACCCACCCAGGCGGTCACCCCGAGCAGATGCAGTGCGATCGAGTTGACGGCGCCGTAGTGGTCATCGCCCCCGGCAGAGTGGCCGATGAGCGAGAGCGGCACCAGGGATCCGAACGCCAGAATCGTCGTCAGTGCAAGTCCAGTGAGGTTTCGGACGCCGAAGGTAAGCGTTGCGACTATCGCGGCAAGAATGGACTCTGATAGCCACGCCCTACCGGTGGAAAAGTCCGTGAGGTAAGCGAGCAAGCCCTCCGTGAAGCTGGGGTTTCCGCTGAGCGGGATGCCAGCCACATCCGAATATGTGAGCACCATGACGGACAGCGCAGATAACGTCCAGAGGACCGCTGCACCAGAGGCCAGCGTCATGGTGCGCGTAAATGCTGGGTGCTCCCCGCCGCCGTCGTCATCAGCATCTTTCCGGCGATTGCCGGACCAGGTCAACTGCCGCGGGAGAATTCCAACAGCGAAAATCAGTGACCCAATCACGGCAGACAGAGCGATGTTGTGAACGGCCTTGGAAACCGGAAGTGCCCATCGAGTGAGCGTCCCGGGGTCTGAAAGGCCCCGGGGTGCAGCTGCGCCGGTGTAGAACAGCGACACAGCGAGCGCAATGACTAGAACGGCTCCGCTGACGCCAAACCATCGCCGCGTCACGCCAGAGCGCACGCTAACGGCTGCTGGAGCCTTGGGTTTGCTGGTTGTCTGCACCACACAACTATTGTCTACCCGCTGTAGAAATAGCGCGAATCAGAGGGAGTGTTCTCCTCTGACCGCTTAAACCCAGCAGGGCCGCTACCCGGGATGGGTGCGGCCCTGCTGAAAGACTAGAAGAAACTACTTCTTGGAGACAGCGGCCTTCAGCTTGGAGCCAGCGGTCAGCTTGATGCTGTGCCCTGCTGCGATCTGAATGGTTTCGCCGGTCTGCGGGTTGCGACCCTGGCGGGCAGCACGGTCGGTGCGCTCCACTGCCATCCAACCGGGGATGGTGATCTTTTCGCCGTTGGACACGGAGTTAGCGAAGACCTCGAACACAGCGTCCAGAACACCGTTGACGGCGGTCTGGCTGTTTCCGGACTTCTCTGCAACTGCTGATACCAGTTCACTACGATTCATAGCCAATTTTGTCCTCCTGGACTCTTTGTTAGCCGGAGCGGTTCACGGGTGCGAACCGCCTCTGTGACGAAAACTTACCAGCTTGTCGTCGAAAGGCCTGTAGATTTTCGGGAATTCGCCCAATTTTCAGCGATTTCTTAGGCAATTTTCCCGTTTTCTCTCCGTTTTTGCCAAACGGCCCTCTGGCACAGGCCCAAGGACCCCGGGATACAGAAAGGGCGACGACCATCGGTCGCCGCCCTTATCCACAGAACTAACTGATGTTTACCAGCTGGACTTTTTGATGCCCGGCAGTTCGCCAGCGTGCGCCATTTCACGGAAACGGACACGGGAGATGCCGAACTTCTGAAGCGTACCGCGCGGACGGCCATCAATCTGGTCGCGGTTACGAACGCGGATGGGTGAAGCGTTGCGAGGGAGCTTCTGCAGCCCGAGGCGAGCCTCTTCGCGTGCTTCATCCGAAGCGTTTGCGTCAACCAACGTCTTTTTGAGTTCGAGGCGCTTCGCTGCGTAACGCTCGACGATCAGCTTGCGCTGCTCGTTGCGTGCAATCTTGGACTTCTTAGCCATGCTTAGCGCTCCTCTCGAAAATCAACGTGCTGACGGATTTTGGGGTCATACTTTTTCAGAACCATGCGGTCCGGATTATTCCGGCGATTCTTACGGGTCACATAGGTGAACCCGGTGCCCGCAGTGGACTTCAACTTGATGATGGGACGTACGTCCTTGTCCTTTGCCACTAGAGCTTCACACCCTTCGCGAGCAAGTCTGCGATGACTGATTCGATACCGCGGACGTCGATGGTTTTGATGCCGCGGACGGACAGCTGAAGCGTGACGTTACGACGCAGGGACGGAACCCAGTAACGCTTCTTCTGAATGTTCGGGTCGAACCGACGCTTATTGCGACGGTGCGAGTGCGAAATGCTGTGACCAAAGCCCGGCTGAGCTCCTGTCACCTGGCAGTGTGCTGCCATGATCTCTCCTCCAGTTGTAGTAAATATGACGGCCGCATAAGCAGTGTCAAGATCTGACATTTCTGCCAATGGAGCGTACCGCCACCAGTTGTGACACCGTTATTACTGCGACTTTCCGGAGGTTGACCAGGCGGGGTGAGAACCAGCCGAAGTGCCTCGCCGCGGGGAAGACGGTGCGTGACTTAACGCCCTACTATCCTAGTCGCCGCTGAGCTCAGAGACAAAACCGCGTCCGCGCAAGGGATTCACGCCGTCGTGACGACCCCTTCGCGCGGACGAGGTCACCCCTGAGCGGCCGAGATCACCCCCTGTGAAGGGTGATCTGCCGGCTCAGGGGTGACCTCGGCGGAAGAGGCTCAGCGAATACTAACTATCGCGGTGATCCTGCATGTTGTCTTTGCCCTCCTGGGCGCGTCCCTTGACGTCGTCGGCGGCGCTCTGCCCCTCCGCTTTGACGTTCTCAGCGCCCTGTTGCGCACTGTCCTTAACATCTTGGGCAGCTTCCCTGGCAGGCTCCTTCATGTCCTCGGCCACCTGCTTCGCGCTGTCTTTCGCCTCGTCGACGAGCGGCTGCGCCTTCTTTTTAACCTCATCCGCCAGCTTGGATTCAGTCTGGCTCGGTGGAATCAGCGAAGACACCAGCAGCCCCGCACCGAAGGCGATGAGCCCAGCGGCCAACGGACTTCCCTTGGTCTTCTGCGCTACCTTATCCGGTGCGTCCTGGAGCTTTTCACCCATTTGCTGGGAGGTCCCCGACGCCGACTGACCAGCGTCGTGCCCCGATCCCATGACGGCTTCCTTGGCGTCGTGTAGCTTGCTCTTCACCTTGTCTGTCTGTCGGTGGACAACATTCGACGGCGAGACCTTGTCCGCTACGGCATCAACGTCCGTGCCAAGGCGGCCTCGGGTCTGTTCAATATTGCTTCGGATCTCATCTGGTGACTGGCTCATGGTGTATCCCCGTTCGGTTTCAGTGTCTGCGGAATTTCCTTGACCGTCTCTGCGGTCTGCGGCGCCCCCTTGACTGACTTCAGATTCTTCTTTCCCACCACTGCCAGAATCGCGGCGATGATCGCCCAGATGACAGCTACGATGAGGGCCGCCCAGCCAAGGCCGGTCAGCGATCCAATGGCCCACCAAACGGCCACGGACAGGAACAGCAGGACGAAGTGACCGGCGACGCCGGCTCCAGCCAGCATTCCTGCTCCCTTACCTGCGAGCGTCGCTGATTCCTTGATTTCAGCTTTCGCAAGTGCCACTTCTTGTCGCATGAGGGTGGAAACGTCGCGGCTAACATCGCCGAGCAGGTCTCCAAGGGAGGTGTGCTCCGCTTTTTCTTCGGCCGGAGTTTCTGGAATGTCCGTCACAGGTAATCCTCCCTTCGGGGCTCATCCACCGGCGGAACAGGTCCGTTTTCCGGGGGTACAGAACCGCCAGCCAGTGGCATGGGGCCACCGTTGGGTGGCATGGCTCCTCCTGCTGGGACGGGGCCTCCAGGCGGCGGTAGGACTGGTGCTGCCGGCATGGTGCCGGTGCGCGGCTCACGGGCGTCGTACCCACCTGCGGTGCTCTGGGAGCCACCTTGTTCACCGCGCCCGCCGTCGTCCTGATGCTGCTTGCGCTGCAGTGATTCTGTATCCGCGGCAACTCCGCGGGACAGCCTGCCAGCGAGCATTCCGGCTCCTCCAGCGATGGCCAGGAACGTCATGGGGCGCTTCCGGGCGAAGGACTTCACTTCTTCCAGTAGCGAGCCTGGTTCCCGGTCTCCGAGCCAATCCGCTGCCGCTTCGGTCCGCGATGAGGCCTGTTGCACCAAATGCGTTGCCATGCCCTGTTCGTCGGAATTGTTGGCCATCGATCCCAGTTCGTCGCTGAGCGAGCGCAGTCCGTCCGCTACGCGGTGCTGCTGCGTCGTTGCCTGTTCTCGGATGTCATCTCCGAGTTCCGACACGAGATTTTTGGCCTTGTCCCTGGCTTCTCCTGCGACATTGGCCGCTTCATCTTTGGCTGTACCAGCGACCTTCTTGCCAGCCTCCTTGCCCTGCTCCCCTACTTGCCGGGCTTCATGCTTAGCTGCGGAGCCGGTGGATTCTCCGCCGGAGCCACCGTCCTCGGAGGTGCTCACGGCAGGAGGACCCATTGGATCGGCCTCGTAGTCATCGCTGAGGGGCCCCCCGGGCATTGAACTCTGCCCTTCGCCAACCAGCGGGTTGTCACTGGGGAAGGGATCATTGACGCTGCCAGCGGGCACAGCATCTTGTCCGTGAAAGCCGCCCGCCCTGTTGTCATCGGATGTCATGGTGTTCTCCTTGCAGTATGGGAAATGCCCCTTAGGGGCGGAACCTATCTGTTATGACGCAAGCGCCTGCCTTGCTCAATAACCTCCTCGTCCTTCTCGATCTTCTTGTCGATGCCATCTGTTTCACGGGGAGGCAACTGGAGCGTCTCCTCAGCTTTGATGCCCGCCTGCAGTTCGCGACCTCGTTCAAGTTCTGCATCAAATTCCGCACCGAAAAGAAGGGAAATATTGCTGATCCAGAACCACAGCAGCATGACGATCACGCCACCGATCGTTCCGTAGGTGGCGTTAAAGCTGCCGAAGTTTGTCACGTAGAACGCAAAGCCGACGGTCGCAATGCCCAGCACTACCAGCGCGATGACCGCTCCGAGGCTGACCCAGCGGAACTTTGGCTGCTCAACGTTGGAGGTGCTGTGGTAAAGCAGAGCAATGATGACGACTGCGATGAGCGCTAGCACTGGCCACTTCGCAATGTTCCAGACGGTGACGGCCGTGCTGCCAAGACCGACTGCGCTTCCGAGGGTTTCGGCGATAGGTCCGGAGACCACAAGCATGACCAATCCCGCGGCCGCCAAGATGACGACGATGAGCGTCACCAGAAGCTGGCTGGGGATGAGCTTCCAGAACGGCCGTCCTTCCTCAATTTCGTAAATCCGATTCATGGCGCGACCAAAGGCTTTGACGTAGCCAGAGGCTGACCAGAGCGCACCCGCGAGTCCTATGATGAACACGAGTCCCGCACCTGAAGAGGAACTCAACCCGTCAATGACGGAGGTGATGGTTTTCGTAGCGTTCTCTGGTGCGGCCTTACCGATAAGGTCCGTCATGGTCGAGGTGACGGCATCGCCCAGACCGAATAGGCCGACGATAGACACCAGGGCCAACAGCGCAGGAAATAGAGCCAGAACCATGTAGTAGGTCAGCGATGCTGCCAGATCGGTGCATTGATCACCCGAGAATTCACGGATCGTCCGTTTGAACACATACTTCCAAGTCGGCTTATTGATTTTCGTTAGCGAGTCCGGTTTGTCGCCCCTATCCGGTGCCGGAGCATGTCGCCCCTTGGCTGCCGTGATGTTCGCTTCTTTGTTCACACGCACCCCCTAGTGAGAAATCAACGACGAATGATAAGTAAGCTTAGCGGAATAGTGAGTGTCACCACAGGGATAGCCAGCAAACTGATCGCCAAGGCCAAATTGGTTGTACCGTGTTGTCAACGCACCCACGCGAAAACCAACAGGAGAACCCCATGAGCAGCGAGAATCCAGACCCGGAAGAGGACAACATCACGGGCCTCACCCCAGGCGGTAGCGTTCAGCCCGGGGACACACCACCCGCCGAGGGAAGTACCGGCGCACCCCAGGGGCACGAGGAACACGGCCCGAAGAAGGGCTTCTCTGCGGTATGGCTGGTGCTCATCGGTCTCGTCGTTGCCTTGGTGCTGGTCTTGATCGTGGGACAAATCTCCAGTCTCTTCTAGACGAAAAAATCGACTCTGCAATAGATGCTGTTCTCGTCGCTGAGACGCTCATCTACTGCAGAGTCGATTCCAAGAAGGGTCAGCTTTCAGGAACGCCCGGCCCAGTTGACCATCGGAGCAGCGCCGACACAGATTCGTCCTTGTCCAAAACCCCATCGGGCAGGAACAAGACTCTGCAGTCAGTCAACGCAGCTGCCCGTACAAGCGCTGACTGCGCCGGAACCTCACCGAGCACACCGGCGCCGGCGCGCTCGCCGTCGGACGTTGCCACCCACGGCTCCGCATCGAGCGCCAGAAGCGTTGAATCCTGCCAATCGCTGGCCTGAATCATCAACACGTCCACCTGCGCTTGCTGCAGCGCGGTAACGACGGCACCAATGCCCGTGGCTGCTCGAGGATTTGCCTGCCCCTCCTGCATCCGCAGCCGGTTCAGCAGCTCCTCCTGAACCTCCGCGAGCTTCTGCGCAACAAGCGACTCCACCTGAAGAGTGAACTCGTGGTGATCAGCTCCACCGGTTCGTGTATGACTTTCAACAACGGAGGCGACGGCGGCACTTTCCTTGGCAAGCTGATCCCGGACCAGCTGCCTGGCCCGGACATCACCGGCAATGATGACGAGCTTGGGGTGAACTTCGTAGACCACCCTGTCGATCTCCGCGGCGACCTCGGACGCGTTGACCTTCCAGATGTTCTCCGTCCGGTGCTGCAGACCACCCTGAGACCAACCGCCGCCCGGAACCTTCTTCAGGTTCTCCGTGGAACCCTCCACCTCCACCGACCGACCAGCCGCCGTCGTCCCGGCATAAGCGAGCCGCACTTCGCCGCCCTCGCGGCTTACCTCGGCCACAACGTAAGGAAACTGCTCGGGACGGTGCCGGAGCAACGGCACCAGATTCGGGATCGTTTCCACCGTGACGAATGAATTCATCACGAGGTGTCCCTGGAAGCGTTCGTTGAGGGCTACTTGACCATCGCGCACAAGAAGTATCTGAGAGATGGGGTCCGGCAGGCCCTTTGACGATTCGCGGAGAGCCTGATCGACAGCTTTCAAGTCCGCTTTCGTAGCCCCCGCTCGCTGAAGTTCGTCATGCACATTCTCTGGAATGACGTCGTGGGCTCGCAGGGAATCGACGGTACCCGTACTGGCATCTATATACACAGAGCACCACGGTCCCGGTTGCCGGAACAACGCAGCGCATTCGGAGAGGGGAGTTTTACGTGCCGTTGCGGTCATCGGGGTGTTCTCCTTCCATCACGGGGAGCCAGGCGACTCCCTGGATCGCCTCCCACTTTCTGAAGCAGCAGGCTACTTAGTGTCTATCACTCCGGCAGATGGAAATGAAGACCTACGGACCGGATGCCCTGCGAAGATCAGGACTATATTCAGCTGGCGTCAAGGTTGCGGGTGAACGTTGGGAACTTCGGGCTGAGGCTGTCTCCGGATGAGACCCCGCGTAGACGCCGCCCCATCCACGGGCCAACGTACTCGCGCGCCCACTGAGCATCGGCCCGCAACTGCTGCAATCGTCCCAGGGCAGGCCTCGTGTCGAGCCCCGGAATATCGATCCTGTGGGATGCGCGCATCACGTCAAGCACTTTGCGCGCCATCAGAGTGTGGCCAGCGGTAGACATGTGCAGCCGATCGGTATCCCAGTACCGCCAATCGCGGAATTCCCGCATACGCCAGTAGTCCACGATGTCAGCGCCGTGATTCTCCGCAATCTCCCGGACGAGTTCGTTGTAAATGGCCGTCCGCCCCCGGGTCTTACCAAAAACTGCAGAAGCTGAAGAATCAAACCCCGTAAATAGGATCACCTTCGCACCGGAGCTACGGAGGCGAGCCACACCGTCGTCGTACATTGTCAGGAGCGCATCGATGTCCACCCGGGGCCGAAGGATATCGTTTCCCCCACCGTAGATACTGACAAGAGTTGGATCCAACGCGAGCGCCGCGTCCACCTGCTCGTCCATGATCTGACGTAGTTTGCGCCCACGGATGGCCAGATTGGCGTAGCCAGCAGCCGGATCTGCCAGGATGAGCTGCTCCGCCACCCGGTCCGCCCAGCCACGGACCCCATTGGGCCGGGACTCGTCCCGGTCTCCCACCCCCTCGCTGAATGAATCACCCAGGGCCACATATCGCTGCGTCATTTCCACGAGCCCACCCTACGCCCAAACCTTTAAGCACCCTGTGCGAAGCAGACGGGCTCCGCCGCTAAAGTAAGGCTATGACCAAACGTGCCGCGCTCATCGTCAATCCGATCAAAACCACCAACGACGACGTCGCCAAAGCAGTCCGCGACCTCTCCGCGTCCGAGGGCTGGGACTCTCCACTGGAGATCGAGACAACAGCTGACGACCCAGGTTTTGGGCAAGCCAAGGAAGCGCTCGCCGCAGGAGTCGACGTTGTACTGGCCGCCGGTGGCGACGGCACCGTCCGTGCGGTTGCGGACGAGCTCGCGGGAACCGATGTTCCGCTGGGCCTGATCCCACTGGGCACAGGCAATCTCCTCGCCCGGAACCTGGAGCTGCCCCTGAATAACATTGCCGACGCAACGCGGCGAGCCATGCTCGGCGAAGACCACCGGATCGACGTCGTCTACGCAACCCTTGACCACGCGGACGAGCGTCACTTGTTCTTGGTGATGGCTGGAATCGGTTTTGACGCAGCCGTCATGGCAGATACCAATGACATCTTGAAGGACAGGGTTGGCTGGTTGGCCTACGTTGATGCTGGCATCCGGAACCTTCCCGGCAAACCGTCCAAGACGCGGATAGCGATCAATGGCCAGTCGCCGATGCGCCGTCGCCTCCGGAGCGTCATGGGCGGCAACTGCGGCAAGATCCAGGGCGGGCTGGAAATTTTCCCCGGCGCCAAGCTTGACGACGGCGTGCTGGACATCATGACGGTGGCGCCCAGTGGGGCGTTTGGCTGGATTGGTGTTGCCGCCAAACTGCTGCAAAGAAACAAGGGCAAAGACCCGGCAGTGGAGTATTTTCAGGGCCAGAGCGCCGAGATCGATTCCGACGAACCCTTAGAGATTCAGCTCGACGGCGATCATCTGGGACGGGCGCGCCACCTCGCGATGAAACTCGACGCAGGGGCGCTGACCATCAGGCACTAGTTGACGCTCTGGCGGACCTGGAAACGCCTAAGCCTCAGATTTGCCTTTTCGCCAGTAGCCCATGAACGCCACCTGCTTGCGATCAATCCCGACGTCGCGCACCAGATACCTGCGCAGCTCACGAACCACTGCTGCTTCGCCCGCGATCCACGCATAGAACGGCAGGGCACCCGCTGGTAGATCGGGGTTGGGTGTGGCTTCGATGACAGCCTGGTCCAGACGCTGTGGCGTCTCCCACAGGATGGCCTGATCCACGTCCACGAACTCTGGCTCTCTGCCCAGCGGAAGCCCGGCGTTCACCGCAGCTGACGGCGTACGGTCCACCGCGGCCCAACCGGGTAGTACGACGGCGCGGCGCACCGCTGCATCGAGCAGTTCACCGTGCGGGCGTTCGCCGCGTGCCAACCAGGTGACCGCTACGCCCGATGACGTCTGCACGTCCTGAAAGTCAGCGGGCTCGGGCACCTCAAGAATGGCATGGCCCGTCATGTCCGCGGGCAGGGACTCTAGAATCGCTGCAATTGCGGGAACAGCGGTCTCGTCTCCCGCCAGCAGAACCCGCTGCGCAAGACCCGGGCTCCACTCAATGCCACCGTACGCTCCGGCTGTACTGCACTTCGCGGCACCGATATTGGGACCTATGACGCTCAATGTGTCCCCAGGGGCAGCCTTGATCGCCCACTGCGATGCGGGTCCGCCCTTCCCCGACTCGTCGAAGTGCATGACGAAATCAACGTCCAGCTCGTGGTCGCCGTCGACAATTCGTTGCTGCCTCACGGTGTAGGTGCGCATTGCTCCGCGCACCTCGGGATCAATCTGCAACCACTTCTGGTACCAGCCAGCGCCTTCATCGTCGGCTTCTGCAATGAGCGCTTTGAGATCGAACGGCGCTCGGTCCTGTACGGGGATGATCAGCTTGATCCGTAGATCCAGGGTGTCCCCCTGAACGCCGAAGCCCGCCAGATCCCCGCCCGTGAATGTCACGCGGAGGAAGTTGGGACCGATGCGCTCCACAGACTTCACCGTTACATCGAAACAGCCGACGGCGTTGACAGGGCGAGCCTTGCTAGGCTCCGACCTGCGGTGATGACGGCCTTCGGGAATCACCATGGGCGTACCAGATACGGGGTCCGTGATCACACTGGACTGCAGTCCGAATATGCGATTGACGTTCTGCTCCGTGACGACATCCGCTGGCGCTCCCTGCGCAATGACTTTCCCCTTGCACATGGCAATCAGGTGATCCGCGTACCGCGCAGCGAGGTTCAGGTCATGCAGCACAATGGCAACGGTGGTGCCGGTCCTGCGGTTGAGGTCCAGGACGAGGTCAAGAACCTCCACCTGGTGCGCCACATCGAGGAAAGTGGTGGGCTCGTCCAGAAGTAGGATGTCCGTCTCCTGTGCAAGCGCCATGGCGATCCACACGCGCTGACGTTGACCGCCGGACAGCTCGTCCACGCAGCGTTCAGCGAGCTCCAGCGTGTCCGTTGCTTCCAGCGCTGATGCGACGGCGTCGTCGTCCCCCGGCGTCCACTGGCGGAACCATCCCTGGTGGGGGTATCTTCCACGGCCCACGAGGTCCGCTACGGTAATCCCATCCGGAGCCGACGGCGTCTGCGGCAACAGCCCTAGGGTTTTGGCAACGTGCTTCGTGGACAGCCCATGGATGTCCTTACCGTCCAGCATTACCGTTCCGGACGCGGGCTTGAGGAGGCGCGCGAGCCCTCGCAGAAGGGTCGATTTGCCGCACGCGTTCGCCCCAACAATGACCGTTACCTGACCAGATGGCAGCTCCACTGTGAGCTCGTTGACCACCGTATGGTCATCATAGGCGAGGGTCAGTTCCTCTGCCTTCAGCGAGCGACTGGACGTGGCTCGTACGGTCATATTCAGCCTCCTTGGCCAGTTCGGTTGGACGTTGCCAGCAGCCACAGCAGGAAAGGCGCACCCAGTGCACCTGTAACGACTCCTACCGGCAGCGACACTTCAGAAATCATGTTCGCGGCAACAAAATCTGCGCCAAGTACGATGACGGCCCCGACCAGTCCTGCCGCCGGCAGCGACGCACGGCCCAGCAGGAGACGGCGGGCGATCGGGCCCGACAGGAACGCGATGAAAGCAACAGGTCCGGCAGCCGCCGTCGCCACTGCGCACAAGGCCACTCCAGCGATGATCAGTCCGAGTCTCGCGGGCTCCACCTGGACGCCGAGGCCTGCAGCGGCGTCGTCGCCCAATTCGAGTCCGCGGAGGCTCCGGGACAGGACCACTGTGGCGGGCAGGAGCACCACCAGCGTCAGTCCCAGAATGCCGGCCCGGTCCCAGGTTGCGGGGTTGAGGGATCCGCTCATCCAGACGAGGGCGTCCTGCGCTGTCCGGGCATCCGTTCGGGTGATGAGGTAGCTAACCACGGCTTGCAGCACTGCAGCAAAACCGATGCCCACCAGAATCAGCCGGTAGCCTGCCACCCCGCCGCGCCGGGACAGGGAGTAGATGGCGCCAGCAACAACGAGGGCACCCAGAAGGGCGGCCCAGGAAATGCCGATACCGGATGCCCCGAATATCACGATGGCACTGACCGCGGCGGCGCTTGCCCCGTAGCTGATGCCAATGATGTCTGGGCTGGCCAGCGGGTTGCGGAGCATGGTCTGGAAGATGGCACCTGCTATTCCGAAGGCGACGCCGACCATGACGCCCACCGTTGCCCTGGGCAGTTTTACATCCATCACAATGAACGTTGCCCCGGGAATCTGCTCGCCTGCCAGACTGCGGAAGAAGTCGGGAATGGTCACGGTGTAGCTGCCCAGAAGGACGGAGACCGCGAACAACACAGCGGTCAGTCCAGCAAGAACACCGATGACCACGCGGCCGCGGCGCGATGAGTTTCGGCGGCCCTGACGAATTGCCTCACCCGGCATCATCGGTAGCTCGATGACGGCGCTTCTTGGCGTTTCGATCTCTGTGCTCACAAGGACACCATCTTCCGGCGTCGTACCAACCAGATGAAGACCGGAGCTCCGACGATCGCCGTCATGATTCCCACCTGAACTTCCCCTGGGGGAAGGATGAGACGCCCAACGACATCCGCTCCCAAGAGCAGCATGGGTGCGAGGACCATGGAGAAAGGCAGTATCCAGCGGTAGTCGGGACCGGCTATGAGACGTGCCATGTGGGGAATCACCAGTCCCACGAAAGCGATGGGTCCTGCCAGTGCGACTGCCGCACCGCAGAGGATGACAACGCCGAGCGCTGCGGTCCCGCGGGCCAGCGGCACGTTCTGGCCCAGGCTGCGGGCGATGTCGTCCCCCATGGACAGTCCGTTGAGCATCCGTCCGGTGAATAGGGTGAGAATGCCTCCCACCAGTAGGAACGGGATCACTGTGCCAATAGCATCCAGGTCTCGTCCGGCCACCGTGCCGACCTGCCAGAAACGGAATCGATCCAGCGTTTCCTGACTGGTCACCAGTAGCGCACTCATCAGGGACACCAGCCCTGCGGATAGCGCGGCCCCAGAGAGGGCAAGCTTCACCGGTGTCGCGCCTTCCCTGCCCAGGCTCGCAATGGCATAAACCACGACGGCGGCAGCGGCTGCCCCGCCAAAAGCGAACCAGATGTACCCCGTGATGCTCGACAGACCGAAAACGTAAATACCCAGAACCACGGCGAGCGCAGCCCCGGAGTTGATTCCGAGAATGCCCGGATCCGCCAACGGGTTTCTAGCTACCCCCTGCATGGCGGCGCCGGCAAGGCCGAGGGCAGCACCCACCAATAGCGCGGTGATGGTGCGGGGAATACGGGAGTGAACGACGGCGTGGTCGCCATTGGTCGAGTCAAAATTCGTGAGCGCTTGTGCCAGGGTGCTGACGTCAATCTGCCGGGCTCCAAAAGCCATGGAGGCGATGACGAACAAACCCAGAACGACGACGGCCACGATGAACCAGAGGGTTGCAACGCGTTTTGGCCTCTGTCGCGGACGGGTTGCGGAATCCTTGACCGCCGCTGCGGGCAACGGCGACGCTACGGGCACTGGGATGACTGCCGAGAGCGCGGTGCGTTCCCGCTGTGCCGGTATGGACACCCGCGCCCCTTCCTTCCGGGCGCACGTCCCGAGCCATCTTTGGTCTCACCATCAATCTACTTAAGTAAGGCTACCCTAGGTGACAATGGATAAGGAAACGAAACCCTGACCTAATTGGTTTAGGTGCCAGGTGGAGTCCCCTCACCAAACGGGCTTCCTCCCAGTTCCTCGCGACCAGATGGAGTTTGCCACCCCGAAAGGTCCGGGCCCTGCGGCACGATTCCCGTGGGGTTGATGTCCTCGTGAACCACGTAGTAGTGCTGTTTTATCTGCTCGAAGTCGATAGTGTCTCCGAACCCGGGAGTCTGAAACAGATCACGTGCGTAACCCCACAGGGCAGGCATCTCGGTCAACTTGTTTCGATTGCATTTGAAATGCCCGTGATACACCGGGTCAAAGCGCACGAGTGTCGTGAAAAGCCGGACGTCAGCTTCCGTGATCGTGTCCCCCACCAGAAAACGCTGTTTGGCCAGACGTTCCTCCAGCCAGTCCATGGCTGTGAATAACCGGTGGTAGGCGTCGTCGTACGCTTTCTGGGAACCGGCAAAACCGCAACGATAAACGCCGTTGTTGACCTCGGTAAATATGCGCTTCGCAACGTCATCTATCTCATCGCGCAACTGCTCCGGGTAAAGCTCCGGCGCCCCATCACGGTGAAACTCAGTCCATTCCGTAGAGAAATCCAGGGTGATCTGCGGATAGTTGTTCGTCACTACCATCCCCGAGGGAATGTCCACGATCGCCGGCACGGTAATGCCGCGGGAATACTCTGGATCCCGTTCAAAGAACGCCTGCTGAAGCCGCTCAATGCCGAGGACCGGGTCCTTGCCCTCCGGATCAAGATCGAAAGTCCACGACCGCTTATCGTGAGTAGGCCCTGGAGTCCCCAACGAAATGGCACTCTCCAGACCCAGCAACCGGCGCACGATGATGGACCGGTTGGCCCACGGGCACGCTCGCGCGGCCACTAGCCGGTATCGTCCTGCCTCGACCGGCCAACGGCCCTCCGCCGGGCTATCGCCGCCACGCACAATGCGATCCTCGATGTAATTGGTGTCCCGCGTAAAGTCCTCGCCTCCGGTCACATACGCGCCCTTGGTGCTGTAATCGTTCGCAGACATCTTCCATCTCCTTCGTGGCCACAAAACCTTAGGTTCAGAAACTACCGCAGCGACCAACCGCAGGATAGCGTGGATCTACCCAACGGAAGGAACCTCATGCGGGTTGCAATCATAGGTGCCACCGGCAATGCCGGAACAGAATTGTTGCGCAGAATGCACGTCGCTCGGCGTAACGGAGCAGACCTAAAGATCACCGGGATAGCCCGTCGCATGCCAGATCCGTCCATCGAACCGTACAACGACGTGGACTGGCACAGCGTTGACATAGGGGCTAAAGACGGCCGGGAGAGACTAACCCAAGCACTCACGGGAGCAGACGCCGTCGTTCATCTTGCCTGGGAGCTCCAGCCCAACCGAGACCTCGACCGCCTGTATCGAACCAACGTCACCGGCACTCGAAATGCCCTGCAGGCAACTGCCGACGCAGGCGTGCGTCACTTTGTATGCGCGTCATCCATGGCTGCCTACTCCCCCGCCCGAACGGGGCAATACGTCTCCGAACGGTGGCCCACGCAGGGGATTGCCTCCTCCCACTACAGTCGGCACAAGGCGGAGCAGGAACACCTTCTCAATGAATTCGAGCGGGAATATCCCGAGATCCCCGTGGCCCGCCTGCGGCCTGCGCTCATATTCCATGCCGACGCCGGCAGCGAGATCCACCACTACTTCCTCGGTCGATTGATACCACGGTCGCTGATTCGTTTTGCCCTCAAAAACCTGCCGCTACCCATTCTTCCCATCCCTAACTCGTTCTCATTCCAAGTGGTCCACGGCGAAGATATGGCCGACGCCTACTGGAAGGTCCTCGAGCAGCGCGCCAACGGAGCGTTCAACGTAGCCGCCGAACCCGTCATCACGCCGGAAAGATTGGGTGGCCTGCTGGGCGCCAAACGCGTCCTCAACGTCCCCGTGAGTCTGTACCGCGCGCTGATAGGCGTGACGTGGAGGCTGCGGCTCCAACAGACGGACGAAGGGTGGATCGACATGGCGTCTTTGACCCCGCTACTCAACACCGATCGCGCCCACCACGTGCTTGGCTGGACACCAAAACGCTCCGCGCCTCAAGCCCTTAAGGAGCTGCTGGACGGCATGGGCAATTCGCGCTCCCACGCCGGATCGCCAGCACTGGATCCGTACAACGAGCACTGTTAGGGATTAGACGCCTGGCTCTCCACGCGTCACGGTGTCGTCGTCCACGGTCTCCCAGCGCCTGCGGGGGAATGCCTGCGGGTGGTTTGCCTGCAGGTAGGAGATCATTTCCTCCCTCACCAGGCACCGCAGCGACCAGATGTCGTCATCGTCCTGGGCACTGAGCATTGCCCGCACGCGCACCACGCCGTCTACCGCACCGATAACCACAAAGGAACTGGCCCGCCGATCCCACAAATCCGTTTTCTCCAGAACGGAGTTGAAATGATCACGTAGTTCCGCCACGGGTGTGTGCCAGTCCAGATCGAACTCGACCGTCCCCAACAACTCAGAATTAGTCCGCGTCCAGTTCTGAAACGGCGTGGTAGTGAAATACGTGGACGGCAGAATCATGCGTCGCTCATCCCAGATAGCCACAACGATGTACGTCATGGTGATTTCTTCAATGGAGCCGAGCTCATCTTCGACCAAGACACTGTCACCGACGCGAATGGCGTCAGTGAAAGCCAGCTGAACCCCGGCGAATACGTTGGCCAGAGAGCTCTGCACAGCGAGGCCGGCGACCACAGAGATCAGACCAGCAGAGGCCAGGATTCCGGCTCCAAGCGCTCGAACCTCGGGAATAGTCAAGAGAATCGCCGCTACAGCAACCGTGATGATGACGGCCGCGATGATGCGCCGGCCCAGAGTGATCTGCGTCTTCAACCGTCGGTAGCGTCGCTTGTCCGCACTCTGACGACGGAAAGCTGCAAGGGCACCAGCCTCCACTATCAGCGAGACAGCGATCGCCAGCCACGCCACTGCACCGATCAGCGCGAAAACCAGCAACCGATCGACAAGTGGGAACCATCCCATATCCCGAACGGTGAAACCCAACGCAACGCGAACGCCGATGACCGCCAAGACCAACCACAACGGGTTCCGCGCTTTCTTGGTTACGTCGCGCACCGACGGGACTTTATCCAATACGCGGATGACAACCTTCCGGAGAAGCCACGCCAGAACCACCGCCAGCAGCAGGGCGGCAGCGACGGCGCCAATCGGTATGAGTGCATTCATCACGTAGGGCATGACTTGATCGTTGCAGATCATCGGACACGGTGTCGAAAGAGCCGCTGAACCGTAAGAAATTCAGTCCACGGACGGGCTGAGTTTGCATAGCGTCTATACTCTGCGGAATGCTGTTTGAATGATTGACAATCAGGCCGACTATTGGGATCGGCGGGCCGCAACCTTTGATCAGGACCCTGATCACGGGCTCGAGGACCCTGAAGTCCGCATGGCCTGGCGCAACCTGCTCAAGCAAATCTTGCCCAAACCACCGTCGAAAATCGCCGACATGGGCTGTGGCACCGGTGCCCTCACCGAACTCTTGGCGCAAGACGGCCACGAACTCGTGGGCCTGGACATTTCCCGCCAGATGGTCAAGACCGCACGCCAGAAACTCAACGCAAGCGGAGTCGAAGCACGGCTGGAAGTGCGCGACGTCGCAGACCCTCGGCTACGTTCCGGAACCTACGACGTCGTCCTCTCACGTCACGTCGTCTGGGCACTCCCGGATAAGGTGGACGCGATCGACACCTGGTTCAGGCTGCTACGGCCCGGAGGACGAATAGTGCTGATAGAAGGACGGTGGTCTTCCGGCGGCGGATTGAGCATGCAGGATCTCGCCTCCCTGTTAGAGCCGCACGCACCTGTTATTCACCGAATTCCTCTCTCTGACCCACAGCTGTGGGGGCGCACCATCACGGATGAACGGTACGCTCTGGTCGGCGAGAAACCCGCGGACTAGCTCTCTTCCGCCACTATGATGCCCGAAACCAGGCCGTAGTACTCGCGTAGCTGCTCTTCCTGAGCAAAGTTCAATCCCGAACCGGGGTGGATATCCGGTGAACTGTTCACCTGTTCTTGGCTATAGGCCACGAAAATGTCGTCACCGTTGATTCTGGCGCCGCTCAATGGAATGAACCTCGTCTTTGTCTCGAATAAGTGCAGCGGCACCGTGATCCACTCGGGATCATTGGTTCCGCTATCCAGATGTACCTCAGCGACGTTGCCCAACTTGGCGCCGTCGTGGTCCCAGACAACCGCCTGCTGAAGTTCGTGGACGTCGATCATGTCCGCCACTGTGATTCCTTCCACCTCGGTGTCCGCCGGGATACCCCGCACTTGGGACCATTTCACCCTGTACAGCGTCGGAGATCAAGGGCAGTACAGGACTGAGCAGATTGCAACAGCGCGGAAACGTCGTGATGCCAGCAGACGAAAAGTCTGGCATGGTACAGGTATGCCCACTCCACCCGAGTTCCGTTCTGCCGTCATTGTCGATGACGACCAAGATATTCGAGAGCTACTCACGGCCACCCTGGAGTCCAACGGATTCACTATCCGCACGGCTGGGACCGGCCGTCACGGCGTTGAACTCATCCGCGATTTCAACCCTGACTTGATTACCCTTGATCTCAACCTGCCGGACATCGATGGCGTCGAGGTGTGCCGGCAAGCACGCGCCATGACTGATGCCTACATTGTGATGGTGACGGCGAGGCAGGACGAGATCGATCGACTTATTGGACTGGAAATCGGCGCAGATGACTTCCTCGTCAAGCCCTTCAGCCCCAGAGAACTGCAAGCCAGAGTGGCTGCAATGTTCCGGCGCCCGCGCACCAGTGTCCGCCGCGTTGACACGGCACCCATCCCGGCCCTCGTCGAACCTTCGCCAGAGCCCGAACACACGCTTCTGCGTCACGGCCCCCTTGCGGTCGATGTTGAAGGACGAATTGCCAGTCTCGATGAAGAAGAGCTGAGCTTGACGCGCACTGAGTTCGATCTCCTGGCCACGTTGCTTTCCGCGCCGCGCCGAGTCTGGTCCAGGGAATCCCTACTGGCCAAGGTTTGGGGGGAGGCATGGGTTTCGGATCAGCACCTCGTTGAAGTTCACATGCGCAACCTGCGTAAAAAGCTGGGAGACAAGGCAGCGGACCCACGCTTTATCCGGACGGTGCGCGGCGTTGGGTACCGTCTTATGCCCGGTGGTCGCGCAGCAACGGGCCTTTAAACACCCACGAGGTCACCTCCTGCCATCGAGATCTCCCCTGCAAAGGGTAATCGCGCGGCCAGGAGGTGACCTCGTGTGTGTATGCGGCGGACTTAGGAGGAAGTTAAGCCGCCCGTGTGAACGCGTGGGCTGCATCCGTGTAAAAACGCACGCCCTCGGTAGAAAGTTTAGTCAACAGCATGCGGGCGGAGGCGCCCCTGCCTTCCCCCAGGCTCGTAAGAACTGACTGCGTCAGAATCTCGAGCCGCCGTGCACCAACCATTGCTGCACCCACATTTAGTCCAAGGAGAATGGTGGAAGCAGCCTCGGTATCTTCGGCAGCGATCCTGACATGCAATTCGCGGATGCGCTGCGGAAGGAGGTTCCGGAACGTGGCAACGACGCGGATAGCGGCGGCGCGGCTCTGCAAATCAGCAGCTAGCTTCGCAAATACCACGGCATCAAGAACGGGAACTGCTTCTGTGGCCGGCACACAATGCGGGATCGGCAGATGCGATGGCGCTATAGAGTGTGCGGTGCTGTGCTTGTGGTCAACGGCCAGTGTCAACATGGGGTCGTGCTCCTCGTCGGTCAGAGTGGCACGCCCACCCTGTCGGAGGTGGGCGTACCGTTGGGGAAAGCGCACCGGTTTTGCTCCGGTTTTGCTGACTCTCTTACTCTGACCTATGAGTCTCAATTGGCCCCGGCACGTAAACCGAAGGTTTCCTCAAGAAACACGATCGTTTTGAACTAGACGGCAACAACCTCAACGGGAATGTTGCCGCGGGTGGCTTTGGAGTACGGGCACAGCTCATGCGTGCGGTCTGCGAGCTTCTGCACCTGATCAGTATCCATTCCGGGAACGGACACCATGATTTTCACGGATAGGCCAAAGCTCTCGCCCTCTTTACCGAGGCCGACTTCAAGTTCGACGGCAGAATTGGAGACGTCCGCGCCTGTCTCCTTGGCTGCAAGATCAAGTGCGCCTCGGAAGCACGCACCGTAGCCGACAGCGAAGAGCTGTTCGGGGTTGGTGCCCCCGCCCGCTCCGCCCATTTCCTTGGGCGCACGAAGGTCAACTTCGAGGACGCCGTCGTCCGTTTTTCCGTGGCCGTCACGGCCACCCGTGACGTGTGATTTCGCTGTGTAGACGATTGATTCTGGAACTGCAGGCAAAATGTCCTCCTGAAATCGTTGGAATCTTCACTCTACCCATCCGAGCATGGCTCCAGCATTGTTGACAGCGCGGCAACTATGGCCACATCCACTTTTCGCGCGTAGCATCAGTGGACACCTACAGGGTCCTCCGGACCGCGGCGGGCCCGTGTTCAAGGGGGCCAGCATGAGTGCGGACATCAGTCAGCAGCCAGCGCATGTGAGCGAACGCGACGCCAGGGATGTGGCTGAGGCCGCTCGGGAAACCGAATGGGTCCGGCCGAGTTTCGCCAAGGGCCTGTATCTGGGCAACTTCGCGCTGGACCTCATCCACCCTCATCCAACACCCGACGACGACGAGACCGCTGACGGCGAGGCATTCCTCGAGTCGTTGCGTGCCTATGCGGTGACCATGGACGGGCAGCTCATAGAGCGCGAGGCGAAAATACCTGACTCCTACCTACGGGACATGGCTGAGCTCGGTGTTTTTGGCATGAAAATCCCGAAGGAGTATGGCGGGCTTGGCCTTTCGCTGACGTATTATGGCCGGGCGCTTATCCTGCTTGGGTCGGTTCACCCGAGTCTTGGAGCACTCGTTTCGGCACACCAGTCCATCGGCGTTCCGGAACCAGTCAAGGTCTTTGGCACCCCGGAACAGAAGCAGGAGTACCTGCCGCGGTGCGCCGCCGGCGCCATTACGGCGTTCCTACTGACGGAGCCCGACGTCGGCTCTGATCCGGCGCGGGTCAGTGTTACGGCCGATCCCAAGGCTGATGGATCCGGATACACGCTGAACGGGGTGAAGCTGTGGACGACGAACGGCGTCATTGCCGAGCTGGTCGTGGTGATGGCAAAGGTGCCGCCTCATGAGGGCGGTCGCGGAGGTATCACCGCGTTTGTGCTTGAAGCGGACGCTGACGGGATCACGGTGGAGAACCGCAATACCTTTATGGGCCTGAGAGGTATTGAGAATGGGGTGACCCACTTTCATGATGTGCATGTTCCGACGGCGAACCGCCTGGGCAAGGAGGGGCAGGGCCTGAAAATCGCCCTCACCACTCTCAACACGGGGCGATTGTCCATTCCGGCGATGTGCGCGTCTGCGGGCAAATGGTCGCTCAAGATTTCGCGCGAATGGTCTGTGGCTCGCGTCCAGTGGGGACGGCCGGTCGGTGAACATGAGGCTGTCGGCAAAAAACTCGCGTTCATTGCTGCCACGACTTTCGCCCTGGAAGCGGTCTTTGAGCTCTCTGCGGGGCTGGCCGACGCCGGGATGAAAGATGTCCGTATCGAGGCGGCGCTAGCCAAGCTGTGGTCCAGCGAAATGGCGTACCGCGTGGCGGATGAGATGGTTCAGATCCGGGGTGGCCGTGGTTATGAGACTGCAGAATCTCTGGCAGCAAGGGGAGAGCGCGCAGTGCCCGCCGAGCAGCTGTTACGAGATCTGCGAATCAACCGGATTTTTGAAGGGTCCACGGAGATCATGCATCTGATCATTGCCCGGGAAGCCGTCGATGCCCACCTTCAGGCGGCTGGAGACTTGGCGTCTCCCGACGCAGATTTGAAGGCGAAGGCCAAGGCTGCGGTGGGCGCCAGTGGATTCTATGCAAAGTGGCTGCCGCATCTGGCCGCTGGTCAGGGCCTGAACCCTGTTGCATACCGGGAGTTCGGTCCTCTGGCAAAGCACCTGCGGTTCGTGGAGCGGTCCTCCCGAAAGTTGGCTCAGAACACGTTCATGGGTATGGGCCGCTGGCAATCCGGATTGGAGCACAAGCAGGCTTTTCTGGGCCGCATTGTGGACATTGGTGCGGAACTCTTCGCGATGTCGGCTGTCTGTTCCAGAGCAGAGCTACTGGCTGGGAAGAATGCGGTGGAGGGCCGAGCTTCCCGCGAGCTTGCCGACGCTTTCTGTCAGCAAGCTCGCGGTCGGGTGCGCCAACTCTTCACCGAGCTCTGGCGCAACGCCGACACGGTGGACCACCGGGTAGCTGCTCACGCGATGGACGGATCCTACGAATGGTTGGAACGGGGAATCATCGACGTCTCCGAGGGCACCGGGCCCTGGATCTCCGAACCAGTTTCGGGCCCGTCATTTAAGGAAAACCAGCACCGAAAGTACCGATAGTACTTTCTTCCTACTTGGAGGTGGAGGCTTTGACGGCTTCGCTGAGGTCCGGTAGGTACCTGTCAAGTGCCCAGGGCAGGCTCAGTGGGCTGGCGGCCGAAACAGACAGCACGAGAGTGTTGTCCGAGTGGGCCACAAGTCCGCCCGACTCCACCGCGGGGATCTGGCCGAGCAGCGGATCCCCGATGATGGCCTTTTCAGTGGATGCGTCTGGGACCCAGGTGACGAAAACGTCCGACTTCAGCTCGTTGGCGCGCTCCGCTGACCACTCTATGTAGAAACCCTCTTCACCCTTGGCCTTCTCCGCTATGACCGGCGCTAGTTCCATCCCCAGCGACGTCAGAAACTTTGGTCGGTTGTCATTTGGGGTATAGATATTTGCGCCCGCTCCGGACGCGGGCTCAATATTTCCGTAGATGAACGTCTTGCCCTCGATCTCCGGATATTCAGCCGCCTTGTCCTCAATCAGCTTCTCGGTGTCTTCCACCAACTGAGCAGCCTTGGAGCTAAGCCCAAGAGCATCCCCGATCATCTTGGTGGACGTCTGCCAGCCGGTGCCATACGCGGTTTCCGGGTAGGCAACCACGGGCGCGATTTTGGTCAGGCGATCGTAATCTTCCTGCGTCAGCCCAGAATAGGCGGCGAGGATGATATCCGGCGTCGTCTTGGCAATGTCCTCGAAAGCGATACCGTCCGCTTCCGAGTACTGGGCGGGAGCGTTTTCACTCCCGATGGCGGCGTCGAGCTCCTCGAGTTTGGCGTCCTTCCAAGGAGTGGAACCGTTCTCGTTTCCGCCGTATTCATCGATGGGCATGCCAACCGGAACCACACCCAGTGCTAGTGCGACGTCATCATTGACCCACGACGTAGTCGCGATCCGCTCGGGCGCTTTTTCAATGATGGTCTCGCCGAAGGCATGCTCGATCGTTACGGGGAACTGGCTGCTGTCCGCCGCCTGCCCGGAAGACTCTGATTCGCCGTCACCGGAGGGTCCGGTTGAGCATGCGGAGAGGGTCAAAACTGCGATGGCCGCTGCGGTCAGCAGCGACCGCATACGCTTGTGGGCCACGAGGACTCCTTGATCTGAAGAAACGGCCGCTGCCGTTGCACGGCGCGGAGGGAACGTCAGTAAGGTTAGCCTACGCTTGCCCAAGTTAGGAAACGGTTCTGTTCTCTAATTGCGGGAGTAGCTGTTCGCTCCGCCGCCACCTCGCGCCTGTCAACCTACGAGCAGGTTGACCAGCGAGAGATTGCGGACCCCGGGCGAATCTATACGCGGCAAAAGCAGACTGGTGATGCCACTCTCCGTAGCCGCCCCATCATGCGTGGACCGGTCCCCCACCATCAGGGCGCGATCTGGCGCCAGTTTCAGCCGAGCAAGCGCCAGCTCAAAAATGCAGGACTCAGGTTTCTGCATCCCCTGCTCAAACGACAAAACGTAGTCATCTATGAACTCTCCCGCTCCTTGATCCACTAGAAGTGGGCGGATGTCGAAGTGAATATCACTCAGAACCTGGACACGGCACCCTTTTTCCTTCAAAGTTCGAAGCGTCTGCAGTGAGTCGGAATACAGTGGTCGACTTTCCGGCCACTCGTCCACGTGTAACAGAATGCTTGCTAGCTCCTCGTCAAGTCCTGCACGCTGGAAGTGCAACAACTCGGCTGCATAATATTTGCTGCTGCTGGTATCAGCATCAATCTGTGCGGCAACGATCTCCGGATCGTTCTCCCATCGCGTCAACGCCTGACAAGCTGCTTCCATCTCGCTCACGTCGGTACGTCCAAGCCTTGCGAACGCCAGAGCCAGTCGATCCTCAGTGCTGGGATCGTGGACCAACGTGCCACTCCAATCGAAAATGACTGCATCAAAGTTAGACATAGCTCGAACATAGCTGTTGATTCACATATCCCGGAAAATCGTTCTTGGGAAGCCAGAGGCAGACGCTATCGGCTTGTCAGACTCCGCCGAGAGCGGCGGAGTAAAGCTGGGCAGCACCGATACCGTCACATCATTGGCACGCCGACAATCCAGTAGTTGACTCCGGCTGGAATGTCTAAGACAATCGTAGTTTTTCCGCTGCTCTTTTCGGTCGAAGACAGCGGAATCTGGCCAGAGAACTGGAGGTCACGATCACAAGTGCCTGAATAGAAGGTCTCAGCGGTCACCGTAAATTCGCTACTCGGCTTGCACGATACGAAGTATCGAATTTCAGAGGTAGCCGCAGTCGTGGTTGCAGTCCCCGAACGATCATCAGCATCTGCACTATCCGAGGTACTCGTGGAGGATGTCAGAACCGAGGCTCCAAGAATGGAGCAGAGAATAAGTAAACCGATTCGAGCGCGCATATGAACCTCCACATAAAAAGTGATTTAGGTATCTGAACCATGCACCCCAGTAACTCGCGATCGTACACGAATGATGTCAATAAAATATACAGCTGCGATCATTGGCACATTGATGTAGATGACTGCGGTTATGCAATGGCTCTCGTTCTGGATACGGGGCTCTTCGCGGTTCGTGTCGAATTCCGGCCCGTTGAGATGAATTCATGCCGCCGTCCGGGCGACACTTCTTAGTAGGATACGTGATTGATAGTTGGTCGGTTTGCGGAACCCTCGTGAAATCATTTTTATGTTTTTGATCTAGGTGTTGGTTGCCTCGACTTTCGACTTGGTGACCCGTGAGCCGGTGCGGCCGTGGCTGCGGTACCGCTGGCGGTCCCCGACAGGTACCTCCGTCCAGGGCAGCGCTTTTAGCTGCCGCTGCAGGCTCCTTTGGTTTCCCTTGACGCAAAGGACATAGTGCGCGCCGCGGCCGTGCAAGTAGGTGGCGTGGGAGCGTTGGGTGTGCATCGCATTGGCGGTGACCACCATGCCCTTAAGGTCCGTGAACTTATCCAGAAGAGTCGTGAGCAAGATGATCTCGTTGGTCTTCACGCCCACGTCGACCTGGCCCAGGTCGGTGCCGGTGGTGTGGTCCACGGCGGCCATCAGATGCACCCGGGAACCGCCGCCGTTCTTCGCGCCGCAGACTTCCTTCCCGTCCACGGCGATGACGGTCGGCTTCACTTGCGCGGTGACCCATGCTCCGATGGCGGTATCGGATGCATCCCCGTCGATACTGGCCAGAACACGTTGGATCGTGCTCACGTGCGGGACACCAATTCCCGCTTTGGCCAAGGGGTTGCGACCCGTGTCGGCCGCCCATTCGGCGATCTCGGCGAAGGACTTCGCCCCGGAGAGGACTGCGCAGATTGCCAGCGCCAGGATTCCCGTCAGCCCGTACCGGATACCCCGGTGTTTCCTGGGATCCGGGACGGAATCCAGCATGTCCCGCATCGTGCCGGGCATCACGGCCGCCTTCGCCTGTGCCGGCATGTCCTCCAGATAGCGTGCGAGGGCCTGAATGGGGGAAGATGGCATGAAGGGACTCCTGCTAAGCGGCGATCTAGACAATCGCCTGTTTAACATGTGTCCTCCCTCATTAAAAGCACCCATCCAAAGCGTGTCAACGCCTACTCGCCGAGGAATACTCGACGACTTTGCATCAGCCCTGATGTAAGAACTGATGCACCATTCTTCCACCGGGGGATGGCGAGCTAGGGAACTTGCCCCGGCTAATGCGGCTTAAAAGGGGTGGCTTATGAATCGTCAAATATCCTGCGCCAGGGATTTCGATGACAGGTAACGATCATCCGCGCGCAACTTCATGAAGTCTCGTCCCAATCCATGAATGCAAAGCCTCACCGCACAACGGCTGCCATGTAGGCACCAGCGCCACGAGGCCCTGCTTTCGCATGGACCAGGATTAGGCTGCTTGAAGATGTACGAGTTCCCTCGCGCGCACAGCCGCGACGGTTGCGTGCTTTGCCCGGCGAGTAGTGCGGGGATAGGTAGGGTATTAGGTCCCCGGATGTACCAAAAGCCGAGACGTTAAGGTGTTAGATGCGCAATCGTGTTCCATGACTATTAAGACCGCGACGACGGAGAGTGCCGGTCACCGCGCTTGCGCGCCGAAACCGGCCCTCCGATTGCCACTAAAACAGCAACGTCCTAGGGCACTACAATTTGGGCAGGATCAACATGAATTACAGGAGAAATCCAAGATCCCTGTAGTCCGACGATCTGAATGGCAAGGGTGACCGTGGCCACCAAAAGCAGAGCAACCCACGATGGTCGCCGTGCCGCGAATCGCGGTAACCGCGAGACTAAGAGAACCGCATAGCCACCAAATGGGATCAGAACTCCGATAATGATTGTGGCCAGCATCCACGTGGTTAGCCCTCGAGAGGCTTCAACTCGGTTTGTTTCGGAAATTGTCATGAAACACCTCCAGATTTAGTCATGGTCGTGTGCATGTTGTGGGAAACATACAGCGGAATGCCTTTCCACACGACATGAACGCGGAAATAGTCCCATTCCTGGATCTTTGCACTGCTGATGACATCGGTCATGCAATTGGTAACTTTGACATCATAAAGTACGCCGTAACCCTGGTCACAGATATGTTTGCCTTTGTACCCGAGAGTACTGGTGGTGGACCAGACTCGTGAGCCGTTGTAATAGAAACGGCCGCTGTGCTGTTCCTTCCAGTTGACGTAGTACAGGCCACGTTTCACTTGGGACCATGTCTTGTAGTAAATGGTTCCCCGTGCTGCGGCCTGAGCGAGCGTCGTCCCATCTGCCGACTTCAAGGCAAGATCTGTCGGAGGGACCTTTGAAATGTCTACGACATCTGCTTTAGAGGTTTCAACGACGGTCTGAGTTCCGCAGGTGCCGTCTGTATCGTCCATTTCCCGAGCTTGCTCGCACAACTCGTCGGCGTATGTGACTGACGTGTTCTTAGTGGCTTCGAGCGTTAGAGAGTCGATGTTCTTATCGACCCGTTCAAGCGTAGCTGCCTGCGCTAGCCCAGTACTGAAAAATATCAGTCCCGCTGCCAGCGCTGCTGTCCCTATTGTGCGCTTCATGTTTCCTCGCATCTTTTGAGGGGTAGCAATCAGATCGGCCGCTTATCCCCGTTAGATCGAGATATTCGCACAAGGAGACACCTAGTACAAGAGGTTTTTTGTGATCCATGTTACTCAGTCATTCGGGGGTCTGGAGATTGGATACAGATTCAATCCGTTCATCTCAAGATGCTGCACATCACTAACCGCTTACTCGTACTAGCCTCGATTTTTCATGAGGAGTGGTTTCCGTTGTGATCGGGGCTTACCGGCTGCCTGAGTGTTCTGATTGTGGCATGTGGGTGTGACGTTGTGCCCGCTGGCCTGATGGCGGTTATCGGTGACGGGTTCCACGTCTGTCACGGCGGTGCTGTGGCAGCTAGGTGCAGGGTTGTTTGGCGGGCGTGGCTGGCGATTCTGCCACCTATTTCAAAGAGTCTGGCCCGGAGTTTTTTTGGTTCCCAGGCTCTGGCTTTCGTGCCGGTGAAAGCGACCATTTGGGTCTAGGCTATGAGCTCGGCTGCGAGCATCACCAGATGACACCAGAGCTCGTTACCGGCGAAGGCTTAGTTCACCTGCAGGGTGCTCCTGATGTCTTGAGAAAAACGTTGTGTCGTAACTACATTTTCCCCACGTCAGAGCACCCTTCAGGCTTTAGAACGCCGGGCTGAGCCCACCTTCATGAAATTTCGAGGCTAGGTATCTGAACCATGTACCAAAGTAATTTGCGATCGTACACGAGTGATGCCAATAAAATATACAGCCGCGATCATTGGCACATTGATGTAGCTCACTGCGGTTACGCGATGACTCTCGTTCTCGATACGGGAAGGGCCAAGAAACACAGAAGGACCATCAGTCCCGTCATGACCCACAGGGGTAACATCCAATTGCCGCTGATGTCATAGAGCGCACCGAAGGCCACCGGCCCAACGGCTGCGATTCCGTAACCCACAGACTGAGCCATACCTGACAACGACGCAGCCTGCCGATGGTTGGCTGTACGCAGGCTGAACAACGAAAGCGATGTCACGATCAAACTTCCGCACCCGGCGGCGCCGATGATCATCCAGATCAGGGAGACCATGGGAATCAGCGCCAGCCCAGCAAAAGCGACTACGGTCAGCGCGCTCGCAGTGAAGGCTATGGGTAGTGGGCTTTTGAGCTGGTGCAGAATGAGCCCGGTGCTCAGGCTGGACAGGGTTCCTACCACCAGGAAAAGAGCAACGTGTGTCCCAGAGATTGACGCTGGAACACCATAACTGCGCTCAATACTGGGTAGCCAGCCCATGAGGACAAAGAACGCTGTTGACTGCAGGCCCATAAACAGTGTGATCTGCCATCCGAGTAAGGATTTCCACGGCGGACGGCCGGTAGGCTCGGTAGGCGTGCCGGCTCGCGGAGATTCACGGACTCGGATGCCGGGCGCCAGTGCCGCCAGGGCGATAAGGACCAGACCGGCCCATATCCCGAGGGCTGGCCGCCATCCAGACAGGTGCGCAATGGGAACAACCAGCCCGGCTCCGAGGGCGGCAGCGCCACCCTGCAGGGCCGAATAGATTCCGGTGACTTGACTGACACGCAGCGGGAAATCTCGCTTGACCACGGACGGTAGCAACACATTCAGGGCGGCGATCGCTGCACCAAGCACCGCTGTGCCCACCCAGATTGCGCCGAACACGGGCAAAGACCGTAACGTGATGCCAACGCCAAGGAGCGCCAGAGACGCCCAGACAGCCCGGTTAAGCCCCAACCGCGCAGCAAGACGGGGTGCAAGCGGAGAGAAGAGGGCAAAGGACACGAGCGGCAGCGCTGTCAGCACGCCCGCCATAGTGGGCGATAGACGGAGATCTTTGCTGATATCCGCCAGGAGCGGTCCCACGCTGACGAAGCCGACCCGAAGGTTAATGGCAATGAGTAGAATTCCCGCAAAAGCAACGCCGTAGCGGACCGGCACCCCTGCACGGTTCACTACGGCGTTGTTCGACATGTTGGGCTACTTCTCCTGGTGCTCAGGTCCCGAGCCTACAGCGGCCACTGGAACTTCGCGTCCGTCGCAGTCGATCAGCTTGCCGCCCTCCACATGGTCTCCATCATCTAAGGTTGCCAGAATTTCCCTGCTGATATTCCTAGGTGCCGTGCCGGCTGCGAAGACCGATTGCTGATCCGAGTTGCCAGCCTTCAGATGATTGAACAGTAGGTTCAGCAAGATCGCCATCACGGCCGCGGAGCTGATACCGGAGTGGAAGATGGTGGAGAACCACTCGGGGAACTGATCGTAGAACGTGGGTGCAGCAATCGGAATCATGCCGAAACCAATGGACGTCGCGACAATGATCAGGTTCATGTTGTTCTTGTACTCGACGCGAGCCAGAGTGCGGATTCCACTGGCAGCAACGGTGCCGAACAGAACGACGCCGGCGCCTCCGAGGACAGCGGTGGGGACCGCTGCGACAACCCGGCCCATGATCGGCAAAAGCCCGAGGACAACAAGGATGGCACCGCCCGCCGCGACAACAAAGCGACTCTTGATTCCAGTGACGGCCACGAGACCGACGTTCTGGGCGAATGCGCTCTGCGTGAAGGAACCGAAGACTGGTGAAACAGCACTGGAGATCATGTCTGCACGAAGACCGTCTGCGATCCGCTTAGAATCAACTTTGGTTTCGACGATTTCACCGACAGCAAGGATGTCCGCCGTCGTTTCGGTGAGGATGACGAGAACAACGATCACCATGGAGATGATGCCTGCTATTTCGAAGACTGGGGCTCCGAAGTGGAAAGGCGCGGGGAAGGCAGCTATGGGACCGTTCCCTACCTTCGAGAAGTCCGCCATGCCCACGGCAGCCGCAACGATGGTTCCGATGACGATGGCCAAGAGGATGGACAATCTGGAGATGGTGCTGCTGCCGACTTTGCTCAGCAGTAGTACGAGCGCGAGAGTCAGTGCTGCGAGGCCGATGTTGGCGACGCTGCCGTAGTCCTCGGCTTGCCTGTTGCCACCCATGGCCCAGTTGGCGGCAACCGGCATCAGAGTCAACCCGATGGTGGTGATGACGGTGCCTGTCACTACGGGTGGGAAGAAGCGGACGATTCTCGAGAAGAACGGCGCAATAATGAAGCCGATGAGCGCCGAGGCGATGACTGCTCCGAAGACCGAGGGGAGGCCTCCGCCGTTGGTGACGATGGCAACCATTGTGGCCACGCTGGCGAAGGAGACACCCTGGACCAGTGGTAGTTGGGACCCGAAGAACGGGAGGCCGATGGTCTGAAGGAGGGTTGCCAGGCCGCCCATGAAGAGGGCTGCCGCGATCAGTAGCCCAACATCGGTGGATGAGAGGCCAGCCGCTTGGCCAATGATGAGCGGCACGGCGATGATTCCGCCGTACATAGTGAGGACGTGCTGCAATCCGTACATGAAGCTGGCGCCTATGCCGAGCTTTTCATCTTCGGGTCGCGTTGCCTGTGTCGCCGGTGCTGTGGAAGATGCTTTTTTCATTGTTGCTCCCTGGAGAAGGATGTCGATGAAATCATTCCGTATTGTGAAAACTATTTTCCTTCAGCTGCCGGGCCGTAATTCAGTACCAAGATTGTGTCCGGAAATGAAAAAGAGCCGACACCAAAAGGTGCCAGCTCATTGAACCCTGCCTGCTGCTCTCAGGTACGTGACGTGCGCCACGTTATTTTGAGCCAGCGTACACCACAACTGAACGTGATGCACGCCACAAAAGAAAAAACCTGCCGGTCACGCAATCGTGACCGGCAGGGCTCTTTGGAGTTCGGTTTCGATCAGATCAGAATTTTAACGTCTGCGTCCTTCTTGAGATCTGCCACCAGCGCCTGCGCGGCTTCTGCCTGCTTTTGACTCTTCGCCTGCTCGGCCAACTGGTCCTTCACTTCTTCAAAGGACGGCACCTCGGCTTTCTTGCCTTCAGCCTCTGAGCCTTCAGCCTGTGCCTCAGCAGCTTTTTCCTGCTGTTCAACAACCTGCTTGTAGGCGGCCTTCAGCTCTTTCTCCGTGGGCTCCATGCTGCCAGCCTCATCAGCTAGCAATGTCTCAAGCGAGATCTGTGACTCCACTTCAGCGCGGGCCTGCTTCTTGTCGAGGCCCTGCTCCTTGAGCGCGGCGTAGAGCTCTTCGGTGGACTTCAAATTGTATTGCTTCAACAATTCCTCAAGCTTCTTGTCGACGTCGGAATCATCCGCCAAAAAACCTCGCTTCTCTGCTTCCTGCAGCATGAGTTCAGTGCCTACAAGGCCTTCCGCCGTCTGCTTCTTGAGCTGGTCCTGATCCAGTTCCTGTCCGGACATCTGTGCCT
>JBBPYK010000087.1:0-6348 GCA_038199985.1 Actinomycetales bacterium | reverse complement strand
GTGCGCAAGGCGCGGCGCACCACACGGAAGACGTCGTACGTGCCGTTGGCGGCGCCGTCGAGCTTGATCGGGTGGCCTGACAGGGGGCGCTGGCTGGCCAATTCGGCACTGAGCACGCCCATGCGCTCGGCACGGTCCAGCTCTGCGTAGGGCTTGCCCAGCTCGCCGACGCGGTCGATCAGCTGGCCGACGGCGTCGTGGTGGTAGTCGGCGTGTTCGCGGATGTCCAGGGTGGCAAGGTGCAGCCCGAAGGAGGCGATGGCGCGGCGCACTGTGGCGAGGGCACCGTCGGCCACCAAGGCCGCCGAGTTGTTGCGCAGCGAATCTTCCAGCAGTTGCAGGTCCGCCAACAGCTCGGCGGTGGTGCCGTAGTCCCGGCCGGGCTCGTGGTAGGCGTCGGCAGCGACCCGCTTTTGGGTGTTTTCCAGCTTGCCCTTGATGCAGGCAAGCTTCAGGCGGTATGGCTCATCGGCGTTCAGTTCAAGGAGGCGGGCGTCAAGGCCCGGCAGGTTCGCCACGTCCGCGGCGATGGAATCGGTCAGTTCCGCATCGGCACCATACAGGGAGCTGGAGTTGGACAGAACGCTCAGCAGCTCGTCGATCAGCACCGTGGCGATCTTGATGGCGTTCTGGTTTTGCAGCACCAGGACTTCGCGCGTCACGTCGGAGGTGACGTTGGGGTTGCCGTCGCGGTCGCCACCGATCCAGGAACCGAAGCGCAGCGGTGCGGCGTCCGAAGGCAGCGACACGCCGTGGCCGGCGAGCAGCTCGCTGAGTTCGGTCAGCACCTCGGGCATGGCGTCGGTGAGAATGTTGTTCAGGTAGTAGATGGCGTTGCGGGCCTCGTCCATGGGTGTGGGACGGACCTTGCGCAGTTCATCGGTCTGCCACATCTGGTCGATGATTTCCGCGAGCTTGCGGTCCTGGCGGGCGCGGGCCGTGCTGCCCTCCTCCGACTCGGTGGAGAGAATATCGGAGAGCTTGCGGACCTTGTCCAGCACGGAGCGCCGTGAGGCTTCGGTGGGGTGGGCGGTGAAGATGGGGCGCACGTCGAGGTCGTTGACAACCTCCTGCAGGGCGTCCTTGCCGGCCTTTTCAGCGATCTCGGAGACGGCCTTGGCCAACCAGCCGTCCTTTTCACTGCGGCCGCGCAGGCTGCGCACCCGGTGCACCTGCTCGGCGGCATTGGCCAAGTGGAAGTAGAACGCAAAGGCGCGGACCAGATCGGTCGCCTGGTCCAGCGGCAGGGAGGCGAGAACTTCGCGGACCTGCTCTGCGACGTCGTTCGCGCTCCACGGACCGGTGCCGGTTTCCCCGCGTGCGGCCTCCTTGGATTCCTTGGTCAGCAGCCGCACTTGCTCCACCATGGCGAGCAGTTCGGGGCCGTGCTGGCGCACCAGCGACTCGCCCAGCAGGGTGCTGACGCGGCGCACATCGCGGCGCAAGTCTGTGTCCGGTTCCGCATCCTGGGCAGCACCCTGGGGGTTTGGTTGCATGTCTAAGCTCATGAGTCATCATCCTTACGGTCTGTGATTCTGTAGTGCTCGTATGCGACGTTGAATACGGTGCGCCCCGGGACAGGGCCGTTTGGATCCTACGTGGGGTTGGCTGGCGGGTGCCAATCCATCTCAAATAGTGACGCGCTCAGGCAGCCGCGTACAGCGCGTGCGCCTGCTCCCAGCACGGGTAAAAGTCATCCCACCAGTGCTGCCAGTCAACGCTCTTGCCGTCCAGCGCTTCCTGCAAATGATCCAAGTGCACGTGCCATCCGGCCAGCGACATCAACACCACTTCCGCAGGCAGCGAGACCACATTGCCGAAGATCAGGTCGGTGCCATCCCCTGCCGGCGTCAGCTCCATGCGGATCCGGCCGTGCATGGCGTTGGAAACTTCAAACAGCCGCGGCTCTTCGGCTTCCATGACCCGCCCGTTCCACCACTCGCTTTCGATCCCGTGCCCCTCGTCCTTGATGTTCATCCACTTCAGGTCAAAGGACGAGCCGGACTTTGCCTGTCCGCGCACCTTGGCCCACCACATGGGCGTCTTCTCGGGATGGGTGAGCATCTCCCACAGCACGTCGGGCGCCACCGGGTAGTGGCGGGCGAACACCAGCTCCGTGTGTTCGTCGTCCAGCACGGTGGCGGTGCCGAGCGGAAATCGGGCCATGTCCTTGTTCATTTGCGCGTTTGTTGCCATATCCCCATTCTCTCACCGGTGCGCTGGCTCGCCGGAATCGGCCCGACCGCCGGAATAGCCGCCTGCACGCGGCCGTTGTGCCTAGAGTGGACACCCCGCCTACGTTTACCAGGAGCAGCATGAGCACCAACACAAACACAGGAGAACTCGAGCGTCTCACCGCCCGGTGGGAGCGTTTTCGCACCGGACGCAACGCCTCGCTGACTGATGCCCACGGATGGCTTTCGCTGACGTCCTTCCAGTGGATTCCCGCAGCCCCGTCCGCCGTGGCAGGCGTCCCAGGACTGTGGAGTTCTGACGGCACGACGGCGTCGCTCACGGCCAGTGCCGAGGACCACCTGACGCTGGTGGAAAGCGGCGAACCGGTGGTGGGCACCATCTACGTGGAACTGGTCGATGAGCAGTCACTGCTGTGGGTCGCCAGCGGTTCGGTGGTCGTCGAGTTGGGGATGCGCGCCAACCGCTACATGATCCGCACCCGGGACTCGCAGGCACCCACGCTGACGTCTTTCAGCGGCGTACCGGTTTTTGACTACAACCCCGAGCTTGTCCTCACCGGACATTTTCTGCCGTACGCCGAGCCGCGAACCACGGTCATCGAAACAGCCAACCCAGAGGTCCCCGGCCTGGCCACGCTGGTGGGCGAGGTGTCTTTTGAGCTGGAGGGTACGAGCTACTCCTTGGCGGCCGAGGAAGGCGCGTTGGGTTCTATGACGATCACCTTCTCCGACGCCAGCAACAACGTCAGCACCGCCCCATGGCGCAAGCTTGAGCTGACGAAGCCTCGCCCGGACGGCACGCTGGTGGTTGATTTCAACCGGGCCATCAATTACCCCAGCGCCTTCAGTGATTTCGGCACATGCCCGGCACCCGCGGCCGGCAACACGCTGCCGATGGCCGTCGAAGCCGGAGAGCGCGACCCACGGAAATAAGGGCCCAACCGGTGGCCCGGACATTGGGACTCTGTGGCGGTGTTCTGTGATTGTTCTCTGTCGCGTGATATTTCGAAGTCTCGGGCAAGCTGAGCGGCGGATTCTGCGGAGATCGCCCGGTCAATCCACGTAGGTGATCAGGCGGGTATCGACGTCGCTCAAGGCGTCGCGAGCTCGAACAATTTCGGGTCGTGGTGTCCGTGCCCCGAATACAGAATGATCCGCCTGGAGTTCATCGCGTCCGATATCGGCGACCCGACGGCCCCGTTCTTGGCGTCCAGTGAACTGCCGTCGAATTGAACTCTGGGCGTATCCGACCAACTTCGCAATGGATTGCTCAGATGTGTCTCATAACTAACGGTAGATACACCGATTTAGCCAAAAAGGTTTCGAGACATGGATACGAGAATCGCCGGTTGCCAACAAGTGCGAACTATGCTGCGAAAAACTCGGATCCCTCCGCCGCAGCGGTCACTTGAGCGCTGAGCCGTCTCGTATCACTAGGGTTGCAAGACAATTCCAAGCCGAGCCCTCGTCCTCTTCAGCGTGACTGGATCAGATTTCCCAAGCCGTATACTAGCTCTCACTCACTTGTCGTACTGCGTCGAGGTTGTTCTTCTAAGTGAGCCGCGAGCCAGCGCGTAACCCCGAGCAGCCCCCACCCGGTAGCGAGAAGACGGTTCTCGAGATCTCGAAAGGACATTTGGTGCTGTTGGGATGAGACTTCCTTGATCTCTGCCGCCTTTCCAGTCAGAGTGCGGATAACGCCTTCCCCTTCAGCCTCGGTTCGAACGCTTCTGTAGTTCAACGAGATCGAGACTATAACGGTCCCAACCACCACCACACCGAAAATACCGTTGGCCAGCTTCGAAACGATGGCAAAAACTCCAACTGGCGCAAGTGCCCCGATCTCTCCAAAGTACGTCCCAACTGACGAGTAGTAGACGAAGGTCCACCAACTCGGGTTACCGGCACTGGAAAATTGAGTAGGCACGAGGGTATGCACCCCAAGGTTGATAAACGTAAAAGCCAGTATCACCTGGAGCGTTAGGCTGACGGCGGCCATCATGTTCAGGACTACAACCGAGGGCCCTTTGCGGTACTGGTCCAGACATTCAGCCCAGAACTGTAGTAGGTGTGTCAGAAGCACGCCGTATCCGGCACTGTCCCGGAACTTTTTCGCGTCTTCGACGGTTCATGACTGGATCGTAATGCGGTTCGGCAACGTCGGTGTCGGGATCTTGTCTATGATTCTTCTCTGCAAAGCCCAGTCGATGAGCTTCTTCTGAGCGCGTATGAAGGCGGTCGAGCGCAGCAGATCGAATGCAGTTATAGCCAACCACCAGATCAAGGTCAGGGACATTCCAATGGTGCCCGCGACAACCCATGGCATCTCTGACGAAGAGATCATGAAACCTGAGAGGCATGCGCTTGCGAGGGCAATAACGAACGGACGCGCCCTTGATCCGATGCTGGTAAAAATTCCAGCGAGACCTACCACCAGAAGTGAACTGCGCTTCTTGATCAGGAACTTGGGAAGCTTCCAGCACAACAGCACGAGAGGGAATCCAATGACATAGGCAAGGCTTAGACCAAGTCTCCGCGAGTTAAAAAGTAGTAGGAGCAGCGCGGCCAAGACAAGAACCAGCAGCCATCTGAAGTCGAGAACCCATACGGCTTGAGGTGCGATGGCCGCGAGTATGACCCGGTCGAAGTCGCCGATGAACAATTTGACCACAATGAAGGACCAGACAACCGATGCAAACACGTCGAGCACTCGCCGCCAGTCTGTACGCCTTCGCCGTCGCCGCGCGTCACCGCGGCGACGCTGCTTCAATTCAGTTTCAGGCGTTGTTGATGATCCGGGCTCGGGGTTCTCTGCAACCAACCTGTTAATGAGATCCCATACCTCATCCGAAGGAGCATTGGGCGGGGGAGGCGGCTTGTGGCGATAGCTTGTCGAACGGGCATAGACCTTTTGATTACGAGGTGGCTCTTGCTTGGTCATCAGCGGACTCCCTTCCCTAAGTGGTAAATTACTTGATATACTATATCGGTGGAGGGGTGAAGGGGTGAAGACGAGCACACTTTCAGAACTGCGCTAGGCTCTATCAAGGCATGGGCTAGCTATGAAGGGGTGGAAGTGCGGATCGTTTTTGATGACGAGACACTCTGTCGACTCGCGGAGGATCCGAACTTCACCCCAAGGAAATGGGGTCGAGATGTCATCCGCGCCTACCGCAAGAAGATCCAGCTGATCGATGCCGCGCAGGACGAACGTGATCTTCGCGCTGTCAGGTCACTCCGGCTGGAAAAACTTGAAGGGGATCGAACGGGCACTTCCTCGATCCGCCTGAATGATCAATACAGGTTGATTTTGAACTTCATAACCGATGACAGCGGTCGCGTTGCGGTTGTTCTTGAATTAGTCGATTACCACTGAAAGGAGACCCGAGATGAGTGCCAAGATGCGAGCTGAGGTGTTCCCCGCTGGTGAGTTTCTCGCAGACGAGCTAGATGAGCGTGGCTGGACGCAAGCCGAATTCGCCGAGATTCTCGGGCGCCCGGCACAGTTTGTTTCTGAGATAATCTCAGGCAAAAAGGAGATTACCCGAGACTCTGCCGCGCAGATCGGCGCCGCACTCGGAACTACTGCGGAAATGTGGCTCAATTTACAAGATGCCTTCCATCTCTGGAGGCAAAGCCAAGACGAGCAAACCCGGGAAAGGCTCGACGACGTTCGTTTGCGAGCGAGACTGAAGGAACTTGCGCCTGTCTCGGTGCTCGTTCGACGCGGAATCATCAAGTCGGTTGATCTGCGCGATCAGGCAGAGGAGCTGCGAAAGCTCTATAGGATGGACGAGCTCACTGACTGCCCATCGCAGCAGATTGCTGCACGTCGCACGAATCAATCGGAACAACTGTCACCCACTCAATTGGCCTGGACCGCATGCGCTCAAGCGCGCGCAGAATCGCAAGAGACCGCCCCGTTCTCGAAGCCGGCGCTCGAGATGCTTGCTCCCCAGCTGTCTCAATTGGTTCGTAATGCCGACGGTTTCAGTCAGCTACCTAAACTGTTCGCCGAGTGTGGTCTCGCACTTGTGTTCGTTGAAGCTTTCCCTGCGAGCAAGATTGATGGGTGCTCGTTCGTCCGGGAGAACTGCCAGCCCGCAATTGCTCTATCCGGGCGGGGAAAACGTCTCGACAAGGTACTCTTCAC
>JBBPYK010000086.1:0-3523 GCA_038199985.1 Actinomycetales bacterium | reverse complement strand
TTTTAGGCACGTTAACGTGAGACCTTCAGTCAGTTCGGTCGGTGCTGCGGCTGTTTCCATAAAGTCCTCAGGAGATACATCAGAGTGTGCCAGAATTCTAGGAACGAAGTGACGCGCACGCCTACACCCGGCTACACCCGAGGCTCATCACTTCTACTACCATCTACTTCAGACCGGTTGCCGGGACGAGCCAGCCGCTACCCGCGTCCACACCCGTCTTGAAAACAGCAAAACATATACTCAGTTGGAGGTTTTGGATGAGCACTTTACTCCTTGAAGCACAGACGTTCCACACTGCGCGCGTTCATGAACTGAACCGGGAGCACTATGAGCCAGGCGCCATCTCTGGAGCCGGTGGTCAGGACTACTTCGACTTCATCAAGGAGTCGCTTCCGCCGGGGCGGGCGCATCGCGACGAGAAGAGGAACTACTGGACCAGCGTCTCTCGAGTGACCGCTCTCCCTAGGGCCCTATTTGTCACCGCATCGTCAGGGCCTGCGGGCCTGTCCGGGAGCGTGGTGAACTTAGAAACGGGGAAGCATGAGTTCGAAGTGCAGCCTGAGCACGCAACTGCACTGAACGGCAGAACTCTCATAATCGTTCCCGACAGGGGCCAGCAAGTGCTTGCATTCTACGAACGAGCCGGGGGTAACACCTCCGGAATCGAACTGCGCTCGGCACTGAAGGCTGACTGGCGAGTCAAATACCCGAACGTTACGTTGCACACGAGTTGGGTCCAGACCAAGGACGAATTTCTGACCGAAGCAGATCTGAAGGGGTTCGAGGTCAGGCGCCACGACATCGACAAGGCGACCGACCTACCCGAGGACGAGGTCATTGGGACCCTCTCTTGGAAGGCTGTCGCCAAACGTCGGAAAGTGTTCTCGAAAGACCTACGGGAGCAACTCTTGCAGAGACCAGAGACTGCCCATGAGTACTTCAGCCTTGACCCCCGCGATGACGACGAGACGGTACTGGACCTGAAGCTAGGAAGCATGACCAAGCGCTACATCATCCAAACTGGCAAACTCCCCAAAGTGGCCCTCGATCTTGGCGAAAGCGTGGCAGACGAAGACTTTATCCAAGCCTGTCGCGACAGGGCAGCAGAGCACTTTGGTGTAGACTGGAATCCGAACTGGTGTTCTAACGAGAGCTAGGAGCGAGATGTCATCCAGTTTATTCCTGCGGATGGCTGAGGCGCACTGGGGCGGTTCGCTGCACGACGGTCAGGGGAAGAGCCACGGGCGTGTTGTGCTACATGGTGTTGCCCCGGTCGTGGCTGGCTGCTTTGCGTTGATCCCAGGAGGGACCTGGACTCACGAACTGGATCTTGTTAGCGGCGTTGCCATCATCACCGGACTCCTCTTCTCCCTTTTAGTGTTTCTAATCCAACTGCGCCACCAGGTCCGGCTTGGTGATGCGCAGGCTGCCGAGGCACAGCGCGACAAGTCCAACCTTGACTACGCATTCTACTCGTCGGCCTATGCAGTAGCAGTGGGGTTTTGGGTGATCTGCCTCTCCCTTGCTCAAGATGCGTCCGCGACGGTACTGATGATGGTAAGCCCTTATGGCAGAATCGCCTCAAACTGGATTATTTTCTCGGTCTTCGTCCACTTTCTCATGACAATGTGGACGTGTGTAGGAAGGCTGTGGCGACTTTATGAGGTCTTCGGCCTCAACCGTTCTTGACTGAGAGCAATGATCCGGACTTGTGGATAGCCCTTTGCAACGTGGGGTTCAATTGGCGCACCTTCCCGGGAGTAATCTGAAGCAAGAAAAAGACCGTATCAAAGGACCGGCGTTGGAAGCGCCGGCTCGGGTGAGGTCGCGTGCGACTTGCGCGGCCGGTTCGCCGGCGGCGATCAACCGCAAGGCGTTGCGGATCTGGCTTCGGTGATTTGGCGTTGACGCCCACCCAGGTCTTGGCCGGATGCTCGTCGTTTGGCGACCGAGTCGGTGACACGCTCATGCATGATCTGATGCTCTATCTCCGCCAGCGCGGTCATGATCGTAAACAGCACGGATCCCGTGGGGGTGGACTCCCGCCAAGGTTCCGCACCCGCAGACCCGCCCCACGGTGGCGCAGTTCCTCAGCGAAAGCCAGCATGTTCTGGTGAAGCGTCCAAGTCGATCTAAAGTCGTGATTACCAGGACGTCACCCTTTGTGGATGCTCAAAGCAGAGTGCACGGATTCGTCATAGTCGCGTGCACTGGCGTGGAGACATCAACTGCCAACCTGACGACCACCGCTCCCATCATCAGATGAGATCCGTCATTACTCGCCTTTAACGAAGATGATTTCCTGGTCCGGATCAAGACCGGAGTGCGTGGTGTTATCAATCCAAGCCATCACCGACGACTTGGCCAGATGCAGCGATTTTAAGACGCCGGTACTTTTGTCGCCGTTCACCTCGATCAACTCAACGTGCTTGCCGAGGTCGTTGTACGTCAGATCCCGAAATTTCTTGGCTGTCATGTCGGATCAGTTCCGTCTCTCGCAATGCCCCACCTGACAGTTGCAGACTCCATCATTCCACGCCGATCAGGTTTCAGCGTCCGATAGCCGTTCGGCTTGCGGGCACGTCCTTGAATCGACATCCATGGGCGCAGCGAGACGTGCGCGAAGGTCAGCAGCTCAGGACGTCGAGGGACTCCTGTTCATAGTCACGGTCACGCCGAACGATGGCCTAGATTGGCTGCCATGGAAAGTGGACTGCCCGGTTCAGCGGCCGGCAAGCCGATAGGGGTCGCAGTGGCGAAGGCAGCCCTGAGGCTCGTCGGTGGGGCCGATTTCGCCGACGCGATCGCCGACCTGACCGGTCTGTCTCACAAGCGGGTCAAAGCCCTCATAGCTCAGACAGTCAAAGACCTCGACGACACACGGCCGGAGGAGTTCCGTGCCCTCCCTAGCCGTGAAGAGCGCAGCCCTGCTGAGCAGCTCCTGGTGCGGGCATTCACGCGGGCTGCTGCCACGCGGAAAGGTGACATTCCTGTCGCCGCGTTGACCGGGCCTGAGCACCTCGTGCGGCTGGTCACGGACAACGAGGCTGCCTCGGAGCTGAAGCAGTGGAGCGAGGACGAGCAGGGCTACTTCCGAGCCCTTGCTCAACGAGTCGCGCAACTGACGTGCGCCTGGTACCTCGAGGACGTAAACGCTCGGGGCTACGCAACCGCTGCCGGGGTCGGGCAACTGCTCCGCAACCAGGAGCAGGCCTTCGCTCGGATTACCCACCAAGCCGACGCGACGCTCGACACACCGCCGTCACAGGTCAACACCCGCGGCGCGACCGTCCACACCAGCCAATCGGAGAAACAGGACAGCGAAGTCATCGCAGAAGCAGCACTGCGGGCGCTTGGAGCGCCTCCGGCGTACTATCCTCAGGGCTTCACCACCGAAGACCTGGCTGCCGACCTGGCCGTGGCAAAGATCGACCTCCAGACGCGCGGCTTCGACACCCACAGTCTGTACTGGGATGGCCACCTACACGGGACCCCGGAAGAAATCGATGAGGTCCTCGCCGCG
>JBBPYK010000085.1:0-61783 GCA_038199985.1 Actinomycetales bacterium | reverse complement strand
GTTCCTGCTGGGTTTGCGGGTCCGGGTCAGCCTCAGCCCATTGCTGGGCAGCAGAGAGTAGGGCTGAGTCGTGGCTGGCACTCGAAGACATGCCTCAAACCTACCCGTAGTGGGCAACTCATGCCGCTAGAGCCTTCCAAAGATGTCAGCGAGAAGCCGTGAAATTCGATCCCCTGCAGTCTGTCCAGCCTCGATCACCTCGGCGTGGCTAAGCGGGCTGTCGCTGATCCCAGCTGCGAGGTTTGTGACCAAAGACATACCGAAAATCTCCATACCGGCATGACGTGCCGCGATGGCTTCCAGTGCTGTGGACATACCAACAAGATCGGCGCCGATGGTCCGGGCATAGCGCACCTCGGCAGGAGTTTCATAGTGCGGACCAGTGAACTGCGCGTAGACGCCCTCATCCAACGAGGAGTCCACCGTCCGAGCAATGTCCCGAATGCGGGGCGAATAAAGGTTCGTCAAATCCACGAAAGTGGCACCTTCCAAGGGCGAAGCCGCCGTCAGATTGAGGTGATCGCTGATGAGGACCGGCGTCCCAGGTGCCCAGAGCGGGTTCAAACCGCCACAGCCGTTGGTCAGCACCATGATGCCAGCACCGGTGGCGGCAGCGGTACGCACTCCGTGGACTACCGAACGCACGCCGCGACCCTCGTAGAAATGGGTTCTCGCTCCCAACACCAGGACGCGTTTGCCCTGCGGGGTGAGGATCGAGCGGATGGTGCCCACATGACCCTCAACGGCCGGCGCCGAGAAGCCGGGGATATCCGTGGCATTGAGTGTGTGCGTGGTCTCACCAATGAGATCCGCGGCGCCACCCCAACCGGATCCGAGCACCAGTGCAATGTCGTGCGAAGGTACGCCGGTCAGCTCCGAAATTGTTGAAGCGGCCTGCTCTGCAAGGTCAAAAGGTTCCGTAGTCACTCGCATACCGTACCCGCCTCTTTGATGCATTGGGCGCAATGGGCGAGAATTGAGCCCGTGAGTAATCAAATTGACTTCCATGCCCTGAAGCTCGCCATCTTGGGAGGCGGACCCGGAGGCTATGAGGCTGCCATGGTTGCCTCCGCCCTGGGAGCCGACGTAACCATTGTCGAGGACAAGGGGCTCGGTGGCTCCGCCGTCCTGACCGACGTCGTGCCTTCCAAAACGCTCATTGCGACGGCGGACACCATGGACGGCATTGCCAGCGCGAACACCCTTGGGGTGAAGTTTGATAACCCGAATGCCGCTTTCGCCGACATGGGGCAGGTCCACCAGCGGCTACTTGGCTTGGCACGGGAGCAGTCTGCGGATATCACCAAGGTTCTGGAACGATCAGGCGTGCGGGTCATCATTGGGCGCGGACGGCTCACCGACCATCACGGCCTAGAAGTAGAAACGGAGACCGGCACGGAAACCGTGGAAGCGGACGCCGTTCTGCTTGCGGTCGGCTCCCATCCGCGAGAATTGCCCACAGCAGTTCCGGACGGTGAACGGATTTTCAACTGGACGCAGATCTACAACATCACCGAGGTTCCCGAGCATCTGATCGTTATCGGTTCAGGCGTCACCGGGGCGGAGTTTGCTTCCGCCTACAACGGGCTCGGTGCCAAGGTAACTCTGGTCTCCAGCCGTGAGCGCGTCCTTCCGGGAGAGGATGTGGATGCTGCTGAAGTTCTGGAGAAAGTTTTCCGCGACAGCGGGATGACTGTCCTCTCTCGTTCGCGGGCGGCCGGCGTGGAAAGAACGGACGACGGCGTGCGCGTCACGCTGGATGATGGGCGCACAGTTGACGGCTCACATGCGTTGATTGCCGTTGGCGCTATCCCCAATACGGAAGAGATCGGGCTGGAGGAGGCTGGCGTTGCGCTCACCGAATCCGGTCACATCAAGGTCGACGGCGTCTCCCGCACCACGGCGCCCAATGTTTACGCCGCCGGTGATTGCACTGGCGTGTTTGCCCTCGCCTCTGTGTCCGCCATGCAGGGACGGATCGCCATCGCCCACCTTCTGGGCGACAGCGTGAAACCGCTGAAGCTAAACCAGGTGGCATCGAACATTTTCACGTCACCGGAAATCGCGTCCGTGGGAGTTTCCGAGGCCGACGTCGAATCAGGCAAGTTTCAGGGCGACATCATCAAGTTGAGCCTTCACACCAATGCTCGCGCGAAAATGATGGGCGTGCGCGACGGTTTTGTGAAAATCATTGCGCGTAAAGGATCGGGAACGGTGATCGGGGGTGTTGTTGTGGGCCCGCGAGCCTCCGAACTGATTTTCCCGGTGGCCATTGCGGTGACGCATAAGCTGCACGTCGACGATCTAGCGAACACCTTCACCGTCTACCCGTCCTTGACGGGCTCCATTTCCGAAGCGGCGCGTAGACTTCACGTCCATCTCTGACGTTAGTCGAGGATGGCGGCAATAACAGCGCCAGCTGACACCGTTGCCCCTGCGGCTGCTTTCAACCCCGAGATCGTGCCAGCTTTGTGCGCAGTCAGCGGCTGCTCCATCTTCATGGCTTCCAGAACCACCACCAGATCCCCCTCGGCAACTGTGTCGCCGTCAGCAACTGCAACCTTGACGATGGTTCCCTGCATGGGCGAGGTGAGGTCATCGCCGTTAGCGGCAGCCGCTGCAGCCCGGCCGCGGCCTTTCTTGGGCTTCCGACCGTTCTTGGCTGGAGACGCACCCAACCCGGCAGGTAGCACCACTTCGAGACGCTTGCCCCCGACCTCTACCGTGATTCGTTGACGCTCACCGTTTGAAGTTTCCGTTGACGCCGCAGGTGCGAACGGGGCGATGTTGTTCTCAAACTCCGTCTCAATCCAACGGGTGTGAATGCTGAACGGACCACTGGCCGGCGCAAAAGCAACATCGGCAACGACGGCTCGGTGGAACGGCAAGACCGTGGGCATGCCGTCAATTTCCATCTCGGCCAGTGCGCGACGGGACCGCTGAAGTGCTTGCTCACGGGTTGATCCAGTGATGATGAGCTTGGCCAGCATTGAGTCGAAGTTGCCGCCGATGACCTCGCCAGCCTCGACGCCCGAATCCACACGCACGCCTGGACCGGTTGGAAGCTTGAGAGTCTCGACGACGCCGGGAGCCGGCATGAAGTTGCGGCCAGCATCTTCGCCATTGATACGAAACTCAAAAGCGTGGCCGCGTACCTCCGGATCGGTGTATCCGAGTTCTTCACCGCGGGCCAGCCGGAACTGTTCACGGACCAGATCGATTCCCGTGACCTCTTCGGACACAGGGTGTTCCACCTGTAACCGTGTATTGACCTCGAGGAACGAAATGACACCGTCCTGGCCCACCAGGAATTCGCAGGTGCCTGCTCCTTGGTACTTGGCCTCTCTCAGGATCGCCTTGGACGCTTCATAGAGTCGCCGATTCTGGTCATCGCTGAGGAACGGAGCCGGAGCCTCCTCCACGAGTTTCTGGTTGCGGCGCTGAAGGGAGCAGTCGCGCGTGGACACAACCACCACATTGCCGTGTGCGTCCGCCAAGCACTGGGTTTCAACATGGCGAGGCGCATCAAGGAAGCGTTCAATGAAGCACTCGCCGCGCCCAAATGCCGCTGTCGCCTCACGGACAGCTGATTCGTATAGCTCTGGGATTTCTTCGCGGTTCCGGGCAACTTTGATGCCGCGGCCTCCTCCGCCAAAAGCGGCCTTGATAGCTACCGGGAGGCCAAATTTGTCCGCGAAGGCTACAACCTCGTCCGCTGTCTTCACGGGATCGGCCGTACCGGGGACTAGCGGAGCGCCAACTTTCTCTGCAATGTGGCGTGCCTGCACCTTGTCTCCGAGCTGGGTGATGGCCGATGCAGATGGGCCAATCCAAGTAAGGCCAGAATCAACGACTTTTTGAGCAAACTCGGCGTTCTCGGAGAGGAATCCATAGCCGGGGTGAACCGCATCCGCTCCGCAACGAAGAGCGACTTCCAGAATTTTGTCCATGACCAGATAGGACTCTGCGGCAGTCTCGCCGCCGAGCGCATAGGCTTCGTCCGCGAGCCGCACATGCAGCGCGTCTCGATCCGGGTCAGCGTAGACAGCGACAGAGGTAATCCCCTCATCGCGGGCGGCTCTGATAACTCGAACGGCAATCTCGCCGCGGTTGGCGATCAGGACCTTGGTCATGGAAGCGGGGCTGCTATGGCTCATGGGTGTGCGTGTGCTCCTTTGTGTCCTTTGGAGCCTAGCGCGCTTTTGTTGTGTCCGCCCATGATCTATGCCAGTTCTGCGGGGCATCGGCCCAATTTTTGTAGAGATGCTACAACGTGAGCGGGTTAGCCCAGCTCTCCCTAGCCACCGCGACTATAGTGCACGTCAGGGGCTTCGTGGGTAAAGGACAGCCCTTGATCTGCACGACAGACGTACTGCTAGGTCTGCGATTCGCTCGATAGGCAGGGTCCCTCGGATCAGGCTGTGGATAACTTCCGCACGCTGCGTCCGTTTCTGTCCTAATAGGTAGTGTGACTGCCGCCAAACCGCTTCCGAATGGCCTGGAGGCCTCGCCGTTCACCCTCGAGAAGACCATGTCCAGGGGAGTTTCCAGAGACAGGTTGCGCGCCAACGATCTCAGATCGCCCAGTCGGTCGGTGCGAGTACCCGTCAATCGTGAGTTTGACCTGGCCGCCAGCTGCAGTCCCTACGTGCAATTGCTGCCGGGTAGCGTCATCAGCCATGGAACGGCTGGCCGTTTGCACAAGTTGGTACTACCGCAAGAGGTCGACCACGAGCCGCGTCTTCACCTGGCTCGAAGGCCTGGGCAGGCAGTACCGAGGCGGAAACACATTGTTGGGCACCGTTTGGCCCTAGAGCAGCATGAAGTGGTGATGGTGAAGGGAGTTCGAGTGACGCCTATAGCCAGGACGTGGCTGGATCTCTCCTCGCAGCTGTCGCTTACTGAACTTGTCGTCGCCGGGGACCAAATAGTCAGTGAGCATCAGCGGAACTTTGGCCGTCGTCGCACGCCGAAAGTATCGATACAAGAGCTCAAGACCTACATTGCCAGCAAGTCGGCCGCATCCGGGTTGTCTAGAGCACGGAAAGCGCTGTCCCTAATTCGGGTGGGCGTAGACTCGCCGCCCGAGACTCGTCTGCGTCTTATCCTGCAGCGCCAAGGATTTCCCGAATTTGTGCCGAACACCCCGATCTTTGACGAAACTGGCGATCCACAGATCTGGACCGATCTGGGGTGCCCGGCGTTCCGCGTCTGCATTGAGTACGAGGGCGCACATCATCTCAGCACAGCACAGCAAGGCCGCGACCACGAGCGGGACTACACAACGGCGCAGCTCGGGTGGATTCAGGTGAAGATCAACAAGGACGACATGGGTTCAGGTGAAAATTGGGTGGCCGCCAAGGTTCAGCGCGCACTGAAACGGCGTGGTTGGCAGGGGTAGTGCGGATAGGCATCGCGCCCTAGCACGTCTGTTGTGCAGGTCAGGGGCTTTGAATGCAAAAGATGGCCCTCGACGTGCACCACAGATGCGATGACGACACGCGATGTGCACAACAGACACGGTGGGAGCCCCTGATCTGTCCGGAAGAGGTGCGGCGCGCGCTGAAACGGCATGGTTGGACCGAACGCACCCAGTTCTTACTACACCCAGAGATCGGTGATGGACAGCCCCGTCTTGCCAAGCAGCTCCCTCAGGGTCGAGATAGACAGGCCGACGACGGCGTGGGGGTCTCCGTCCACGGCCGTGACAAATGCGCCTCCGCGTCCGTCGATGGTGAATCCGCCGGCACAGGGCAGGGGCTCACCGGTGGCGACATAGGCGTCAATCTCTGCATCGCTCACTGGGGCAAAACTGACACTGGCTGACGCCACGGAGCCAATGGTGGCGCCCGAACCGACGGATATCCCTGCCCCCTCGGAATCAGTGTCCCTGTTATCGATCAGCCAGTGGCCAGTGTGAAGCACTCCGGTTTGGCCGCGCATCTGCTTCCATCGTTCACGCGCGACGTCGGGTTCGTAGGGTTTTCCGTACGCTACGCCGTCGAGTTCGAAGACTGAGTCGCAACCGAGGACCACCGCTCCCTCGGCTTCTGGCCTGGCGGCCACGGATTCCGCCTTGGCCCGCGCTAGCAGCAGCGATAGTTCGTGCGGTTCAGGCGTCCCATAGTGGGTTGCCACGGCAGTTTCGTCGACGTCCGAAACGAGTACATCGAAGCCGATGCCGGCGTCGGTCAGTAATTTTGCGCGTCCGGGGGAGGCGGAGGCGAGGATCAGCAGGGGGGATTCGGTCATGGTCCCAGCCTAACGAAGAGGAGCCGCACACCATGATGGCGTGCGGCTCCCACTGTGCTTGATTACCTCAAGCGTCGCGAGTGCCTGAGCTAGTGCCTGAACCAGAACCGGCCAGAGCGGGCACAGCGCCGGACTCTTCCGCCGGTGAGGCATGGTCTATGGACGCTGAATCGTCGGCGAACGGGTCGCCGGTACGTGCCGCGTTGTAGAGACCGTGATCCAGGATGCCTTCACGCTTGGCAACGATGGTGGGTATGAGCGCTTGCCCGGCCACGTTCACTGCGGTGCGGCCCATGTCCAGAATCGGGTCAACAGCGAGCAGCAGTCCGACGCCGGCCAACGGGAGTCCCAGCGTCGAAAGCGTAAGGGTGAGCATGACGACGGCGCCGGTGGTTCCGGCGGTCGCGGCGGAGCCAAGCACGGACACAACGGCGATGAGCAGATAGTGCACGAGCTCGAGGTCTACGCCGAAGAACTGCGCCACGAAGATTGCAGATATTGCGGGATAAATTGCAGCGCAACCGTCCATCTTGGTGGTCGCGCCGAGTGGGACGGCGAACGAGGCGTATGCACGTGGGACGCCGAGGTTCCGTTCTGCGACGCGCTGCGTCAGGGGGAGCGTTCCCACTGAGGAGCGTGAGACGAAGCCCAGTTGGATGGCGGGCCACGCGCCCGAGAAGTACTGCTTGACGGATAGGCCGTGGACTCGGATCAGGATGGGGTAAACCACAAAGAGCACCAGCGCGAGACCAAGGTAGATGGCCAGAGTGAATTTACCCAGCGAACCGATGGTGTCCCAGCCATAGGTGGCGACGGCACGTCCGATCAGCCCAACGGTTCCCAGGGGGGCTAGTCGAATGATCCACCAGAGGACTTTCTGAATGACAGCCAGAGCGGAGGCGTTCAACGTGAGGAACGGTTCGGCTGGCTTCCCAACCTTCAGGGCGGCTATGCCGATGGCGGCGGCGACTACAAGGACCTGCAGCACGTTGAAGCTCAGGGATGTGGTGAGGTCGCCGGTGTCAGCCGCCTTTGTTGAAGCTTCAAGTCCTAGGAAGTTAGCCGGAATCAGTCCCTCGAGGAAGGCCCACCAGCTGCCGGTGCCGCCGGTGTAGTCCTCAGGCGGGGTTGCCGAGGAGTTTGCTCCCGGCCGCAGGACCGTGCCGAGGACCATGCCAATACTGACGGCGATCAGAGCGGTGATCCCGAACCACAGCAGGGTTTGTCCTGCCAGGCGCGCCGCGTTCGTGACCTCACGCAGGTTCGCGATGGAGCTGACGACGGCGGTGAAGATGAGTGGGACAACCGCTGCCTTGAGGAGAGTGACGTAGCTCGAACCGATAGTAGAGAGAGTGGTGCCGAGGGCATTGGGGGTCTCAGTTGTGTGACCGGTGTATTTGGCGACCAGTCCAAGGATGAGTCCAAGGAGTAGACCGGCGATGATCTGAGGGCCGAAGGAAGTCATCCACCGGGGAAGTTTCCTGCGCGTTGGCTGAGGGCTGATGTTTGTGCTCACCTGAAAACCGTAGAGCGGATGAGCTAGCAAAAAAATTCGAGATTGAGAAATGTTACGCCGAGCTTTTGGTCGAGGACAGCGATGAAGCTGCGGAGTGGCGGTAGATGACCGTCACTCCGCAGCTTCATGGGGCGATAATTCTCGAATCAGCCCAGGAGTGCACGCCTGAGTGTGTCTAGGCCAACAGATCCCATATTCAGTGCACGGCTGTGGAATGCCTTGAGGTCAAAGTTGCTGCCCTCGCGTTCGCGAAGTTCGTCACGAATCTGTTCCCAGAGGCGTTGACCAATCTTGTAGGACGGAGCTTGGCCCGGCCAGCCGAGGTAGCGGGTGAACTCAAATTTCAGCTGTCCCTCGCTGATCGCGATGTTCTTCCGCAGGAATTCATAGCCTGAGTCCGGTGACCAGGTACCGTTACCCCAATGCTCGGGGATGTCGAGTTCCAGGTGAACGCCAATGTCGAAGACTACTCGGGCGGCACGCATGCGCTGGGCATCTAGCATGCCCATCCGGTCGCCTGGATCCTTCAGGTAGCCCAGGTCCTCCATCAGCCGTTCCGCGTAGAGTGCCCAGCCTTCGCCGTGGCCGGATGTCCAGCACATGTTGCGTCGCCAGTTGTTGAGGATGTCGCGGCGGTAGGTAGCCGTGGCAACCTGCAGGTGGTGTCCCGGAACCCCCTCGTGGTAGACGGTGCTGGTTTCGTTCCAGGTGGTAAAGGTTTCCTCGCCTGCGGGGATGGACCACCACATGCGTCCGGGACGAGAGAAGTCGTCCGTTGGCCCGGTGTAATAGATACCCCCTTCATCGGTGGGCGCGATCATGCATTCGATGGTGCGCATGATGTCGGGGATGTCGAAGTGGACGCCAGCTAGCTCAGCTACGGCTTTGTCCGAGAGCTTCTGCATCCACTGCTGGAGCTCTTCTTTGCTGTGCAGCTGCCGTGTCGGATCCTCGTTGAGGATTTTCATGGCCTCGTCGACGGTGGCGCCTTCTTCAATTTCGTTGGCGACCTGTTCCTGCTCCGCAATAATGCGGGCCAACTCTTCAACGCCCCAGGCATAGGTTTCCTCGAGGTTGACCTCGGATCCAAGAAAACGGCGGGACATCAACGAGTAGTGTTCGCGTCCCACGGCGTCTTTTGTTGGTGCAGCCGGAAGCAGCTCTTGTTCCAGGAAGTCGGCGAGTGAGTTGTACGCGTTCCTTGCTGATTCTGCACCGGAGGCAAGATCTGCTCGGGATGCATCGCTCAGGTTGCCTTCGGCAGTTGAAGCCTCCGCCACCATGGTGGCGAAATAACCATCCTCAGCTGCGTAGCGGCGGGTCTGTTCGATGACGATCTTAACCTGACGGGCAGCGGAGACCATGCCTCGGTCGCGGGCTTCCCGAAGGGAGGTGGCGTAGCCGCCAAGAGCTTCCGACACGTTGGCCAGGCGCCCAGCGATATGGGCCCACTGCTCTGCTGTGTCGGTAGGCATGAGGTCGAAAATCGCTCGGATTTCCTGCGCAGGGCAGGCAATGTTGTTCAGGTCCGCAAGATTGAGGCCAGTTTCGTGGATCTCGAGTTCCAAGCCGAGACGTTCACGCATAGCGTCGAGGGTTACAGCGTCCACGTCGTCACTGGGCTGAAGGTCTGACAGCCGCTGAAGGGTCTCAATGGTCATTTCGGCGAAGGCTTCGTGGCCGGCAGGCGAGTAATCTCGGTATTCGGTTTCACGGCCACGCATGCCCATGCTGGTGGCAAACCCAGGATCGAGTTCCAGGGCGGATTCCGCGTAGGCGTCCGCCACTGCGTCAATAGCCGTTTTGGGCCGGGCAGAGTCATCCGCGAGGTCGGTCAGAGGCGTAATATCTGTTTCGTAGGTCACACCCCGAGCCTAACGGCAACGTGGCCTTTGATTCCATGTTGGGCGTCGTGCTAGACCTGCTGAGCAGAAAACGTTACCTAGTGTGCGCCGCGTTTCCACGCACCACGGCCGGGTGCAAGGCGCCGTCGCGCCAGCTCTCGCCTACCCCAAGTCCGAGTGTTCCCGTTTGCCCCTGTGTCCTCCTGAGCGGAACTCAGACTGGCGACGACGGCGGTCAAGGCAGCCAGTTCTTCTACCGTCGGGTGGCCGGAAACCACGTGCAACAGCGGTTCTGAACGGTCGACGTCGTCAGCTGGGGTGGTCACAGCGGAATGTTCCCATGCTTTTTGACCGGTAGGGAAGCACGTTTTTCTCGCAGCGCCCTCAGCCCGCGCACAATCTGCAGTCGCGTATCCGATGGGGCGATCACAGCGTCGATATAGCCAAGTTCGGCGGCTTGGTATGGGTTCAGGAGTTCATCTTCGTAGTGACGGACCAGCTCAGCCCGCTTCTGCTCAACGTCTTCACCATTTTCCGCGGCAGCTACGAGGTCCCGACGGTAAAGAATATTGACCGCGCCCTGAGCGCCCATGACGCCAATCTGCGCGGTGGGCCACGCAAGGTTGATGTCCGCACCGAGCTTCTTGGAGCCCATCACAATGTATGCACCGCCGTACGCCTTGCGTGTGATCACCGTTAGTTTGGGCACTGTTGCCTCTGCGTACGCAAAAAGTAGCTTGGCACCCCTGCGGATGATCCCGTTGAACTCCTGGTCCTTGCCGGGCAAGAAACCCGGTACGTCGACCAGGGTCAGGATGGGGATGTTGAATGCGTCGCAGTGTCGAACAAAGCGAGCTGCCTTCTCTGAGGCGCTGATGTCCAGAGTTCCGGCGAACTGCATGGGCTGGTTGGCAACGATGCCCACTGTGTGGCCCTCCACGCGAGCATACCCCACCACGACGTTGGGAGCGAAGAGCGCATGCATTTCCAGGAAATGGCCGTCATCGGCAATGTTTTCAATGACCTTGTGCATGTCATAGGGCTGGTTGGCTGAGTCCGGGATCAGCGTGTCCAGCGCCCTGTCTTCATCTGTGACCTCGAGCTCTTCGTCAAACTCCGCTGGCGGAGCTTCGGCGAGGTTGTTAGAGGGAAGGAAGTCCAGAAGTTCACGGACAAACTCGACGGCGTCGCGCTCATCGGAGGCAAGGTAGGTGGATGTCCCCGTCGTCGTGCTGTGCTGCCTGGCACCGCCGAGAGTTTCCATATCGACGTCCTCGCCCGTGACGGTCTTGATGACGTCTGGGCCCGTGATGAACATGTGAGAGCTCTTGTCCACCATCACCACGTAATCCGTCAGCGCCGGCGAATAGGCCGCGCCGCCAGCGCAGGGTCCCATGATGAGGGAAATCTGCGGGACGACCCCTGAGGCATGGACGTTATTGCGGAAGATATCAGCGAACATCGCCAGCGAGGCAACGCCCTCCTGGATCCTGGCACCCCCGCCATCGTTGATGCCCACTACCGGGCAGCCATTGCGTAGCGCAAATTCCTGGACCTTGACGATTTTCTCGCCGTTGACCTTACTCAAGGACCCGCCGTAGACGCTGAAGTCTTGGGCGTAGAGAGCGATCAGACGGCCGTCCACGGTTGCGTAGCCTGAGACGACGCCATCGCCTAGAGGTTTTTTGCGTTCCATCCCAAAGGAGGTGGACCGGTGAACGGCGAGGGCGTCGAACTCCACGAAGGATCCGGGATCCGCGAGCATATCTATGCGCTCGCGGGCGGTGTTCTTGCCCCGGCTGTGTTGTTTCTCTGTAGCAGTGGCGCCGGAGGGCTCCAGGGATTCTGCCTCCCGCCGGCGGAAGTCCGCGATTCTTCCGGCAGTGGTGGAAAGGTCAATCGCCTGTTCGCTGCTCATCAATTCTCCGGATCGCGGTTGCTCGTTTCGGGACTTAAGTAGGTTATCTACAACTATCCCGGTGTCCAGTTCAGTGTAGTGGGCTCTTTATACGGTTTAGCTGTGGAGACCCTACAAGGTCGGTCGGCGTCAGTTGGCCCGAATTGCATGTTACTGACGGGTAACATAACAAATGGCTCTGGTTTAGGCTGGAGTCATGACAACAGATGCGCAGACTTCCACATCCCAGAACCACCCGGAACGTTCCCTTGAAGGACGCACCATCCTCATGTCCGGCGGAAGCCGAGGGATTGGGCTCGCCATTGCCCTCCGTGCGGCGCGCGACGGCGCCAACGTAGCCATCATGGCCAAGACGGGAGAGCCACATCCCAAGTTGGAAGGCACCGTTCACACCGCGGCGGCAGCCATCGAGGAGGCCGGCGGCCATGCTCTGGCGATCGTGGGGGACGTCCGCAACGACGACGACGTCGCGGGCGCTGTGGGACGGACCATCAAAGAATTCGGCGGGATCGACATTGTGGTCAACAATGCCTCGGCCATTGACCTCTCCTCCACCAGCGAGGTATCGATGAAGCGCTATGACCTGATGCACGATATCAACGTCCGCGGGGCACTGATGTTGTCCAAGTTCTCCCTTGAGGCCCTCAAGAGTTCGACGGCGGCGCACATCCTGACTCTGTCACCACCGCTGAATCTGGATCCCAAATGGGCGGGTTCACACCTTCCTTACACGATGGCTAAATATGGGATGAGCCTGACAACGCTTGGCCTTGCCGAGGAACTGCGCCCTCTCGGCATTGGCGTGAATTCGCTGTGGCCCTGCACTCTCATTGATACTGCGGCTATCCGCAATATGCCCGGCGGCGAGAAGATGGTCCAGTTCGGCCGCAGCGCAGACATCGTTGCCGATGCCGCATACGCAATCCTCACCCGTGACCCACGCAGCTGTACCGGAAACTTCTACACCGATGAGCAGATCCTCGGCGAGGAAGGCGCCACTGACTTCACTGGCTATAGCCTGGGGGCAGCGGAGGACCAGCTGGTCCGCGACATGTTCCTCGAGAGTCCCGCCTAGGATTGAGTTCATGAGCCATCGTTATTCAAATCTGGAACGTCCGGGCCTGAATGAGCGTGAGCTGGTTGAGGCTCTGTGCGCTCCCCGTGGACCGTATGCCCGCCTTGAGCTGGTGGATGAAACAGGGTCCACGAATACGGATCTGGCCAACCAGGCGCTGGAGGGTCGGGAGGTGTGGCCCGATCTCAGCGTCCTGACTGCGGAAATGCAGACGGCAGGCCGTGGCCGCCTTGAGCGAACCTGGACTGCCCCTGAACGCAGCTCGATCATTGTCAGCGTCTTGTTGCGTCCGTCGAGCGGGGACCAGGTCCCGGTTCCCACGCGGAGCTATTCGTGGCTGTCGCTGTTGGCCGCGCTCTCGCTTGTCGAAGCTGTCCGGGACCGCGCGCAGGTGCCAGCGACTATCAAATGGCCCAATGACGTTCAGGTTGATGACCGTAAGCTCGCGGGTCTGTTGGCGCAGATGGTGCACAGTCCCGACGGCACTCCGCCGTCCGTCGTCGTCGGGGCGGGCATGAACGTGTGCCTGACCGATGACGAGCTACCCGTGACCAGCGCAACGTCCCTCCTACTGGAGTATGCGGCGACGACGGATCGAAATATTCTCCTCAAGGCCTACCTGCGGGCGCTAGCGCGTAACTATCGCAGCTTCTGCGAGGTCGGTGGTGACGCGTTCACCCCGTGGCCGGACGGCACCTCACTGGCCGCGAAGATTGCGGCGGTCATGAACACGATTGGACAGCATGTCCGTGCAGAGCTGCCGGGCGGTGAACACGTGGTGGGGTACGCCGCCGGTCTTGACCGGGATGGTTGCCTGCAGATTCGAGACAACCAGAACGTTTTGCACGCTATCTCAGCCGGAGATGTGGTCCACCTGAGACGGACCGGGCCCTAGCCACCGGTAATCTGGTATTGGCTGGTTATCGGTCAGCGAATCTCTACCGGGCAGGAGGCAAACCATGGGGTTGCGCTTACATGCCGGTGAGTACGTCATTGTCGCTGCCCGGCCTCAGACTCGGTGCTTGGTGTGGCCGGTCATAGTGGGGCTGACCCTCACCGGGGCGGCAGCCTATTGGCTGGGTTGGGCGGGTCGCTCGGCTCACCCCTCAGAGTTTGTTCAGTGGCTTCCGGTGCTGGTGCCGGCCGTTCTGGTGATTCTGGTGCTGATCTTCCTTCGGTGGGTGCTCTACCCATTGCTGGCATGGTCATCCACGAGGTTTGTTTTGACGAATCGGCGGCTGATATTCAGGCGAGGCATCCTGAGCCGACGTGAACATGACCTGCCGCTGCCTGTGATTTATCAGTTGGACAGTTCCCAGTCCCTGGCGGACCGGGTCTTCGGCGGCGGGACACTGACAGTCGATCTGGGCCGCAACCGCAGCGTGCAGTATCGGGACGTGCCTCATATTCACGCGTTCAAGGAGTATGTGGTGGGGGCCGTTGAGGAACTTCCCATGACCGTGATGTTTGATGGTGTAGATATGGACGTGGAACTCGGACGCGAAACAGAATGGATCGATGATGACCGGCGGTAGTAACGGACGGGATGAACCGCCCCAGACACCGCATGATGCCGCGGCAGACGAACCTGCCGAGCAGGAGTCCACGGAAGACGCCAATCGACGCATCATCCGCGACCTGGAAATTGAACTTCTCGGCTCTGAACGGACCCTCAAACGGCGTGAAGTGGCTGCTGGGGCAGGGGTGTCCCTCTTGTCCGCCCGTAAATTCTGGCGTGCCATGGGTTTCGCGAATCTCGGTGACGATGACGTTGCGTTCACACCGAATGACCAGGAAGCGCTGACGACCATGGTGGGCATGGTCCGCACAGAACAGCTCACCGAGGAAGCTGTCATCTCCGTCGCCCGGTCCATAGGTCAGATGACGGACCGCATGGTGGTGTGGCAGGTGGAGGCATTGGTAGAAGAACTGGTGGCGCAGCACCATCTCACCGACGTCGATGCGCGAAAACGGCTCGTGGCTGGCCTACCTGCTCTCATTGAGCCCCTGGAGAAAACTCTGGTCTATGCGTGGCGGCGGCAGCTGAATGCCGCCGTGCAGCGGCTGGCCCTGCGAGCGGAGGCGGGCCTGGTCATGGAAGGCGATGTTCCATCAACCCCGGACGACGACGCCCCGCTACCGCTGGCTCGCGCCGTAGGCTTCGCGGATTTGGTGTCCTACACCAGTCTGTCCCGCCAGATGAACGAAAAGACGCTGGCCCAACTGGTGCAGCGGTTCGAGAATATGTGCGCGGAGATCATCGCAGTGGGCGGTGGTCGTCTGGTGAAAACGATCGGCGATGAAGTCCTCTACATTGCTGATACGCCGGTGGAAGGTGCGCAAATCTCGCTCGCGCTGGCCAAGGCGTTCACCGACGATGAGCTACTGCCATCGGCACGTGTGTCGATGGTGTGGGGGAGGATCCTTTCCCGGCTGGGCGACATCTACGGTCCCACGGTGAATCTCGCGGCACGGCTGACGGCTCTCGCAGAGCCGGGAACGGTGCTCGTGGATGCATCAACGGCCGTGACTCTGCAGGACAATGACAAGTTTGTTTTGGTGCCCGGGGAAGTGAAGTCCGTCCGGGGTTTCGGTGAGATTTATCCGGTGACGGTGTACCAGGGCACCGGTTCCGGGCTCGTGGTGGACTGACCGCTGCTGACGTCGCGACCAGCAGCCTGTTCGTTGGAGCCGATGTTGACTCGGCCGGATAGACTTGTGCCGGTCCGTCGTCGGCGGACTATGTAGGTGTTGCTGAGGGGCATTCTTGGGGATTCGGTTCAAGTGGGGTAGGTCGCGCGCGATCTCAGTGCTCGCCTTCGGTGCTGCTGCAAGTGTCGCGGTGACCGGTGCTGTGCTGTATCCGGGGTTCAAAACGGCCGAGCTCGAACTGCACGACGGCGGCGTCTGGGTGACGAATAACGCCGCTGGGATGGTGGGACATCTCAACTATCAGTCCAAGGTGATCGACGGCGGTTTTGTTGCCAAAGCAGAAACCTTCGACGTCATCCAAGACGATGCCACAGTTTTCATGACGGATCAGGAACAGTCCGGTATCAGCACCGTGGACGTTGCCACCGTTACCCAGAGCCAACCCACGGGAGTTCCCGGTGGTTCAGACATAGATCTGGGAACAGAAACCGTAGCTATCACTGATCCGGTTTCCGGCTCTCTCTGGGCAGTTACCCCGGACACGCTTGCCTCATTCTCGCCCGAAAGCATCGAGCCGTTGGTCAAAGACTCCAAGGGGCTCGTGACAGCCATCGGAGCCGACGACGCGATTTACACTGCTTCTCCAGAGACAGGTCAGCTCACCACGTTTGTGCGCGACGACGGCGGAAACTACGCCGAGAGTTCCAGCAGTCAACTCTCCGGATTTCGTCAGGCCGACGAGCTGCAGATAGCGGCCGCCGGCACCGCTCCCGTGGTACTTGACGCCGACGCCGGGCGGCTTTACCTTCCCGGCGAATCCGTCGTCGAACTGGACGGTACAGCTCTCACCCTGCAACTGAGCAGTCGAGGGAAGTCCGACAACGTCGCCGTCGCCGGTGCCGATGCCCTGTTCACGGTGCCTTTGGACGGCGGGGATGTTCGTCGATTTGAGGCACCCGGGGGTGGCCAGCCGGCAGCTCCGGCTGTAGTAGACCAGTGCGTCCACTCTGCGTGGACTGGCAGCCGGACCTATATCCGATCCTGCGCGGACCCTTCACAGGACAAGAACGAGCCTATTCCGTCTCTGGGAGCACAGTCCGAACTCTCGTTCCGCGTCAACCGCGACGTCGTCGTCCTCAATGACATGAACGGTGGCAGTATCTGGTTGGTCACCGACCAGATGCAGGTCGTGAATAACTGGGATGACCTCATTCCGCCCCCCGGTGAGGATGACAAGAAGTCCGACGAAGAGTCCAACGAGATCAGCCGTGAGACCGCGCTGCCCGACCGGACCAAGGATAATCGCAAGCCGGTTGCCGAAAACGACGAATTTGGTGTCAGACCAGGACGAACCACGGTTCTGCCCATCCTGTTCAACGATTCCGACCCCGACGGCGACCTCCTGACTGCGAAGCTCGAAAAAGACCAACCGGCGATCGGTACAGTGCAGTCCATCTACAACAAGACGGGTCTGCAGATCGTTGTGCCGCCGGAGGCCAGTGGGACCGGAACTATTACCTATTCAGTTGAAGATGGTCGCGGCGGCGAGGACACGGCCAGCGTTCGCTTGCGGGTGGTGGATGCAGAGAGCAATAAGGCGCCCGTGCAGGAGCGTGAATCCGTCATCACCGTTGAACAGGGTGGGGAGATCACCCAGAACATTCTGACGGACTGGGTTGACCCGGACGGTGATCCACTTCAACTCGTCGGCGCCGCTGTTGAGAACAAACAAGACATCGTCCGCACCCGGGCGGACGGCGTTTTGACGTTCCAGGATGTTGGGCTCAACCTGGGTGAGAAAACGGTTGCCGTGACGGTCTCGGATGGCCGCGAGCGAACGACGTCGGACATGACGTTCAAAGTAGAGCCGGCAGGAAAGCTCCCGCCGGTGGCCAATGCCGACCATGTACGGGTGAGCGTCGGTGAAGATGCCACGATCTCACCTTTGAAGAATGACACGAGCCCAACGGATGCCCGCCTGCGGGTGGCTCAAGTCGACCAGGTGGAGAACGCCACCGTCACCATGAACTCGGATGTTGGCACCATCACGTTCCGCTCTGCGGCCGTGGGCACCTACTACCTCACGTATCTCGTCAGCAACGGTCCCGCCAGCGCCACAGGCCTGATCCGAGTTGACGTCGAAGCGGTGAATGAGAACGACGGCGCACCGGTAGCCGTCCACGACACCGCCCTGTTGCCAGCCGGTGGCGAAACCCTGGTCGACGTGCTCGGCAATGATTCGGACCCAGCCGGCGGTGTCCTGGTGGTCCAATCCGTGACGCAGCCAAGTGAGAAGGCGATCACCGTTTCCGTAGTGGATCACAGTGTCTTGCGCATCACGGACACGCGTGGCCTCACTGCTCCTGCGGTGCTGAAGTACACGGTTTCGAATGGGCTGGAAAGTTCCATCGGCGAGGTCTCCATAGTTCCGGTACCGCGGCCTGCAAAGCTGCAACCACCGCGTGCTAACCCAGATGAGGTCACGGTGCGCGTCAATGACGTGGTGAATATCCCGGTGCTCGCCAATGACGAGCACCCCAACGGGGCTCCGATCACGCTGGTTTCAGAGCTCGTGGAGAGCGTGGACGACGCCGATGGACTGCTGGCCATGTCGGGCGATGAACTTCGGTTCCGCGCCGGTTCTGAACCCAAGACCGTGCGGGCAATTTATGCGGTGGCCGGTCCGGATGGACAAGAGTCCTCTGCACAGATCACCCTCCATATTCAGCCACTGAATGTTGAGGATAACTCTCCGCCGCAGCCCAAGAGCCTCACTGGACGCGTTTTTGAGGGTCAGGGCACTCGTATTGCCGTTCCGCTGAACAGTATTGATCCTGACGGCGATTCCGTCACGCTCATTGGCATTGAGCAATCACCTGCGAAAGGTTCGGCCAAGGTCGGAGCGTCGTATATTGACTACACGGCTGGGCAGGACACGGGCGGAACGGATACGTTCAGCTACGTTGTGGCGGACCGACTTGGCGTACGTTCCACAGCTACAGTGTCAGTCGGGATCGCTCCGAAGGCCAACAACAACCAGCCGCCTGTAGCCCTGGATGACTCCGTTATTATTCGTCCCGGCCGTACTGTTGCGGTGGATGTGCTCAAAAATGATACCGACGCCGATGGCGATCGGATTGTTTTTGCTCCGGGTGGGCTGAAAGCCGATGAGGCAGTGCGGGTCCGTATCGAAGAGGGCAAGGTCATGGTCACGGCGCCGGAACCCCCCGGGCACACGGTAGTCCGCTATACAGCCTCTGATGGGCGGGGCGGGACTGATACCGCTACTCTCACCGTCGACGCGCGTGCCGACGCGCCTCTACTGGCTCCCATAGCCCGCGACGACCGTGTCTCGTTCCCCGAGACCGTGGGCGAGACCGAGGTCACAGTACCGTTTTTGAAGAACGACGAGGACCCGGACGGCGTGGTTGGCGATTTGAGCGCCAGCCTTCCCGGCAGCCCAGACACGGTCTCGTTGGGAGAGGATGGCACCGCCGTTATTCAACTGACGGCCAAAGCCCAGATCATTCCGTACACCCTGACGGACACGGACGGTCTGAGTGCCACCGCGTTCATGATGGTTCCCGGGGCCGCTGAACCACATCCCACCCTGAAAGATTCTGCTCCCCTGGAAGCTCAGTCCGGGGAGGAACTGACCCTTGAACTCGATGACCTGGTCAAGGTCCGGAACGGTCGTGCCCCTCGTCTGACAGCGGCCGACGGCGTGACGGCCGTGGGCGGCGAGGTGTCAGCCACTGACGCGGACACCATGGTCTTCACGGCAGCCGAGGGTTACTCCGGTCCCGCTTCGGTGGTTTTTGAAGTCACAGACGGTTCCGGCCCGGATGATCCCGATGGGTTGAAATCGACGCTAAGCGCAGGCATCACTGTCCTGCCGGATCCCGATGAGAACCTGCCCCCGACCCTTGCTGGCAACACGCTCGAGGCCGCTCAGGGCGAAGCCGCGGCGACGCTGGATCTGCGGCAGGCGGCGTCGGACCCCAACCCTGAAGACGTTCCTGACCTTGAGTTCACCCTCGCCAAGTCCACTATCGACGGCGTGCAGGTATCCCTGAACGGAAGTGTTTTGAGTGCGAAGGCGGATGACGACGCGCAGAAGGGCAACGCCGGGTCGGTGACGGTGTCCGTGTCCGATGGGGAGAGCGAGCCCGTCTCAGCGGTTGTGGACATCATGGTCCTGGCCACCGACCGTCCGCTGCCGGTGGTCAATGACGACGTGGTGCCGGAAGCCGAGTCCGGTCAGTCCGTGACGGTGAACGTACTCGAGAACGACGTCAATCCCTTCCCAGATGAGCCGTTGAAGATCATTTCCGCTGCCACGAGCACGGGTCAGGGATCAGCGTCCGTGAACGGTTCGTCCATTGAGGTCACACCGGCGCAGGAATTCGTCGGCACCATGGCCGTGACCTACCGGGTCCAGGACCGCACTGGTGATCCTGAGCGCGAAGTGAACGGACAGATCCTTCTCACGGTCAAGGGCACACCAGATGCACCGCTGACCCCGGTGGTGCAGCGAACCGGTGACCAGTTGGTGGTGCTCTCCTGGGACCCGCCAGCCAACAACGGTTCAGCCATCACCGGCTATACAGTGACGGCGGCGAACTTCAGCCAGCAATGTTCATCAACCACGTGCGAGCTCAAAGGGCTGACGAACAACGCTGAATACAGCTTCACTGTGGTCGCAGCCAACGCGTTGGGGGAGTCTGCTTCGTCGTCGCCGTCGGCCGTTGCCCGACCGGACGTACGTCCGGAGGCGCCAGCGGCGCCGGTCCTGACAGCCGCTGACAGTAAGCTCGGGGCCACCTGGAATGCTCCCGTATCCAAGGGGTCACCGGTCACGGCGTATAACCTGGAGATTTCTCCTGCGCCAGCTAACGGGGTCACCCAGAAAACCGGGATTTCGGGGAGGTCTGTTTCGTGGGGCGGTCTAAGTAACGGCACTGCTTACCAGATCAGGGTCCAAGCGGTTAACGCTGCCTCCGAGCCCTCAGACTGGAGCGCGATCTCTGCCGCCGAATCTCCTGCCGGGCCACCCGCGGAGCCATTGGCACCGCGAGCAGACCGCAATACGGATGCTGTCAATGGCGGTTCCATTGTCGTCTCGTGGAAAGCGCCTGCCAACAATGGCGCTCCCATCCAGAACTACGATTTGCGTGTTTATAGGGATGGAAGCCCGGATTCCAGTCAGTCGCGTAGCGTCGCGGCAGGCCAGACCAGCCTCACGCTGACCGGTCTGAATAAGAGCTCCAACTACCGTTTTGCCGTCATTGCCAAGAATAAGGCAGGAGCCTCCGGCGCCAGTGCGCAGTCAGGCGCCGTTGTTCCCTTCGGCACTCCGAGTGCAGTAGGACAGGTTTCGGCGAAGTCCACGGGTGAGGACGGCCGCGCCCGACTGAATTTCAGCGCACCGGCGGCCAATGGCAGTGCTATCAAGGATTATCAGGTCAGTGTCAACGGGGGAAGTTGGCAGGGTTTCGGGGGCCCTGGGAGCGCCGTCAACGGATTGACCAACGGCAACTCGTACTCGTTCCGGGTCCGTGCCAGAAACGAAGCTGGACCAGGGCCGGCCAGTGGCGCCTCCAATGTGGTGACACCCTTCGGCCCGATCTCCAATGCCTCGAATATTCGTAGCTCGGTCAACGGTTTCAAGGTGACTTTCACCTGGGAGAAGAACGGGTCTGCCTATGCGAACGGAAAACCAGGTGACGTGGATGTGCGGGTGACCGTGGGCGGGAAGGCAGTACCGAATTCGGGCTCCTGGTCTGGGGGAAACAGTCCCGAGGATCGGCACACCATTCGGATCGACGTTTGCCGGGGCGGTAACGATTGCCGGACGTTCGCAGCGTCCGAGCGCTCCGCTTCACCTACGCTGACCTTGAAACAGGGCAGGGATGCGCCTGTCATTGAGAGGAAAAACCCAGATGGCGACCCCATCTGCGGGGACGGACGGTGCAACTATTTCCTCATGATCGCGGAGCGCCTACCCCAGCACCAGAATGTTGTTTTCCGGTGCTATACCGAGGGAACGGGGCAGTTCGGAGATAACTATGTGGCGCATACTGACTCGCGAGGTTATGCGGAAATTGGCGATGCCTGCTTGATCGAGCGTCCAGATTCGAAGAATTTCAACAAAAAGTGGGGCAACTACTACTTCACAGTGACCTCAAGGGACGGCCGAACGTGGAAGTCCAACTATGAGCAGTGGCGGTAGCGAATGATGACAGCTGGTAGGAGATTTCTCCGCAACGAAGACATGAAGGAACCCATACTATGGCGATGACCGCTGAGCAGGCTACCTGGTTTGCCGGAACTTTTGACAAGCTGGTGGACAACGTTGGGCAAGCCATTTTGGGGAAGACACACGTGGTGCGCCTCATCCTGACAGCCATGCTCACGGACGGTCACGTTCTGCTCGAGGACGCCCCCGGCACCGGCAAAACCATGCTGGCCAGGTCTCTTGCCGCCACCGTCCAGGGGTCACATTCCCGGATTCAGTTCACCCCGGACCTGCTGCCCTCAGACGTCACGGGCATCACCGTGTATGACCAGAAAACTCAGGTGTTCGAGTTTCACAAGGGCCCAATCTTCGCGAACATTGTGCTCGCTGACGAAATCAACCGCGCCTCTCCTAAAACACAGTCCGCCCTGCTGGAAGTCATGGAAGAATCCCGGGTCACTGTAGACGGCGTCACCCACTCCAACCCACGCCCCTTCATGGTCATCGCCACGCAGAACCCGATCGAGCAGGCCGGAACCTACCGCCTTCCCGAGGCGCAGCTGGACCGCTTCCTCATCAAAACGCACATCGGATACCCGGATCACGCCTCAACCGTAGAACTTCTTGCCGGGGCAGCTACCCGTGATCGCTCACTGGCCTTGACTCCCATCATTACCACTCAAGCAGTCAATGACATGGCGGATCTGGCGGCTACTACTCACGTGGACACGGCCATTCTCGAATATATCTCCCGTCTCACCGAAGAAACCCGCAGTGCTCCCGAGAGCCGGCTGGGCGTCAGCGTCCGTGGTGCTCTGGCTATGGTTCGTGCTGCGAAGGTGTGGGCGGCCAGCCAGGATCGCAACTACGTCCTGCCAGATGACGTGAAAGAACTGGCACCCTACGTCTGGACCCACAGGTTTGTCATGGATCCCGAGGCCGAATTTTCCGGTGCTACCGCCGAAGCAGTCCTCAAAAGGGTGCTAGCGGATGTCTCTGCTCCGCAGCAACGCGCCGGCGTTTAGGCAGAGCACCAACACCCACTATGAGTACATCAACGGATGAGCGGCACCGGTTCCATCCCTCGTCTCTATGGGCGGAGGGCACAGGTGTTGTGCGGGAGTACCTGCAGCCTGCAGGCACTCGTGCCGCGGCCGAGTGGGCCAGGCGGCTCCAACCGTCCGTCGGCGTCATTGGTCCCCTCGGATGGGTATTGATTGTCGTTGTCCTCGTCCTTGGAGTTCCGGGGCTCATCTTCACATGGACGGAAGCGATCGCCGCGGCCGTCATTGGTATCTCACTGCTGGCCCTTGCCGTCATCTTTATCGTTGGTCGGTCCTCCTACGGTGTGGACCTGGACCTCGCCCGCACCCGTGTGGCCGTGGGCGACCGTGCGGTAGGCAGCGTCTCAGTGTCCAATACCTCAAACAAGGCACTGCTTCCGGCCTCCCTCGAGCTGCCGGTGGGCAGCGCAACCGCCATCTTCCACCTTCCCCGGCTGAAACCGGAACAGGTCCATGAAGATCTGTTCACTATTCCCACGCAACGCCGTGCCATTATCGTCGTTGGCCCGGTCCGCTCCGTTCGCTCAGACCCCCTGGGACTGATGCGACGGCAGGTTCGGTGGACCGAACCGACGGACCTTTTTGTTCACCCTCGCACCACCCCACTCGGGGGATCGGCAGCCGGCTTTATCAAGGATCTGGAGGGGCTACCAACGCGGGAACTCTCCAGTGCGGACGTCTCATTCCACGCTCTGCGCGACTACGTCCCCGGCGATGATCGCAGGCACATTCACTGGAAAACCACGGCACGCACCAACAAGCTCATGGTCCGCCAGTTTGAGGAGACGCGACGGTCCCATCTCGCCGTCGCGCTGTCCACCCAGCCCACAGAGTACGATGACGCAGCAGAATTTGAGCTCGCCATATCAGTAGCAGGATCGATCGGGCTGCAGGCCATCCGCGAGCAGCGGAACCTCAACGTGTTGACTCAGCGCGGCCCGCTGCGCTCCGAAACAGGCCGGAATCTTCTGGACGAGCTGACGCGAGTGGACGAGCACACCGGCCGCACCTCTGCGGTGGATTTGGTCCGAATGACAGCCGACACCGTGCCCAATGCTTCCGTTGTGTTTTTCGTACTGGGTCCCAACGTAACCCCCCGACAGCTGCGCAGCGCAGCAGCGTCTGTGCCTCCAGGAATTCGCTGCATCGCCATCCGCTGTAAAAGTGAACAGGAACCGGCACGGGCCAGCATCGGGGACCTGACGGTCGTTTCACTCGGCGACCTCGATGATCTTGCTCTCGTTTTGCGGAAAGCGGCCGCATGAGTGCCCCGCTAGCCCCGGAGAAGCCGAATACCCGGCGCTCCGAGCGAACGAACCGACGCACCAACGGCAAACAACAGTTGATCGACTCCGGCGTGCTGATTCTGGCCCTCAGTCTCGGTGTCTTAGGGTTTGGACCCGCCTTCGGTTCAGATGTGCGTTATCTGCTCGCAGGTCTGGGCGGCGTCGTCCTGGGACTCGCCATCGCGTGGACCTCGACGCGTTTTCGGCTGGGCCTGTGGAGCACCACGGGTATCGTCTGTGGAACGTACCTGCTGCTGGGTAATGCTCTGGCAGCGCCATCGGAATCCTTCCTCGGACTTCTGCCCAGTCTGGAGTCGTTGCGGGTTCTGATCCTTGGCGTCATTACCTCGTGGAAAGACATTTTGACCGTGGCCGCGCCCGTGGGCATATCGCGAGGCATGCTGATCGTGCCCTTCTTGAGCGCGCTCCTGACCTCTGTCGTTGCCGGCGTTCTGGCGTGGAGAGTGCGCACCCCCTACTGGGTGCTCCTTCCGGTTGTCGCACTGTTCGGTGCCAGCATCATTTTCGGAACGGACCTTGCGAGTCTGCCTGAGCTTCGTGGCATCTTGCTCATCGTGGTTATGCTCGCCTGGCTTGCCTACCGTCGAGACATTGTTAGAACACACAACGGCACTCGAGTATCGGCGAATCCTGCCTCCAGCGACGCCAAATCGGGTCGAAGCGGAACGATCCGCCGGGTCGGTTACGGGGCCGCGATGGTGGCCGGGGCAACGGCCGTCACCGTACTGGTGGTGCCGCTTCTCACTGCCCATGGACAACGACAGGTGCTGCGCGACGTCGTCGTACCTCCCGTTGAACTGTTTGACTATCCCAGCCCGCTCATGGATTTCCGGCAGTATGTTAAGACCAACGAGGACAAGACGTTGTTCACTGTGGACGGTCTGCCGGAGGGTGAAAGAGTTCGCCTTGCTGCACTCGATGCCTACAACGGTGTGGTCTACAACGTGAACCCGCAGGCTGCCGGCAACTTTGCGCGGATCGGTGATGCCCAGCAGCTTGGCAACACCAACCGCTCCACTGATGGCACCAACGCCACACTCGACATCACCATCGAAGAGTACGACGGCGTGTGGTTACCTTCCGGCGGGCAGCTGGAGGGCATTGCTCTCGGCGGTCCGCGCGAAGGGTCTCTGGAAAAGGCGCTCTATTATAACGATGATGCTCGTACCGCTCTGTCCACGATCGGCTTGCAGGAGGGCGACAGCTACCAGGCCAACGTGACTTTCCCTGATTTCCCCACGGATGAGCAGCTCGCTCAGTACAATTTCGCTGGCTTGAACCTTCCGCGGGTGGAGAGCGAGCCGCCGATCATTGCCAACCGTGCTACGGAATACGTTGGTGCTGCCTCAAAGCCTATTGAACGCGTGCGTCGGCTACAGCAGGTATTACATTCACAGGGGTATTTCAGCAACGGCAAGGACGGGGAGCCGCCTTCACTTCCTGGGCATGGAGCCAAACGCATGAGTACGCTGCTCGATGCCGAACAAATGGTGGGCGACGACGAACAGTACGCCGTCGCCATGGCGCTGATGGCTAGAAAGCTGAACATTCCTGCTCGCGTGGTGATGGGCTTTTACCCGGATTGGGACGAAGTAAAAACCCCTGGCGGAACCGTCGCCATCAAGGGCAAAGACGTCCACGCGTGGGTTGAGGTGGCCTTTGATGACACAGGGTGGATTCCCTTTGACCCGACGCCAGACGAGGACAATGAGCCCATCCCGCCACAGCAGCAACCCAAGTCCACACCTAAACCGCAGGTTCTGCAACCGCCACCTCCGCCGCAGGAACCGGCCGAATTGCCACCGGACTCTGCACCTGAGCCGCAGGATGCTGATAAGGACGAGAAGGACTTTTGGGCCATCTGGGGCCCGCTGGTACGGCTGATCGGCATGGCCATGATTCCAGTGGCGATTCTCCTGATCCCGCTGCTGCTGATCCTTTTGCTCAAAATCCGACGTCGCAAGAGGCGTTCTCGGGACGGCATGCCGTCCCAACGCGTGGGCGGCGGTTGGAAGGAAGTTCTCAGTTTCGCCACGGACATGGGCGCTAACATCAATACGAAGGCCACCCGTCGGGAGAACGCCTGGAGCCTTAAAGATTCCTTCCCCGCCAGTGCTGTTGTCACCACCAGATTGGCTCACCGTGCGGATGCTGGAATTTTTGGTGTCAGTGAGCCCTCCGAAGCCGAAGTTCAAGAGTTCTGGGAGCAGGTTGAATCATCCCTGGAGGAGATGAACGGTACGGTCGGGTTCTGGAAACGTCAGCGTGCCAGATATTCACCGCGTTCGCTGTTTCAAGACACCTGGACCAAGACGAGTCGTGGTGGTCGGCCATCGTCGAAGCGCCGTCGGGACGGTCCCGTCCGTGGCAAAGCAGGTCAGCCAACCATGGAGGACGAAGCGTAAGCTGGGAGGTCGAATGTCCTCCGTGCCGTACTTCAGTGGCTGCGAAGGCTTCTTATTGTGTAGCGTGCGGGGCACCATACGGTACCTCCATCAGCGGTATCGATGGCAAACGTAACCAAGTCTCCGGAGGGCAGACTCTCATGGCAGAAGTAGGATCCACAGTGCATTTTGGTGACCGTAGTTTCGTGGTGGGGTCCGTATGAGTCCTGACCTGAGAGGATCCGAACCCGCGGTACCGTCGCTGACGTATGGCTATGCTTCAGATCTTGGGTTGAAGAGGGAGCTCAACGAGGATTCGTTGATCGCTTCGGATCCGGTCTTTGCTGTTGCTGATGGCATGGGCGGCCACGAGGCTGGTGAGATTGCCAGCGGAATCTGCGTGCGTACTCTGGGAGACAGCCCAGCGGTGGGGACTCGCTTGCCGCAATTTTCGGCAGGGGATCTCCATGACCTGCTGCAGCTTGCTGACGAGCGCATCCGTGAGGCCACAGGAGGCCGAGCCGGGACTACAGTATGCGGTGTTGTGCTGGTCGAGGAATCTGAGAGTCCGTACTGGCTTTTCTTCAACGTCGGTGATTCTCGGGCCTACCGACTCAGTAAGGGCGTTTTCGAGCAGATCACTGTGGATCACTCCGAGGTCCAAGAGCTGGTGGACAGTGGCCGGATCACGCAGGCCGAGGCACAGATTCATCCGAGGCGGCACGTCATCACCCGCGCGTTGGGCACGGGCAGCGAAACAGAGCCGGATTTCTGGCTGATGCCCGTTGAGGAAGGCGACCGCATCATGATCTGTTCCGACGGGCTCACTGGAGAGGTCAGCGCTGAACACATCCGAGACCTGCTGAGTAATATCGGCGACCCGCAGACGGCCACGGACTCGCTGATTGATGCTGCATTACGTTCTGGTGCACGCGACAACGTGACTGTCATCGTCATTGATGCCTCTGGGATTGACGTGGATCTGGCGATCACGGCCACAACGGAAGAAGACTCAGAGGACACCATCCCGAGACTGTCGACGCCCAAGGTTTCCTCGGCCGATCGGCCGACGGACGCGGACACCGTACTATCTGCTGAAGACCGCGGATGAGTTTGCTCTCCTATGCTGCCGGTCCGTGGTACTGCCTGGTCCGCACAGAGACCGTGGTCCTGCTTCCGCCGGAGACTAACCGCGACATGGTGAACACGGTGTGGGAGGTGCTTTCAGCTGGTTCCGGGGTGGAACGCGTCCTTTCTGTACTGTCCAGTGATTTCAGTAAGGGTTGGTCCGCCGTGCCGCCTTTCGCCGTCGTCTCCTATACGGACGGGCTCCACGTCCTCCTCAGGGGTGCAGCGCAACTCACTGCCAGCACCGGAACCACACAGGTGCACGTTTCGGGTCAGGGCGTTTCCACCTGGAGTGAACGCGTGCTCGATTCTCAGGACAGCTGGAAGCTGCATCTTGCTGGCACGGCATCATTCATCGGGGAAGATGCGTTGCCGCTCGTGGCCGGGATCGTGATGGCTTCAGCGATCAAGGGAGGGCCATCTGCTGATAGTGAACTCGACGCCGAGGCAGACACAGACGACGCCGCCGGTGAGGAAACGATTCTTCCGGGCCTTTTCGCGGCCGCGGTTGTTGAGGAGCGCACCGACTCCGAGGATAACGACACTTTGGAACCGGACATCATCGCGGGTGCTGTTCCGACATCGGGTCTGCTCGGCGATCACGACGGCGAAACCGTCATGAAGAGCGATGTTCTCGCCATTGAGGAAAATGGCGACGTACCTGTTGATTCTGCAGAGCAGGAAAGAATGCGTCCGTCTACCGGACCGACCGTTCTTGCCCGCCTGTGCCCAGAACGACATGCCAACGCGCCCACCGTTTCGCTCTGCAGCGTCTGCGGGCAGCCGGTCAGTGGGGAGACCCGACAGGTTCCGCGACCGAGTCTTGGTCGGATGCGGTTATCCACGGGTGAGGTCTACGAGCTGGAATCTTCGCTGATTGTGGGCCGACAGCCATCTGTTTCTCGTGTTCAGGGCAGTGTGATGCCGCGTCTGGTTCAGGTCACCAGCGAGTCGGGGGACATCTCGCGCTCTCATGTCGAAGTTCGCCTTGAGGGTTGGCACGTCATGCTGCGCGACCTGCGTGCCACCAACGGCACTGTCCTTATCCGTACGGGTCAGTCGCCGCGGCGTCTGGGCGAAGGAGAGATGACAATGTTGCTCGACGGCGACATCGCTCAGCTAGGACAGGACGTCTCGCTGCGTTTTGAAGATCTGCGATGAGCCCAAAACGCTCAGCAGCACCGCCGCCGGGGATTCCCGGATTTCGCTATATCAGTTTGCTCGGCTCTGGCGGTTTCGCGGATGTGTACCTGTATGAACAGGACCGTCCGCGTCGTCGTGTTGCCATCAAGGTACTGATCTCCGACCTGCGGACCGAGGGCGCCCGTAGGGCGTTTGAGTCCGAAGCCAACCTCATGGCGCAGTTGTCCTCACACCCCTACATCGTGACCATCTTTCAGTCCGATGTCACCGACGATGGACACTCGTATCTGGCCATGGAGTACTGTTCCCGGCCGAGCTTGGACCTGCGGTATCGCAAGGCCCGGCTCAGCGTGGCGGAAGCCCTGACAGTCGGTATCCAAGTAGCATCTGCCGTCGAATCAGCCCATCGCGCCGGCATTGTTCATCGAGATATCAAGCCCGCCAATATTTTGGTCACTGACTACAATCGGCCGGCGCTGACCGACTTCGGTATCTCCGGGACCATGGACTCGACGATCGATGAGGACCAGGGAATGTCCATTCCGTGGTCTCCGCCCGAAGCGTTCCGGAGCGGCGGAGCGGACGGCATCACCATTGACGTCTGGGCCCTCGGTGCCACCATTTACACCCTGCTGGCTGGACGGTCACCCTTTGTGTTGCCCGGCATGGACAACTCCCAGCGCACCCTCACGGACCGTATTGCAACCATGCCTCTCCGTAGCACTGGCCGCGAGGACGTCCCGGAGTCCCTTGAGCTGGCACTGTCAACGGCTATGGCCAAATCACCGGATTCCCGGTATTCGTCAGCTCACGCTTTTGCGCTGGCACTCCAGCGTATCCAAGCGGATTGCGGCATGTCCGTCACGCCGTTTGAGGTACTCGACGACGCTCCCCAGGTAGATGACAACGACGACGACGACGTGGAGATGACCCGCGTTCGGCGCATCACGTCTATCGATCCGGATTCAACAACGTTCGCCCCGACATTCCCCAAAGCGCAATTTCCTGACCGAAGCCTGGTTCCTGCGCGACACGAGCCGAACGCCGAATCGGACTCGGTGCGGCTCGACACCACGATCAATCGTCCGGAAAAGCACGACGAAGCCGAGCAGGTCTCGTCACCCGAGCGAAAAAAGCGTAACCCGGCTCTGATCGTCGCGGCATCCGTTGCGGTGCTTGTCGCCGTCGTTGTTGGTGTTCTTGCCGTGGTCAACGGCCAGGGTGAGCCTGCACCGCAGGAAACCACGGCCTTTGCCCAGGACCCGTCGGATCCGTTGGTCGGGCTCGAAGGTAACGTTCCACCTGTGGAAGAGCTTAAAGCGGCTGTCCAGGACAGCGGTTCTGTATTGTTCACTTGGGAGAACCCCGACCCGCGCGATGGAGATGTTTATCGGTACCGCACGGTTTCAGTCACGGAGTCGGGGAAATGGATCAGAACCGACAAACCGCGCGCGGAGGTGCGCCAGGGCCCTGACGGACAGACCTGCGTCGAGGTGCAGGTGACTCGCCGCGACGGCGCAGCTTCTGAACCGAAGCCGGAGTGTCTCTAAACGGAGTTCGGATCGACAGGCCGTAGCCTGCAGCTCGAAAGAAGGGGTAACACATGGGGGAATTGGCCATTGACTACTGTGGGGAATGGTACGAGCCACAGGAGGGCTCAGTCTTCAACATTGGACGCGAGGGGCAGCTCGAAGTCGATGACAACCCCTACTTACACCGCAAGTTCCTTCAAATCGAACGTCAGAGCGGCATCTGGTGGCTCAGCAATGTCGGGTCAATGCTCTCCGCAACTGTTGCCGACGTATCGGGCGGTATGCAGGCCTGGGTTGCCCCGGGTTCCCGAATCCCATTGGTCTTCGGTCAGACACGCGTAGTTTTCACCGCCGGTCCCACAACGTATGAGTTTGACGTCCACTTGAAGACGCCTGCTTTCAGGCAGGACATCCCCAACAGGGACGACGGCGGTGAGACCACCATCGGGCCTGTCCAATTCACCGATTCTCAGAAGGCGCTGATTGTGGCTCTGGCTGAACCCATGTTGCAGCGTGACGGTACCGGATTCACCTCCATCCCGTCGTCGGCGGCTGCAGCGAAACGGCTTGGGTGGGCTCTGACCCGGTTTAACCGCAAGCTGGACAATGTGTGCGACAAACTGGACCGCGTTGGAGTCGCTGGGCTGCGCGGCGGCGGGGGGAAGCTCGCCACCAACAGGCGAGCACGTCTGGTCGAGCACGCGGTCACATCGCAGCTGGTTACAGCCGAAGATCTCTACCTGCTGGAGACCATGAAAGGTATCGACGAAGGATGAAGATTCGTCTCACGCTGCCCGCCAGCTGAACCACGAATGCGTCGCCGTTGACCAATCTAGTGTGCGACCTTGCGCAGGCATCAGGGAGTGTAGCGGTCGATGATGTCGAGGGCAGCTGCCGTGCCATCCTCCCCGCGCATCTGGTGAGCCAGCACAGCCGTAGCCGGTAGAAACTGCTCGGCTGCTCTCAGGGCTTCCTCGAGCGCCCTGCGATCTAGGTGGCGAGCTGGGAGAGTGGCAGGGGAGAGCCCTCTACGTGTGAGTAGGGCGCCCCACCAGGGTTGATCGGCGATGAAGGGGATCACGATCGACACAGCTCCGGCCCTGGCAGCCGCGTGCACGGTTCCTGCTCCTCCATGATGGATGGCAGCGCGGACTCGCGGTAGAACTGTGGAGTGATCGACGACGGCTCTGACCAGGACGTCGTCACCCATGATGTCTTGGGGGACGGACAAGCCGCCCCAGCCTGTAGCGATTAACATGCGCATGCCAGCGGCTCGCGCAGCTGCAACGACGATGCGGGCACGGGCCACCGGGTCACCAGAAGCCATTGAGCCGAACCCTGCGTAGATTACCGCGCCAGCATTGAGGAAATCATCAAGTTGTGGGTCAGGGCCTGCGGCCGTTGTCGGCAATGACCACGCTCCGGTCATATAAGCGTTAGCGGGCCAGTCCGTCGGGGCGGGCAATAACGACGGGCTGACGGGGCACAGAGTGGCGGCCGGAGGTGGAAGGCGGCTCCGCGCGGACAGATGGAGCATCTTTCGTGCCTCAGCACGAGAGCCTCGAAAGGCGACGTTCCCCAGACCGGCGGCGCCGAAAGTCCAACGATTGAACCGCCCTAGATCTCGGCTCGCCACGCCAGCAGCTGGATAGGCAGATGTCCGGGTCAGCGCGGGGACTATCTCTACCGGTATGCACGCAGCACCGACGGCGAAGGCGGCTATATCCGCGGTGAGGATCTTTGGGTGATGGATGACAATATCAGGGCGAGCCTCAGCGATCGCATGAACGGCCGAACGCTGAATGGACTCAAGCATCGGCTTGATGACTGACCGGTAGCTGAGAAGAGCCGTCTTCACATCCGTGCCCTGGCTGCGTGCCAAGGCTTCGTAGTCCCCCTCAAGAGTATCCACAGCGTGGCCTGCCGCCGTCACACGCCCGACAAATTCTCGAGTGACAGCAAGTCGAACGCGGTGCCCACGCTCCACCGCCGTGTCAGCCATCGCGATGAATGGCTCGACGTCGCCCCTGGAGCCAGCGGTCAATAGATGAATCAACACGATGCCTCCTCCAGAGCGCTCGTGAAAAGGCTATTGACGTATACATTCGGTTTAGTACCAATGTTCTCGCTCGTCAACCACTGCGGGCACGTGCAGCCCCGGCACCTTAAAGACCGAGGGCAATACACTCGCTGGCCGCTGCGTACACCCGGATGGTGGTGGTTATGATGCTATTCAGACGCGGCTCTAGACCGATATCGCGTGGAGTCCAAGGCGCCTACTAGCCGAATCCAACTTTCGAGTGATTGAGAAGGAGGATGACATGTCTGCGGACTACGCCGTCAAACTTATTCCCGCGGTGCGGCTCACTGCGCTCACCGATACTCTGGACCCTGCCCAGCTCGAGCAGCGCATTGGCCCCATGTTCGATCAGGTTCAGTCGGTGCTGGGCCGTGAACATGCCAGCCTCACAACCCCCATCGCTACATACACCGAGGTCGTGGCAGGCACTTGACACCTGGGCCGTCAGGAACGCATACAAGTACGACGGCCCCTGCCGCGAAGTGTATGTCCGGGCGATCGACGAGGACCAGCAAAACGGGGTGACCGAACTTCAGCAACCAATTCGCCGACCCTAAAGGATTTATGAAGCGGTTGCGAGCGCAGGGGCTGGCGCATCGAGGGCCAGCTTTATACCTACAGCGCCAAGAAGTGTCCCCGCTATCCAACGTTGCCAACGCATCCAGGCGGGCTTGCGCTGAAGGAACACCGCGACCGACCCTGCGGCGAGGATGATGACTCCGTTTACCGCCATCGCCACCGCGATTTGGATGGCCCCCAGTTGGAATCCTTGGGCGATGACATTGCCTGCGTCTCGGTCAACAAATTGGGGAATGAGCGCCAGATACATGATTGCCGCCTTTGGATTCAGCAGGTTGGTCACCAGCCCCATCCGAAAGAGTTTGCTGGCAGAGTCGCGGGGAAGCTGTCGAGTCGCAAACAAAGACATGCCCCCCGGTTTTAGGTACTGGTAGGCGATCCACAGCAAATAGGCTGCGCCCGCTATTTTGAGCCCCGTGTAGAGCCAGGGAACCACGATAAAAACTGCTGCGAGGCCGAGGTTCGCCATCGTCATATAAACAACGAATCCGACGGCGGTGCCCGCCAGCGAAATCATTCCGGCACGCCATCCCTGGCTGATACTGCGAGAGGTTAAATAGACCATATTGGGTCCAGGGGTGAGCGCCATGCCTAACTCAACAAGGGCCATGCCCAAGGCTGCGGTAAGCGAAATCAATATGGCCCCTCTGCGTGATGGATGAAGCGGTCAGTTGCGTCGTACAAGCGTAAGTTTGAGGAATTCGAACCTTAACGTAGACGATCGTGAACGAGCGGGGAGCCGGCAGATTGTTAGTGTGGAGACCTCAAGACATTCCGGTAGTGGAAATCCGCGGTTTGCGGATCCCCTACCTGTCATGGACGCGGCCAGCCCATCCGCTAGTAGGAGGCCGTCTTTGGACTGGGTCAGGCTAAGGCCTTTTGCTTACATCAGGGCGGGAGATCGAGTGCGCAGAGGCACTATCATCGCCGTCTGTACGGGGGCGGTGGTCTACTCTCTAACTCTAGTCGTGGGCGGTAGACATATCCGCCAAAGGGTCACCGATACCCGACGAGCAAAGGCGTTAGTGCCGGTCGCGGCGTTCGAGAGAACGCCGGCTGGAGAGTATTTGACATTTAGTGACAAGAGCATCGCTGCGCATCATGGACGGCTGAGTATTCGTGCCAAGACGGGGGGAGAGTTACTGAGGCTTGGCCCACCTATAGCGGCAGAAGCCCATCTGGTACGCCGTATGGTGGAGAAGGGCGACTCATCACGGTTGCGTCGCGACCGTGCGGGCCGGGTTAGCGGACAACTTGGGGAAACGCCCACCGATTTTGGTCTGCCTTTCACCTCGGTGAGTATCAACAACCGGGCTGCATGGCTGATTCCCTCGCCAGGGCCTGCGCGATCTAACGTGTGGGTGATTCACGTTCACGGGTTAGGTGGTTCACGAAGCCAGGTTTTGCGGGGTCTTCCTGTTTTCTCCTCATTAGGCTTTACGTCCCTTGTTCCTACCTACCGAACGTCCCTTGATGCGGAGTCGGAGCCTGCCCGATTCAGCCATCTCGGCATGACGGAATGGCAGGATATTGTCAGCGCCCACAGATATGCGCGGGACGCCGGAGCTGAACGTATCATTTACGTCGGCTGGTCCCTTGGCGCCTCCATTGTACTGAGGGTTCTGGAGAGCGGACCTGTCTCGCATGCGACCGGCGTACTTTTGATTTCTCCGGCGCTAGACTGGCGCCAGATCATACTTTCAGGCCTTTCAGCCACCGGTATTCCGCGCGTAGCCGCTCAGTGGATATTGTCGGGATTCAATCTCTTTCGACTACCGGGGGAGCCTCGAATCCGTTGGAAGCGAATGCCGGGCCTCTCCTCCGACCAGGAGAGATCGGAGGTTCCCCTGATGGTGTTTCATGGCTCCGCTGATCGATCTGTTCCAGTGCAGCTTTCAAGGGACTTTGTGTCGAATCGCGCCATTCCCTACCTCGAATTCCAAGGCGCACATCACACTCTCGAGTGGAACTCCGCACCGGAGGTTTGGGAGGCTGCGGTAAGGGACTGGTGTCGTTGCCGCTTAAACCTCTGGGTTTAGTGGGAGGGACTGGGTGCTTGGGTTCATTTTCGCTTGTCTCCCCGTTCGGGGCCCTCATACGAAAAGTGCAAAGCCCCTCCGCGGCACATTACTGGCGAACCAGCTCGAATGCCTCGTAGTCCCAGCCAAGCGGCGTCGACTTCGTGACAATCCACCCCGCCGTGCGCGCCAGCGCCCGGATGTCTTGTGCTGTTCGGGCAGGTGAGCCTGTTCCGGCCAGGGCAAGGAGGCGCTCTTCGGCTTCGTGGGAGGCAATGTCCGCTTCGCCAGCTCCAATATGGGTCGGCATTTTCTCGACAATGAGCCCGCTGTCCGCAACTGTCATCCGGGCAAGCAGCGCCACAGACTCCTGGTCTGTCCGGTAGGACAATGCGAGAGCGCTGACTGCCAGAGACGCAGATGCGTCGGCGAAGCTGCTGCGGAAGTCTAATGCGGCGCGCCTGAGCGTTCCGCGCAGAACGCCGAGCGGGCTCGGAGCCTCAACCACGCCGAGCGGTATCTCGGGACTTAATGCGTCGGCGAAAGCCAGGGTCCCTGGACCGGTTACGGCCACTGTCTTCCCGGTACGTACGGCGTCGATCACCGCAAGATCGGAGACGGCGCGGGCGACAAAATCGAAGCCCATTGATTGGTCAATCAATTCCGCGTAACGCCCCGCATCCGTGCATAACTCGTCCAAGAGGGACAACCCATGAGTTTGCCGGAACGCCGGGATCCCCGTAGTCAACGCCGATGCCAAATTCGTCAAAGAGACCAGCATGCGTGCTTCGAGAGAATCTTCGAATGATTCGCGCAGGTGATCATCCCCCAGGACCTCCAAGCCCACGTACCCCAAGGACACCATGTCGCCGTTCAGTTCCAGGACACCGAAGCCCGCCAGCACATCGACGACGGAGCGGACCTGCCCGCTATCCAACTGCAGCATTGCTGCGATGGCATCAACGCTCGACGGCGAGTCGGCCACGGCGTCGAGCAGTCCCAGGGAGAGCGCTGCCCGTGTAGCGAACCATGGCACGGGCGAAAGCAGGGCGGCGATGTCCACGGGAGTGCCTTGGTTCGACGGCGGGGGATGGCTGCCGACTGTGGGCCCTTGGACCGGCGCGGGTAAACTGGACGCGTTGAGCGTTTCTACGGACGCGGCACGGTCTGTGGGCTGATGCCAATAGCCGGTGATATTGATGTGGGTTTTTGCCAGTTTGCGATCCTTGGCGGCCCAACGCCTCAGCGGCATTAACATGCTGCTTTCCGCCGCCGCCCAGATGTAGGCAGAGCCATCCCACCATTCGAGTTCCCGCACTGCTGTTGCTAGCCGCGATGCGCTCGCAGGGGGAGTGTCTACCCATCTCAACGTGTCGTCGTCGCGCAGTAAAAGGGTTTGCCGGGCTGCAGGATCGCGAATCTCCACCACTACCTGTACACGCTGAGGGCCGGGCCTTTCATCGAGGTAGCGGCCAATAGCTGGCAGGGCAGTTTCATCCCCTGCAAGAATTAGCCAGTCGACGCCGTCAGGCAGAACTAGGGAGGACTTTGGCCCCACAACATGGAGCTCGGCTCCCGGGGTGGCTGCTTCTGCCCACAATGCCGCCGGCCCTTCTCCGTGGCGCACAAAATCCAGATCCAGCTCGCCGGCTTCCGCATCGAATCGGCGTGGGGTGTAGTCGCGCAACTCTCGGTGAGGGGCGTCCCGCCAGTCAATGGAGTGCGCACGCTGGACAGGGAGCGCGGAGGTTATATCCCCGTTGGAGGTCAAGACAAGTTTGATGTGGTCATCGAAGCCGGTGCTGATGAAGCGGGGAAGGTCGAAGTCTGCTGAGCTAAAAGCCTGCAGCTGAGGGCCACACAAAGTAATGCGGCGCATCCGCGGCGTGATGTCGGCAACACGCTTCACCGACAGCTTCCGGACAACTAATGGATGGGTGACGAAATTGCGTTGAACCATGGGCTGGCCTCAGGATTTCCTCGTGAAGTGCTCGCGCGCGAAGTCGGGCAGGTCGACAATGAGAACTTAGGTTAGCATAACCTTTGTTATGGTCGATGTGCACATCTGACGTATTCACTCCACACGTAATTGCTTTCCTATCCTCAACGTTGACGCAAGGCTATTTCTTGCTCGCAGTGGTTGGAGAAAGTGTCCCCAACGAGCTGAGCACTGTCATGGCAGAGGTTTCGATCACCGCGATGCGTTCCAGCAACTGGCTCGCTTCATTTAGTTGCTCCGGACTACCTGTTGCGCCTGCGCGATCAATCGCTTCGGCTACACCGGTCCAGAGAAGAGCCGATTCGGCGAAGAGATCTTCACCCTCTGCGACGATGGCTTCGCGGCGATCTCCGTCAAGAAGCCCTGCACATTCAGTGAGGAAGTCCCGATAGAGGTTTCGGAACAGCGCGCCACCTGTGCCTGCTCCTTCCATCATCATTGCGATGACGGCAAGACCTTGGTTCGGATCCTGGATCCGATCGAACCATGTTCGAATGCGTGAGGCGGCCTTTTGAATGCCAGCGTTGCCGAGGTTGGAGATCGGTGGCGATAGAAACGCAGTTGCGCAGTCAATGATCGCGTGGATACTAGCTTCGACGAGATCTTCTCGCGTCAAGGTGGGCTCTGTTGGCTTCTGGACGGTGAAGCACCGATGACGAGCCGACATGGGGCCCTTTGCCGCTCTTGCTCGGGCCAGACTTTCCAGGCTTGTAGACACGGCACCACCCTGTTGCGCGGTATCAATCAGATACGCCCGCTGATCGTCATAGCCATACATGGCGACGAAATGACCAGCGAAATGCACCCGAGGCTTAAAGTACTCCAGGTCGTGGCTGTCGAGCTGTAGGCCAACGGGAAGGCCGGCATCAATAAACGCTTGCAACTTTTCCCACGCTTTTTTCGCAGACATAGTCTCCTGCACACTCAACGATAATCCGAGCTGTCTGGACACGTTCTCCGTGAGTAGAAAAGGCCGTACCCGCCCACCCAGAAAAGGCAGCTCCTGCTTCTTTGAGTCCCAGTAGATAAATGACAGCCCGGATCCCAATCCGAAGAGCATCGGTTCTGAGAGTGTGAAGCTTGCATGGCTCAACAAGACGCCGAGCGCTGTCGTTTCGCAGTGCAATCCGCCGGCTAAGGGAACTTCGCTGACCACTGTCTTGTCGAGCGCAGGCGGAGAATTGGCCTTGTCACGCATCGGCCATCCGAACCCGGGCAGCGAGCCGCGACCTTCCCGCCACCGTTACCGAGGCAATGCGAGCCGTGATCTGTTTCAGTCTGCTGCACATTGCATCATCGTAGTCAGGCTTCGATATCAAGGGTAGGTTTGCCAGACCCACGAGGACCGGGTGCTGAATCTTCTGCAGATCGGCGATGAAGGAGGGAAAGCGCCTCACTTGCAGCGACCCGCGGACTACCGCTGGACTTCATTGGCGTCCATCCCGACGGCAGCGCTGATCCTATGTCACCACGCGCAACGTCGGCCTCAGCAGACCAGCCCTGGACGACGCCGGTGTGAGCGAAGCCACCGCGGGCTAGGCGAAAACCAACATCGGGGTGGCTCATGCCAGGGGCGCCGCCGCGTCGAGTGGACGCTCGGACGCTCCATGCAGGGTCGGCGTATCCTCCACCTCGGAATACGCGATAATCGTCGTATCGGGCGGGGTCCAAGAGATCCCAGCACCATTCCCACACGTTTCCGAGAGTGTCGTAGAGCCCGAATTGATTCGCCACCTTTGAGCCCACTTCCTGTGCACGGTCCACCTCATCTAATGCCGTCCATGCCACCTGGGGGAGCGGCCCGTAATGCGGGCCGGGAACCCCAGCGCGGCATGCGTATTCCCACTCGGCTTCGGTGGGGAGCCGATAACCGGATGACGACGTGCACCACGTCACGTGACTCTCCTCGAGAGTGTAGGCGGGCGTGAGCCCATCTTTCTGCGACGCAGCGTTGCAGAACTGGATCGCTTCTAACCAGCTAATGTCCCCTGCTGGGAGTCGTGAATCACACCCCTCACGGTCAACAACGCTTGCATAGTGCGCCTCAGTGACAGGGATGCCACATAGCTCGAATGGATTGAGCTCCACTGTCCACCGGCGACGACGACGAGCGTCATGCATCTCGACACAGCCAGCGGGAAGGGGTTGAAGGTCGAAGAGGGCCACCCGACCATTCTGCCATCGTGCCCTCCATGGGCAGGCACGACAACGTGTCCTGGAACAGTGCAGGCTCGCGTTCGGTCGTTTGCTGCCATGTAGGCTCTGACTCGGAGCTTCCAATCGATGAAGCTCGAAAATTCGCTCCTCATTCTGTAGTAGATGCAAAGCTTTTTTGGAGCCAGTAATCGTGTTTGGGGGATACCTTTTTGATTCGCGTTGCGGGCTTGAAAAAGACTTATCAAAACATCACGGCGGTTGACAGTCTCTCCATGGAGATCCCTACAGGTAGTGTCTTCGCCTTTCTTGGCACCAATGGCGCAGGGAAAAGCACCACGATTTCCTGTATGACTACAAATCTTCCCTTTGACGAGGGATCTATAGTCATCAACGGGAACACCGTCGGAACAGACGATGAGAAGATCCGTCGAGACATCGGCGTCGTCTTTCAGCAATCCGTTCTAGATCCTTTAGCTACCCCCGTCGAAAATCTGCGAATGCGTGCCGGCCTCTATGGGTTGGGGAGTAGTACCGAGTCGCGAATTCGTGTGCTCACCGACCTAGTGGATCTGGGGGACTTCTCCCGTCGTCGTTACGGTGTTCTTTCTGGGGGACAAAAACGCCGGGTCGACATCGCCCGCGCACTCCTTCACAGTCCTTCTGTCCTATTTCTGGACGAACCTACAGCGGGCCTCGACCCGCAGAGCCGCGAGCAGGTGTGGGCAGCGATCGATACTCTGCGGGAGGAGCAGGGCCTCACCGTCTTCCTCACCACGCACTACATGCAGGAAACGGAAAACGCGGATGAAGTCGTCATTATCGACAAGGGTCGGCAGGTAGCGACCGGGACTCCTTCCGAGCTTCGGGCACGGTACAGCAGGAGTGTTCTGACCATCAAGACCGAAGCGCACGAACGCCTTTCACGAACCCTAACGAACATGGGACTTAGTTTCGCAGCGAAAACTGATGTCTTTGAAATCGACGTTGCCAGTACCGTCGACGCACTCAACGTCATCGATGCCCACCGCGAGTACATGTGCGACTTCGAATTACGACACGGGACCATGGATGATGTTTTCTTGACGCTGACTTCAGATGGAAAGTCGACATGAAGATAATTAGGCTTTTAGTGGCACGAAATCTTACTCTGTTCTTTCGGGACAGAATGGGATTTTTTCTGTCCCTACTCTCTCCGATCATTCTTTTCGCCCTGTATGCCCTCTTCCTGGGTAATCTGCAGATCGAAAATCTTCAGGATAATTTTCCGGCGGCAAGCTCAGACGATATTCAAGGATTCGTCGACTCGTGGGTATTGGCCGGGATCATCATGATCACCACCCTCACAACCGGCCTGTCCGCGCTAAACGTGTTCGTGGAGGACCGAACGTCCGGCCGCTTCAAGGACTTTTTAGTTTCCCCGGTTCGGCGAGGGCACCTTGTTGGCGGCTATCTTTTGTCGAGCTTTGTCATAGCAGTGCTCGTGAGCACAGTCATTCTCATCGTCGGACAGGTTTACTTGATCGTTGCGGGCCACTCTCCCGCTGCATGGACTGGCCTGTTCAAGAGTTTTGGCTATATCTGTCTGCTCTCCGCGTCCTTTTCAGCGATCAGTTCGTTCACCGTGACCTTCATCAAAAGTTCAGGGGCTTTCTCCTCTCTTGGAACGATCGTCGGAACGATTATTGGGTTCTTGGCTGGAGCCTATATCCCTCTGGGAACCCTCCCGACAACTGTTACGAATGTCATCAATGTGTTGCCGTTTTCGCAGGCAGCCATGCTTGTCAGAGGCCCGTTGACAGAGCAAAGCATCAGCACTTTAGCCGACGGAGAAAGCCAGGCAGTTTCGGCGATGGACAAGTTTTATGGCGTTGATATCTTCGTGGCCGACTTCGCTGTAACTGTGCCGATGGCAATAGCCGTGATGTTTGCGGTTCTTCTTGTTTTCGCTGCCCTGGGAATGCTCCGCGTCCGCAGCCACATCCGGTAGCCCGAGGCGCTATTCGTGGCTACTTTTGACGGCTCTTGCCATTAGGGGTCTGGGAGGTGATTGGCCAACGTTTCTTGCCGAAAGGCACGGAGCTGGTGTGGCCTGTGCTTCGCCAGATGAACCTGCGCCTACGGTAGATGTGCGAGCGGTAGCGGGCGTCAGGGCACAGCTTTCGAGAAGGATCGCGTAGTCCTTGAGGACATGGGAGAGTGCGTAGCAGTCGAAAACGGACATACGACCATTGGCCGCGGCGGCGTGCCCTGTAGTCAACGGCGCTTGGGTCGGCGCTGTCGTGGCATGGTCCGGCGCTGTATGGTGCTGGACTCAGTAGAGTGGTATCTCATAAACATCTAGGGTGGTTGTTTAACCAATGCGTGCCGCAAGAAGATCGAAACCACCGAGGTGGGCATTGGTCCTTGGGACTGTCATCGGTGGAGCACTCATAATCGTGGGGCTGACCCTGTTCGCAATCGGTGTCCCTGGATACATCGAAGGATCCTATGATCTCGAACTGGGGCGAATCGCTGGGACCGTCATGGTGCCGGGCATCATCCTAGGACTGGCCTGCATAATGTTCATGATCCCCAAGCGATAAAGCGCGGTTCTGTCTCACCGTCTTGGTGGTGCAGTTATCCTGCTCTTCCCAAGTAGGGGTGTAGAAGGAGTTGACGCAGTCTCAGTAACAGCGCGCGGGTGTGGAAGAGGGCCTTGGGATGGAACCACGGCATCTACGCCATCGTTCTCGACCACACGGCCCTCATACTGAAAACTACCTTCTTCGCCCCTGATGATTGCTGCCTCCCGAAGTCTTTGAGCTGATTCCTGCATCTTGAGACGCATTGCTTCTGGCGAGCGAATGAAGAATGGAATATCTGCAGCCAGTAAATACACGGCCACCGTTTCGTAGGTGTCCGCTCCCGTATGAACGACGCAAGAGTGCTCGTCCAAAGGCTCAACGTAGACTGCGTCGATCGGAAACCGTTGCGCCACGTCGGAAGCCGGCGCCTTGAAGACCGCTTCAACGCGGTAGGCGTATGGTGCGGTGGCAATGCTGTTGGCTGTGTACTGGGCCATGTCTAGTGCGGGAGGCTGACGAGGCACAAAGGGCCTCGTCGTCGGTGAGTAGGTGCCGATACGGTCAATGCGCAGAGTCTGCCATTCACCGGCGCCTTGATTCCAGGCCACGAGGTACCAGAGGTAGTCATTCTGAATGATCTGGTGAGGCTCCAATAGCTGAGCAGGCTGCGCGTGGCCATGCGCCAATTGAGTAATTTCGATTTGAAGTCTCAGCCGACAGTACTTCGCCAGATCACGTACGGTTTGGGCCGACGTCGTCGGAATGGCCGCCTGGTACGAGGCGACGTAATTGTTGATGTCGTCCACCGCAGCCTTATGACGAGCGGGGAGCAGCCGGGACAGTTTTTGGGCGAGTAGTTCACGGTCAACTGACGAAGGTTGCATCGACTTAGCTGCCGACGACGACAATCCCGCCAAAAGTGCCACAACTTCAGCCTCGGTTGGCAGCAGCGGAGCGACCTTCCTGCCTGGGCCAAGCTGATATCCGCCGTGAGGACCAGGGACGGATTCGATTCCGAAACCGATCTCTCTCAACGTCGAAACGACCCTCCGAATGCTGCGGTCGTTGACCCCTAGGCGATCCGCGAGTTCGCGTGATCCAACCGGAACGGTGCTGCGTTGGAGTGCTTCGAGCAGTTCGAAACTTCGCGCCACGTATTCAGTCACGCCCTCACTCTAGTAAGAGACCCGGACGTTTCAGCACCGCATCTGTTGTTAATGTGGCGATACAGCCACCTCGCCCTAGTACATGAGGAACACATGAAAGCAACACAAATTAGTCTGGCCAGCCGCCCGACCGAGCAGATTACGCTTGACCATTTTCAAGAGAACGATATTGAGCTGCCTGCTCTCTCCGATGGAGCGGTGTTGGTCAGGAACACGGCCATGCAACTGACGTCGGTTATGGCCGATCTGATGCGCGGCAAGGAACTCCCCATGCCCCCATATCCCGTTGGACAGCCGTTGTGGGGAGCGGCCGTCGGCGTCGTTGAGCAAAGCAACAGTCATCGATTCGCTGCTGGTGACGTGGTCCAAAGCATGAACGGGTGGAGGACGCGCTTTGTGGCTCAGGCAGACGGCTTGTTCCCCGTCGCAACCGGTCAGTTTGCTCGCCCGGAAGTATTACTCTGCCAAGGCCCAACCGCCTATCACGGGATGGTGGATATCGCAGAGGTGGGACACGGGGACACGGTGTTCGTTACCGGGGCTGCTGGCGGGGTTGGCTCACTCGCTGGTCAGATTGCCCGCAAGCGTGGAGTCCATCGGGTCGTCGGAACGGCTGGCTCCGATAAGAAAGTGGCATGGCTTGTTGACGAACTGGGATTTGATGCTGCGTTCAATTACAAGACCCCAGGTATAGAGGAGTGGCTCACGGGTCAGTTCCCTTCGGGGTTCAGCGTCTTCTTTGACACCGTAGGTGGCGCACAGTTTGAGATGGCTGTCCGTCATGCCGCCCAGGATGCGCGATTCGCACTTTGCGGCACTCTCTCCGAGCAGTTCGCCAAAAATGGGTTGGGTCAGCGGCCTCAATTCGACATCATGACGGGAATTCGCAAACAATTGCGGATTCTTCCTTTTAGCACCTTCCACACACCAGAACAGATCCAGGCCTGGACCCTGCACTACGCACAGTGGCTAGCTGACGGAGATTTCCACTTTCCCCACACCACCATCGAGGGTGGATTGTCCGCTGCTCCTGAAGCTCTCATCTCACTCATGCAGAGTAAGTACCGCGGAAATGTGATCGTCGAACTCAGCTAAATCAGTGTCGACCACTACGGCGCTCCACACCACGACGGGGGATGAGCAGGGCACTGATGCGTCGAGCGCGGCAAGAGCAAGCCCATAGGGTGTAGTGATGACGGCACGTATAGATAAAGCCCGACGTCTCTCCGACGTGCTCGCTGGGCTCGATGATGCCGGCGTGCGGAGGCTCATCGATGCTGCTGAGCCGATGGGCGTAGGCATTGGGGGAACGACCAAGACAACCCGCATCGATGAAACGACTGTCTTTGTGAAACTGCTTCCACTGACAAGCATCGAAGAGGCGAATCCAACCGCCACTGCTAGTCGAGTCCAGCTTCCCTTTATCTCCCACTATGGGATCGGAAGCCCTACCCACGCAGTCGGGCGAGAATTGGCGGCACATCAGGTGACCTCCGAGTGGGTTCAGATGGGAGCGGTGGATTACTTCCCGCTTCTGCTCGGGTGGCGAGTCGTCGATCTGAAGTGTGAGGCAGACCTTAGCGAGTTCGACGGCGATGCTTCTCCACTCCAGTGGGGTGCACATTGGCCTCAGGTTCAGAGCAAACTCGCGGCGATGAGAGACGCGTCGAAAAGCATGGTGTTTTTCCTTGAGTACGTGCCCGAAACGCTCGGCGCCTGGATGCGCAGGAGTGTAGCTGGTGGCACTGGGGCAATCGTCTTCCCTGATGTGGTCGATCAGCTCCTTGAAGCCACAGCATGGATGAACAGCCAAGGGTTTCAGCACTTCGATGTACATCCGGGGAACATCCTCATACAAGAGGGCAGACTGCTCTTCACGGACTTTGGCTTGGCGCTTCATCGCGAGTTCGACCTCACCACGGAGGAAAAAGCATCCATGCTCACCCATGATGGCTTCGACCGTGATACTGCGCTGATGCACCTGTTCCACTGGACGCTGTTCGAACTCGGCTATACCTCCGGTTTGCAGCGCCTGGCACTGTTGCGTGCTGCCGCCGCTGACCCTGTTTCTCCAGCGCTGGCTCCAGTTCGTGCGGCACTCGGCGACGGTGCTGACCTGATTGCTCAACATGCGAATGTCGCTGTCTATATAACCGAGATGTTCAGCGCCCTCATGCAGGATGCGACCGCGACGCGGTACGACAGCACTGGCTACAGGAACCTTCAGCAATAACTACGCAACTGGTGGTGATGTGGTTCTATCGGTTGCGGTGAATTCGGACAGCGGCGAGTGCCACTAGCGTTGTCGAAATGAACGGACGTTGGGATATGGAACAGACAATCCTCCAAGGGCGAGCGATGCACCTACGCGACCAGCTTGGAATCGACGATGAGCTTCGTCGCCTGGGCGAGCCAATGTTGACCGGCAGCGCCGCGTTGCATGTAAGGGTGGCGCGCGGGGAAATGGAACACCGATCCGACGTATCCCGACGGCTTGTATTTGCGCGTTGAGTGCGCCGATGGGTGGGGCGATCTCTGGACATTGGATCTTTGGTTCGTCGATGAACCCGTGCGGCAGTCGGATATTCAACATCTTGAGAGCATCAGAGCGTGGATTCCGTTGAACAGGTCTCCTCCCGGCTCCTGAGGTATCCCCGAATCGCTAGTGTTGTCTCATGCCTGAACTGATTGCCCCGACGCCCACGCTGCAGGAAGCTTGGCTTCAGGCACACGAAGAATGGGGAGTCGGCAATCACGAAGATGGTTTCGGGCTGTCGTCAGCCGACGACGTCAACACATCGGCCGGATTCGACGCCTGGATCAGACGGTTGATGAATGAATCGATCCACTGTACCTATCGTTGGATCGTGGAGAACGGCGAAGTGCTTGGAGGGATTGCGCTACGGCATGGATTTACCGACTTCATCAAGATTGCCGGTCATATCGGGTATGGCATCAAACCTTCCGCGCGAAGGCGAGGCTTTGCGTCGTGGGCACTCGAAAAAATGTTGGCTGAAGCGAAGAACCTTGGCATAAAGCGAGTTCTCCTCGTGTGCGAAGCCGACAATCGAGCTTCCGCAGGAATGATAGAGAGCCAAGGTGGAGTACAAGAGAATGAGTCTGACACGCCGAATCCGAAGGTCAGAAGGTACTGGATCGAGCTCGCATAGCTTTATCACAACGGTCCCCTTGCGGCACAAGGACATGGCGACCGCGGATGCCGTCCCGCACGAAGAACGATCCACGACCCTACATCAAGCGATAGGCTAAGCCGATGCCTACCCGGCCAGAATCCAAGCCCCGTCGTCCCGATGTCACCAAAGCCGAACTTATAGGCGGCATCGAAAAACGCAGACTCACCCTCGTGGAGTATGACTCAAACTGGCCATTCATTTTTGACGAACAGCTGGTTCGCATTCAACGAGCATTGGGCAGGCAAGCATTATCAATTGAACATATTGGATCAACGTCGGTACCAGGGCTGGCGGCAAAACCCATTATTGACATTCTCGCGACGGTCGCAGACATCACCGCGGAGGAAGATTATCTCAATCCGCTTCTGAAAGCTGGATATGAGCTACGAGTCCGCGAACCGGGGCACCGCATGGTCAGAACACCGACTCGCGATGTCCAAGTTCATCTGCTTGAAGCCTGTCATCCGAGTGTTGACGCTTACCTCCAGCTACGCAGCTGGCTACGAAACGAGCCCGCGGACAGAGAGCTCTACGCTCGGACGAAACGTGAACTCCTAACCCATGACTGGACGGATATGAATGCCTACGCCGCGGCCAAGACTGAAGTGATCGAAGGCATGCTCTCACGCGCCCGCGCCGCTCTTTCCCGGGCGACGATCTAGCCTGTCGAACGCGGTGCGCGGGTCTGCCCGGTGGGCGCGCTCACGATTCTCTAAACTCCTGCGCAGTATCCTCGACCCGGGCTCTGTACGACTTCCACCAAGTCGAGTCCCCTGGTGCCATGTTGTCGTTACCATTTCGCAGTCCAGCGGTCCCATCGATGAGCTCGCGGACTATATCGGCATGTCCGGTATGCCTATGGGTTTCAGCGATCACGTGTATCAGGATCTGGTGCAGCGTAACCTCTTTGCGAGCATCGCTCCACCACGGCACGTGACCAGCGGAGTCCAATGAAAGCGCCTTGATGGTGGCATCGGAATGTGCCCAGACGCGACGATATAAGTCCACGACCGAGTCACGGGACTGATCACGAGTTGCCCACATGTCCGCGTTCGTATCGGCATCGTCATCTGTCCAAGGCAGCGACTCATCGAGCGGTCGTCCGAAAGTCTCGCCGAAATATCCAGCTTCGACGCCAGCCAAATGCTTAATCAAACCGAGCAGATTGGTGCCAGTCTGAACTAGGGGACGCCGAAGGTCATACTCCGAAAGCCCTTCGAGCTTCCACAATGCATCCTCCCGGCCACTCTGTAGGTATCGATGAAGGTCTGCCTTCGGATTGGAGTCGATCATGGTGGACAGCTTTCCAGAAGCAACGCGGCTGGGGCAAGGTGCGTGACAGCTCGCCGCACGCCGAATGTGCGGAGGAAACAGGGTTGCCACAGTTGAGTTTCTGGTGCCCGTCGAAGTCCGGCGGCTTCTGAACCAGATTCGTTTCAGTGTCCGCGATGTACGGGCAGCGCATGCTAGTCTCGTCGAGAACGACGTCTAGGTTACATCCGTGACGTCCCTGCGTGGCGTAGTTGCTTTCGTCGATTTCGCTGACCCCTGGGGAAACCAGCTTGGATATTACGAAGACTGCCCTTGTTAAGGCTGCGCAGATGGTCTTTGTATCGGCGTAGTATCAAAACAGGGGGGCGCATGGTTCGCAGACTCTTCGGTGAGATATCGCCAATGACGTACCGGATCGCCTCAGAACGGATGATCCTGCAGCGGCATGTGCGGAACTTCGCGCCCAGACGGAAGACGGCTCTACAGCGGGCGCAGTCATCCCTTCCTGTTCTGGTGTACAGCCACAACAGCCTCATTCGACGTCGTCTTGGCACTGTGGATCCCGCGCTCCAAGACAACAAAGCCATCAGCCTCGGACTAACCGCACCGAAGATCGACGGCATCCTTATCCGGCCTGGAGAAGTCTTCTCGTTCTGGGCCCTTGCCGGTCGCTGCTCGGAAAAGGAGGGATACCGCGAGGGCATGACAATCAGCAACGGCGCACCGGCGCGCGGCATGGGCGGGGGCATGTGCCAGTTCACGAACCTGCTGCACTGGATGGTGCTGCACAGTCCACTCACCGTCGTCGAACATCATCATCACAACGGTCTGGATCTCTTCCCAGACTTCAACCGTCAGATCCCTTGGGGCACCGGAACGTCCATCGTCTTCAATTATCTGGATTATCAGGTAAAGAACTCCACCCCGTATACCTTCCAGTTCCGCGTGAGCACCACACACGAACACCTGTGCGGTGAGTTACGGGTTGACGCGGAACTTCCGACGAAGTTCCATATCAACGAAGACGACGCCTACTTCTACGAGGACGACGGCGACGTGTATCGCCACAATTGTATCTACAGAACGCAGCGGGACAAACGCACAGGAAACGCTCTATCTCGTGAGCTTCTGCTCGAGAACGAGGGCAAGGTCGCCTACGACCGCTCTCTGATCACGGGAGATATCCTTTCTGAGCGTCCAAGCAGAGAACCAGCTAGCAGTCGGTAGATATCCCAGCCGGTTCAAGCGACGCTAATGAGGCAAACCTAGATCCGGAGCACCACGGCGCAAGGCTGTGGCCACATGTTCGTGCTCGGAAAGCGTTTGATGAATATCCCCGACGCTGGGAAGCATCTCCAGCGAATCGCTCTACTTCTGTGCGGTATGGACGCAGATCGCTATCTGAACGCGGTTATTGGCAGCGAGCTTGTCGAGAATTCGGCCGACGTGAGTCTTGACTGTGGCGACACTGATGAAGGACGCGGCCGCGATCTCGGCGTTCGAGAGCCCTTGGGCGATTGCGATTGCGATGTCCCGTTCACGCTCGGTCAGCAGATTGAGTTGTGCGGCGGCAGCAGAACGGCGTTGAGGTTCGGGGTGACCCGCGGTGGCTGCGATGAGCTGCGTGGTGATCGACTGAGAAAGGATAGTCCTGCCCGCGGCGACCTTACACACTGAGTCAACGAGTTCTTCCGGGTGGGTGTCCTTGAGAAGAAACCCGTGTGCGCCCAGTCGTAGCGCGCCAAAGACGAGTTCGTCTGTGTCAAAGGTGGTAAGCACAATAATTTTGAGTTTTGGCCGCTCGGCGAGGAGTCGCTCGGTGGCGGTCAGGCCATCCAAATTCGGCATTCGGATGTCCATCAAAACTACATCGGGTTCGACATCCCTCACGGTCCGTATTGCTTCGTTCCCGTCCGCAGCTTCCCCCACGATTTCGATAGCTGGATCGCCTTCGAGGATTAGCCGTAGCCCTGCACGAACGAGGGCTTCGTCGTCGACGAGAACCACGCGGATGCGTACCTTCAACTCTTCCATGGCAACCATGCTTTCAGCATGAAGACGCCATGTTCGCCTTCGCCTGCGGTAAGTTCGCCGCCCGCGAGTCGAGTTCGCTCACTCAGACCTATGAGGCCGTGGCCGGACGTCCGATTCTCTGGTGGGGAGCTCGACCCGGGAAGGGTGGAATTGCTGACTTCGAGGGTGACCTGTGTGCCACATTTCCCGCCAATATGCAGTAGGACAGGTTGGCAGGGAGCGTGTTTGCGCGCGTTAGTAAGGCCTTCCTGAATTATGCGGTAGAGGTGACGCCCCTGGGTTTCAGCTAATGAATCAATCGTTCCTGCAATATCCGGATCGATCTCAAGAGTTACTGGGGTTCCCGCTAGTCGGCTGTCATCGAGGAGGCCAGTGAGGTGTGCGAGGGAGGGCTGTGGGAGGGTTCTTTGACTGGATTCCGCTGTGACTGGGTCGTGCAGAACACCAAGTACTTCGCGAAGTTCACTAAGGGCGAGGTGTGCATTGTCACGCACGACACCAGCGGTTACCTTCGTTTGCTCTGTGGAGAGATCTCGGCGATATTCCAGCGCACCAGCATGCAGAGCAACGAGCGAGAGCCGATGGGCCAGCACATCATGCATCTCTCGGGCTATGCGGGCGCGCTCGCTTACTCGGGCTTGTTCCAGGTGAGCTTGTTGTTCCCGCCGGGCGCTGTCTGCTTGTTCCTGTAGTGCCGTGAGTAGTTGTCTGCGCCCCCCGATGTACATTCCCGCTACGACAAAGATGCCGAGAACGACGATGGTGATGCCGATGAGTTGCCACCAAGGTGGGCGATCAGGAGTAGGAAATGCCGCTTCACCGACGAACATCGCGCCACTACAGATGACCGCAACGAGCAGGATTTCTCGCCAGCGTCTCCGCGTTGAGATGGAGACGATCCCTAAAATTGCGGCGCCCGCTGCCAGCGACGATACCGCTGAGATTGACACAATGGCAACGACGACGGCCAGCGGTGCTCGGTGTCGAAACGGGAACAATACGAAAGCGGCCATCCCCAAAGCAAAATCAAGTACCATCCGCCCGAACAAAAATAAGGAGCCAACTCCATTGGGGTCTACGTATTCGGTGGCTTCGGCGTACACGACGAAGAATGCCGATACACCGACAAAGAGGATAAGCAGCATCCTCCAAAGATTTCCCCATACCTGTTTGCGGCGGGCACGGGGACGAATCGAGGAAAGTGTGCTGGTCACCTAAGCGACTTTAGTTCGTGCGAACAGTCGTCAGCATCGACCGAAAGGATGACGCGGTCCTGGTCCTTAAGGTCCGCACTTCCGATGCCCTGGAAGGATGTGGTCGTTGAATTAGCTCGCCAGTATTGATTCCATGATGATGAACAGCGAAACGCACGATGCGGATCCAACTGAGCGAAGCAACACTCAAACCTTTGCCTTTCACCGCGTTGGTCGCACCTCGAGTGGCTACCGATGGTGGAAGCCCGCCGTCGTGGGTGTCATTACGACTACCATCTATGCATTCTTACTACTGCTCGTTTTTGTTTGGATGGCGATAGCGGCTCTAGCCGATCCCACGTTCGAAAACGCGATGGAAGAATTTCTTCGCGATCCTGAGACGTTGGACATGACCGATCCGTTCACATTCGCCATGACGATGATCTCCATTATGTTGATGCTGCCGGCGCTGTTAATTGCGACGCGCGTCCTCGGTGCAAAGCCTGTAGGGCTGCTGTCCTCCGTCACGGGGAGAATCAGATGGAGCTGGCTTGTTCGCTGCATGGGCCTCGCCGTTGCTGTCTTCGGCGCTGGCTATCTCACATCCTTGGCCATTGTCGCTTTTCGTGGGGAGTCTGTGGAACCAACGTTTGATAATCCGCAGTTGTGGACGATTATCGCCATTACAGTTCTGCTCGTGCCTTTCCAAGCTGCTGCCGAAGAGTTCGTTTTTCGCGGCTATCTGATGCAAACCATAGGCGGCTGGCTCCGTCACCCCGTCTTCGCTATTGCACTCCCGGTACCGCTCTTTGTTCTCGGCCACGACTATGAACTTTTCGGCATGATCGACGTCGCAGTCTTCGCCATCGTGGCAGGATGGCTGAGTTGGCGGACCGGAGGTCTGGAAGCGGCAATTGCCCTGCACATTGTGAACAATTGCGCCATTTCTGTCCTTGGCGCGATCGGTCTCGTCGACGTCAATGCAACCGAGTTGGGCGTTGCAGACTTAACGATGTCGCTTGTGATCATGCTGGTCTTCGCGATCGTCGTGACGTGGTCAGCCAGCCGTTGCAGGATCAAACGGGGAAAGTCCGTCATTCGGGTCAGGGCAGAGCGGGGCGTAGCCGCTTGATGCCGACTACGGCGCGTTCACACGCTCTCCATCATTAACGGCCGACAGGTACTCCCGAACAAGAATTCTAGGTCGCCGCGTTCAAGTGGGCTTCCGACGCCACCGCGGGTCGCTTCGACGCCGATGTCGGCCTCCACGTCCTTATATAATCGCGTCGTGAGGCGCTTGCCTCAACCGTTGCATCACGCAATTCCAACTCGAAAGATAATTTATGCGATCCGACCGCAAATACAGCCTCAGCCGGACCCAGTTCACCCTTGCGGTCGTAGGCTTTACCGTCATCAGCGCGGGGCTGTGGTGGGGGTGGTTTGCTTGGGATAACCAGTATGTTGTTGACCCGGTATCGGGTTCGACCTCGGGGCCCTACGAGCTTTGGCAGGTTATCGGATGCGCTGCATCGTGGATCGTGCTCGGTTGGATCGGCAATAGGTTTCTACAACCCTTTTTGGTCATCCTCATTATGCCGGCGGCCTTCACTACCGCGTTTGCTATTACGGCGTCACGCTCGGATGAGTCCGGCCTCTGGTTAGTGGGCGCGATTCTGATGGTGCTCGGGACTCTGCCCGCTACAGCCGTGCTGGTGGTCATCTTGAATTGGCGCGTGGGCATGGGTGAGAAGCGCGCAAAGTAACTTAGCCCGCTACCGCGTTGACCACTCGGATGCGCCTGATTGTGGTGTTTAGATGTCGAGAACGCCGTCGATAGCGTTGGAGAGGGACGGAATATCGCCCGTGTTGAGGTCCTCATCTAGCTGAACGGTGACGTGGGCCCAGGCACGCGGATGTCCTGAGTCATTGAACACTCGGTAACTCCGGCGCAGGCGGAGGCTGGGTACAGTACGGTGTTCAAAAGACACGACGATAACCGTTGCGGGCCAGGTCCCCTCGTCGGTGATCTTTACGTTTCGATAGTCGCTTTTCGCCCTGCGAAGTGTTGGGTGGTCTCTCGTCCATACGATGCTTGGGATCTCGAGGTCGTCGAATTGGGCGCGGAGCTTGCCGATTGCGGCGGTGCGCGCCACATCGGGCAAGCTCGTCAGGGGCCAGTCCGTGTGGTCGACCCCATCTAGATCAAAGCAATCCCGCCATGTCGTGATCGCGGCCTGCTGCCGCTCATATTCGTACTCGTACGCGTCCTCATCCTCGGTGATCACGGGTTGTGATGTAAGCTGTTCCGTCTCGATAGTGCCAGGTAGCCCGTTGCTCACATTGATAGTGACTTCGCGAGCTTCGTACAAGACGATCCAGCCGGGCCCTTGATGATCCAGGACCTGCCGTGGTCCAGTGGGGTAGTACTGCAGTGTGAGCTGCGTTCCGTTAAAGTCCACCCGGTGCGCGAGGTGATCAACGCGGATCACGGAGCGTCCGCCGTCGGCATGGATTCGTACGAGTTCGGTTGCCGGGGTTGGCAACGGTAGAGCGGGCTCAACCTCATCCATCTGATCGTTCCCGGCGCCACTAATGTCCGCAAAATCGTCATCAGCACAACGTCCATAGTTCGGGAAGTCGCTATGCCAGAACGGCTCTGCAGGCACCCACTCCAAATCGTCGGGATTCAAATGCTCGAAGTCGGTGATGTCCGTGGGCTTCTCAGGACAATCGGGTGCTTCCATCCAGGTGGACACGTCCCGTGGGTCACCAAGCCACAAGCCGCCCGAATCGGCGCCTACAAGCTGGCCTGCGCCTAGATCGTAGGTCATGGTGACGCCGTGAGGTGTGACAAAAACAGCTGATCGCTGAATTACGTCGTCGGCTTCTTCCGAGTCTTCGGTCTCGTAGATGACCCAAGCGCCCCTCGACGTTGGCCAAAGGCTCACATGGCCGATAGCACGCGCAGGTAGGGGAGCTGTGGGCCATACGGCCCAACTGACTGTCGAGTCATCGTCGATTATCGCAGCGACCGGTCGGGTTGCATCCGGGACTATTGTGCTCGTGCCGACGACCAAGGCATCGAGTGGGATGAGCGATTTCCTAAGTTTCGGCACGATCCTAGGCTACAACTACGGCCCGCGCGGATCAGCCGTCGTCAACACTTTCTTCATGACTACACGTGGCCAAGCATCGAGACCATTGGCACCTTCTTTTTGCACGATTCGACACATACGCTGCGACCACTGAGATGCAGGCACCCGAACGAAGCCTAAGCGCGTGTAATAAGGAGCGTTCCACGGAACTTCTTCGAAGGTCGTTAACGTCATACCGTCGAGTCCTTGTGTCACTGCCCAACGTGCCACTTCTTCGATGAGTAACCGGCCGAGGCCCTGGCGGGCATGAGTGGGGTGGACCGTTACCTGCTCGATATGAGCATGCCGATCCACGTCGTCAACCAGAATGTAAGCAACCGGTTCATTGTTTGAGTCCGTTGCGACCCACGCTCTGGCTTCTCGCTGGTACACGTCTAGGTCAGCCAAGTCTGGCGGCGAGTCGTTAGCAATCGTAGCCATGTTGACGGTTCTAAATACTTCGCCTGCTGCGACTTCGATGTTCCGAATTCTCGGAAGGTCCTCTCGCCGCGCTTCCCTGATCACATGACTAGTCAATCAGAGGACACCCGCCAGGGGCCAACGATTTACAAGGTGGGTCTTCAGTTTTGAAGATCCAGAGCATGGGGTCGACATCGAGAAACTCGTCGTCGAAAGGGAGACCGCAGTGCTGCACGTACGGACGGAGGACTTTTGAAGAGGCGGACTCGTTCCTGTCTTGCACTCTAGGGCATTGGTTCTCGGACCTGGATGGTTCATGCTGCCTTCGCTGCAGAAAAGGAGTTGTGGCTGACTTGACCAGTACATCACTCTCCTGTACGTTCGTACCATACAGTTGTACAGATGAGGAAGAAAACATGAGCAAGCATGGATGGCAACTTGTTGTTGGCGCAGTCATGATCATCGGGGGACTGATGACATTCTTTGCGTTTCTCGACGTCGAAACTCCCGTCATCGGTCTGCGCCAGGTGGGTATGGTGATCGCGGTGCTTGGAGTCATCGAGCTCGCTGCGACATGGCGGTCGATGATCCAGGCGAGGCAGCCGCAAGACTAATGACCTTTCCTCGCCTTCTCGACGGCGTGCTGACAGTGCTTGCTGAGCAAGGAGTCGGAGCTCTCAGTATCCGCAGTGTTGCTGCGGCAGCGAATGTGTCTCCGGCACAAGTGCAGTACTACTACCGGACCAAGAACGAACTGGTACGTGCAGCCTTCGACCACGCGGGAGAACAGTTCCTCGCAGACGTGGTGGCCGCACAGCCCACCACGCTAATGGACTTTGTGCAGCAGTGGCTGCCGCTAGACGATCGCCGGGAACGCCGCGCTCGCGTATGGCTCGCCTACGCCGCCATCTCAGCCGTTGATGTCGAACTGGCTGCTACTTCCGCGCAGCTCGATCAGGAACTTCGTCGATGGTTCATGGACAAAGGCCTCTCGGACCACGCTTCCTCGCAACTTTTTGCGCTGATCGACGGAGTCACTGTCCAGTGCCTCATGGTGCCTCAATCAGAACGTCAATTGCTCGTCGAGCGCACCATAGTGCCGTTCGTCTCGGGACTCGGTGCAAAGTACTGAGGGACCGCGATGTACCCAACGCTACCTGCGCGTTCTGACCAAACCACGGTATTCACCGTCGAAGCACTCGGCCTTAACATCGTTCGCTGCGCTTATACCGCTACCAGTTCGTGCTTGATATTCGTCAATCCGCTGAGACGACGGCGGAAGTGGCCAGTGGCTGATCGATGCCCTTCCTCGCGGTATGGAGTAACAAACGCGGCTAGGCGACGTCGCTACTAGAGCTGAAGGCGTCCCCATACGGCCATCATTTGAAGGTGCCTAGGGGCAAGACACGTTCTAGGATCCAGATATAAGTGTGATCGTCACAACGAGCAGTTGTATGAGAACAAATCCCCATACCGCTGAAAAGGCCGCCCACCAGCGGTGTCCAGTCTTCAAAGCGACAACCGCGCCAATCAGTCCGAGGAGGACAGGGACAACGAACAGCCAGATCGAACGAAGTTCACCTGTTTCTGCCCAATCAGGTAGCAGCAGGATCGCGACCAGCGCTGCGATCATCAAAGCCCAGGTAGCAATAGGCCTACGACTTTTGGGAAGTGGGCCCCCTCGACCGTCGGAAGGGGCCGAAGCGCCGTTTCTCCCAATCATCGAGTGCTACATTCAAGAGTTGCCCGGCGCTCAGTCCTTATGCGGTCAACAATGCTACGAACTGGGGCTGGCACATAGGCGCGTAAGTTCTCTTCTCCGGGGTTGACGGCGAATCGAGCAACGGCGAAACCCTCAGCTACTCCAGCTGCCGAGCCATTTGATCCCCTACTGACCGACGGATACCTACGAGCGTGGTCTCGGTAAGCGACCAGTGATCGACACGTTTCTCTGTTCCGGTCAGGTGTTCTTACCCGCCTGAACGAAAAGCGCCCTGTAGCCGTATCCATCTTGCTCACCCATTTCCCAATCAAACTCGACGGCTTGTCCCGAGCTTAGGGTCGAAAAGCCAGTTACCGACAGAACGCTGTAGTGACTCCAACATCCACCGGGAGTTTCAGCCGAGTCGATTACACCCCAGCCGTCTTCGTCGTTCCAGAAACGAACAATTCCACGAGTGCTCATGAAGTCAGTCTAGGGCGCTGCATATCTGACTGGGCTCCGGAAGAGTTGGACCATGTTGCCCAAGTGCATCAGAAACTCCGTAGTACGTCGATCGAGTGAAAATCCGAATCTCATTGCGTGCATTTCAGCCAGCTCGACACCCCGGGAAAGCATCATTCATCCCAGCACTCGTCGCACTCCGTCCAGTTTGCGGCAATGACAATCAGAGGGCTGAATGTGCCTGGTAGGTGCGAATCTTCGTGATCGCCGCAGTCTTGGCTGTGTTTGCGAATCGAAGCACGTGACAGAAGTTTACGATGTGACCGTCGTCGTACCGGACAGCGCACTCGATACTTGCTTCCCGTCCGTGTGTGATCACCGAGAGAACCCGAAGCTCGATAGCTGCGGAAGCCGATTCCGCATGTTCGAGAATCGCAGGGATGCCATTGCACGACAATTCTCCAAGAATGTTCCACTCCGCGTCGGGCGATAACAGCGATTCAAGTTCTGTGGCATCAATGCTTGCCAGTGCGACGGCGAGGCGGCGTGTGATTTCGTGGCGAGGCGCATTCCCGCAGTTCTGATCGGAAATGACTCGGATTGCCACAAGACGAGTGTTGACTTCCTCCGGGGGTGAATGTCAACCAGTCGCTCGTCAGTACAAGCCGATTCTTGGTGATGCAACTAAAGACTGTTCAGCGACGGATTGGACGACGATCTGCGCTCTAAGGCACCACTGAGGGCAAAGCGTTTTCTGCTACGAGCCGACAGCCGCGTACTCGCCGTTCAGTTCCTCTGCTAACCGTTCGATGTCCCACCCTGTCGGCTCGCCTGTCACCGCGCCAGTCACGTCCACAAGCATCCAATTCTTGCCCCACACGAGTCGAACTTCGCCCTGACTCGAATCCGCCCAGATCTTGTAGCTCTGCTCAAGAGACTTCTTATCCGGGTAAAGGTCTACCTGAACATTCTCGGAGCAGAGCCTCTGCTCGGACGTCAGCTGACCGCTTTCCCCCATTGGAACAATCGGCTCGCCAACGGCATCGGCTTCACAGCCGAGAATCTGATCGACGGCGTCGTAAGCTCCGACCATGGAACTGAATGATGACAGGTTCTCGCTCCCCGACGGCTCCTGAGGGCTGCATCCAGTGAGCAAGACTGCTGCGAGCAGGACGGCAACTGCCATCCCACGCGAACGTCTATATATCATCGCTTTCCACCCCCATGTTGACTGTTGATGCCACTCTTCCATAAGCGCGTCTTTGATGTCGGTCTAAAGCCGGGTCCGCGTCGAAGCCGTTTCAACTAAGGAGTCGGGATTGTTGCGGGATGCTCGGTCGGGAAGTTTTCTACCCCCAGCCGCCTGACGGCCCACGGGCCGAGGAACGCTCCGGAGAGAATAATTGCCCCAGCTACCAGACACGCTGCCTGCCAGGAACTGAACTCGTACAAAAGTCCGGCGGCAAAAGCGCCTATGGCGGCACCGACCAGCCCGGCAGCAGTGTAAATGCCCATAGCCCGGCCCACTTGCTCGGGGGCCGCCTCAGTAATCACCGATTGCTCTATCGGCATCAGCACCGCCCAAGCGACGCCGCATAGGATCCATAGCCCGGCGATCACCACCGGATTCGGTGCCCAAGCAAGTGACAGTGCAAAGAGTCCGCTGAACACGGACGCGGCAACCATCGCTTGGCGCCGCCCGATCCGCAGAACCACTTTGTGCAGGAACGGTGGGAGTACTCCCATGGCAATCGCCCCGGGCAGGAATACGTAGGCCGTTTGAATAACCCCAAGGCCGAATCCGCGTTGTAGATGCAGCAGAAGCAAGATGGCTACTGCTGATTCAGCCAACGCGGTGATCACAACAGTGATAAGCATCGGCCGCAACCGCAGCGCCACTGCTCGGGAACGTTGGCCGCTCAACTCCGTTGCTTCCGGATCGGATCCAGCGTTGACTGCCCGGCTCGGGCTGCTGAACAACGCAATCGCGCCAATAACGCAGGCCACCCCACACGCCAGAAACACAGTCGCGAAGAGGTCGGTTTGTGCCAGCAGAAGGAGGCCGACAACGAAGGCCACCCACGCGCCCGTCTCCTGCACCGACATCATGCGGGCGAAAACACCGGAATCCACGTGGAGGCGCTCACTGATGATGGCGCGAAGGGAAACCCACAGCAGGGCTCCTCCCACACCTCCAAGGGCTGCCGCCGCATAGGCGATAGCCATGGAGTCGGCAATGGCATAGCCGAAGCAGGAGAGCCCATAGATGATAGCTCCGATGCCGGCAAGGCTGCGACGCTCTCGTATATCGGCTAACCAGCCGGCGATCGGCCGTGCCAAGACGGACACGATCAGTTCAGCCGCGACTAAGAAGCCAACCTGTGAGGCCTCTGCGCCGAGCGCTATTCCCGCCCACAACGGGATGAGGAAATCAATAAGTTCGGCCGGACCATTCGTGAACGCAGTCGCCAATAACGCCGCTCGCTCACGATTCAGCACATTTCCGATTCCCCGAGACATTGCTTCATCATAGGTCAGCGTCCGCTGCCCCGAGCTAAGCTATTGAGGACGTGCGACGATGCGGCCCGACAGGCTCAGACGAAGGATGCCAACAGATGAGAAGAGGCGGGCGGATGGCTCAGGATCAACAACCGGTTTCCACCGAGACCAACGAATCCGCGGACTCGCGGGTAGTTCCTGAGGGTTCGCGCGCGGGCGGACCAACCGCTGCGCTGAAACTGACCGCTGGCATATTGGTCTCAGCGGCGGGATTCGCCCTCTTCGCCCTACAAATGCCGATTCTCGGCTACAGCATGCTCGGCGTCGCGTTGGTGCTCGCCGGTATCGCAGACCGGTCTTTGCTGCGGGATCTGGCTCTCATCGCTTTTGGGGTCACGGTGATGAGCTTGGTGCCCATCACCACGGATATCGCGATGGCACACATGTTTACTATGGGCACTGCGATGGCGCTCGCCGTCGCAGTGCCGTACCTGGTCTCACGTTACGGCTACCGTGACCACGCGATTCGATTCCCTATCCGCACAGGGCAGCGATGGACCCGGGTGGAGAAGTGGTCTCTGCCCGCCGTCGTCGTCATCGGCTACCTTTTACTACCCGTCTACATGATCAATACCGGCGTCTATGAGAATTGGCCGGCAGTTTCCGAGCCCGACGGCGTCGCCCGGCTTTTCTTAGGCACCAACGTACTAGGTATCTGGGACGAGCTGTTCTTCATCTGCACAACTTTCGCGCTGCTGCGCCGCCATTTTCCGGATTGGTTGGCGAATGTGCTGCAGGCCGTGCTTTTCACCTCGTTCTTGTGGGAGCTGGGCTTTCACAGCTGGGGTCCGGTCTTCATCTACCTTTTTGCGTTGGTGCAGGGCTACATCTTTAAACTCACCAAGTCGCTGTCCTACATTGTGTGTGTGCACCTCCTGTTCGACTTTGTCTTATTCCTGGTGCTGATTCATGCGCACAACCGGTCGTGGTTGGACATCTTCATCTACTAGGGAAACAACTGAGGGAGACAAGTTGGGTGAGCTTATGGATGATCAGGAACGTCGTCATGGTTATGTGGCGCTGCGGTCGTACGCCGCAATCGGCGACGGTCGCACAGTTGCGCTTGTTGCACTGGATGGTTCCATCGACTGGCTGCCCATCCCTGACCTCGACTCAACACCCGTATTCGCACGTTTGCTGGATGCAGCGTCAGGCGGGTCCATTGAACTCGCACCGGTGGAAAAGTTCTCACTCACGCGCCGATATTTGCCGCAGACCAATGTGCTGGAAACGACCTACACGACTGCTAGCGGGGTCGCACGAGTAACGGATGCCCTTGTCACTGGCCTTGCAGGCGAGTTGCCCTGGGTTGAGCTGGCTCGACGAATTGATGGCATTGCCGGTTCTGTGGAATTTCGTTGGCAAGTTACCGCCGGCACACGCTTCGCTACGACCACTCCGGGGGTGGAAGTGACCACCCACGGCAAGATCATCCGGGCCGGTGATCTTATGCTCGCAGTGGAGGGCAGCAACCACGGACCTGCAGAAGGTGAGAGCAACCTCGCCGGCACTTTCACGGCGTCAGCGAACTCTCACCACATGCTGGTCGTTGCGGGCACCAGAAACGAGCCATTGCACCTGCCCATCCCGGATCTGACCGCAATCGGTCTCGGACGTACCATCGATAATTGGCGGCAATGGTCAACGGACTTCAGCTACGACGGACCTTGGGCAGAAGCAGTGCAGCGTAGTGCCCTTGTGCTGAAACTGCTGATCCACAGTCGCAGCGGCGCGATCGCCGCCGCCGCGACAACGTCATTGCCGGAGAACTTGAAGGGTGGAAAGAACTGGGATTATCGGTTCGCGTGGGTGCGTGACCTCACGTTCACAGTTCATGCTCTGGTTCGCTTTGGTCTGCGCGAGGAAACCCATCAGGCCATCTCCTGGCTCATCCAAGCGATCCGAGAGAACGATTCGAAGGTGCACATCTTCTATCGTCTTGATGGTTCAACTCCTGAAGCGGAGGAGGCTCAGGACTTGCCGGGCTGGCGTGGAATCGGCCCAGTCGTCGTCGGCAACGATGCGAGGACGCAGCTTCAACTTGGGATTTTCGGCGACCTGATGAACGTCATGCGCGTCTATGTTGAAGCAGGTAACGTGCTAGACATGCACACGCGCAACATGCTGGCGGCCGTTGCGGATCATGTATGCGAGGTATGGGAAGAGTTGGACTCTGGCCTGTGGGAGCTACCTGATCTGCACCACTACACCGCTTCAAAAATGGGGTGCTGGCAGGCGCTGGACAGCGCTCTGCGACTCTGCGAGCTTGGCCAAATCAGCGGCGAACCGGCTCGTTGGAGTTCTGTCTGCGAGCGCATCAAAAAATGGGTGGAGGAGAACTGTTGGTCTGAGGCAAGACAAAGCTATGTCACCTACCCCGGAAGTGATGAGCTGGACGCGGCCGTACTGTTGCATGCCACTAGTGGGTTCGACCGTGGGCCGCGCATGTCGGCGACTATCGATGCTATTCGGGCAGAGCTTGGCAGAGGCGCATTGCTTTATCGCTACACAGGGATGGATGCGGAGGAGGGAGCATTTGTCGCATGTTCGTTCTGGATGGCGTCCGCTCTTGCCTGCGTCGGCAGACATGATGAAGCGGTCACGATGATGAACGAGCTCATAGGTCTGGCTAATGATGTGGGGCTCTACTCGGAAATGATCGATCCGACGGACCTCTCTTTTCTCGGTAACTTCCCGCAGGGGCTGAGTCACCTTGCGCTCGTCAACGCGGCAATCACCATCGATGAGCTCGCACCAAAGTAAACCCTTACGTAGCCGAATGCGTCCGACGACGCTCGATGGCCTCCACGAGTTCGTCCGGAGCGGATGATGAAATGAGTACCGCGGAACGTTGTACCGACAGACTTTTGGCGCGCATCCATTTCTGGCTCTTCAGAATTGCGAGTGTAGTTCGGGTCTGAATCCTCCGGATTCCAGTAATGATCTGGCGATGTAGTTGGTGAGGTTGCGGAAGCCAAGAGCAGACCTGCGAAGGTGTTCGAGTCTGCCGTTGATTGTTTCAGTTGGGGTGGTTGGGTCCCCAGGTAGGAGTCCAGTGATAGGGGTCCCGCTTTTTCCACCGGTCTTATGTGAAAAGGAGCGGATTGTTGATGTCGTTCCAGAGTACTTCGTAGGCGTCCGGGCTCATATAGCCGGTGTAGCTGTGCCGGCGTCTACCGTTGTAGAAATCGATCCAG
>JBBPYK010000084.1:0-46972 GCA_038199985.1 Actinomycetales bacterium | reverse complement strand
TTATCCCCGCCGATAAGATCAACGAAGCCTACGAGCGTGTCATGGCCTCAGACGTCCGCTACCGGTTTGTCATCGACACGGCAACGCTCGTCTAGCCCTTCCTGAACTTCAGGTGCCCGAAGCGCGGTCCGGTTGCGCCTCCTCAACAAGACGCGGCCGGATCGCTGCCATGATGCGCCGAAGGGACATGCTAATGGTCGAGGCAGCACTCAAGGGGACGTCATCCTCGGTGCGCTGATCCGTAATCCTCTGTTGGAGAGTCTGCAGTGCGGCGTCTGCTTTTTCTAGCGCCGCGTTCGCATCGTCCTCGTCATTCCAGGCCTGCAGCACGGCAGAGACTGCGCACATCGCCTCGCTGAGCGGCGGGCACAGTGCTGCCGGAAGGTCAACGGGAAACGGTTTACCCCATACTGCACCCGCGAGCACTTCGCTGAGGTCGCGAATGTGGAAGGTGACGTTCTCTAGCACCGCAAGGTCGGCGTAATATCCGGGGATATCTCTCCGATAAAGCCGTGCCCGCGGGTTCCCCTGTCGGCTGATGTCCGCAGTGTGGACGGTCTCGCGTACTTTCGTGGCCGTTGCAGCCAGCACATCGTTCTGGCTCGCCCAGTCTTCCCGCTCCGGCGGCCAGTTTTCCGTCAGTGCCCCGCCGACCGTCTCCATGTGCTGTGCCAACGCTGACCGGAGCTGGGAGAGCTGCAGGATCGCAGAATTGAAACTGAGCGGCGGCATGATCAGCAGATTAACCGAGAGCCCTACGGCGATACCAACACTCATCTGTACGAGGTACCCGATCGAATAGTCCTCTGCATCTTGGCCGCCGATGATGAGCACAAAAAGAGCCGCGATGGGAAGATATTCCTGCCCGGGAGCACCGAGCCATCGATTCTTTCCCAGCAAGACGCCGACAGCCACCACTAGGGATATCGTCCATAAATTTGGGTCACCCACCAGCAGCACACCAACTGCGAGCCCGATACCAGCAGCGAGCCCGCCAAGAACCTGCAATCCGTATTTGGCAGAACCCACCAAGGTGGACTGCATGCTGAGCAATGCTCCCAGTGGGGCGTAATACGGATAATCATTGGCAACACCGGGCATGTGTGGGGCGATCACCCAAGCCAAGCCGACGGCGAGCGCGGCCTTGATGGCGAGCAGCACATGGGGCGACTCCGCTCCTAGCCGAGAAACCAATGCGCTAAATCGACGACCCACCTGGGGCGTTTTGGCAGTCACCTTATAATCGTCACAGGGGTCCCCGCGGTTGGCAAGTCACAATGTACCGGGCCACCGCTCGGCGTTAGCATGAAGGATGAGCCAGCAGAATCCCCGTAAACCGGACGCCCTGCGTCGTCGCATACCCAAGATCGCGGACCTGACCCCGCTGCTGAAGTTCAAAGCCCCTGCCCTGCCGACAGCGCGCAACCGACTCCAGAGCGCGAACACGATCGCGGACCTGCGCGCCATCGCCAAGCGGCGAACACCTAAAGCCCCCTTTGACTACACCGACGGTGCGGCCGAAGAGGAGATCACCTTGAAGCGGGCGCGGGCGTCTTTCCGTGATCTCGAATTTCGACCCGGCGTGCTGCGCGATGTATCAGCCGTGGACCTGACAACGCCGATTCTTGGTGCGTCGTCGGCCCTTCCATTTGGCATAGCGCCCACGGGTTTCACCCGGATGATGCAGTCCGAGGGCGAATACGCTGGCTCGCAGGCTGCCGAGCACGCCGGCATCCCCTACACGCTGTCCACGATGGGAACGGCGTCGATCGAGGACGTAGCCCAGGCTGCACCCAACGGGCGGAACTGGTTTCAGCTCTACCTCTGGACAGACCGCGACCGCTCCCTGGATCTGATTGAACGGGCCGCCCGGGCAGGTTATGACACGCTCATGGTCACCGTGGACACCGCCGTCGCCGGAGCCCGCCTGCGCGATGTCCGCAACGGAATGACCATCCCGCCGGCGCTGACCGCGAAGACCGTGCTCGATGCCTCGTACCGGCCTGCGTGGTGGTTCAACTTCCTCACTCATGAGCCGTTGAACTTCGCGTCGCTCTCCAACTTTGCCGGCACACCGAGCGAGCTCATCAACTCCATGTTCGACCCCACCCTCACCTACGACGACCTCGACTGGCTCCGCGAGGTATGGAAAGGGAAGCTGGTAGTGAAGGGCATCCAGACCGTCGACGACGCGAAGAAAGCCGTGGATCACGGCGCCGACGGCGTCGTGATTTCCAACCATGGCGGCCGACAACTGGACCGGGCGCCCATCCCCCTTCACCTACTGCCCGACGTCGTCGCTCAACTGAAGGGGAAAGCGGCCATCATTTTCGACACCGGGATCATGAGCGGCGGAGATGTCATTGCGGCGATGGCGCTCGGTGCGGACTTCACGCTCATTGGCCGGGCCTATCTATACGGCCTGATGGCGGGCGGCCGGGCCGGTGTGGACCGGACCATCGAGATCCTCTCCACCCAAGCATCCCGGACCATACAGTTACTCGGCGTCTCCCAGATCAGTGATCTGGGACCGGAGCACGTGCGGCTGCTCTAGGCTGCGTGCGCCGGGTCCTTGGCAGCAGTGCCGCGGACGAGGACCACGCCGAACACGGTGAGAAAAAGCTCAGGTCTCGGGGAATCAGTCAATCTTTTCAAACGATTGGATTTCAGGCGTTATACCCAGTGTGTTAAAGGTTTTCCGGAGCGACTCCGTGCCCTCCCCGATCACAATCGACACCCTGTCTCCTGACGATAATTCCGCTGCCACCGACTCTCGATTCGACGGGTTAATGCCCTCTATCAAGGTTAGTGTCCCGCAATCGGAAGTGCTGATCAGCACCTGATAAAACGATGACGCCGCACGTCCACCGGCAGTCGCTCTCCCGCCGTCCGCATCCGTCACAGTGCACTCAATCGTCGTCCGATGACGCGCATCATAGCTACTCAATACCGATGCACCGAATATCATCACTAAAAGCCCTAAAAGCACGAAGGACATGCCGCCGAAAAAGATCCACCGCTGCTTACACAATTGTCGTCGAGACTTCCCCGACGGATGCCCTGAAGGTTCCTCGCTCGGCGATGTGCTCATCGCATTCGCCTGTCGCCTCAATCTTTTCTCATGTCTCCCGCTCATGGGGCCGGTGCAATCCGACCACAGGCCCCTTAGAACCCGAAGCGATACCTTGAATAGCGGCCGCTCTGAGAGCCTCAGTCGACGTATCCGCACCGGGCCGAATGTACTGGTTAACATAACCCTGGGCGCCCCCCCGAAAGACGGTTCACGGACTCATTCACCCCAGTAGTCCATGGCGAAATATTGTGGGCGAGCCGATGAGCGCCGGCCCCTGACCGATACACCGGGGTGATCGGCAAATTTGCGTTGAAAAAACGTGAGGCTTTACTACCAGCGACGCCGAACAAAACGCCCGTCCCGGCCCCCGTGACAGCTGACCCAACAAATCCCATAACGGTCTTTTCACCTTCATAATTAAACCCGTAGTTCAAAACGTTTGAGGTTGCACCGGAGCCCCCCGCAGCCGATGCCCCGCGCCCAGTACTGCTCAACGCCGCACGGGATACCCGCGCCGCTACGCCCGTCCCAGCCTGCACCACCGAAGGCGCGGCCTTCGCCATGAGCCCTGCGGCCACCCCACCAACCAGACCCGCCGCACCACCAATGGCAGCGTCCTTACCGACCCGGCCCCAATTCACCACGCCATCCTGATACTTCTGCAACCCCACCGAAACACCCCCACTGATCAGCGCCCCCGATGCTGCACCAATCAAAGCCAAACCAACCGGTCCACCCACCCCAGTAAACAGCAGAGCAACGCCAACAACCACAACTGCGCCCGCAACAAAATACTCCCAGTGACTGCCCGCCGATTTATCATAAGACTTCAACTCTTCATCGGTCAGCGGACGCAGCCCAGAAGGATCCACAGCATTCAACGGGTTATTACCCGCATAAGCATAAGGATTACCATCCCACCCCGCCCCAAAACAGGGGCAAGCGGATCAGTGGAAAGAAAACCCCGCGCCCCAGGGTCATACGCCCTAGCCCCGAGCCACTCCAAACCCGCAACATCAACACCCCCACTACCGGTCAACGTCAACCCCGCCGGCAACCCACCACTACCAGTAGTGGTGGTGCCGCCAGGGACCGGATCCGGGAGAATCCCCGCGCCAAGAACAGCCCACGGATCACCCTGATCAGTAGGACGAGCAGCACGCCACCCCGGCGCAGTCCACACCCGACCAACACCAGTAACACCGCCAGGCAAAGAAAGAACCTGACCACCACTGATCCCGGCCAGCGTAGGAACAGGAGCAGCGGTATCCCACCACAGCTCCGATCCATCAACACTGGCCAGCTCACCGAGAGCATCAACCCACAACTCATGCCGGGACACCTCAACACCATCAGCGCACCGATCAACGGTTCCGCTCAGATACCCGGTCTGGCCCCACGCATCATGAACACACTCAACCCAGTACTGTCCGCAAGTTGCGGACAGATAATCGGTCAGCTTCTGCCGTTTGTCATCTTGCTGTCTTTGCCTGTTTTACACCCTAATGCGATTGTAGAAGCCTTCGATCCAGCGCCCCCGGTGTCGGGACTGTGTCCGGTCGTGCTTTTCAGAACGGGGGCCCCTTCGGAATCCGCAAAGGATCGTTACCAGGCCCAGTTGCGCGGAACTAGCCGAACCTCAGATCCAGGACCTCATCCCCCGACGTCCACGAAAGCCCCGGATCAGGACCCCGATAGTGAAAGAACCCCCTCAATGCAGCCTCCACTGTTTCAAGATCGACCACGACGCCACTGGGAGCATACGCAGGGCCAGAGGGAATACGGATCTCCGTTTCGCCCGTCCCGCAGATAGAACCCAGCACGCGCCACTCCTTGTCATCACGAGAATCCGCTGCACAATGAACAATGAAACCCGACACTGAGTTTCCTACCGCGTAGAACCGAGCATTATCGCGGGCAACGGAAAATCCACCGGAGACGCCACTATCCCATGACAAGAGTGCCTCCGAAGATCCACGCCGTGCAAGGTCGGTCCGCGGCTCCGACACGTCATTGACAACCCACACGTCGGTGCTCACTTTTCGTCTGCTCGCGGCAATCCCGCGGCGGACCACGTCACCTACAATTGCGCCCCCAGCGTTGCCAGGAATCAGCACCGACGATGAAGACGACCAAGGCTCCGACATCTGCCCCATAAGCAAGAATTGCAAACCAACAATAATAGCCAGGACAATCGTGGCTCGCCCCGCAGGGAAACTACCCATGACGATAGCGCCGATCAGAAGACTAACCGTCAAAACGACAAGAAGTTCAAACGGGGGAGGTCCCCCGACAGTCGCAGAAATAGTCGCAACAAGTACTATCACCGCGATTGCCACAAGTAAAAATCGTGGCCACGCATAGCCCATGAACACCCGAAGCCAAGGCGAACTCTGCATATCTCTCGTATCCTTAATCACCAGCAATGAAATATCTGCCTAGGTCAAGTCCGCCGCCGACGCCAGCACCCAAAGCTGCAGAACGGACAAGGGCCGAACCATTTGCCCCCCCTCTAGCCAATCCTGACCACGAACTCACATTCGTCCGGGCCGCCTGCGATAAGGTGCTCGATTGAGAGGGCCCGCCGCCCAAGTGAGTCAGCAAGCCACCAGAGGCGGCCGACCAGGCAACGTCTCCAAAATGAACTTGCTCTCCGGCGATTGCCTTATCAGCTACGGTCCCGACTACGGCACCCCCGCTACCGAAACCAGTCTGCCGGGCAAACGCTTGCCCTGTTTGTTGACCACCCCGCGCCAGTGAATATGCGTTGTGCCCAGCAACCTTAGCGAGGGTTCCGCCCGCGGGCCCAGCAAGGCCTCCAATAGCACCACTCAACCCACCACCAGCCATCGATCCAGCCAACCCCCGCCAGCTTTTAACTCCCCCATTCGTGGCAATGTGGGCGCCACCTCCCGCGACTGCGCCTGTAGCGCCGTTGACACCCGCATTGATCGCCACATATCCTCCAAAGCGCCCCACAGCAGATGAAGCCGCCAACGTGGCGCGTGCCGCAACGAAGCCCGCACCGCCAACAGCACCAGTAACCCCAACGGCCGCGGACTGCGCCCAGTTGACTTCACCAGTGGTCGCCTTTTGAATGACCACGTCCGCCCCAAAACTCATCAGCGCCATACCCGCAATTTGACCACCAGGAACGAACATCAACGCCGCCCCGCCAACAACAGCCAGGCCACCGGCGACGTATTCCCAGTTGTCCTTCCACCAGTCTCCCGCGGCAGCCATCGCCCCCGGGAGGAACCATCATAAGACTTCAACTCTTCATCGGTCAGCGGACGCAGCCCAGAAGGATCCACAGCATTCAACGGGTTATTACCCGCATAAGCATAAGGATTACCATCCCACCCCGCCCCCAAAACAGGGGCAAGAGGATCAGTGGAAAGAAAACCCCGCGCCCCAGGGTCATACGCCCTAGCCCCGAGCCACTCCAAACCCGCAACATCAACACCCCCGCTACCAGTCAGCATCAACCCAGCAGGGGACCCACCACTACCAGTAGTACCGGTGGCGCTGCCAGGGGCCGGATCCGGGAGAATCCCCGCGCCAAGAACAGCCCACGGATCACCCTGATCAGTAGGACGAGCAGCACGCCACCCCGGCGCAGTCCACACCCGCCCAACACCAGTAACACCGCCGGGCAAAGAAAGAACCTGACCACCACTGACCCCCGCCAACGTAGGAACAGGGGCAGCCGTATCCCACCACAGCTCCGATCCATCAACACACGCCAACTCACCGAGAGCATCAACCCACAACTCATGCCGGGACACCTCAACACCATCAGCGCACCGATCAACGGTTCCACTCAGGTACCCGGTCTGGCCCCACGCATACTCAGTCCAGGACCCATCAGGACCAATCAACCGCGTACGCCGCCCCAACCCATCATGAACATACTCAACCCGACCGCCCTCAGGACCAGTCACAGACAGAAGCTGCCCACCAGCGTCGTAATCATAAACCCGTACGCCCACAGCAGTACTTTCACGCACCAAACGCCCACCAGCGTCATACACCCACTCCAACACCCCGGCCTGCCCAGACACCTGAGGAGAACCCCCCACAGAGTCAGCGGACGCCGTCGTCGTGGTCGTGGTGGCGGTGACCATCTGGCCGGCACCGTCATACCCATACCGGCTCACCAGACCAGAACGCGTCAAACCCGTAATCCGGCCATCCTCATCCCGGCCAATCAACGTCACATCAGAACCACCCGAACAAGACCGATCAACCCGGCAATGCTCAGCCAAAGCCCCCTTACGATAAATCCACTCCTGCACCAGATCCCCCGCCGTGGCAGAAACAATCCGCCCCAACCCATCATGAGAAAACGCAGCCTCCCCCACCAAAGGATTAGCGACCGATGTGATGTTCCCCGCGGCATCGCGGGTATAGGTAGTGGTAGTCCCCTGCGCATCAGTGAAAGCCGAACGGTTCCCATCGGCGTCGTACTCCCACGAAACACCGCAGCCCCCACGGGTACGAGAGGTCAGTAACCCACGCCGATCAAAACCAAGCTCATGATCCACCGCCAACCCGCCCGCACCGGTGTAATCAGTAACCACCACCCGACGACGGATCACATCCCGCTCAACACTGGCCAACAACTCCCCATCAAACGACGTCGACACTTCCTGCCCCACCCGGTCATACGACCACGTAGTGGTATGACCATCCGCGTCCGCGTCCCTGGGCATCCTGCTGGAGCCTCTGTCAAGGGCTCCGCCTACCCCGTCCAGCGTATGCGAGGCGTGGAAGTACGTACCCCGACTCGCGTCGTCACACCCAGTCCGCTGAAGATCACCCTGGTGCCGGTGTGGGCCAGTGGCCCAGATGAGCTCAACCCGTTTTACGTCAGCCCCACGTCCGGCAAACCATCACAGATATTCGAAGCTGTGACTGGCGGCGAGTCCGGGCTGCGGTTTTCCGATGGCTGCGGTGGCGCTCTGGCGGTGGACAGCTCAGGGCTTACTGTGACGGCGCTGCAGATTTCGCCGCAATGCACCGTTCGCGCTAGCGTTGGCAACTTCACCGAGCTGCAGTCACATAGTTTCGACATCACCTCGCGCGAGAACTCCAAGGGCTGACTGTGGCTACTGCTACTCCGCGTCGGCCACCTGTGTCAGCACTTCAGCGGTCGTGACGACGTCGGCAAAGCCACCACCGTGCAGGTTAACGGCAGTGGCATGCATCAGTTCGTCCGCCGTCGCGGTGAGAGTATCGCCGTCGGCCGTTAGGGGCCCCGCCATGTCGAACGTGCGCGTTGCATCCAGCGGAAAAATAACCTCATAGCCCAGATTCCCGCCCATCCGCGACGTGGTCTCCACACACATGTTGGTCTGGATCCCGCAAACCACGATCTGCCGGATTCTCTGTTCAGTGAGCCACGAATCGAGATCCGGCGAGCCGATAAAGGCCGAGTTCACGTGCTTGGTCACCAGCAGGTCCGGATGCGTTTCGGCGACAAAAGGCTTGAGCGCGTTCCCGTCCGCACTCGGATGCAACGGCGAACCGGTGTCCTTACTGTCATGGCGCACGACGACGATCGGGCGTCGTTCTGACTCCCACGCCATGATGAGACTGGCAATGTTTTCCTCGCAGGCCGGGTTGTTGGACTTACCCCAGTACGGGTCGTCAAAGGCCCGCTGGACATCAATGACTACAAGGGCAGCGTTCGCGTGAAGTGTCTTCATAGGATCAACTCAATCAGGCAGCGGTGGCAAAACAAAGAAATCACCAGAGCTCCGACAACGTGTACAGAATATTGTGATTTCTTTACACGTTTGGAAGAAGCGACTAGATTCTTTACATGTCACTTTGGGATGCAGAACGGCCATACAACAACCTTCCCGCTGTCCCGAATGTAGACATGCTGGAGACGAGGGCCGTCCTCAAAGCGACGGCCAATGCGCGTGCTGCCGTTGCTGCTTTGAACCAAGCTGCCAACAGCTTGCCCAACCCTGCAGTCCTCATCAACACCATCTCGTTGTTGGAGGCGCAAGCCAGCTCGGAGATTGAAAACATAGTCACCACTAGCGATGACCTGTTCAAATTTGCTGGCCACGAGGGACAAACGACTGACCCCGCTACGAGGGAGGCACTTCAATACCGCCGCGCTCTGTATGAGGCCTTCACTTCACTTCGATCCCGACCAGTTATTACGCCGGCAACGGCGATACAGGTCTGCAGCACTATAAAAATGCGCTCCATGGACGTCCGGACGCTACCGGGCACATTCATCGGAAACCCCATCACCCATAAAGCGATCTACACCCCGCCTGAGGGCGAGTCGATCATCAGGGAAAAACTCGATCAATGGGCAAATTTTCTGAATGCGGACTCCGGAATCGATCCGTTGGTCCGGATGTCCGCTGCGCATTACCAATTCGAAGCCATTCACCCCTTTGAAGACGGCAACGGGCGCACAGGTAGGGTCCTCAATGTATTGAGTCTCGTTGCCGACAACGTTTTGGCACTGCCGATCCTGTATTTGTCCAGCTACATCATCGATAACAAGAATGATTACTACCGGTTGCTCCTGTCCGTTACCTCGCATGGCGCTTGGGAGGACTGGCTATTGTTCATGCTGTCAGGCGTTCAACAGACGGCTGATCTAACACTGGCGAAGATAGAGGACTTACGTTCTCTTCAGACCGAGTTCCGAGAGCTCCTGCGTAAACACCTGGGCGCGGTAAATGCAGACTTACTTGAAGTGTTGTTTGAACAACCATATTGCCGAACGTCAGATGTGGTTGCCAGGTGCGGCGTCTCGCGTCAAACAGCCGGTTCGTGGCTACGGAAGCTCGTTCACGCTGAGGTACTGACATCGGTCACGGAAGGACGGGAGCGCCTTTACATCAACAACCGGTTTTTGAAGCTCCTTCAGAAGTAGACACCAACGCAGCAGCCACCGGGAACATCTCGTGCGACGTTGTTGCGTGGACGGAGAGCCTGATGCGGTCTGCGCCGTGAAGCGTGGCGGAGATGCCTTCGGCTTCCAGCGCTGCATGCGCTTGAGCGGCCTTACCTTCTGGAACATGAGCGACGACGATTCCGCCACGGTCTGCCCGCGAGCGAGGCGATAACACCTCTACCCCGGCCTCGTCCAGACAGCCGATCAGGGCATCCACACCGGACGCGATCCGTGCGTCGAGACTGGCGACGGAAGCACTCTCAATAAGTTCCAACGCCGTGGCAAAAGATCCAGCAGCGAACGGGGAGAGATTCGATATGGAAAAGCGCGTGGCATCCGAGCGCACAACATGTTCAATCCCGTTGTACACGTGCGCGTCCTCCACGCCCGTCCAGCCGCCAAGCACTGGTTGGATTCGCTCAAGCCCGGCCTCCGAAAATGCCATGCCGCCCGCGCCCCAGCCAGCTCGAACCCATTTCTGTCCGCCTGCCACCACTACATCTGCGGGTGACCAGTCGACGTCGATCGCTCCAAACGCCTGAATGCCGTCCACAACGAGAAGTCTGTCTGGCCCAATAACGTCTCGGATACCGGCGAGGTCGGCCCGGAAGCCTGTTCGGAAGTCGACGGCGCTGACGGCCACGGCCACGGTATCTGCGCTCATGGCGTCCGCCACAAGGTCCGGTGTCACGTGCACGCCGGGTCCGCCCATGACATGCACGCCCGCCCGGCCGATCCTGTTGTTGCGCAACCAAGGGTAGAGATTCGCTGGAAACTCCCCGGAACTGATCAGGACGGAACCGCTTTCAAAGCCGAACGCGGCCTGGAACAGCCCGAGTGACGTATTGGGGACCAGAGCGACGTGGTCGAGCGGAAACCCGCTGACCCTCGCGAACGCCTCGCGGGCTCGGAGCGTCTGTGCGTCCAGCGCCTCGCCCACTCCGACTCCCCCGGCCATCGCGGACTCCATCAGCCGTGCGCTGGTATCAACGACAGCGCACGACGGCGGACCGAACCTCGCGAAGTTGAGGTAACCCCGGTCTTCGCCGAAGGTTTCAAGGTACGACGCCGGCAACGCCTCGGCGTCGGGCGCTGACACGTCGACAGGTGCGGTGGTCATAGAGAAATCCTCCTCAATGGCACGCTACACCCTCTCGGCTCCAGCGGTTCCGCCCAAGCCGGCCGGACCATCGAACCGCAGCACAGCCTGAACCGGTGCATGGTCGGAGGGCCAACCGCCGTCGTACGTTGTTGTATTGACGCCCGTCCGCAGCACGGAAACAGTCGGTGTGGTCAGCACCCAGTCGATCCGTTTTCGGCCGAGCTGCGGTTCGCGATAGTGCGGAAAAGTTCCCCATTTAGGGCTGAGATGATCATCGGCCGTTTCCCATGCATCCAGAAGGACCCCTCCCCTGGTGAGCGCCTCATAGGGTTTGGTGCCGGTATCAGTATTGAAATCACCCAGCACGACGACGGGGAGACTGTCAGTGCCAGCAAGGTTACGGACCATATTCGCGGACAGGAGACGAGATTTACGGGACATATGATCCCAATGGGTATTGATGGCAACGAACGTCATGCCGGTCGCGAGGTCGCGGAAGTTGGCGCTGATCAGGATGCGCGGGACCATGTTGCCCCAGGAGGTTGACCCGGGCGTGTGCGGGGTCTCTGAGAGCGCAAACTGCTCCGAGTCAAGCAATTCCAGGCGTTCGGTGTCGTAGAACAGTGGGTCGCTCTCTCCGGTTCCGTCGGTTCTCCGTCCTGTACCGACAAAGTTGTAGGCGGATCCCAGACCTGTCTGGACGGCGTCGTACTGTTCCGGCATTGCCTCCTGAATTCCGACGATCGTGGGCCGTTCATCTGTCAGCAGACGCCGGACCAGCGGCTCCCGGGAGGACCAACGGTCAGGGCTGCGAGGCGCGAGGTTTCGGACCGGCCGACGAATGTTGAACGACATCACGTGAAGTTCAGGAGCTGCAACTGGGCCGACCAACGGCGAAACTGTCATAGCAACAGCCTATGGTCGTTACACACCGTCCACGAGAGGCAACCTTCGATGCACAACGCTCTGCAACCATTTACCGCAGCAGATGGCGCCTCTGTGGTGCTGGGTAATCTGAGCCGCGCCTACCCCTATGCGGCTCACCACGTTCAGTCTTTTGCTGCAGACAATCCACGGCCGCAAGCTCTCCATCCGGCGTTTTTCACCTCGTTCGACTGGCATTCGTGCGTCCACATGCACTGGCTGGGCGTGAGCGTGCTGGAAGCAGCGGACGACGACGGCCCGGACGCAGCTGCCTTCGCGGCCTTGCGAGAAGGGCTGGCTGCAAACCTCACGGCGGACAAGCTCGACGTCGAAGCGGCCTATTTGCTGAGCAACCCCTCATGGGAGCGGCCGTATGGGTGGGCCTGGTTGATGCGTTTGGCGGCTACGTGTTCGGTGTCCCAAGATGAGCAGATCCGCGGCTGGTCGCACGCGTTGGAGAACTGTGTTGATGCAGTCGCTGAATTAACCGTGACGTGGTTGGAGAAAACCGAGTATCCGGTGCGTCACGGCGTGCATACCAATTCGGCGTTCGGCGTTGCGTACCTGCTGGACGCGTTCCGTGTCCTGGGACGCGTTGAGGCTGCGGCGGCTTGTGGGCGAGCGGCGCGCCGGTGGTTCGGAGGGGACGCTGACTGGCCCGGCGAGTGGGAACTCAGTGGGCAGGATTTCCTCTCTGCCGGGCTGACGGAAGCAGATCTGATGCGCACGGCTTTGGACCCGGAAGAGTTCACCTCCTGGTTCACGGCGTTCCTACCTGGACTCAACGAGGAGTCCAAGATCCTTCAAACCGTCAGCGTCAGCGATGAAACCGACGGACATATGACGCACCTGCACGGGTTGAATTTGACGCGGTCCGGGCAGATCGCCCGGATTCTCGGGACACTACGCGAGGGTGGGGCGTCGTCGTCGGCTGTGCTCGAGTCAGCCATGGATCGCCTAGCGCGTGCCGGACTCAAGGGGTTGCAGAGTGAGGACTTCATGTCATCGCACTGGCTGGCCAGCTTCGCGTGGGACGCACGGACTTCGATTTCGGCACTGACAGGACGCTCGGGTGCTCCGACGTCGTCGGCTCCGGCGTCGAGTTAGCGACGAAGCTGCTCGTACTCACCGGCAAAGTGGATCATTGGATCATTGGCTGCTGAACCCGGCACGTCACGTCCCATCGCAAGCACTTCGCCGACGATCAACAGATGTGTTGCTGCCTCATGCACCGCGACTGTCTTCAGCTCAAACCATGCGAGCGCACCGGACATCACGGCAGCACCCGTAGTGGGGGCCCGGCAGAACGGCACCTGAGTCAGTAGCCCTTCCACAGGGTTGCCGGGACTCGCGAGCCAGTTGGCCGTGCCCTGCTGTTCGGTCGTCAGCAGGCTCAACGCCCACGTCCCCGATCCAGTCACGGCTTCGCAGATGCGCGACTGCTCATACAGACTGATCACGATGGTTGGCGGATCGTAGGAGACGGAGAGGAACCCGCTGACCGTCGCCGCATTGTCGCGCCGGCGATGCACCGTCGAGACAATGCCGACGCCGGAGGCCATGTCCGCCCCCAGCGTCCGGAAAGCGTTAATGTCGGCTTGAGTGGGTGCGTTGTGATTCACGGTGTGCGCATGCAGCGGCCCCTCGAGTTCCATGCCTCCATCATGGCACCGGACGGCGGCCGGCGTAGCTACCCTGCGAGGCCTTTGAGGTACCTGGCCAATTCGCCTGGTCCGGAGCGCGGTGCCTCGGCTTCCACGACCGCGTTGTAATTGGTATTGGTGTTCACGTCATACGTCAGCAGTCGCCCGTCGACGTCTTCGATGAACTCGATTCCGCACACTTCCAGTCCGTTGCGCCGAGTAAATTCCTCGTATTTGGCAAGGACCGGATGATCGAAATCCTGACGCAGACTAAAGAGTTGCTGATCCAGTTCAGGTTCAATCGTGGCTCCAGGAGGCATAACCGGTTTGCCGGATTCAGGGTCAATGGCGCAGGAGTCCGCGGGGCACAACTGAAACCCTCCGCGCGCCGTATCTGCCTGAATCGCGTAGACGAACTGTCTGCCAATAAACTCGGCCCGGGTAATGAAAGGTTCTTTCGCCTGGACATACTCCTGAACCAGAGTGATGCCGTCCTGTGAATCCTCAAACTCATCAGAGAACACATAGTCGTTGAGCTCGGCCAGAGATTCGATCTTTCGCACCCCTACTCCCTTGCCGCCCTGGTTGTGCTTAATGATGAAGGGCATGGCGAACCCCTGGGCTGCGTCAACGATGTGGGATTTGCCAATAGCTGCGACGGTACGAGGGGTTTCTATCCCGGCAGCCCGCAGAGCGGTGAGCTGATCCACTTTGCTCATCTCAAGCTCCAGGACCCTGCGGCCGTTGACCGTGCGCCTACCGTGCGCTTCCAGCCAGGACAAGACCGCCCGCGCGTAATCCTTGGAGAGTCCGTGCTCGCGGGTATGGGACGACGCGCTGATGCGGGACCAGAAAATACCTTCCGGCGGGACTGTGTCCAGGTCAAGGACCCCGTCAGTGAGGATCCACTCCTCGACGTCGAGCCCTTCCCGTTCAAAAGCCCGGGTAAACGGTGGGAACCATTCCGGGTTCTCATGCAGGGCATAGATCTTCTGGCTCACAGGTGTCACCTTTCCATCGCCGATTCCCCCGGGTGACTCGTTAACCTGCGCAGTGATCGCTCCTATTCCTCATCCGCCCTTCGGTTCGCACTCCCCACCCCGCCCAGAAACGTGGCGGACCTGCAGAAACGCGGTTGCCCCACCACGCAGTTGAGGCTCCGCCACGTTTCTGTGGGGAAGTCGACGGCGCGCGGTAGCATCGATAACGTAGCTGGCACTCCGGGTCTCCGCGCCGGGGACCCTCACGGTCGGACACCACGGCGAGCGATGTGAGGACACGATGGTCACCGGGCACCCGGAATCTCAGCAGCAAGGAAACAAGGTTCCCTTGTGGCGATCGGTCCAGGACCAGGTCATGGAACGGATCGACGCCGACGAATTCGCGGCGGGCTTCCCCGGCGAAATGGCTTTGGCACAGGAATACGACGTCAGCCGGGCAACTATCCGCGCAGCCTTGGCACCCCTGCGCCGCGCAGGGCTGCTTTCCGCCCAGCGAGGTAGGCAGTCTTCCGTGGTGAACGTGGTTGACGAGCAGCGCTTTGGGCCCGTCTACAGCCTCTTCGCCGCCGTCGAAAATGCTGGGATGATTCAACGCAGTGTGGTGAATGCTGCTGAATTACGTCGGTCGCCGGAAGCGGCTGCTCACTTGGGTCTGGACGCCGACGCCGATCTGGTGTTCATTTCGCGGACCCGTTATGCGGATAAGGATGTCATTGCTGTGGATGACGTTTGGCTCCCCGCCGAGGTTGCTTCCCCGGTGTTGGATGCGGATTTGAGCCATACCGCGCTCTATGAAGTGCTGCGGAGCCGTTGTGGAATAACGCTCAGCGCCGGCCGTGAAACGGTGCATGCCGTGGCCACCAATGCGCAGCAGTCGAAGCGTCTCAGCTGCTCACCCGGAACGGCCGTCTTCTTTATCGAACGGCTCGGGCTGGCTGGAGATAGCGCGGTGGAATGGCGCGAAACCCTTATCCGCGGCGATCGATTCACTGTCACCACGTCCTACCCTGCTGCGCCGGGACCTGTTCGCTGACGCCCTAGCGTTCCCTTAGGAAAAAACCTTTCCCCCTTCACACTTCCCTCCATGGGTTAATGTACGTACATTAGATGATGTGGTGCTTTCCCGCTGATATTCGGCACCTCCCCGCCGCGGCCCACACCCGGCGGGCAGCGCCGAACGAAGTGGAGACGATTCACATGGGCCTGCACCATCGCATCCTGATCATCGGCGGAGGCAACGCCGGACTGAGTGTGGCAGCGCGATTACGCAATGCCGGCCAGGACGACATCGCCGTCGTCGAGCCGAATGACAAGCACTACTACCAGCCCCTGTGGACACTGGTCGGTGGTGGACGTGCCGAAGCGCAAGAATCCGAGCGACCCCAGGCCTCCGTGATGCCTCAGGGCGTTGCCTGGATCAAAGACGCAGCCACAGCGACGGACCCCGACGCAAAAACCGTCACCCTCGCATCCGGAGTAGTCGTGGGATACGACTACCTCGTGGTCTGTCCGGGCATCCAGCTCGACTGGGACAAACTGCCCGGTCTGCCCGAAGCGCTGGAAACGCCATCCGCCACCAGTAACTACCGCTTCGATTTGGCCCCTAAAACGTGGACCATGATCCGTGCGCTGCGGTCCGGCACCGCAGTGTTCACCATGCCTGCGGGGCCGATCAAGTGCGCTGGAGCACCGCAGAAGATCGCCTATCTGGCCGCCGACTACTGGCGCGAGCAGGGAGTCCTGAAGGACATTCGCATGGTGTTGGTGCTCCCGACTCCGGGAATGTTCGGGGTCAAAGAATTCTCTGACGAACTCGATCGAGTGGTGGCCGACTACGGCATCGAGGTCCGGTTCAGCAGCGAAGTCACCGCCGTCGACTCCGCGGGCAAGACTGTGTCTGTGCGGGACAACACCACGGAGTCAAGCGAGGAAATGAACTACGATTTTCTCCACGCGGTCCCGCCGCAGTCAGCACCTGATTGGCTCAAAATTAGCGCTCTGGCAGATCCAGAAAGCCCGGGCGGCTACGTCCAGGTTGATAAGAACACTCTGCGTCACACCCGCTACCCAGACGTATTCGCCCTCGGTGACGCAGGATCAAGCCCCAACTCCAAAACCGGTGCGGCCATCCGCAAACAGGCCCCTGTGCTAGTGGAAAACCTACTTGCGGCGATTAACGGCACGACGCCGCAGGCCAGCTACGGCGGCTACGCCTCCTGCCCGTTGACCACCTCACGACACAAAATGCTGCTGGCCGAATTCGACTACAGCATGCGCCCGGCACCGAGCATCCCGCTCATAGATACCACCCGCTCGCGCCGCGACATGTGGTATCTCAAGCGCTACGGACTGCCTTTCATGTACTGGCATCTCATCCTCAAGGGCCGAGCTTAACCACCACGTCAGGAGTACCGCCATGTTTTTTGAACGCATCTACGACACCGACCTGGCCCAGGCAAGCTATGTCATCGGCTGCCAGTCAAACGGAGAAGCCGTAGTCATCGACGCCCGTCGCGATATAGCGGTCTACCACAAGATCGCCGCAGCCAACCAGCTGAAGATCACCGCCGTGACCGAAACCCATGTTCATGCCGATTACCTCTCTGGCACCCGTGAACTGGCTGCTGCTACTGGGGCCACCATGTACGTCTCCGGCGAAGGTGGCCCGGACTGGCTGTACAACTTCGACGCTAAACAACTGCACGACGGCGAAGCGATTACGCTGGGCAACATCACCCTCACCGCCGTCCATACCCCGGGACACACGCCTGAACATTTGACCTTTATGGTCACCGACGGCGCGTTCGCGGACGAACCGGGCTACGCGCTGACCGGAGACTTTGTCTTCTGCGGTGATCTGGGTCGCCCTGACCTCCTCGATGAGGCCGCCGGCGGCGTCGACACCCGCTTTGCCGGTGCGAAGCAGATGTTCGCTAGCCTGCGGGACAAATTCCTGACCCTGCCTGACTACGTCCAGGTCCATCCGGCCCATGGCGCTGGCAGCGCTTGCGGCAAGGCACTCGGCGCTGTGCCTTCGAGTACCGTCGGATACGAACGGCTGCATGCCTGGTGGGGCCCATATCTGGCGGCCGACGACGAAGAGGGCTTTGTGGCCAAGCTGCTCGACGGTCAGCCCGATGCTCCGGCTTATTTTGGGCGCATGAAACGCCAGAACGTGGCAGGACCAGCCATCATGGGCACACGCGAACCGCTGCGCGAACTCGACGTGCACGACGTCGCGGCCTCGCTTGCCGCCAAGGAGTCAACTTTCGTGGATACGCGTGGCCAGGATGAGGTCCATCGAGGCACGGTCACCGGCGCCTTGAACATCCCTGCCATCAAGTCCATGGCTACCTACGGGGCGTGGGCCATCGATCCGGAACGCGACGCTCGGCCTCTGGTTCTACTCGCCGACGGCATCGAATCCGCAACTGACATGTGGGACCACCTCATCCGGGTGGGGATCGACGACGTCGCCGGCTACGTCACCACGATCGAGGGACTTCCGCAGGAAACGCCACGACTAATTCAGCCGGGGGAAGTAGACAACTTCGAGAAGTCTCTGCTGCTGGACGTCCGAGCCAAGAGCGAGCACGACGCCGGGCATGTTCCCGACTCAAAGCAACTGCACGGCGGCCGGGTCCTATGGAACCTGGATCAACTTCCCACGAGTGGCACCATCGTGACGTACTGCCAGAGCGGTGTGCGCAGCTCAGTGGTTGCCAGCACCCTGCGCCATGCCGGCTACGACGTCGTCGAACTTGAGGGCAGCTACGGCGCGTGGGCTGAACAGCATGCCAAGTAGCTATCCGTGATCATCGCTGCGATTGCGTTTGGCCTGTTGGTCGGCGGGCTGCTGGGGCTCGTCGGTGGGGGCGGATCCATCCTGGCTGTTCCCGCACTCGTTTACGGCGTGGGCATGCCGCTGTCCGCCGCGATTCCCAGCTCATTGGTCGTCGTCGGCGCCTCCTCCACCATGGCGGTACTTCCGCGCCTACGCCGCGACGTCGACTGGAAGCTAGCACTGATCATCGGAGTAGTGGGCGGAGCAACCGCCTTTGCCGGGACCGCGGTAAACGCCCTGCTCGATGAGCAGCTCCTGCTGATTGTCTTCGCGGTGATCATGGTGCTCGCCGGAGTGCGAATGCTGTTGCCCGTCGGTTCCGGGGCCAGCCGAGATATCGCCGACGACGGGACGGTTCTCTGGCGCCGCCGGTTGCCCAAGGCGGTGGCCACCGGCGTCGTCGTCGGCTTTCTGACCGGGCTGCTCGGCGTCGGGGGTGGATTTCTCATTGTCCCGGCATTGGCTCTGATCCTTGGTTTGCCGATGACGACGGCGGTGGGCACGTCGCTGGTCATTGTGGTGATCAACTCAGTGGGCGGGCTCGTCTCGCACTTGGGGAACCTGGAGGTGGACTGGGCTCTCACCGGGTCCTTCGCTGGTGCTGCCATGGTCGCGGCGTACTTTGCCGGACGCCTTGGGCGGTCGCTGCCGGAGCAGGTGCTCAAGCGTGGCTTTGCCGGACTGGTGTTCGTGGTCGCTATCTACGTGGTGATCAGGGTGATCCTCGAGTAACTCCACAGACAGAGACGCGCAAATGAAAGCTCGGCACCAAATAGGCCGTGCTTATGGACCTTGACTCTGTTGCGCTGTTCGCCGGACCTCAAGGGCGGAGGTTATCCACCTCGCAACGTATGGCTACATCACGACGGAGGGAGTTCACATTCCTGTACAAGGCGAAAACACTGGCCAAGGCTTTCTGGTTGGCCATCATGAGCGGCGGAGTCGTCTGGCTCAAACTAGCGGACAGCCTAAAAATCAAGAGCAGGAGCGGCTACTGGTGCGGACGTCGCCGTCACATTCCGCACAGAAACGTGGCGGACCTGCAGATGCGTGGTGGGGCAACCGCGTTTCTGCTGCTCCGCCACGTTTCTGGGGGAAGGCGCGGGAAGAAAAGCTGCGGGAACCGATGACAGGCTAGAGCTCCGAAACCCCGTGCTTACAGGGATCGCTCGGCAAGGTGATCCACGATGGATCGTGCACTCTGTTCCCGAGGGATCTGACCAGCAGCAACCCCCGTGACCAGATGAAAAGCCGTGTCTGTATCGAACGTGTGCTTATAGCCATTTATCCAGAGGAACAGCACCGTCAAGGTCCAAGCGGTCCGCTTGTTGCCGTCCAGCAAAGCGTGATTCCTTGTGCCGGATTCCAGTAGGACCGCAGCTTTTTCTTCTAGGGCAGGATATGCATCGACGCCCATAAGCGTGGACGCCGGACGAGCCAAGGCAGAAGAAAGTAGGCCTGCATCGCGGATGTGGAATCCGTACTTTGCGACGACGTAGAGCGCATCATCAAGTGTCAGATACTGGGTCACGAGTCTTCAAGTCGAGTCAGAAGCTCTGCGTCATGCGACAGGACAAAATCGAGGCCCTCGCTGATCTCCTGTCGTCGCGCGTGACGCCCGACTATAAGCCGAGCACCCTGCAACAACAGTGAATTCTTGGAGGTATGCTCCGCTGAGGCCACTTCTTCCAGTTGACGGTCGAGGTCTTCAGGGAGTCTCACATTGATAGCCATACCCACATGGTACCAATTCAGTACCACGACGTCACGGGTTTCCTCCTCGATAGGCGCGGGATAAGCGCCCGACACCGCCTAGCGAAACGCCACGAGTTCCCACCGCCCGTCCACGAGCTCGAGCACGAGCTCGGACTCGGGATATAGAACGTCGGGCGTTTCCATGGTGCATAAGTTCGCAGCGTCAAAGGTGGCTACGGTTCGCTGGCTCACGATCGAATCTTCATCGGCGAAGATCATGTACTGCAGATTGTCGTTTGACGTGTCCAATGGGTTGTCTATCCCAAGGACCTCAAGCACAGTATTTTCCGGGGCGTACGGACAGACAATCGTTGCGCGGGTCCAGTTACCGTCTTCAAAATTAGCCAGCCTCACCACGGCCTTGTCGCCTTGACTCGACAGCGCCTGAGGAGTCAGCTCGGGAACAGATTGACTACAACCGGCCAGGACGACGGCGAATATCGCCACTGTCAGTACTTGTCGCGTGCGTTGTCGGATGGCTAACAGTCGCTCTCTGTCCTTCATAAACCGAGTATGCCCGACAACTCCGAAGGGCGCGTCCTCCCTTTCGAATGGGGCTGATAACAAGTCATCCTCTAGAGCGATTGCATTGTCCGACCCACGGAGTAACGTTACTCCTGCCCCGACCTGCCGCAGCCGATCGGGCCACTTCCCTCCGGCGCGACCCAGCGTGCGGTGCGGACCGTGAAAAGGACCTAACTGCATGCTTTTGCGCCTCATTCTCACCTATTCGAAGCCTTATCGTCCGTGGATCATCGGGGTGTTGGTTTTTCAGCTCGCCACCACTATGGCCACCCTGTATTTGCCGAGCCTAAATGCCCGCATCATCGATGAGGGTGTCACCCAGGGTGACACGGACTTCATTTGGGATATCGGCGTCCTGATGCTTGGAGTGGCGTTCGCGCAGGTTCTTACGGCCGTGGCCGCCGTGTACTTTGGCGCGCGCACGGCGATGGCTGTGGGCAGGGATATTCGCCGCGGCGTCTTTCATTCCGTTGCTGGTTTCTCTTCACGTGAAGTCAACCAGTTTGGTGCCCCGACCCTGATTACTCGCGGCACCAACGACGTCCAGCAAGTCCAGATGCTCTTGCTGATGGGTCTGAACTTCATGGTGTCGGCACCGATTATGTGCGTGGGCGGCATCATCATGGCGCTGCGCGAGGACGCAGGACTCTCCTGGCTCGTGTGGGTTTCGGTCCCTGTGCTGGTTGCCATCGTCGGCGTCCTCATCCGCTTCCTCATGCCGCTGTTCCGCCTCATGCAGGTCCGCATCGATGCCATCAACGGAGTGCTCCGCGAACAGATCATCGGTATTCGGGTGGTACGGGCATTCGTCCGTGAACCCTACGAGACCGAGCGTTTCGATACCGCGAATCAGCGACTGACCGACGTCGGGGTGAAGGTTGGCCAGCTCTTTGTTCTGATGTTTCCGGTCATTGGCATGATCCTGCATCTGGCCACTGCCGCCGTGCTGTGGTTCGGCGGCCACCGCGTGGCTGACGGCGAAATGCAGGTTGGATCGCTGACGGCTTTCCTGCAATACCTCCTGCAGATCCTGATGGCTGTCATGATGGGCACGTTCATGGCGATGATGATTCCTCGTGCGGCTGTCTGCGCTGAGCGCATCGACGAGGTCCTGCAGGTCAAGCCCTCACTCGGCGATCCAGAAACGCCCAACGTTGACGCACCCCTTCACGGCACCGTCGAGTTCCGAGACGTGACTTTTGGATATCCCGGCGCCGAGGAGCCAGTGCTCAAGAACGTGAGCTTCACAGCCCAGCCGGGCAAGACGACGGCGATCATCGGGTCCACCGGCTCCGGTAAGACGTCGCTGCTGAACCTCATACCGCGCCTGTACGACGCCGGTTCAGGCCAAGTCCTTATCGACGGAATCCCTGTATCTGGCCTCACCAGGGACCAACTTTCCGAACGCGTCGCCACCGTGCCGCAACGGCCCTACCTTTTCTCCGGCACCGTGGCCTCCAACCTGCGCTTCGGCGCAGAGAACGCTACCGACGAAGAACTCTGGGAAGCCTTACGCATTGCGCAGGCTGAAGACTTTGTGCGCGCGAAGGAGAACGGCCTCGACGCGACCATCTCCCAAGGCGGTACCAACGTATCGGGCGGGCAGCGTCAGCGGCTTTGCATTGCCCGCGCCCTTGCCGCAAAAACCAAGGTTTACCTCTTTGACGATTCGTTTTCCGCGCTGGATGTCACCACTGATTCGCGGCTCCGCGCAGCCCTTCACGGCAGTACCCGGGACGCAACGGTGATCATCGTTGCTCAGCGCGTTTCCACCATCACCGAAGCGGACCAGATCCTGGTGCTCGACGACGGCGCGATCGTAGCCCGCGGCACCCACGAAGAGTTACTCGAGTCCTCACAGACATACCAAGAAATCGTAGAATCCCAGATCAGCGCGGCGGAGGTGGCCTAGATGGCAGCGAACAAGAAGGCACGCCGCACCTGGCGCAAGCCGGGCGAAGCACCGGATGCGACGCCGGAGGAAGCAGCCGCCCAGGGCGCCGCCCCGGTAGCGCTGGCCACCGCCGTCGAACCGGATGAAGACTTCGATGACATGTCCATGGATGACGGTTTTGGCGGCCAGCAGTCCATTCGGAAGCCTAAACAGTTCTGGCCCTCAGCCAAGCGCCTCGTTGGGCTTCTCTCGCCCGAGAAGGCGGGCATCGCCGTCGTACTGTTGTTCGTTGGCGCCGGGGTGATACTCACGGTCATCGCTCCGAAAATTCTTGGTCGGGCCATGGACGTCATCTTTTCCGGCGTGGTTGGATCGCAGCTACCAGAGGGTGCCACGAAGGAGCAGGTAGTTCAGGGGCTGGAGGCTCAGGGACAGGAGAACCTCGCGGACATGGTGGGCCGCATGAATGTGGTGCCGGGCCAGGGGATCGATTTTCAAGAACTCGGCGTCATCATCCTGATCGTTGTCGCGATGTATTTTGTGGCCAACGTTTTCCTCTGGGCGCAGGGTTTCTTGCTGAACAAGCTGGTCATGCGAGTGGTCTACAAGCTGCGCAAGGACGTTGAAGCCAAGCTCAACCGGCTGCCGCTGAATTACTTTGATACACGGCAACGCGGCGATCTGCTCTCCAGAGTGACCAATGATGTGGACAACATTCAAACGGCGCTCCAGCAGGCGTTTTCGCAGCTGATCCAGTCGGTGTTGACCGTCCTCGGCATCATCATCATGATGTTCATCGTGTCCTGGCAGCTGGCGTTGATCGCCCTGATTGCGTTGCCACTCTCGGCCGTCGCGGCTGGAATCATTGGCAGCAGGGCGCAGGGTTTATTTGCCGCTCAATGGAAAGCGACCGGTTCGTTGAACGGACAGATCGAAGAATCATTCTCCGGGCACGACCTCATGAAGGTCTTCGGCCGCGAGGACGAATCAGTGGAGCGTTTCGATGAGCGCAACGAGGAACTCTACAAAGCGTCCTTCGGTGCACAGTTTGTTTCCGGCACTATCTTCCCGGTCATGCAGTTCATTTCTTACCTTGCCTACGTGGGAATTGCGGTCATGGGTGGCCTGCGGGTTGCGTCGGGACAGATGAGCTTGGGCGATGCCACCGCATTCATTCAGTATTCGCGTGAGTTCACTCAGCCGCTGGGGCAGATTGCCGGTATGGCCAACCAGGTCCAGTCCGGCGTCGCCTCAGCTGAGCGGACGTTCGAACTGCTCGACGCCGACGAGCAGGATGCTGAGACAGCTACCTCGCATTTGGCGGCACGTACTGAGGGTCACGTGGAGTTCAAGGGCGTCACTTTCTCTTACGACGCCGCGAAGCCACTGATCGAGGACCTCTCTTTTGAGGCACATCCCGGTCACACAGTTGCCATTGTTGGGCCAACAGGTGCTGGTAAGACCACGCTGGTGAATCTGGTGATGCGTTTCTACGAGCTCGACGGCGGTTCCATCACCCTGGACGGCGTGGACATCACGGCGCTTTCGCGTGCCGAGCTGCGCTCCAAGGTGGGCATGGTGCTCCAGGACGCATGGTTGTTCAACGGCTCGATCATGGACAATATCCGTTACGGCAGGCTCGACGCCACTGACGAGGACGTCTTTGAGGCGGCGCGGGCAACCTTCGTGGACCGCTTTGTGAAGGCGTTGCCGGAGGGCTACGACACCGTGATCGACGACGAAGGCACCAATGTCTCCACCGGTGAGAAGCAGTTGATCACCATTGCGCGTGCCTTCCTCGCCAACCCGTCACTGCTTATTCTCGACGAAGCCACCTCCTCAGTGGACACGCGCACAGAGGCTCTCGTTCAGCACGCTATGGCAGCGTTGCGCACGGAGCGGACCAGCTTTGTGATCGCACACCGGCTCTCCACCATTCGCGACGCCGACACCATCTTGGTGATGGAGGCCGGCAGAATCGTGGAGCAGGGTAGCCACGAGGTCCTGTTGGAAGCCCGCGGCGCCTACTACCGGCTATACATGTCCCAGTTTGCGGGGCCTGCGGAGGACCCTGATGCGGAGGCGAACGCCGACGCTGAGCCCGTTCCGGCGTCGTGATCGGCTCCCTCCTGCAGGTACCCCCGCAGAAACGTGGCGGACCTGCAGACGCGTGGTGGGCCAACCGCGTATCTGCAGGTGCGCCACGTTTTTGTGATCCAGCGGTCGCGGCCCGGGAAGCTAATCAGTGGAACGCATGAACTCCATGTGCCGCTCGTAGTGATCAAGGCAGTCGTGGATCAGCTGGGTGTTGGAGAAGCCCATGACGTCGTAGCCTTGCCCCCCGTCTGATAGGTGGACCTCGAGGCGAGCGTACTGGTCTCGGTTGCCGACCATCCGTCCGCCATACGCTGGAACGGGTACGAGCTCGAACTGCACTCGATAAACGAACGGGAACGGCTCGACGTCAGTGCTTAGCTGCACTGCGGGTCTCCCGCCGGCTTCTGTCGTGACTTGGGCGGGCACTCCGCGCTTAGTGAGCTCATCCGCCACTTCCTGTAGCGCAGGGAGCGCAATGTCCTTGAGGTGGCGTTGGGCCTCATCAGCGGCAACAAAATTTACCACTCTGGACAGTCTGGTCCGCCATGTTTCGCGACCCTCAAACCGAGCAGCCAAGACATGGGATCGAGCGCCGGTATCAGCGCGGCGGCCTTCCACGCTCAAGGCCTTCCACAAACTGATCATCACCAGGATCAAGATGATAGAGAACGGCAGGCCCATAATGATCGTGGCGTACTGAAGTGTGGTGATTCCGCCCACGAGGAGCATGCCGATGGTCAGCAACCCGGTGGTGGCTGCCCAGGTGATACGCAGCCAGGGCGCGCAATCCTCCTGAACGCTACGCAGTCGCGACGTCAGATTGCCCATGACCAGGGCTCCAGAGTCCGCCGACGTAACGTAAAAGAGCAGACCGACAAAAACCGCGACGGCAATAACCACCCCGGACAATGGGTACTGCTGCAACAGATTGAAGAAACCAAGTCCGCTGCCGGACGCCACCGTTTCAGCGAATTCCTCATCACCACCGCGAACGCGTGCCAACGCAGCGTTGCCGAAGATCGATACCCACATCACTATGTAGCTGAAGGGGATGATCAGGGTACCGAGCACGAACTGGCGAATCGTCCGGCCGCGAGAAATGCGGGCGAGGAACATGCCCACAAAGGACGCCCACGCAACCCACCATGCCCAGAAGAACAGGGTCCAGAGCGACATCCACTCGTCGACGTCGCTGAAGGCGTAGGTTTGCATCGTCATACCGGGGAACATGCTGATGAAATCGCCGACGTTCATGACGATCGCGTCCAACAGGAAACGGGTTTTACCGGTGATCAGCACCCAGGCGGCCAAGAGGATAGCGAGGATCACGTTGAGTTGGGAAAGAAATCGAATGCCCTTGTCGACACCGGTAGTGGCCGAGATGGAGGCCATGACCACCGCGAGCGCCACCAACCCGATTTGCGCAGCCGTGCCAATAGCAATGCCGAAGATGATGTTCAGCCCAGCGTTGAGTAGCACCACGCCAATTCCCAGGCTGGTGGCGACGCCGAAGATCGTACCGAGCACGGTTGCCGTGTCCACTGTATGACCGAGTAGGCCATTGATACGTCGGCCGAACAGGGGGTAGAGGGCAGACCTTACAGCGAGGGGGAGGTTCATCCGGTACGCGAAGTATCCGAGCGCCATACCCATCAGTGCGTACATGCCCCAGCCGGTAATTCCGTAGTGGAACAGTGTCCAGACGGTTCCTTCCCGCGCGGCATCAATGGTTTCGCCTTGGCCAACGGGCGGGTTCAGGTACTGGGAGACTGGTTCAGAGACGGAGAAGAACATCACGTCGGTGCCGATGCCCGCTGCAAAGAGCATTGAGGCCCAGGCGAACGTTGAGTACTCTGGGCGGGAATGATCGGGGCCGAGCCTTACGTGCCCAAACCGGGACAACCCCAGGTAGATGACGAAGACCAGAATCACAGTGGCCAACAGAATGTAGAACCACCCGAAACTGGTGGAGACAAAAGCGACGAGTTCGCCAATAACCGCTTCCGCCTGCTCGCGCGCGACCAGCGTCCAGATCGCTACTACAAGGACACCAACAATTGATGCGATGAAGACCGGCCAACGTACCGGCGCCGATCCTTTGAGCGGCTCATCATCTGATGCGCTGTCGGCCTGATCAACGGGTCCCGTATGAAGATCACTCATCAGCTTCTTGCGCTCCTGACTGCGGCTTGTTCAAGTAATACGCGCCCAACAGCTTGGAGGTGGTCTCCAGCTTGCGCTTTGCCGAGCTTAACACGGGGTTCGAGACTAATCCACGAGGTGAAAATACGCTTCCAACCTGAGAAGATGGGAGTTCTCGACGTTGCTTCCCAGGAGGATCAGCATGACGAAACCGGAAACCCTTTTCATCGACGGCGTCTGGACGGCTGCGGCGGCGGACAGTACCCGCGAGATCCGTTGTCCGGCTGATAATGCCTTGGTCAATACGGTCAGCGAGGCTGGGACTGAAGATACAGCTCGCGCTATTGCTGCAGCTCGGCGTGCATTCGACACCGGTCCCTGGCCTCGAACACCGATGCCCGAACGAGGTGCGATTCTGCTGCAGGTAGCGGCGGGTCTGCGCAGCCGGCAAGAAGAGTTCGCCAACGCCGAGTCACTGGATACCGGCAAGCGAATCGTCGAGAGCCGAATCGACATGGACGATATAGCCAATTGCTTCGAGTATTTTGGCAAGCTCGCGGGGCTGGATGCCGGGCGGATGGTCGACGCCGGTAGCGAGGATGTTGTCAGCCGGATCGTCTACGAGCCGATGGGCGTGTGCGGGCTGATCTCGCCGTGGAATTACCCGTTGCTGCAGGCGGCATGGAAGGTGGCTCCGGCTTTGGCCGCGGGCAATACCTTCATCCTCAAGCCCAGTGAATTGACCCCTCACACGGCGATGCTCCTGATGGACCTCCTCACTGACTGCGGTGTTCCCGCGGGCGTCGCTAATCTGGTGCTCGGTGCCGGAGCCGTTGCGGGCGCGCCACTATCGGAAAGCCCCGATGTAGACATGGTCTCGTTCACCGGAGGGTTGTCCACAGGCAAGGTCATCGCAGCATCCGCGGCGGCGACCGTAAAAACGGTTGCGTTGGAGTTGGGTGGAAAGAACCCGAATGTGGTCTTTGCGGATGCCGATTTCGACGCCGCCGTCGACAATGCGCTCAATGCTGCTTTTGTGCACTCCGGTCAGGTTTGCTCTGCCGGTGCCCGTCTGGTGGTGGAGGAGTCGATCCACGACCGTTTCGTCGATGAACTGGTGCGTCGGGCCAAGAACATCCGCCTTGGTGGCCCGTTCGATGACGCGGCTGAAACTGGGCCACTGATCTCGGCTGACCATCGACAGAAAGTCACCGACTACGTACAGGCCGGACTTGACGAAGGCGCTGTGCTTCGGTGCGGTGGCGAGTGGGGAACCGGTGATCTGGAGTCAGGCTATTACTATCTGCCCACCGTCCTCGATGGTGCCCGCAGTGGAATGTCCGTCGTCGTGGAAGAGGGGTTCGGGCCCGTGGTTACGGTGGAGACTTTCACCACCGAGGACGAAGCGGTGACCATCGCCAACGACACCACCTACGGTTTGGCCTCCGGGGTCTGGACCCAGGACGCCGGGAAATCTCAGCGGGTAGCTGGCAGACTCCGCCACGGTACGGTCTGGATCAACGACTTCCACCCTTACCTGCCACAGGCCGAGTGGGGCGGCATGGGCATGTCCGGTGTGGGCCGCGAACTCGGGCCAACGGGCTTGAGCGAGTATCAAGAGTCCAAGCACATTTACCAGAACCTGCGTCCGGCAGTAACCGGTTGGTTCAGCGCCTAGCGCGGCTGCGCCACATCGACCGGACACTGCGCTGGGCCAGAGGGAAAGAGCAGGATAGCGACATGAACCAGGACGAATTCGATTACGTTGTCATCGGCGGCGGATCTGCTGGCGCAGCTACCGCCGCGCGTTTGAGCGAAGACAAAAACGTCAGCGTCGCCCTGATCGAAGCGGGACCATCCGACGTCGGGGATGACGCTATCCTGCGGGTGGACCGGTGGATGGAACTGCTGGAGTCCGGTTACGACTGGGACTACCCGATCGAAGACCAAGCGCAGGGCAACTCCTTCATGCGTCATTCCCGGGCCAAGGTGCTTGGCGGTTGTTCGTCTCATAACTCGTGTATTGCCTTCTGGCCTCCGCGTGAGGATCTCGACTCTTGGGCCGCTGACGGGGCCGAAGGCTGGGACGCGGAATCAACGTATCCACTCCTCCAGCGTCTGGAGACCAACGCGGTCGCTGGTGACCACCACGGCCAAGATGGGCCTGTGTATATCCGCAACATCCCGGCGTCGGACCCTTGCGGCGTGGCCTTGCTGGACGCTTGCGAAGAAGCCGGGATACCCCGGGTGCAGTTCAACGACAACAAAACCGTGGTCAACGGCGCCAATTTCTTCCAGATCAATGTGCGCGAAGACGGCGTTCGGTCCTCGTCATCGGTCAGTTACTTGCACCCGATTCTGGATCGGGAGAACCTGTATCTGCTGACGGGGCTGCGCGCAAAGAAGCTGAATTTTGATGCCGACAACCGTTGCTCCGGAGTTGATGTCCTCGACGACGATCTGCTGCACAACCGCACTATAACGGCACGCCGCGAGGTCGTACTCTCAGCCGGGGCCATTGACTCGCCGAAGTTGCTGATGCTTTCCGGAATCGGGCCAGCCGAGCATCTGCGTGAGATAGGGGTCGACGTGCGAGTGGACTCCCCCGGCGTCGGCTCCAACCTACAGGACCATCCTGAAGGGATTATCCAGTGGGAGGCCAAGCAGCCCATGGTCACCGAATCCACGCAATGGTTCGAGATCGGTATCTTTACGCCCACCGAGGACGGGCTGGACCGGCCGGATCTGATGTTCCACTACGGTTCTGTTCCGTTCGATATGCACACGATGCGGCAGGGCTACCCCACCACGGAGAACGGCTTTTGCCTGACACCCAATGTCACGCACGCACGATCGCGCGGGACTGTGCGTCTGCGCAGCATTGATTTCAGGGACAAGCCCAGGGTGAATCCTCAGTACTTCACCGATCCGCATGATATGAGGGTGATGATCGCCGGAATCCGAAAGGCACGCGAGATAGTCGCCCAGCCAGCGATGGCGGACTGGGCCGGTGAGGAGCTTGCCCCGGGTACTCACGCGCAGTCGGACGAGGAGTTGGCACAGTACATCTCCAAGACGCACAACACCGTGTATCACCCGGCAGGAACAGTGCGAATGGGTGCTGTGGACGACGCTTCGTCCCCTCTGGATCCTGAACTGCGGGTCAAGGGCGTTACCGGGCTTCGAGTTGCCGATGCCTCTGTGATGCCGACGTTGACCAGTGTGAATCCGAACATCACCACCATGATGATCGGCGAGCGCTGCTCGGATCTGATCAAGCAGGCCTGGGCTTAGCTGGCTCCACAAATGTAAGAGTCACACCCTAGCTTTGACCTATGACTGACTTGGATGCAGACTGAAATCAAGTGTTTCCTTTTCCAGCTACCCGGAAGATCAAACTATGAGTGCACCATCAAAGACGGACCCCTCAGGCGGGTCGACCGAGCACGGTCCCGCCAAACCTGCCGGTCGCTTCGCTATAGCGGCACCGAGGATTTTTTGGCCCTCGTTGATCATCATCGCCGGCGCGGTCCTGGTGGCCATCATTTTCCCGAATGCGACCGAGGGTGGCCTAACCTGGTTGCAGAATGGTGTCGTTGCGGGATTTGGACCCTACTACCTGCTCGTTGTCGGTGCTTTCGTTGTCTTCGCCGTATGGATGGGATTGAGCCGCTTCGGTGACATCAAACTCGGAAAAGACGACGACAAACCGGAATTCAAGCTGCTGTCCTGGTTCGCGATGCTCTTCGCGGCCGGCATGGGGATCGGTTTGGTCTTCTGGGGCGCCGCCGAACCACTGACGTACTTTGTGAACCCAAAGCCTGGCGTTGAAGGCGATGCTGCCGAGTTGGCGCAGGCTGCGATGACCCAGACGTACCTGCACTGGGGTTTCCATGCGTGGGCGATTTACGCAGTGGTGGGCCTGTCCCTTGCATATGCCATTCACCGTCGAGGACGGCCGGTTTCCATTCGGTGGGCCTTGGAACCATTGCTGGGGGATAGGGTCCGTGGCCGTGTCGGCGATGCGATTGATGTTATCGCCATCGTAGGAACACTCTTTGGCGTGGCCACATCGCTGGGTCTGGGGGTCCAACAGATCTCGGCTGGATTGGTCCAACTCGGCGTTTTCCCGGAGACCAGCGATCTGTTGCTCGTTGGACTCATCCTCGCTATTACGCTCATCGCGACTATGTCCGTTGTCAGCGGCGTGGGTAAGGGCATTAAGTGGCTATCTAATTTCAACCTCGGCATGGCAGGGGTTTTCCTGATATCAGTTCTGCTGCTGGGCCCAACGCTTTTCCTGTTCCGCGACTTCGTTCAGTCCTTCGGGGTCTACTTGCAGTCCATGGTGGGCTTGACCTTTGATACCACTGCCTATGCCGGTCAGGATGGCCTTGACTGGCAGGGCTCTTGGACGATCTTCTACTGGGGCTGGTGGATGTCCTGGGCACCGTTCGTCGGTTTGTTCATAGCGCGGATTTCGCGTGGCCGGACCATCCGAGAGTTTGTTGCCGGTGTGCTGCTGGTTCCCTCGATGGTCAGTTTCATCTGGTTTGCAGTCATGGGCGGAACCGCGATCCAGCGGGCGTTCGAGGACTCCAACGGCGGGCTTTTCGATGCCGATGAGGGGATTGTGTCCGAGAATGTCCTGTTCACCATGCTCTCGGGACTGCCACTGGGTGGCGTTCTCTCGGTCATCGCCGTGCTCCTAGTGGCCATTTTCTTCATTACCTCATCCGATTCTGGTTCCTTGGTAGTCGACATGCTTGCCTCCGGCGGCAAAACTGATCCGCCCAAGTGGAGTCGGGTTATGTGGGCAGTGTTGGAGGGCCTCGTAGCGATCGCTCTGTTGCTCGCTGGTGGGTTGTCGGCACTGCAGACTGCATCTATTCTGACGGCACTGCCAATCAGCGTGGTGATTATCGGCATGTGCTTGGCCTTGTACAAGGCCCTCAGCGCCGAACATCAGATACTTGTTCGGGCGGAACGGCGGCAGCGGCGGGAGGAACTGGCCCACGAAATCAGCGATGACGTCACCGGCAGCCTGTCCGAAAACTTTGATAAGCACTTCGGTGAGCAGGTAGACGACCGCATTGCATACGCACTTCCTGACGAAGTCGAGACGAAGCCGCGCCCCTGGCGCCCCCGCAAGAAGCCCAAACCGACCAAATAAACAAACAATCCATCTGATCCGATCAAAAGCGCGAAGCCCTTCCCTCCCCTAGTGAAAGGTTCCGATGGCAAGCGCGTCGGCATTCACTTGGCCATCTCCTCGATGTGGGAGACCACCTCGCCGAACGTTGCTGCGCTGTCGGCAAGCCGGGTGAGACCGAATTCGACGCCCGCAAACAACAGCTCCGCGGCGGCGGAGCCAATCTGAAGGCCTGAAACGGTTGCGCACATTTTCGGCAATGGTCGCTCGATCCCGCAGAAGCTTGGGCTGGACCACCCACAATCCCGCAGAAACGTGGCGGACCCGCAAACGCGTGGCGGGCCAACCGCGTACCTGCGGGTCCGCCACGTTTCTGCGGTCCAGACGATGGGCGACCAGGCCGTTACACAAGGCCCTCTTGCTGGGCAACGATGGCTGCCTGTGTGCGCGAGGCGCAGCCGAGTTTGGTCAACACGCGTGAGACGTGGGTCTTGGTGGTCGCCGCGGATATCTGCAACCGTCCGGAGATCTGTCGGTTGGACAGCCCTTCGGCGATGAGTGCCAACACCTCTGTTTCGCGCGCCGTTAGTTCTTCGCGCAGGACGGAAGCGCCCGACGACGGCGGTTCCCCAGATCCGGCACCCAAACCGTTGACCACTGGCCCTCCAACACGAAGGTCCAGGGCAACGTAAGCATCCAGCACCCTGCGCATGGCCTCGGGTGCCATGACCGCGTCACCGGCCGCAACACTATGTACGGCGGCAACCAGCACTCCGGGCTCCGCAGTCTTCAACAGGAATCCCGCCGCCCCGGCACGTAGGGCGCCGAAGATGTAGTCGTCCACATCGAACGTGGTGAGGATCAGCACCTGCGCGAGTCCGTCCGCCACCACCGAACGGGTTGCGGCGAGCCCGTCCATTCCGGGCATGCGCACATCCATGAGTACGACGTCGGGGCGTAGCGCGGCCGCCTGCCGCACCGCCGTCGCGCCGTCGTTCGCTTCGCCGACGACGTCGATTCCGCCAGAGGATTCCAGAATGTATCGAAGTCCGGTGCGGATAGCCGCATGGTCATCGGCGATCAGCACGCGCAGTGCAGCACCGGTATCCGTCATGTCGCCAGCTCTGCAGGGTGCGGAACAAGCGAACTCTGAGTTATTGGCAGGGCAGCGGTCACTGTCCACGAGTCGTTGTCGGCTGAAACGTGCACGGTTCCGCCGATCGCCCGAGCCCGTTCCTGCATCGTGCCCATCCCCATGCCAAGGCCCGCCGGCGCAGCAAGAGTGCTGCGCTCTCCTGGCGTGCCGCGCTCCGTCACCGTATTTCGCACGGCGAGCGTATTGCGCACAGTAATGGTGAGCTCGCCGTCGTCGTCCGCGAGCGCCACCACTACCGTGCTACCCCCGGCATGTTTGGCGGCGTTGGTCAGCGCTTCCTGCACAATGCGGTAGCCCACGAGTTCGACGGCGGCGCCAGGCCCACTTCCCCGTCGCCGATCCTGCAGGCTGACCGCCAGACCATTGGCGCGGGCGTTGCTGAGTAAGGGTTCCAGGTGGGAGAGCCGCGGGAGCTGGGCGTCGTCGTCGGGCTCTGTCTCTTCATCCGGTGAGCGCAGCAGCACGATCATCGTTTGCATTTCCGTCATCGATTCGAGGGCGGATCGACGAACCTGTTCAAGTGCCGCACGGTCTTTACCGGTGTCCGGCGGGGTGGCGAGCGCGCCGCCGGAGTGGAGGGCGATTGCGGAGAGGTGGGAGGCGACGACGTCGTGTAGATCGCGGGCCATGGCATCGCGTTCGGCGCGGACGGCCCGCTGCTGGTTCACGTGCGCAAGGCGTTCGACGGCGTCGGCTCGAGCGGCCGCGGCATCAGCCAATTCGCTCTTGCGCCGCACGTCCATGGCCCACCACTGCGGGCAAAGGTAGAGCGCCGCCTGCTGCAATCCGATGAAGGCGATGATGCGTAGGTCCACCGTGCCGGTCAGTGCGTAGGCCATGGGGGCAACCGTCAAGAGTGCGCCACCGACCCAGAGCACCTTCCGAACTCTGGGCGTGGCCAACAGCGAAGCGGTGTAGAGGAGGTCAAAGAACACGAGCAGCATCGCGACGCTACCGCCCAGAGATGCGTCGACACCCATGAGCACGACGCCGATTCCCAGCGTCAGCAACGGCGCCTTACGTTTGAATACAAGCGAAACACAGCCCATGGCGAGCGGCAGGACGAGCCACCACCGGGACTGGGCCACGCCGAGTTGGAGGTTGGTTTCGCTCCAGAGGCCGGTCAGGCCGATTCCGATCAGGAGCACGCCCACCACGAACGTGAGGGCAGCTGTGCGTATATCGCGGTTCTTCACGTCTTGATTCCATCACAGCGGTGAGACATCGGCGTCGCCCAAAGGATGTAGCCCGGGTTCAAAGATCATCCCTTTCGCCGACGGCTGGCACACCCGCGCCCGCATACCGTCATGGTTATGACACTCGCACTCGCTGGAGCCCTGGTTGTTCTGGCTCTGATTGATTCCACCAGTTTTGGCACCCTCATGATCCCGTTGTGGCTCATGCTTGCCCCCGGACGGATGCGGGCGGGCCGGGTTATGCTGTTCTTGGGCACAGTTGCCGCGTTCTACTGGGCGGTTGGTCTAGCGATCCTCTTCGGGGCGGAAGCCGCAATCGAGCAGTTCGGTGACGTCTTCACCTCCCGCCCAGCCTTAACTGTGCTGCTGGTCATCGGTGTTGGCCTGATTGGCTGGAGTTTTCAGTTGGAATCGAAGGCCAAGCGCGAGAAGAAGGAGGACAAACCGCCGTCGGGCCGGTTCCAGAAGTGGCGCTCACGCGCGGTGGGAGCCGACGACGTCGGGGGCTCCGGTGGGTCGCTTGCCCTGGTGGGGCTCGCGTTGACGGCCGCCACCGTTGAGGTGGCGACCATGCTCCCCTATCTGGCCGCGGTGGGCTTGTTGACGACGTCGGCGGTTACCTGGCCGACGTCGGGCGCTGTCTTGGCAGGCTACTGCGTGGTCATGATTCTGCCTGCGCTGGCGCTGTTGTTTCTGCGGCTGGTGGCCGCCCGCTGGGTGAACCCGCTGCTGGCAAAGCTCGATGCGTGGCTTGCCCGCAACGCGACCAACACGCTGTCCTGGGTAGTGGGCATCATGGGCGTGCTGCTCGTCGTCAATACGGCGGGCTCGGTGCTCTGATGGGCGGTGGTTAGCGCGGGCGGCGCCTTCTAGCGTTGGTCCATCGCTCTTACCATCGGTTACGTACATAACTGATGGTAAGGACGTCGACGACGCCCGCATGAAGCCAGCCAGTTCTCGATTTGGAGGCCGGGCACTCACCGAGCCGTAGTGATGACGTTTATAGGAACCGCGGAGGAGGTCTGCGATATTCCAAATGAAGCTGGCGTAATTATTGTTAGCTCCGGCAGCTAGCTTCTGGGGCGGCCTTGACCTAAAGGCCTTAGCCCCATGACAGACTCTTTTTTATGGCAATTCTCAATGCGGTGACAGCTATAACTGGTGGCTCCCGTGGAATAGGCGCGGCTGTCGCAGAGCGGCTTGCTACTGACGGCCACCATGTCTTAATCGGCTACCAGAAAGATCGGGAAGCGGCCGAGACTGTCGCAAATCGAGTTCGACGCTTGGGAAGGAAGGCCACGACCGCTGCCGTAGACGTGACCGACGCTTCGTCCCTTGCGCGATTCTTCCAAGCGGGCAAGAGTTTAGGGCCTCTCACTGGAGTCGTCGCTGCCGCGGGTGTCGCCCGAGCCGTGGGGAACCTGATCGATCTCAACCCAGACGAGATCCGGCATGACCTTGACGTCAACCTACTCGGGGCGATCTTGACGTGTCGTGCAGCAATCGCGGAGCTTGAACACACCAAGGGATCGATCGTCTTGATTGGATCAGCGGCTTCTACACTCGGAAGCCCCGGCATGTACGTTCACTACGCAGCGTCAAAAGCTGGCGTCGTTGGCCTAACCGTTGGCTTGTCCAAGGAACTGGCGCCGCTGGGAATACGAGTGAACTGTGTCGAGCCCGGCACCGTTTGGACAGACTTCCACCAAGACCCCCAACGCCCGGCGAAGGTCGCAGCATCAATACCCTGGGGTCGCGCCGGCATCCCCAAAGAAATTGCTAGAGCAGTCGCCTGGCTGCTATCCGACGATGCTTCCTACACGACAGGTGCCACGTTGAGAGTAGCTGGCGGGCTGTAGTCCCCATTCATACCGATCCCTCGACCGACCGGCGCCGTGTAAGACATGACCGGTCGTGCCCGGATACACCGTTGATGAGATGGTCCCGGAGACTACGGCTAGGCTCTCCAATGGAGTACGTAAACCGACGGAGGCAACCCCATGACGCAGGACTATCAACAATTTCCACAGTACGCACAGCAGGAACGCGTCAATCCAGGCAAATCCCTCGGGATCGCCGGCCTCGTCCTATCCCTCCTGGGTCCATTGAGCCTGATCGGCCTGATCCTCAGCATCATCGCCTTCGTCCAGTCCAAGAAGGCCGGGATGAAGAACGGCTTCGCTCTGGCAGGGATCATTATCGGAGCCGTCATCACCGTTGGACTCATTACCCTCTTCGTCGTCGGCATCACCAACGTTGTACAGACTTGCGCTGAACTCGGCAGCGGTGTCCATGAGCGCAACGGCATTACCTACACCTGCGACGTTTAGTCCCTGCAGAACACGAAGCCAGGTGACTCGGCCTCCCCGTCTACTTCGCTCACCCGCGCTCGCTGAACTCTAAGAACAGAACTTCCTGGTCTATTTGCCTGAACTCTCCCGAAACTTGGATCCCGTAAAGATAGTCTGTTCTCAGCAGTCGGAATAATTGTGGGCTGAATGGGCAGGTGAGCAATGCGTAGAACCGACGCCATAGTGGTGGTCTCCATGTTTGGAGTTGTCCTTGTCATCGCGGGATTGTTCTTGGCCGGTCACAGCGAGTGGGGAGGGCGCGTCATCCAAGGGCTGACGCTGGTTGGCGTCGTGCTGGTCATCATCCGAGCCATCTTTGGCCGCAAAGGCAGTGCCTCCCGGCCGATCGCAGATTCCGGAAGCGTGGTCAACGATTTGTATCTCGGCACCACCTATACAGGCCCAAGACACGTAGAGCCTCCGCGAGAGACATACACAGAGTTGATCATCGACGATAGACGACCAGAATATTTAACGGCTCTTGACGATGCCGATTCCCGACCCCAGCACGGCTCGGACGAACGTTCAGGCGCATAGCAAATACTCAGGCTGGACCTTCAACAGACGAGGATCTCTGACAGTTCTACTCGAAGGTCCGTTGCGGAAGTGTGAAGTACGGTTCTGTAGCCTAGCTTCTGCGCGCTTGCGATATTCGCTGCGCTGTCGTCGATAAACACCACGTCCTCTGGGCGTACGTCTAAACCAACCAAAACATGATCAAAAATCCTCCTCTCCGGCTTCGCAAAACCTAGCTGTCCACTGATGTAAAGTTTCGAGAAGTATTTTGTCCACGACGATTCGTAGAGATGTCGCTTCGACATCTGAACAGGCATGTTCGAAAGAAGAGCCACCCTGGCTTCCTCGTTCTGCAAGGTCTCCAACACCGATAACGTAGTCAGATTCAGGTGGGACCACTGTGCCAGATCAAGGTCCTCTAGCGACTCAACCTCTACTCGGCTAGCCGGACGGCCGAGTACACCTGACCAGTACTCCTGCGGATTCAACTGCCCGGAGTCAAAAGCTCCACGATTCGCCCAGTAGGTGCTTGTTTTGGGCTCGAGATCCACCCCAGTAACGTGTTCTAAAGCCCGCCAATCGCTTGCCTTCGGAGCGGTTGAAACCACCATCCCGTAGTCGAAGAGGTACCAAAAATTCGGACGAGAGAGCAGTGTCATCGGTTTAGCCTAGCGCCGATCCCGCTGGTTTTCGCTCGCGATCGAGCAAACTTTTGTTGCCGACTTGCAACCGAAAAGAGGAGTCATGTCAGAACGGTGGAATATTTGAGATAGCGGTTACAACGACAGTTATCGCCTTTCCTGCGAGGCAGCAGGCTGGCTCTACCGCGCTTCAGAGTACGAGGCAAAATTCCGGATTGTGGATCACAAACTCTATGGCAACTACGACTTGGAAGCACGGATTAGCCACCTCCGTGCGGTCGGTTGCTGGCCTTGGGGCAGGCTGCTGATGTCTCTCTTGTGTGTCCACTCGTCGCGCACATATTTGGTCTTCGTCTCCGCGTATGCTGTTCTACGACGATGACACGGGGCATCGCCGGAACGGCCACTTGGGGGATGAATGACGCGCCGCGGTAGTGATGTGCCTGATGGCCTGCGGACAAGCGATTTGCGGCTGTTGAAGAGGCCGAAAGCCATGGGAGGGCGACGTCGGTTTTCGCCCCGCGTCGCCACTGGCCTCAGCATTGCGCTGATGACTGGGGTATATGTCGATCCTGGAGCACTCGACCGGGCACTACGGCCGGCGGCTCTGACGCGCGCCAATGTTCCACCAGCAGGCGTCGAAGCATCAGATTCGCCGCTGGGGATGCCGCCCGAAGTCTTGGACTCGGACCAATACAGCCTCTTGGCATCTCCGGATCCTCAGCAGTCGCTCCTTGCCTTCGACCCGTGCCGTCCGATCCACTACGTGGTGCGCGGGCAGTCCAAATTGCCCGGCGCCGACTCGGTTGTTCGGGAAGCCGTCGCTCAGATCTCTGCGGCTACGGGCCTTCGCTTCATTGACGATGGAGAGACAGACGAAAAGTCGAGCGACCGACGACGGCCATATCAAGCAGACAAGTACGGTGAGCGGTGGGCACCAGTGTTGATTGATTGGTCGAGTCCAGAGGAGAACCCTGGTCTGGCGGGGGCTGTCGCTGGTCTTGGCGGCGGTCAGCCGTACAAAAACGTGGATAGTCCGTGGGTGTATGTGTCGGGCCAGATCGAGCTCGACACGCCTCAATTGGCGGAGATAATGCTCCACTCTGGCGGTGACAGCGTGGTTCGCAGTGGGATCACACATGAACTGGGCCATGTGCTCGGGCTCGGCCACGTGAACGATCCCACCCAGCTCATGTATGGGGGTCTCAACTCCACCATCAGTCTCGGTGACGGGGACCGTGCCGGCCTCGCTCGTCTTGGCAGAGGCCCGTGCGTTCCTGAGTTGTAAGACGCCGACGCTTGGGAGACATCTAGGATAGGAAGCTGCAGTCTCCAACAAGGGTCCGCAGCTTCTGTCCGCCCCTACGCACGAGAGTGATCCTCAATGTCATCAAGAACCACTGCCGAGGCCCCCACTGGCCATGGCCGGAGTCGTCTCATAGCTGACGCCATCAGGGTCCTGGGCGTGGCGAGCATCGTGTTCAGCGTCCTTCTGTTGGGGCTGCCCGAAACGCTGGGCTTCACCGTTATGCTCCTCAGTTTGCTGATCCCCCGCGTTGCCCGGCTTGCAGGGCCTTTCGACACCGCGTTCTGCGTCACCATCTTCGTAGCCACTTGGAGCGGCGTCGCAGGACTATACGAAGCGATTTCATGGTGGGACCTCCTGGTCCATTTCATTACAGTAGGATCCTCAGCCGCAGTGCTGTACCTGATCCTCGCCAAAACGGACGTCACGCCAGGGAGCAGTAATGGAAAATCGCTTCCGGCCCGTTCGATCGTGGTCCTCATCTTTTCTTTGGGCGTCACGGTCGCCGTCCTCTGGGAATTCCTCGAATGGGCAGGCAATGCGTACGTCTCCAAAGGGATACATGTGGGATACGACGACACGATCGGCGACCTCGCCGTCGGCGGATTAGGCGCATTATTGGCGGGTGTGGCGCTGGCTCGGTGGAAAGGCCGCCGAGAACTGCCCGGGCATGCTGGCGGCGAGCGTCCATCTAAAACGGAACAAAAGTGATGCAGAAACTCGAAACGATGAGGTTTGGTGGGCCTATAACGCTCCTGGTCATGAGCATTTCGGTCATTGTGGGGGCAGCATTAATCATCTCCACCTTCGCTTCAGAATCGGAGCCTGGCGAAATGGTCGTAATGATCGCGGTTGGCGTGGGAATTAATGCTCTGAGCGCCCTCATCGTCTACGTTCCGCGGTTGGATGTGTCGTTCGATGGATCAATCCTTTTACTGAACATGGTGCCATTTCGAAAGTATGAGATCCCGATAGCCGAAGTTCAGAACATACGGGCAGTTGAGGTAAACGCTGCCTCGTTCGGCGGGGTTGGGCTGAGGTTCAGGCCGGGGATGACCGGGCTCATCATGCAATCGGGTCGAGGTGTCCAATTCCAGCATGGCGAGAGGGAGATGGTCTTTTCCTCGAGTGATCCGCAACGTGTCGTTGAATTGCTGTCGCTACCGCGAACGCAGAAGCAGTAGCCTCTTTCCATGACCGCTGCCACTCCCAACGCCGATGATAAGAACATCACCACTGGATCGAAGGACTCTGCTGAGGCTCCCCGTCGTTACGCCGGCGTCGTTGCGCCAGCGGCCGCTTGGGGATTCATCTTTCTGGTTCTACGGATCATGGCGGTGTCCGGGTATGGCTGGAACACGGCGTTCTTGGTGAGTACCACGCTGAGTGTGAGCGACAGCCTGGCCCTCCTCGTCGGAACGCTGATGGCCGGCTACCTGCTGGTGGCGATTCTACTCATCGGCGTTCTACCCCTTTTGGTTGCCACGTACCTGTGGTCGGCCCGCAAACACCAGGCGGTGGTATTGCTGTCAATCATTCTGAGCACCGTCACACTGGTCGCCCTGACGAGCAGTTTCGACCTGTGGTGGTTGCCGCTAGCGGCAGCAGTCCTTTTTGGCATGTTCGCACTGATCCGCATTCTCCCGAAGGAAAGCCGCGTGCGCCGTGCGTTTTCCAGAGCCATGGCCAGCGTTGGCTGGGTGGCTGGCGTATCCGTCTTGCTCATCGCCGCACTCGTCCAAACACCGTGGGTACCTCAAGAGACGATCGAAACCACCGACGGCACCGTCGTCGGCTACGTCCTCAGTGTCGACCCGGGATTTTTGAACGTGCTAACCGAGGACCACCAGTTTGTCATCCTCAATAGCGACGATGTGCTGACCCGCAAATGAGCTAGTTGGGGTCCTGTGATGACGGCGTGGGTGTAACTGTCTCTAAACCCAGTCCTCTCCCACATCTCACCATCCAATAGTTAGCAGTGCTAGTATTTGTGTCATCGAAAGGAGGCGAAGATGTTACTACTCGGCATGGTGATAACTGCGATCGCTGGTACCGGAATCTTCGTCATCGGCTTCCTCTACATGGTGCGCCCTCTCGAGATCGCAGCAAACTTTGGGCTGCCCTCTCTGCCGGGACCGGGCTCCACGGCATGGCTGCGTATCAAAGGAATACGAGACATCGCGACGGGAGTCGCTGCGTTCGTGCTCTTGCTCACCGCATCGCCACCCACAATCGCGTGGGCACTACTGGCGTTTTGCATCATCCCATTGGGAGACGCGCTGACTGTCCTATTCTCGGGTGGGTCGCGCAAAACTGCTTTGGCAATCCACGGCTCGACCTTGGCCCTCATGCTCTTTGGGGTGGTAGCGCTGTGGTTCGCGTGACGAGCGATGCGGAAGATCGAGGCACGCCAAAAGAGCGTCGCCGCATTGTCAGGAGACGCCAGATCATGGACGCGGCGCTGAGCATTGCGAAACAGGAGGGCTGGTCAGCTGTCACCACTCGCCGTCTGGCCGAAGCAATCGACTACAGCCAGCCGGTGCTGTACCAACACTTTGCGAACCGCGACGACCTATTGTCCGCCATAGCGGTCGAAGGCTTCACAACCTTGACCGATCTGATCCACGCAGCCGCAACCACGGCGCCCAGTCCTCTCGAAAAGGCATGCCGAGCCTATCTAGACTTCGCCACCGCTCAACCGCGTATTTACGAGGTGATGTTCTCGCTTCCGATCGACCTCCGGTTCGACTCCCCTGAAACGCCGGCAACTGTGCGTGGCGCCTTCGATGCCTTGACCGAACTAATCGGACAAGAGCACCACGGAGACAATGTAGAGGCAGCCGCGGAGTTCTTCTGGGCATCATGCCACGGGCTGGCCACTCTTATGGCTGCGGGCCGCATCCCTATGGATCGCATCGACGAGCACATCACTCGGGCAGCTCGTAGTATCACCCACAGTCCCCCCGTAGGTCAGAGCCCTAGTTCAAACCGAGGTACGCCTCAATGACCTTCTCGTCCGCGAGTAGGTCCTTTGCCGGCCCAGAGTGTGAGATCTCGCCGGTCTCCATGACGTAGCCGTAGTCAGCTGCTGCCAGAGCCCGCCGCGCGTTCTGTTCCACGAGCACCACGGTGGTACCGTTGCTGCGAATGTCTTCGATCACCGCAAAAATCTCGTCAACGATCTTTGGGGCAAGGCCCATTGACGGCTCATCGAGCAGCAGGACCTCAGGCTCTGCAATCAAGGCCCGGGCAATGGCCAGCATCTGCTGCTCGCCACCGGACAGAGCACCGGCCTGCAGCTTTTGCCGTTCGCTCAGAACCGGAAACCGTTCATACATGCGGTCAATATTGCGGTTCAGCGTGTTGCCTCGGTGCCACCCACCCAGGCTGAGGTTTTCTGCAACGGTCAGAGTGCCGAGAATTTCACGACCCTCAGGTACCTGCACCAGGCCAGCTTTCACCAGACGGTGCGACGGCCAGCGGGTGATGTCCTCGCCCTTGAACCGAATCACGCCCTTGCGCGGGCGAAGCATGCCGGAGACCGCGTTCAGTACTGAGGTTTTACCCGCACCGTTAGCGCCAACCATGGTGACCAAAGATCCCGCTTGGACTTCAAAGGAGACGTTGCGAACTGCGTCGACCCGGCCGTAGCTGATCTGCAGCCCCTCGGCGCTGAGAATTGGTGTACTCATCGAGTGCCCTCCGGTCCAGCCGTGTCGGCTCGTTGATTGGTGCTCTCCGGATGCTCCGCGGCGTCTGCCAATTCCTCCACCACGCGGGAGTCGCCGTCGTCGTCGTCATCCGCAGCGGAACCAAGGTATGCCTCCAGTACCTGTGGATTGCGCGCGATCTCTGCCGGTTCGCCGACGGCGATCACCTCACCGAAGTTCAACACGGTGATCCGGTCGCAGGTCTGAAGCATCATCCGCACATTGTGTTCGATCACCAGTACAGCAATACCGTCCGCCGCGAGGGATCGGATGAGCTCCGAAAGTCCAGCTGCCTCTACATGGTTCATGCCAGCAGCCGGCTCATCGAGGATGAGCACGGTGGGATGCGAGGCCAGCGCACGAGCGATTTCGAGGCGCCGCTGATCTCCATAGGAGAGGTCCCCTGCAGCTGCGGCGGCTTTCTCGCCCAGTCCTACCCGGACCAGCTGCGCTGAGGCCATCGCCAGCGCGGCTTGCTCATCGCGGCGCGCGGAAGGCAGGAAAATCAGCCGTCGCAGCAGGGTGTCCTTGCCGATTCGATAGCCGCCCACCAAAACGTTTTCCAGGGCTGACAGCCGATTGAAGAGCTTGATCTGCTGGAACGTGCGCGCAATACCTGCTTGGGCCAGGCTGTACGGTTTGGTGCGGCTGGTCAGCTCGATCCCGAGCACGGTGCCAGTACCGTTGGATGGCTGCGTCAGCCCTGTCACCATGTTCACGAGTGTGGTTTTGCCAGCACCATTGGGACCGATCAGCCCGAGCACTTCACCCGTTTTGAGTTCCAGGTCCACTCCACGCACCGCGTGAACACCACCGTAGGACTTGCCCAGCGCGTTCAGCCGAACAACCTCGGTGCCTGCCTCCGGCAACGCGGCCAGTTTGGGCAGCAACTCGGGATCGCTGAGAAGCTTTCGAGCCGACTTGCGCCTTGGAACCAAGCTAGAAAGACCGCCGGGCAGAAAGAGAATCACTAGCAGCAGCAGTACGCCAGAGATCATGGGTCGGATCCAACCGGCGTCGACACCCAAGGTGCGCTGCAGCTCCGGCAGCACGGACAGGAACACCGCGCCGAGCGCCGGACCAATGAACAAGGTCACGCCACCGACGACGGCGGTTACCAAGCCATCGACTGCCGCTGTAAAGGAGAAGTCGTTGGGGTCGGCGAACCGGGTGAAGTGCACAAATAGCACGCCATACAGGCCCGAGATGGCGCCAGCAATAACAAAGGATGCCATCCGATACCGGGCAACATTGATACCCATGGAACCGGCGGCAAGTTCGTCTTCTCGGATGGCATCAAAAGCGCGGCCCAAGCGGGACCCAGCCAAACGCCAGAACCAGTAGGAAACCACCACCACTGCGGCCCACGCGATGACCGGCCCAACGAGCTTTGGAAAGGACATTCCTTGGGCGCCGTTGGTCCAGGTCTGGTTGATCAGGAAGATCCGGGCCATTTCTGCGAAGGCGAGCGTCGCAATGGCCAGAAAGACTCCGCGCAGCCGGATCACGGGCAGTCCAAGAATGAAGGCGGCGATCATGCCGATACACATGCCGAAGACGACGCCGACGAGCAGCGGTGGAATGAAGCCAAATAGTGGTTCTTCGGGAATGACCAGAGCGGCAGTGAAGACCGCCAAAGACGCCAGTCCTACCTGTGCCAGACTCAATTGCCCGGCCAGCAGGACAGCGTAAAAGCTGTAGGCCAGAATCGCGGTGAGGGCGATAATGGTGATCAGAGCGGAGTATTCAGACATGGACTTAGACCTCCCGAGTCTTACGGGCGCCGAAGAGTCCCTGAGGTCGCAGGATGAGAATCAGAAACAACAAGCCGAAGGCCACCATGTCCCGCCACGACGAGCCGACGTAGTTGACGGCATAAACTTCCGCCAGCCCTAGTATCAGACCACCGACTAGGGCGCCGGGCAGTGACCCCATGCCGCCAACGATAATGACCGCCAGCGCTTTGAGCTCCACCGAGTGGCCAAGACCCAACGAGGCGGCGTTGACATTGAGAGTAAAGAGCACACCGGCAACGGCGCCGAGGGCCGACGAAATCGCAAAAGTGGCCGTGGTAATCCGGTTAACATTCAATCCCAGTACCGACGCCGCATGGGGGTTCTCCGCGATGGTTCGCATACCCCGACCAAGCTTGGACTTCGCCACCATCCACGTCAGGATCAGCATGAGCGAGATGCTGATAGCCAGGATCACTACCTGAAGCAACGAGACCGTTGCCCCCATGAACTCAAACCGAGTGTCGGGGAATGAATCCGGCGGGAACCTTCGCGTATCCGGGCCATAGCGCGCCTGGAGCAGGGCAAGGATAATCGCACCAAAAGCTATCGAAGAGATGAGCCCCGCAAAATGGGCATCATGCCGCTTGGCCAACGGCCGAAAGGCTATGCGCTCAATGAGTACACCCAGGATTGCTCCGGCGACCATCACCACCGGAATGGCCAACCAGATGGAAAGCCCGAGGTTGGTGACCACTTCAATACCGATGAGGGCCCCGGCTGAGAACACGGCTGCATGGGCCAGGTTCAACCGGTCCAGCACGCCGAATACCAGTGTGAAACCGATGGCGAAGAGGGCATAGATCGAGCCGAGAAATACGCCGTCCATTAACTGCTGCATGATGGGTCCTTAACCTCGACCGGGCGCCGCCCATTACCGGCGCGGCGCACGGCCTATTTCCTGATACTGAACATCCGGATGCGGATTTACTTCAGGATGGTGAACTTGCCGTCTTCTACGACCTGCACGAGTGCCTCATGCTCCGCGTCGCGGTTCTCGTCAATGCTGACTTCACCCAGGACCGTGGGAACGTTCTCGATCTTGCCGAGATTGGTCTGGATATCGTCACGCTCACCGGAACAACCAGCGCGGACGGCCTCGTCGATAACCTGCATGCCCGCATATGACTGTGCGGCAAACTGGTCCGGCTGCGTGTCGTAAGCGGCTTCGTAGTCCTCGAGGAAGGCAACGTTCTGATCATTATTAGAAGCGGAGTTCCAGGCAGCACCAACGATGACGCCTTCCGCGGCATCGCCAGCGCCTTCTAGGAGCGCCGGCGAGTTGAAGCCATTGCCGCCGACGATGGGCAGATCGATGCCAATTTCGCGCGCCTGAGTGACGAGCGGGATTGCGGCCTCGAGTAGCCCAGAGACCACGATGGCGTCCGCATCAGTGCCCTTGACCTTGTCCAGCAGTGCGTGGAAGTCGGTGTCGCCCTTGGAGAAGGTCAAAGTCTCGACAACTTCGACGTCGTTTTCCTCCAGCGCGGCCGCGAAGGCCTGGTAACCGGATTCGGTGAACGCATCATCGTTGCTGTACATCACAACAACTTTTTTCAAGCCAAGACTGTCTTTGGCCGCGGCGACGGTCTGTGGAATAACAGCTTCCTCAGTGAGCGAGACACGGAAGATGTAGTCACCGATCTCGGTAATGCCGCCGGCGGTGTTGGAGACACCGACTACTGGCACCCCGGCATCCTGCGCAACCGGATCTGTCTGCTTAGCCGTATTGGACAGCGTTGGGCCCACGATAACGCTGGCACCGTCGTTGACGAAGCTCTCAAAGACCTGGATGGCCTGCTGCGGATCTGTCTGGTCATCCTCAACGGTGAGATCGTAGGTCACCCCGCCTTCCTCGTTGAGGTTTTGCACGGCCAGCTCAAGAGCGTTCTTCTGTCCGGCGCCGTACTGTGCGGCAGCGCCGGTGAGGCTAAAGGCAGCGGTAATCGGAATAGCGTTTTCGATGGTGCAATCGGCGCCTGTGCCCGAGCCGGTCAGCGAAGGGCCGTCGGCTTTATCTGACGATGAGGAATCGCCGCAGCCGGTCAGAGCCAACAGCAGCACTGATCCACCAGCCGCAACCGAAAGTAGTTTGTTTCCCAATTTAAGTCTCCTCATATAAGCACAAATGTGTCCCGCTAGTCCCCCAGGGACTAGCGCAAATTTACCACGGTGTGGTCCACCTCACAGGCATTGTGACGTGTGTGTTGAGCGCGGCTG
>JBBPYK010000083.1:0-23711 GCA_038199985.1 Actinomycetales bacterium | reverse complement strand
CAGCGCCATCGTCTTGACGAACGGGCTTTCACCCTCACCGGCTGACTGCCATGGCACGATCATGACCATCAGCGTGAGCGTCAGCAGGTAGAACAGGATCAACCGCAGCACGGTCGAGCGGAGCGCGATCGGCACGGCCTTCTGTGGGTCCTTTGCCTCACCCGCGCTGACCGCGATTATCTCGATGCTCAGGTAGCTGAACAAGGCGATGAAGATCCCGATCCACGTTCCCCACGCGCCGTTCGGGAAGAACCCGCCGTCGTTCGTCAAGTTCTGCGGCCCAATCTCCTTGGACTCCGTGCCGACCAGCAGATACGCCGCGAGCAGGATGAAGCCCACAATCGCGGCAATCTTGACGGCCGAGAACCAGTACTCGACGGTCCCAAACAGGCGGACACTCGTCGCATTCACGCCGAGTAGCACACCGGCGAACAGCAGCACCCACACGAATGCGGGGACGCTGGGGAACCAGAACTTCATGTACACCGAGATGGCGGTGACCTCGGTCCCGATGGCGCAGATGATCGCGAACCAGTAGGAGTACCGCACGGTGAACCCGGCCCAGGGGTTTATATAGCGTTGGGCGTAGGCGCCAAACGAACCAGTGGTCGGGTGGGCAACGGTCATCTCGGACAGACACCCCATCAGAATCAAGGCGATGACGGCGCCGACCGCGTAGCTGATGATGACGCTCGGTCCCGCCAGGCCGATCGCGAGTCCGCTGCCCAGGAACAAGCCTGTACCGATCGCACCGCCGATGGCAATCATCGCCATTTGCCCGGTCGTCAGGCTCCGTTTGAGCCCCTTCTCCTGCTCCATGATGTCCTGCAGATGATTTGCTTTATCCGCCATCGGCTTGCTCCGGTTCTATTCGGTTGTTCCCGCATTAACCCGACCGCCGCATTCGATATTGCGTAGTTTTGACGACCGCGAAGTGAACGCTATCGAAAGCGGCGGTTGCCGTCAATAGCCGAACGAGACTCAGCTAGAGTCCTCGCGAAATGGAGCGCGTGCCTCATTTCGAAAATGCACCGAAACTATGGCCGGGTTTGAAGCATTCGAGGCTCTCTGGCGCGAATACCGGGTGATCTTCGCTTTAGTCTCGATCTTTTATGGCGCGTGGTTCCGGGGGTGATTGGGGCTTACTAGCCGCCTGACTGTATCGATTCTGGCATCAGGGTTTGACAATCTGGCCGCTGACCGGTGGTGGTTGTCGCTGACGATTCCACGTCCGTCACGGTGATGCTTGGTTTTCCTGCTCGGGGCCGGTCGGTGGTCGTTGCTTATATGGCGGGTTGAGGGCGTTGAGGTGTGTGAGGGCTTTAAGTAGCAGCCCGGGCACGGGTGCGGTGGCGGCGAGGCGGACGGTCAGCCGCCGGGCGTGGGAGCTGATCCTGCTCCGACGTCGTGCTTCTTGCTGAAGCCAACGACACCGCGGCCATCCAGGCGCTACGCCAGGCCGGGCGGGACATCGGTTCGGTCCTGGCAATGTGCGTGAACCTGCTCAACCCCTCGGTCATCGTGCTGGGCGGACGGCTGACCAGAGCCGGGGAGCACGTGATCGCCGGGGTTCAGCAGTGGCAGATCCTGAACCTACTGACGGAAAAGCCTGCCACCATGTCCGAGGTGGTGAAATCCAAGTTCCTGTCGTGAACGAGTAGCGGCCTACTCAGTCGCGCCTTGATGCTGCGACGGTTATTTTCAATCTGCCCGATTACCGCGTCATCTCCGCCGAGGACATGGCCGATGCTGGCAGGACAGTCATCGTTGAATCTCTGACACCATCGAGCCGCCCGTTGTGTGGTGTGGTGGCCGTGAGCGTGCATTCACGCTGGCAGCAACGGGTATGCGCTATTCCTGTTGCCGGGGCTATGCGTGTCCTCTGGGCCGAGCCGCGCTGGTTCTGCGAGGAACCATCCTACATCCGAGGAACGTTCGCTGAATCCACCGTGCAGGTACCAGCCCGTGCCCGTTCAACAACGCGGTTAAAGGAGGAGATCGCAGGTGCGGTGACGCTCTCACGCCGGGCAGGAGCTGAAGTCGCCCGCGCATTCGGGGTCTCGTCGTGGGTGGTCAACACCGTGGTGTTGGCTGCCGCGGCAGCCCTGGCCACGGCCAAGAAGGTGGCACCGGCACGGATTGGTATCGATGAACACCGCTACCGGTCAGTGCGCTGGTTCAAGGACCAGACCAGAGACTCCTGGTGCCGGTATTAGCGCTGGATGTCCACCATCGTCGACGTGGATACCGGACGGGTCATGGGGGCGGTCAACGGCTGCGATAGCCGCGGTATCGGTGCTTGGATCAAGGCCCGGCTGGCCTATGGGCAACGATCAACAAGTGGTGGCCCGAAATCGAAACCCTCATCACCACAAGAGTCACACCCGCGAAAGTCGAGGCCGCGAACACCATGATCAAAAACATCAACCGCACCGCACGCGAATACCGCAATCCCGCCAACTATCAGGCACGTATCATGTTGATAAGCGCTGGCCGAACGACGGCCTGACATTCATCTCAGCAAACGGTATTCACCACGAACCGCGAAGAGCCAGTAAAGCAACTCTTCAGAATTTCTGCCATAGCGTACACGTCAAATTCAAGGGACGGATAGGCATTATCGGGCCAGAGAATGCGTGAACCACTATCTAAATCGCGCCACTAATTGCGATCCAATAGCCTTACCGAGGGGGATAGGCACTGCATTGCCGATTTGTCTCGCGATTGAAGTCTTCGAACCTATGAACCGGTGGTCCAAAGGGAATCCCTGCAGGAGTGCAGCCTCGTAGTGAGTGATTGCTCGCATAACTGTAGGGTCTGGATGTAAGTACCGACCCTTCTCGGGCTTGAAGAATTCCGTCCGGATAGTTACGGATGGCTTGTCAGCGTGCAACCTGCCCATGACGTCACCGGACCCGTTTTTGTGTTTCTTCCAGCAGTCGGACAAGAGCTCGTCAGGTATGTTGAAGCGATTGCCGCCCTCCGGAATTTCTGCAAAGCGCTTGAGTGATAGCTCTGTATAGCGACGCCCCAGGTGAAGCTCCCTCGAGACGAATGGCCCAGAAAAAATCTTCCCCTCGAACTCGATCGAGCGCTCCTGTGGCAGGTCAAGACCATCCACGGTTTTCGGTACGCCAGCGAATACTTCACCGACAGTTCGATGTACGGCGTGCGTCGGTTCCGGAAAACCGGGGAACTCGAGATCTCGCCTGTAGCCGGTGATCACGGCCCGTTTGCGAGCTTGAGGGGCACCGAAGTCTGCTGCGTTCAAAATCTTATGCCGAAATGCGTAGTCCTTGAGTTTGCCACCTTCGGTCAGGGCAGTGAATTCGAGGAACTGCGGCGAGGCAGCGAACGCCGCCACGTTCTCGACGACGAAATATTTTGGGCGCAAACGCATGATGGCCTCGGCATAGTGCTGCCAAAGACTGTTGCGTACGTCCTCCGCGTCCTGCTTGCCGAGCGTTGAAAAACCTTGGCAGGGAGGGCCGCCGACAATGATGTCAATGTCTGTTGGCATCTCGGCTGTAGCCAGCCAGTCCTGGATTGATCCTGCGAAAACGATTCCCTCGCCGAACGTTGCCTCGTAGGACGCGGCTGCAGCGAGGTCCATTTCAACGGCGGCGACGCTCGTGAACCTTGAGGAGGCCTGGTGGAAGCCAGCCGTGAGCCCGCCAGCACCCGCGAAGAGGTCGAGGACTCGAACTTCGCTACGTTTCATGATCTCCAATCATAGGAGAAGGATCCGACACTATCGAACTTACCTCCCCCCGGGCGATTGGTGGTCTCACGTAGGATGCTAATGAGATGATGGTTTTGCCGCGGCCCAGCTTGTGCCGTGTGGGGACGCCTCGCGGCACAGTGAATTTTGGGATGGAATGTCAAAGAAGAAGCTCATCGAGGTTGCCCTGCCTCTCGACGCGATCAACAAGCAGTCAGCACGCGAGAAGTCGATCCGGCATGGACACCCGTCCACGTTGCACCTGTGGTGGGCGCGCCGGCCTTTGGCGACAGCCCGCGCAGTACTTTTCGCACAGCTCGTCGATGATCCCAGCGAGAATGCCGCTGATTATCGCGACGAGGCAAAGCGTCGTGAAGAGCACGACGTCGAAGCGTACGTCGAGCGGCGAGTCGCCGCCGAACGAGCCCGGCTTTTCGCGTTGATCGAGAAGATGGTCGACTGGGACAACCTCAATGATGACGCCCTGTTTGATCAAGTACGTGCCGAGATCTTACGCTCCACCGGTGGAAAGCCGCCCGCAATTCTTGACCCTTTTGCTGGTGGTGGGACCATACCGCTCGAGGCACAAAGACTTGGTCTCGAAGCGCACGCCAGCGACCTCAACCCAGTCGCCGTGCTGATCAACAAGGCACTCATCGAGATCCCGCCGAAGTTCGCGGGCCAGGTGCCAGCGTTCCCCCACGCAGCCGAGAGTCGAATGCTCGGCTGGCCGAAAGCCGCTGGCCTGGCAGAGGATGTCCGCCAGTATGGTGCGTGGATGCGCGACGAGGCGGAGCGCCAGATAGGACATCTGTATCCCCAAGCAACCCTTTCCGATGGTTCCAAGGCAACCGTCATTGCATGGATCTGGGCGCGGACGGTGGAGTGCCCCAACCCGGCGTGTGGCATTGAGATGCCGCTGGTGCGGTCATGGTGGCTCGGGAAAAAGAAGGGCAAGGAAGCGTACGTAGTACCGACCGTCGTAGACGGAAAAGTCGGGTTCACTATCGGACACGATCCGAAGTTGGCCCCGACGCCAGCCACTGAAGGTACTGTCGGACGAACCGGTGCAACCTGCATCTCCTGCGGAACTGCGGTCCCGCTCGAGTACGTTCGCTCACAGAGCCGTGAGGTTGGACTTGGTTCCCAGCTCATGGCAACTGTCGCCGAAGGACGGCGGGCGAGAGTGTATTTACAGCCATCTGACCTTCACATCGCTTCGGCCAGCGTCCCGCTTCCTGGCCAACTCCCGCAGGGTTCCTTACCGGAAAAGGCGCTTTCGTTCCGTGTGCAGGCCTATGGAATGACTCAATGGGTGGATCTTTTCACCAACCGGCAGCTAACTGCGCTCACGACCTTCAGTGATCTCGTGGGTCAGGCACGCGAACGAGTCTTCAAGGATGCCGTCGATGCGGGCTTCCCGGAAGGCGAACGCCTTGAGCAGGGTGGGACCGGTGCAGCTGCCTACGCCGACGCCGTTGCCACATACTTGAGTTTCGCCGTGTCGAGACTGACTGACTATTCGTCAGCAATCACGACCTGGGCGAGCAATCCACAGATGGAAATCCTCAGAAATGTATTTGCTCGGCAAGCAATACCCATGGCCTGGGATTTTGCAGAGGGCAACCCACTCGCGTCCTCATCGGGCGGACTTGAGATCATGCTTCGTGCAGTTACAAGAGCGATCGAAAAAGTCCCTGCTGAAGGGGTTTCCGTCGTAACACAGGGTGACGCTGCTGCGCTCGACTACTCCAGCGTCGTCATCTCGACTGACCCGCCCTATTACGACAACATCGGCTATTCGGACTTGTCCGATTTTTTCTACGTATGGTTGCGCCGTTCCCTTAAGGAGATCATGCCAAACTTGCTCTCCACTATGCTGGTTCCAAAGGTTGAGGAGCTTGTCGCGAACCCCTACCGGCACAATGGGGCCGATGGTGCTCGTAAATTCTTTGAGGCAGGATTTGAAAATGTCTTTGAACATGCGCGAAGCCATGCCTCAGATGAATACCCCATCACTGTTTACTATGCGTTCAAGCAGTCGGAGCTGGAGGCGGAAGGAACTGCGTCAACAGGCTGGGAAACAATTCTCGGCGGCATGCTTCAGGCCGGTTGGCAGATCACGGCGACCTGGCCGGTACGTTCAGAGCGCGCCGGCCGAATGATCAGTGTCGGGACGAACGCTCTGGCGTCTTCCATCGTGTTGGCGCTCCGGCCCCGCCCGGAGGATGCGCCGATCATCGACCGCCGTGGGCTGCTGACTGAGTTACGTGGATCTTTGCCAGAGTCATTGCGGGTTCTCCAACAGGGTGGTATTGCGCCGGTTGACTTGGCCCAGGCGGCCATTGGTCCGGGAATGGGAATTTTCTCTAGGTACTCGAAGGTCCTCGAACCCAATGGTGAGCCGATGAGCGTGCGCGACGCGCTACGGGCCATCAACGCCATCCTTGACGAGGTCCTCTCGGAGCAGGAAGGCGACTTTGACGGCGACAGCCGCTGGTGCATTGCCTGGTATGAAACGCACGGATTCGATGTCTCGGACTACGGGGATGCCGAAACGCTCGCCAATGCGAAGAACGCGTCGGTTTCCCGCCTGGTCCGTGCCGGTGTGCTCTCGTCCGGCGGGGGCAAGGTCAAGCTCTTCGAGCCTGCTGAGCTACCGGGCGGTTACGATCCCAGAAAGGACGACCGGATCTCGCTGTGGGAGGTGGTCCTACATATGGCGAAGGCACTCGATGACAAGGGACTCGACGACACGGGCCGCATCCTCGCACGGGCCGAGAGCCGCGGCTTGGACATGTCCGCGGCCCACGAACTCGCCTACCGGCTCTATGCCATCAGCGAGAAACGCGGCCTGACAAAGCCTGGCATCCTGTTCAATGGTCTTGGTTCCGCTTGGCTGGAGGTGCGCTCGGCAGCGAACACGGCGGCCTCAGCGCAGCCGGTAGCGGCTGCCGAACAACTCGATTTCGACACGCTGCTCTGAAAGGCAGGCCATGGCTCTCTCAAACATCGACCGGGTGGGCGCAGCCCTTGACGTCCTGGCCCAGACACTCGAACCGTTCATCGACAGGGTGCTGTCTCCACACCTTCCTGCCGGGGTAAGTGACTGGACACGCATCCTGGCGGTCAAGGACGGCATTTCGGGCAAGCAGTATTCTCCACACGATCCGCAGACACAGCTCCGGGCGCTCACGGAGCCGCTCGACAGCCTGGGGTACGCATTCAACGCCGTGCTGTCGCGCGGTGAACAGAATCTTGCCAGTGAGCTACGTGGGGTGCGTGACAGTTGGGCACACCGGAAATTATTCGGAGCCGACGACACCTATAGGGCACTTGACACGATTGAACGCCTGCTACGGGCAGTCGGTGCGGCTGCTGCAGCCGACACAGTTCGCAAATCGCGGCTTGATGTGCAGCGAGCCACCTACGCGGAAGAGACCCGACGCGACACCCGCGCAGCATCGAAAATGCCGGAATTGAGCACAACCGACCTCCTACCGTGGCGCGACGTGCTCAAACCACACACCGATATAGCCTCCAACGACTTCGCACGCGCCGAATTCGCGGCCGACCTCCACCAGGTCTCCACCGGCGCCGAGGAATCAGCGGACTACAACGACCCCGTCGAGTTCTTCGCCCGCACCTACCTGACCGATGGCCTCAAGGCGCTGCTCACACTTGCCGTGAAAAGGGTCGGCGGCGACCTCAACGCCGCACCCGTGATCAACTTGCAGACCACCTTCGGCGGTGGCAAGACCCACTCCATGCTCGCCGTCTGGCACCTCTTCAGCGGCCACCCACTCACGGACTACCCCCAGGGAGTGCAGAGCCTGCTCAGCAGCCTCGACGCGTCGGTCATCCAGAGGTCGATCAAACGCGTGGCCATCGTTGGTAACGAGCTTTCCCCGGGGCAGAGCTGGCAAAAAGCCGACGGTACGGTTATTCGGACCTTGTGGGGTGAATTGGCTTGGCAACTCGGCGGCGCCGAAGGCTACGCCTTGGTGGCCGATTCCGACCGCACCGGCACAAACCCCGGCACAGCACTCCGGGACGTCCTTACGAAGTACTCTCCAGCGCTGATTCTCATCGACGAGTGGGTCGCCTACGCCCGCGGGCTTTACAGCGACGACCGCCTGGTCGGCGGCACATTCGAAACCCAATTCACCTTCGCCCAACTCCTTACTGAGGCCGTGAAAGCAGTCCCCGGCACGTTGCTGCTCGTCTCGATTCCGGCCTCGGATGTGCGCCGCGACGGAGACGCCCCGGCGGCCTCGGACCTTGAAGTCGGTGGTGCCAACGGGCGGGCCGCCCTTGAACGGCTGCAGAACGTGGTCTCCCGCGTCGCCCAGAACTGGACGCCGGCCTCAAGCACGGAATCCTTCGAGATCGTCAAACGACGCCTGTTTCAGGAACCAGATGCCAACGCCCAACGAATGATTGACGCAACGGTCGAGCGCTTCTTCGACTTCTACATCAAGAACATCGGCGAACTGCCGCGGGAGACTAAAGACCCTTATTACAAGTCCCGTCTGCGAGCCGCATTCCCCATCCACCCTGAGCTGTTCGACCGACTCTACGGCGACTGGTCCACGTTGGAGCGATTCCAGCGGACCCGAGGTGTCCTGCGTCTCATGAGTGCGGTGGTGCACGCCCTCTATTCAGCTGGCGACGACTCACCGCTCATCATGCCTGGTTCCATGCCGCTCGACTCCTCCGCGGTGCGGGACGAGATCACTGGATATCTCGATGACGCCTGGAAGGCAATCATCGATAAGGACATTGACGGGACCCAGTCGACGTCGGTCCAGATCGACAGGGAGAAGGAGTTGTTTGGCCGGCGGGCGCTGACACGCCGCATCGCCCGGGCCACCTTCATGGGATCGGCTGCCACGCTGCAGGCCCAGCACAAAGGCATCGAACGTAAACGCGTTTTCCTCGGCGTCGCCATGCCCGGTGACACAATCGGCAACTTCGGATCCGCAATGGGCCTCCTCGGCGACCGCTCCACCTATCTCTACACCGACAGAGACCGCTACTGGTTCGACCGACAGCCATCACTAAACCGCAAAGTGACTGAGCGCGCCGACGCCTACAGCCAGTCTGACGTATGGACCGCCGTCGTCGATCGGCTCCGCAAGACAGAACCACGGCAAATCCCCGAGTTCCCCGATGTTCTCATCGCCCCCGCCGACACAGCCGACGTGGACGAATCCGACCAGGCCCGTCTGGTCATTGCCCACCCCGAGTTCACACATGAAAACAAGGCCAACGGATCGACCGCACGCGGATACGCTCAAGAGCTCTTGATGAAGAGGGGTGCGGCGCCCCGGATCAATGCCAATACTGTTGTGGTGCTTGCCGCGGATGGGACACGCTGGCTAGAACTCGAGTCGGCCGTCCGCCAGCACCTGGCGTGGAGGGAAATCTTGCGGGACAAGGATTCCCTGGACCTTACTCAGGGACAGGTCGCTGAGGCTGGCCGCAAAATCGACAGTCTTAACCAAACAGTAATTCAGCGCATCCGTGAGACTTGGATTTGGACGTTGTACCCGGAGCAGATGGACGGAAGCCAACCGTTCCGGATCGCGGCGGCCAAGGCCGACGGTGCAAGCAACTCTATCGCCCGCCACGCGGGGGAACGCCTCCGCAAGACAGACGTCGTGATCGTGCAGTCGTCACCCCAATCGGTCGCGCTCGAGCTCCGGAACCACCTGCGCAGCAAATGGAACGACGGAAGAATTAGCATCGGCGAGCTGTGGGAATACCACGCCCGCTATCCCTACCTGGCCCGGTTCCGAGACAAGCAGGTGCTGCTCGACGCTGTGAGCGCCGTCTTCAATGACCCCGCCTGGGCAGAAATCGGCTTTGCCGTTGCAGATGGTTACGATGCAGGGACCGGGGATTTCATGGGACTGCGCATCCCACTGGAAGATGCGTCACAGCTGCTCCTCAGCGACTCGATGCTCTTGGTGAGCCCAACACTGGCGTCAACGCAGCGTGAGCGCGAGACGGCTGCGGCCGTCCCTGACGCTGCGCCGATCCGGGAGACCACCGGCGAAGGTGCTCAGCCCGCGGCAAATGTCTCTCCAGTCAAGGCCAGTCCCGGAGTGCTCACAGTAGTGGCGCCGTCGTCCATTCCAAATGCCCGGTACAAGGGCTCTATCGATTTGCAGCCAACAGGGGACCTTTCCGCGCAGTTGAAGATGATAGCGGAAGAACTTCTGGTACACCTGCAGGCAGCTGACCCCGACACCCTGGAAATTCATCTTGCCATCGATGCCGGCCGCCGCTCCGGGTTCTCTGATGCCGTGGTGCGAACCGTCCGGGAAAACGGGACGAATCTGGGACTGGGCACGAACAAATTCGAGGCAATCTGATGGCCGTTTCAGGTCCCCGCATCACTGCTGTCCGTGACGTGCCCCCGGACCCCGCCATCGCGTCCGCAGTCGGGCGCCACCACACCTTCGAAACCGCCATCGCGGACCTCGTCGACAACAGCATCGACGCGAATGCCACTCAGGTATTGCTGCGGTTTTTGGAACGCGAGGGGGCCGTCGTCGGGCTTCGCCTGATCGACAACGGTCACGGCATGGACGGGGCCGGGCTCGACGACGCCATGACATTCGCCCGTAAGCGTGACTACGAAGCAGGCACCCTGGGGCACTTCGGACTGGGGCTGAAAGCGGCGTCCCTCAGCCAGGCCGACATCCTGCGCGTGTATTCGAAGATGGTAGGTGCCCAGCCCGCCGGACGCGTCATAAATGCTGCTGCGCCCACGCGTGTGGAGGACATGGATGGGTCTGATGTCAAGGACTATCTGAGCACATTCCGTGCTGACCTGATTCATAATTGCGGAACCGTCATCGAATGGGATGAGCCGAGAACCTTCCTGAGTAGTTTGGATGCAGGGGACCAATCGAGATGGATTGACGAGCGCATCTCGGCGGTCATGGCGCACCTTGGCATTGTGTTCCATCGCAAGATTGCCGCGCGAGAAGTCGAGATCACCGTTGACGTGTTCGACCTGGATTTAGAGTATTCCGGGGCGACACGGACTGTGTCTGTCATCGATCCGTTCAGCTATGTGCCCTTGGTGAACGACTCCTATCCTGCCGAACTCCGCGCCAACCTCGGAGACTTCCTGGTGACAGGGATGGCGCACATATGGCCGGCAGCACAATCCGGAAGTCCAGGGTTCCGGCTCGGCGGCCGTCCGGGCGTGCTAGCCCAGGGTTTCTACTTCTATCGCAGCGACCGGCTCCTTCAGATTGGCGGGTGGAACACGCTCACCATGGCGAAGCCCGAACTTGAATATGCACGCGTGTCGATCGACATCACCGATGAACTCGAGCCCCACGTCACCATGAACCCTGAAAAGTCCGGGCTGGAGTTGGACGGGGATTTCAAACAAGCCCTGCTAGGTGCCACTGTTGGCGCTTCGGTAGCGTTTAACGATTATCTGGACCGGGCGAGCGGCGTCCGTAGCGAATCACGCCGCTACATAAAGCGGCCCGTAGAACTGGTAGAACCGGGTCGCGGGTTCAGCGGCGACATGCTCGATGCATTCGCGGAAACTGTGGGATTTCACGATTCCGGCACTGTCGACGTCCGGTGGCGCGTGGAACTTTCCGAGGCCCCGTTTGAAATCGACCTGGAATCGCGCACCATCTGGCTCAACGAGCAATACCGCGACATCATTGCCGGACCAGGCAGCATGGACGCCGTTGATGCACCGTTCGTGAAGACCTTACTGGTGCTCGTCTTCTCCAAGTACTTTGAGGGGTCGCACCTGGGTTCACGGGAAAAGTCAGAAATCCTTGCATGGCAGCAGCTGTTGACTGCAGCACTGCGGGACGAGATCGCGCAGCAGGCGCAGAAAATGGGGAATGATGGCGACTCCTGAGCGGGAGCACCTTTCGCCGGACACTGTGGAGGACTACTTCAGGTCCGGCGTGGCGGCAGCTTTTCAGATGGGGACAGCTGTTGAATCCGTGCTGGAGATTGATCCGTCGCGCCAGGAAATGCGATTGATCAGTCCGGCACTGGGGAGCGAACCCGACGTCGCCGCATACGAGCGCATCGCCGTCGAACGCACCAGCCTGATCGGCCGGCCGGGGGACTGGTTCCAGCTAACAGTTGAAGCCGCCAGCATGCATTACGAGGCCTACGTACTAATCGAATCCATCGTCGACCAATTGGAAGGCGGGGCTTTGTTCCGCCATGCCGTCTCGGAGTCCTTGTCTGGCTTCAAGGATCTCCTGTCCGGCCGACGGCGTATGTCCGATGAGAAGGAAGCTGGGCTGATAGGTGAGTTGTTGGTCCTACACCATGCCCTTGGCCGGTTTGGTGAGGATTTGGCAGTCGGTGCCTGGCTAGGTCCATTGTCCGAAGAGCACGACTTCGGATTCGAAGACTTTGATGCAGAGGTGAAAACGACTCGGTCAGAGGCGCGCGTTCATGTGATTGGGAGCGAATCCCAGCTTCAACCAGTTCCCGGACGCCCGTTGTATCTCGTGTCCGTGCAGATCACCCTCGCTGGCGCCGCGGCCGAGGGATTCACTCTGCTGGCGCTGATAGCCCTGATCCGCACCCGGCTCGACCGGTCACGTCGGACCTTCGATGCGGCATTGGAGCGACTCGGTTGGAAGGACACCGACGCAGATCTGTACCGGACGAAGTACCAGCTGCGGTCGACACCGCGGACATACCTGGTTGATCCGGCGTTCCCGGCCATTACTGGACCCCGGCTGGACGAGGTGGTTCCGCAGCGAGTGTTTGTCAGTGCCGTCTCCTACCGTATTGACGTGAGCCACCTTCCCTTTGTGGCGCCCCCGGCGCCACTCAACGACTATTGCGAGGAACCTGCATGAGCACTTTTGGATCTGAACTCGAAATGGCCGTTCGTGCCGCGTTTGACGGTATGCGGGAAGTGGGGCCTGCGAAGCTGCTGTCGCGGGTGAATGTGTGGCTTGAAGATGTTAACCTTCAGGCATCAGAGTCGCAGATAGTCGCCGCGATCTTGGAAGGGGATGGCAACGCGCCGGCGCGGAAGGCGGCTCACATGTGCCTGGCCAAGTGGGATGCGCAGTCGGACGCGGCCTGGGCAGAAGATACAGAGCCGCAAACCACATACCGCCGTATCCGCATTTTCGACAAGCTCGGCCTCAACACCGCCAGTCGTGAAACCCTGGATGAGGCGTTCCCGAGCGTTGCGCAGCGGGACATCGTGATCGCCAACCCCGGGCCTTGGGATCCCTGGTATACGGCAAAGCGAAAGACCGACCACGACTTCTACTGGAACGCATACCGGGGCGTGCTGGAGCGCAGCGGATGGAAACCAGAAGCCATCGCCAACCTGGACGAATCGACTTCGGACATCGTCGGGCGGCTCTCTGATCCTGCCAGCGAAACGTCGTACCAGTCGAAGGGCCTCGTCGTCGGCTACGTACAAAGCGGCAAGACTGCAAACTTCACTGGCATCACCGCCAAAGCGATCGACGCCGGATACCGTTTGATCATTGTGCTCACCGGCACCATCGAGCTACTTCGTGGCCAGACACAGCGCCGACTCGACCGAGAACTTGTTGGCGAGGAAAACATTCTCGGTGGCCGCGATCGCAACGATGCCGACGCCGTAAGGGGGGTCGACTACATAGGCGACGGAGACTCCGACTGGCTCGACGGCAAGTTTCTCAGACATGGCATCGACATCAATTCGCAGCCCGACATCCCCGCCATCAAGCGCCTCACTACAGCGTCCGGTGATTACAAGGCATTGAAGGCTGGCCTCGACACGCTCGATTACCGCCGCGCAGGGGAACTGAAGGATCCACACAAACCGTTGTATGACCCGGTAAACCTCTTTGGTGCCGACGTGCGTTTGGCTGTGGTTAAGAAGAACAAGCCAGTCTTGGAGAAGCTGCTCCGCGACCTCCACGACGTGCATGCATCGCTCAAGGAGATCCCGGTTCTGATCATCGACGATGAAGCTGACCAGGCATCCGTCAACACCACTAACCCGAACAGGGCCAAGACGGCTGAAGACAAACAACGGACTGCGATCAACAAGCTCATCTCGCAGATTCTGAGCGAAATGCCGAGAGCCCAGTACATCGGTTACACGGCCACACCGTTTGCGAATGTCTTTGTCTCTCCGGATGATTCCGAAGATATCTTTCCACGTGATTTCATCGTTGCGTTGGAGCCCTCGTCGGAGTACATGGGAGGTAAGCAATTTCACGACCTTGAGCCACTCCCAGACGATGAGTCCATCGACGCGTCGAATTCCAATTCGGCAGCCTTCGTGCGGAGCCTATACGCGAACAGTGACGACGCTGAGCGGGACGAGATCCGGTCTGCCCTTGACGCATTTGTGCTGTCCGGCGCCATTAAATTGTGGCGGACCGAGAACCATCCCAACCTTATTTTCCGCCACCACACCATGTTGGCCCACGAGTCGGTGAAGCAAAGCGAACATAAAGACCTTGCCGACCTGATCCGCGATGTGTGGAAGACGTCCCAGTTCAGTCGCCCGGAAGGCCTGCATCGGCTTCGTCTGCTCTTCGCCGCGGATTTCCTTATGGTCCACCAGGCCCGGGAAGACTGGGGTGCTGACATGCCACAGGAATTCGATGGACTCAAAAAATATATTGGAGCCGCCATCGATCTGATAATGGCCGCCGGCGACCCTGTCGTTATCGTCAACGGGTCCAAGGAAAGCGACTACAAGGCCATGGACTTCGCCACCGGGCGGTACTGGCGAGTCATGGTAGGAGGTGCGAAGCTCAGCCGAGGGTTCACAGTCGAGGGTCTTACAGTCACCTACTATCGGAGACGCGCTGCCGCTGCGGACACGCTGATGCAGATGGGACGCTGGTTCGGCTACCGACCGGGCTACCGAGACCTGATACGCCTCTACATCGCCCGAGACGTCGTGGATGCACGCGGTAAAACTTACGACTTGTACGACGCCTTTACGGCCATCATTCAGGACGAGGAAGCCTTCCGTTCTCAGTTGCGCACATTCTCCAAGATGGACGAGGAAGGGCGGCCCGAAGTACGCCCCATCGATGTGCCACCCCTCGTCTTCCAACAGCTTCCCTGGCTCAAGCCCACAGGCGCCAACAAGATGTATAACGCCGTATTGGACTTCGAAGGAGACGGTGGAGAGCTCCGCGATTTCCCGCGTCAGGCAGACCGGGGTGACGGTTCCCCAAATGAGAAGCAGTTCGCGGCAGTGCGAAGATGGCTGAACCGTTTAGGTCAATTGACGCAATTCGAGTATGTCGAGGCTCGAGCTGGGCAGCCTAACGTCAAGACGTTCGAATCCCGTGTTGCCATCGTCTCGGCGGAAGAGATGTACATAGCGCTGGGGGAATTCCAATGGACCAAAGGATATTCCTTCATGCCTACTCTGCGTTTCATGAAGCAGGCGATGGATAAGGGGACGCTGACCGATTGGGCGGTTCTGGTACCGGAGCTCAATGGGATCCGCAAGCGCGAGGTCGATGGGGCCAGCATTCAATTGCTCAGCAGGTCGCGCCGCGTGGACCGCGGTGGTTTCTCCGGCAGCTCATTTCGCCAACGGGCGGCAGTGGAGCGCATCGCCGGAAAGTTGTCGGCCCCTGGCGGCCCCGAGGCTGAGAAGCTCAATACCCCCACACGAGGAGCAATGCTTCTGACATTCGCGGCGGATCCAGCATCCAATGACAAGGCGGAGAGGGAACCAAATAGGCTTCTAGATCCCGTGAATATCCGTAACGTGGCGACCCTATTTTCACTCGCGGTACCCTACAAGGCGGCTCCTCGTGGCCGTATTGGATTCCGCGTATTGAACACGAAACGAGAGGACTCGGCAATCGTCGACGCTGAGTAGGAAAGGAAGCGACGGTAGCGTGCCGCCAGCAGTGGGCACGAGTTATTGCGACCGACTCGTCATAAACTCGCCAGTATCAATGCAAACTGGAAAGTTTATAGTACCTTCCATCGTTCACGTCATCCGCGAAAATATAGGTCAATACATGGTATTGGCAAGGAATGGCAGCCCGATACTTGTAAAGCGGCGATGCCATGCACCGGCTGCTGCCCGACGGTCTCGGGCTGACCAGAGTTCTCGTGGAACGGCGGCGGGGCGGCGGCTTGGTTAGCCCTTGAACGGCTGCTCAGACTTCCTGACGTTCTTGCTCACCTGCTTATAGCCCCGCTGAACCAGTAAGCCCTCAACCGTCCGCACGATGCCGTCGGGAGCAACAGGGGAACAACGGACACCCCGAATAGGCAGCGGTTTCGGGTCATCGGAAGCCGTCTTGATATACAGCACTGGAACTATGGTGTTGCGTGCGTGCTCGTAATGGACGACATCGAGGGGCATCCAGTTCGTCGTCATCCACCTGACCTCTTTTTCGTCCCTGAACGCCTTATGCTTCATCGTTGAAGCCAGTATGAGGGTCTGCTTACGGAGTTCATTCACCAGGACAGGCAGGTTTCCAGTTTCGGTATTGATGATGTCGACAATGGCGATGTCAGCAAAGGCGTCAGCGAGTTTTTTCTTCTTCTGATCGGTGTAATGGACGTTATACCAGCCGCCGATTTGGGGGATATCCTCCCGAGTGCCCGTGTCATCATCGTCAGGGGCCACCACAAGACCTTCTGCCGAAATTCCCTTCCGTGCATCGATGCCGATGGCGAAGCCGTCACCGCTGGCATAGTTTCTCCACAGCGTGAGGCTGTCATCGTCCGTGGAAGCGGAAATGTAGTAGACCTCGTCCATCACCGATGCGAAAAAGTCCTTGTCCAGAACCTCTTTCAGGATGCGATTGACCTTCGTTAAGTTGGAGCGTGATTCGTCGGGATCGTCCCGCAACTGCACGAACGCCTGGTGGAAGGCTTCCTTGATGATGTCCAAGCCGTGCTGCACCTCGGACGAGTCGTTCAGGTTCTGAGGGCTTGATGCCCACATGTAGTCGTTTTTCAGGACTTGCATCAGCACCCAACCACTTGTGTAATGCCAGACACTCCTGTTGGAGGTGTATCGCATTTCCTCCGTTGTGGTCAGGAAGTGCTGGGTTCTGGTGGCGAACCCTGGCTGGTTCCAGACACCGAGTAACTTCCCGAACTGATGCCGTTCCTTGGAGAGGTTGAAAAGACTATTTCCGAAGTTGGGAGCGAACGTGCGAGCAGACAGACCCATCATGTTTGCCACAGCGGCGTTTGGGAGACCACCAGGGAACAGACCCGGAGTTCGAAACATGTCAGCGACATGTCCGCCTGTGGCTTTCCCGAAGTTGACGTGCCCAATGTTCCCGACCTGCCCAAGTTGCTTAAGTTGTGCAGCCAGTTTGGAAGTCCCAGTGAGACCAGCAACATCGATGTTGGATAGGAAGCCCAGACGATGCTGGAGGGAGGAGAACTGTTCCAGGAATTCCTTGCTCAGCCCTGTGGTGACCTCGAAGTGTCTTGCCCACGGTTTGGCATCAGCCTGCAACCGTTCGAGGTAAGCGGTATTGCGTGCAGCATCCTCACCTATTGAACGGACACGGTCCTCAAACGCTTTTTGCTCCTGCGAGATATCATCATCGGTTCCACTGTCCTCGATGGGGTCAGTGGGTTCAGACGCATCAGGTTTCTCGGTGCTCTCATCGCCTTCATCGCTCATAAGGCAAGTCTTTCACTCCACCCTCCGCTTTGGTGAGCCTAGGGATTTCGGACAGTGGGACCTCTTAAACTGAGGTTGTTACTAAAAGTGAGATCCGAAGAAATGTCTGCAACACGTCGCCGGTTCAGTCAGGAGTTCAAAGACAAGCTGTGCCCGCCCCGGCAACACCCGCACCTACCCGGCCCTACAACCAATCAACCGAGACGCCATGACGGCCTTCATGTTCCGTTTCGCCCATCTCGAGTAAGTTTACGCGGCCCCGAAAATGGCCGTGAAACTCGCAAACATTTTTGTCACCCCCGCCTGCTATGTTGTAGGTCACGTCACCAAGGGGGCACTGATTGAGCGATCCGCACCGGTCTGCAACGAGCAATGCGCTGGCAGAGCTTGCCCGTATCGTCACCGAAGCCCAGGCCAACAACCCGCTCGCGCCCGTCACCATCATGGTCCCATCGCACGTCGCGGGCCTGGACGTCACCCGCTACCTCGGCAGAACCCTGAACGATGGCGCTGGTCACGCAGCCGTTCACGCCTACACGCTGAAGGACCTCGCAACTGAGCTCATCGGAGCCGACCCAGCAGTGCGAGGCCGCGCCCCGCTGCCGCCGACTATCAGACTCGGCGCGATCAGCAAGGCACTCACCGAACAACCCGGCATCTTCGCCCCGGTCGCGGACCAACCGGCCACCGTCCGCGCCATCGCACGGACCGCCGTCGTCCTCGATTCCGTCCAGCGGCACCCCGAAACAAAGCACTTGGAAACACAGCAGCCGACGGATGCCTTTCCACAGCTGACGCAGGAAGTCCTCCGCCTCCACGCCGCAGCAGCGGACGCACTGCACACCAACTGGTACACCCAGCACGAATCCTTCACCGTTGCCGCCGAGAAACTCCAGGAACCAGCAGTGAAGAAGCGGTTGGGAACGGTGATCGGGTTCATGCTCCGCACCGAGCTCCAACCCGACGCACTGATGTTCCGCAATCGTCTCGAGGCCGCGGGAATGCAGCACATCAACGCAGCCGGAACCGTTGATGAGGCCACCACGGTCATCACTGCCTCCGATGCGGACGATGAAACTCGCGCCGTCGCCCGCCTGGTCGTAGAACAGCTCGACGCCGGAACACCCGGCCACCGCATCGGCGTCTTCTACTCGGTAGCTCAGCCCTACAACGCGCTCCTCACGCAGCGTCTCGCCGAAGTGGGCGTCACGTTCGCGGGTCCGGCGCCGCGCACGCTCACCGATTCGCCGTTTGCCCGCGGGCTCCTCCAACTCCTCGCCCTGGACACAGCCGATCCGGACAAGCGGACCATCCTGAACATCCTGTCCGAAGGCACGCTGGTCTGGCGTGAGCACGAGCTGCCAAGCAGCGCCACCTGCGAACGCCTGCACTCCAACCCACCCGGCGAGGAAGAGGACGACGACGGCGATACCGGAGCCGGAGCAATGCAGAGTCGCTCCACCCGGGACCGCGAAAGCTTTGCCCTCTTCGACGCGTTCCTGACCGCCCTGACCTCTCAGGTAAAGAGCGTTCAGACGGCCCGTTCCTGGGCGGAAGTCAGCACTGCCCTGACTACCCTCATTGACTTGTTTCTGGGCCCTCGCACAGCGCAGGAACCGCCCGAGCGCGCCAACGCCCGGGACACCCTGAGACAGCTCGGCCAGGACCTGACAAACCTCGACCGCGTCGGCCCGCTCCCCCGGCCAACGCTCGTCGGCAGCACGCTGGAAGACGCCATCAACAGCAAGGGCGGCTGGGTCGGGAAGATCGGTGCCGGCGTCGTCATTGGCCGTTATCAGGATGCCGTGGGACGGGACCTGGACGTCGTCTATCTGATCGGTGCCGCTGAAGGTCGCGCGCCCACTCGAATCTCAGAAGATCCATTGCTGCCGGACGCCGTCCGAGCCAGCCTGAACGGGAACCTGCCCACGGTAGAGCAGCGTGCACAGGCCAGGAAAGAACAGTTCTTCGCGGCCCTGGCCTCCGGCACACACAAAACCATCATGAGCCCGCGCGGTGACCTGCGCGCCGCCGGAAGCTACGAACTCACCCGCTGGATCTCCGGCGCCAGAATCCCCACCGAGAAACGGGACCTGCCGTCCTTTGCGCACAGCCTCGAACACGGCGCCCCCACCACCAACAAGGTGCCCGTCACGGAACAGGAATGGCGGATACGAAACCTACTCACCGCCAGCAACCGTGCGGAAGTCATCACCGAAGACCCAGTGCTGAACCGGTCGGTCACCCTCACCCGGGACCGGCACGACGGCGTCTTCTCCCGCTTCAACGGCAACCTCGGCGCCCAGGCGGGAAGCATCATGGACCCGGACCGGCCGCTCTCCCCCACGCGACTGGAGGACTGGGTTACCAGCCCCTTCAGCTACTTCCTCAAACACGTCCTGAAGGTCAGCATCTTCGAGGACGTCGGGCTCGAAGTGCAGATCAGCCTCATACAGCGCGGAAACCTCGTGCACAAAATCCTGGAGGACTACGTCCGGGAGGTCGCCGATGATGGCCGGCAGCCGTCGTCGGACCGTCTGTTGGAACTGGCCGAGGCGGCCTTCACCGAGTTCACCAACCCCGCCTGGCTGGCGCACGTCTGGGACCGCCATCGGGCGAGGATCCGCCAGGACCTGCACCAGGTGTTCGACACCGACCACGCCACGGCCGCCGACGGATGGTCCTACCTCGCGGCGGAAGCCAGCTTCGGCCCGGAAGAAACCGACACGTATCCCCCCGTGGAGCTCACGCTCGACGACGACTCCAGCATTCGTTTCCGCGGGAAAGTGGACCGCATAGACCAGCACGACGACGGCCGTCTGAAGGTCATCGACTACAAAACCGGCGGCTCATCGCGCTACAAAAAACTCAAGACCCACCCGACGGCGGAGGGCAGCCGCTTCCAGCTCCCCGTCTACGGCCTGTTCGCCCGCACGCTGGCCAGCCCAGCGACGTCGGACGTTGCAGCGCAGTACTGGTTCATCTCCAGCGCGGGCGGCTTCGCGAACATCGGGTATGAGGTGAGCGACGACGTCATCACCCAGCTACGCGAAGACGCGAGCCTCATCATCACCGCCATCCGTGGCGGCGTCTTCCCGATGCGGCCGGAATCGACCTCCTTTACGAGTTTCACCAACTTGATGGGCGTCGCGTCGGTCGGGCAAAACTGGATTCGGCTTCAGAATGCACCAGAACTCGTCCCCTATGCCGAACTGCTGAAGGCGGAAAAATGAGTCAGGACGTTCTGGAACTAAAAGATCAGCAGGACCGCACCCTGATCGAGGAAAAGCTGGACGCCAACGTCTTCGTCGAAGCCGGTGCCGGCAGCGGGAAGACCCACGAACTGGTGGAACGCATCTGCGCGATGGTGGCCAACGGCGTCGAACTGAAAAGCATCGCGGCCATCACCTTCACGGAGAAAGCTGCCGGTGAATTGCGGGAACGCGTACGACGACGGCTCGAGGAGGATGCTTCCAGCCCCACCCGGATCACGGCCCTGGAGCAGCTGGACACCGCCCCTATTGGCACCATCCACTCCTTCGCGGCACGGCTCATCAGCGAACACCCCATCGAAGCGGGCATCCCTCCCCTGATCACCGTGGTGGACGAGCTGCGTTCGCAGGTTGCCTTCACCCGGCGGTGGGAAGCCGCGCGGCACGCGTTGTTCACGGACCCAACGCTCGACGGCGCCCTGCGGATCCTGCTCGCCGTCGGCGTCACCCTGGACCAGTTGCAGAATGTGGCGAGGTCGCTGGACGGCAACTGGGACCGCCTCGAAACCCACCCGCCGCAGCGAAGGCACATTCCCGCCATCGACCTCGGTCCCCTGCTGCGCCACACCGGCGAGGTGCTGGCTCATGCGGAGCACTGCACCGATCCGGCCGATAAGCTGTTGACGGCGTTTGAACATCTCCGCAGCTGGCACGGCAGCCTCTCGTCCGCGGACACCACAGAACTCGGCCTGGTCCTGGAGCTCCTGGATGCCGTACCGCAGAAGGGTTTCGGCGTGGGTAGGGCTGGGAACTGGTCCGGCCGCATTGTGGATGTCCGGGACTCCTGCAAGGCTCTCGCGGCCACGGCCATCGAGCTGAGAAACAGCTTTGTGGTGCCGGCCGTCGAAACCGTCACTGCTGCTATGTCAGAGGTACTGCTGGCGGCCGCACGCGAGCGCCAACGCAGCGGTGAGCTCGAGTACAACGATCTCCTGATTCACGCCCGCGATCTGCTGGCGGGGACGGACAAGCACCAGGTTCATGCCGCTATTCATCAGCGGTATCAGTGCATCATGCTGGACGAGTTTCAGGATACGGATCCGGTGCAGGCTGAAATTGCAACGCGCATCGCCGCCGTGGACATCTGTGGTCCGGATGGTTGGGAGCAGCTCGCGATTCCGGCGGGCCGGCTCTTTACCGTGGGTGATCCCAAGCAGTCGATTTATCGTTTCCGGCGAGCGGACATTGCCACGTATCTGGCCGCGCAGCAGCGCTTCGCGGGCGATCCGGCGTCGGCTGTCACTTCGCTGAACACCAACTTTCGTTCCACAGGGAAACTGCTGGACTGGGTCAACGCGACGTTCGGGCAGCTGATTCAGCTCAGCGGCACGTTGCAGCCCGCCTATCAGGCTCTTTACGCTGACCCCCAACGTCCGGAGTGGCAGGAGGAACACGGCCCGGCCGTCTGCGTCATCGGCCGCGAGGGCGCGGCGCCGGATGAGAATGGCAAGGTCTCCGCGGACATCCTGCGCGCCCACGAAGCGGTCGACGTCGCTGCTGCGGTGAAACTCGCGACCGGCACCGGTGGGAGCCCAGCTTGGCAGAAGCAGACTAAACGGAAGGATGCGTTCGCCACGTCCGCCGTCGAGCTCAAAGACATCTGCATTCTGCTCCCCACGCGCACCTCGCTGCCCGCTCTCGAGGACGCGCTGGACGAGGCCGGCATCGAGTACCGGGCCGAGGCGTCGTCGCTGGTGTATTCAACGCAGGAAGTCACGGACCTCCTACTCAGTCTGAGGGCCATCGCCAACGCGGCCGACGAGGCCTCCCTTGTTCTCTCACTACGCTCGGCGCTCTTCGGTTGCGCGGACGACGAGCTGCTCGAATGGAAAAAGGCGGGCGGACGCTGGAACGTGTTCGCCCCCGCCCCGGATGAACTGGACGACTCCACGGTCGCCGTCGCCATGCGCTACCTCGCCGAGCTATGCCGGGACATCGGGCAACTCACCCCCGGGGACCTATTGGACCGGTTGGTGACGGACCGCCGCGTGCTGGAGGCCGCCGTCGTCCGCCCCCGCTACCGCGAGATCTGGCGACGCGTGCGTTTCGTCGTGGACCAGGCGCGGGCCTGGACGGAAGCGACGCACGGGAGTCTGCGCGATTATCTGGTCTGGGCGGGCACCCAACAGGAGGACAACTCGCGGGTCAAGGAAGCCGTGGTGCCCGAAACTGACGCCCAAGCCGTGCGGATCATGACCATCCACGCGTCCAAGGGGCTCGAGTTCCCCATGGTGATCCTGGCCGGTACGGGGTCCAGCCCCAACCACCAGAAGGCCGCCGCGCTGTGGGATGAGCGCGGTAAGTTGCAGGTGCACTTCTCGAAAGACGTTGAGTCCAGCGCCTACCGGGACGCAGCCGCCGTCGAATCCGACTTTCTCGAAGCCGAACGACGACGGCTGCTCTACGTCGCGTGCACCCGCGCCGAAAGCCACCTGGTGGTGTCCCACTATGTTGGGTCGTCACGCAGTCTGGGTCAGCTCCTGAAGGATCAGGACGACGACGCCGTTCCATCCCTCAAACTGCCGGTGGACATGCCCGCGGGCCGAAGGGCGGCGACAGCGGCCGCACCGGTTGAACCGTTTGCGGACTGGGAACGCCGACGTTTGCGCTGGCAGGAAGCCTCAGCCGTTGCCTCGACCACCTCTGTCACGGCTCTGGCGAAGGGGGCTTCGGCTGCGGAGGACATGGCGTCCGCGCGGTTTGTGGAAGTCGACGACGACGGCCTGCCATCCTTCGCAGAGCCCGGCGGTGAACACGGTGCCGTGTTCGGAACGGCGCTGCACCGGGTACTGGAATTGAGCGGCCTGCGCGATTCTGCGGACTTTGACGAGTTGGCGTCCTCGGTCGCTCTCGGCGCCGGGCTCGCGGATCCGGCGGGTCTGGCGGAACGGGCACGCTCGGCCCTGTCCAGCGAACCCGTCCAGCGGGCCGCCGAGCGTGAACACTGGCTGGAGCTGCCCGTCGTCGGAACTTCCGAAGGCCTGACAGTGGAAGGCGTCATTGACCTGATGTACCGGGACGACGACGGCGCGCTGGTCATCGCGGACTTCAAGACGGACAT
>JBBPYK010000082.1:0-7287 GCA_038199985.1 Actinomycetales bacterium | reverse complement strand
GCGCGAATTCGCCATGACCAGAATGTTCCTGGAGAACCCCGGACAGGTCCTGACCCGGGACCAGCTGCTCAGCCGGGTCTGGGGCTATGACTTCGACGGCGCGTCCAACGTAGTAGACGTCTACCTGCGCTACCTGCGGAACAAACTCGGGGCGGAGCGGTTCGTGACGGTCCGCGGCGTCGGATACCGCCTTGAGGAGAGGGACTAGCCGTTCCTTTCGTCCAGGGGGCGGGGTAACGGCAACGCCCCACATAGCGCACCGCCAAGTCGATGAAAAGATTCTTTTAGTGGACCTATGATGAATTCGACGCACGCAGCGCCCCGTCATCTGCGACGCGGCCGGCGTCGAGGTCAGAAACCTCCTCGGTAATGGCTGCGGATGCCCACTTGTCATTTTCAGGAGTCGTCTGCACCGTCAGAAGTCGTCTGCACCGGTTTCAACCGCGGCACTCTTAGCGACAGGGGCCCGGCAGCGGGCACCGTGGACGCATCAGTCCTGTAGCTGATGCTGTTTAATACAGACAAAACTGCACGACAGTGCAGGGGACTTCTGCCATCGGATTGTCAGAAGTCCCCTGCACCCGAAGCCTTCTACCGCATGAAATGGTGCAGACGACTCCTGAAAATGACAGGAAATGCTGGACCTCACCAACCCACCTCTGAAGCTGTCCACTCGTCCGGTCAAAGGATCCTTTGCTAGGACTACACGTAACCTATCTGCAGCCCGCGTAGATACACGCTAGTCGCACCCTTCCGCGCCTTTCCATCGAGCAGGCTAAATGTGCACCAACACTTCGACGCGGGCCCAGCTCAAACGCTCTCAGTCCGTGCGTACGCTGGACGACCAGCTTACGGGCACGACAGATATGTCAGTGCGCGGTTGTTCTGTGTCCTGTGTGGCTACTTTTTGGCGTTGAGTTGCCGGATAAGAAGATGAGCCTGCCAGCCATGAGGACTCGCCTACCGACGACGTAACGATTGAACGCGTAGGTCGACGTCGTCTCATACGAAGAAATCAACGAGGTGTGGAGTTATCAGAAGCACGCTACTGGCTCGACGAAACGCCCTTGACGACAACCATGTCCACGGTAGCGCCACCCTAGAGTAGTAATCACGCCGGTCCGTGTAGATTGGCCCAATATGCACCGAAGTACGAGTCGCCCGTAAGTACTGGCACCTGCAAAGCCATCGAATCATTGAAGCAACGAAGGACGCCATGCACGTATCGCATGGCGTCTCTACTGGGGAAGGACCACCGTGGTCGAGAAAATCACCTTGTCATGGAACGATCTACGCGACTTGGACCTTGACCCTGAGAATCCACGCCACGAACGGGGACTTTCGAGATCAGCTGTTATCGCCCAGTTCGTCAAGCGAGAGAACATCAAGCCGCTCGCGCGAGACATTGCAGAGAACGGTCTAAGCCCTCTTGAGCGATTCGGGGCGATCAAGGACGCAGAGAACGAGCTCATCGTCGTCGAGGGTAACCGTAGGCTCTGCGCGCTGATGCTCCTACACGACCCCAGCTTGGCCCCGACACCGGAGGAGCGGCGCAGCTTCGAACGCCTTGGCAGGAATTTCGATCCCACCGGGTTCGAGCTTGAGCTGGAAGTGTTCGCGTCCCGTGAGGAAGCCAACATCTGGTTGGAACGCAAGCACCTCGGCGAGAACAACGGGTTGGGCACCCGCGGGTGGAACCCCGTGCAGCAAGCTCGCCACTTCGGAGATACCGGCAACACTCTGGCCCTGGCACTGATCGACTACGCCATTGAAAAGCGTCTTGTCAGCCCCCGCCCGGACAACATTCTCACAACTGTCACGCGTTTCATGTCCAACCCCTTCGTCAGGCGCCACGCACTTCTCATCGCGACAGGTGCAAGCGAGGCTGAGTTCACGTTCAACGGAACCCGGTCCCTGTTCAACAGAAGGCTGCAACGGCTCCTGACGGACATCATCGACGGAACGAACGGCGCGAGCTCCAGAACCACCGCGCTCCAGCGCGAGGAATATGCCCGCACTCATCTCATCCCTATGAGCGACGATGACCCTGACGATGACGACATCGATGATGAGGCGGACGTCGACGATAATGACGCACCATCGTCAGAATCAACCGCAACCAGCGGTACCGGAGAACCCGGCACGGAAACTGGTGCAGCTGATAATGCCGCGACAAACAAACCCGCCGATGACGATGGGGACGACGCTCCCGGTGACGGCAGCGAGGCGACTGGCGAGGACTCGAATGGGAGCGGAGAAACACCGGGAGGACAAGGAGCAGGGCCAGGTTCAGCTCCGAACCGGCGTAACAAACTGGTAGATCCTGCAGCCTTCCATCCAAGCCTGCGGGACAACGGGCTGCGGCGGATCCTCGGCGAGCTTCACCTTGTCACGCGACGCACCCCCGCTTTGGCGGCGGTCGGAGTTCGCATCTTCCTTGAATCCATTACCGTGGCCTACCTCGAGAACCGAGTCAACCGTCGCGTCACCGATCGGGACAAACTTCACGTCCTCGTCCAGGAAGCACTCAAAGACATCAACGAGAAGGTAGCGCGCAACCTCCTCACCCTCTCCACTAAGGAGAAGAACGCTCTCCGGATGCTGCATAACCAGGTCACCAACTCCACCTACGTCTTCAGTGCCGCTTATCTCGGCGCCGTCGCGCACAACAGTGCCTTCCCCACTTGGGAGCAACTCACCGCAGCCTGGGACGAGATCTCACCGATCCTGATGGTGCTCGCCACCAACTGCGAACCGCCCCTCGACGGACGTGAAGAGTGATTCTGGCCAACATTTTCGCTGACTGTTAATCTCACCAGTGAGGAAGTAGGAGTTACTCATGCCTGTCACACCATCACCACTGCGATACCCGGGCGGGAAGTCCGCGCTGTTCGACATGACCGCGCAGCTCCTACGCGACAACCGGTTGAGCAAACGCACCTACGCCGAACCCTTCGCCGGTGGCGCCGGACTAGCCCTCCGCCTCCTCTTCGAGGGAGCGGCACGACGCATCGTGCTTAACGATCTGGATCCCGGTATCTACTCGTTCTGGGATGCAGTACTCAATGACCACGAACGGTTCATCGACACCATGCAGTCGACTCCCATCACCGTGGAGGAGTGGCTTTACCAGCGCGACGTTCACAGAGCAGCCGCCGAACCATCCTTCGAACTTGCTTTTGCGACGTTCTTCCTCAACAGGACCAACCGCTCCGGTGTCGTCAAAGGTGGTGTCATCGGTGGCCTGGATCAGGACGGTGACTACAAGATCGGGTGTCGCTACAACGTCGATGACCTCGCAGACAAAATCACACGCATTGGCCGCTACCGTGACGACATCGAACTGAGACAGCTCGACGGCGAGGCCTTCCTGCAGGAAATCGACACCAGAGAACGGGTGCTTTTCTTCATTGATCCTCCCTACTACCTCAAAGGCTCCGGCCTTTACACGAACTTCTACGTAGCGGCCGACCACCAGCGACTCGCGTCCACCATCCACGACCTCGAGAATCCCTGGATCCTGACCTACGACAACACCCCCGAGATCACTCGCCTCTACCCTCGGCATTATCAGCACACGTTTGAGCTCAACTATTCGGTTGGGGTCAAACGAATCGGGACCGAGCTGATGGTCACCAGTCCACACTTCACCTCCTTCGCGTCCCCCAGGCTCCGCTCAAGCACATTTATACAACTCGGTTCCCGCACCGGAACCGAAGACTGAATAGGTAACCTGTACGCCGGTAACAGTGCACCGGTATCACGGATGCAGCTCAAGCCACAGCTTCCTTATGCAAATGCCAGATGCGCCTCCTGCCCACATGAGCGCGGCGCAAGCTTCCAACGTTCCGCTGCTTGTCCCACATACACGTGGACAGCAGGAGTCATGGGCCCGCCTGTACAAACTCACTACGTCGGCAACACTTGTTCATCCGACGAGCCTACGAGCCGATACTGAGACCACACAGCAAAGCATGCCTTCCCCATTGCATCAGCACATTTACTCATTTACCCATTACTCAATTGAGTATTTGAGTAAATAAGTGTCAGCAAGACTCCCTCCTCCGTCGGACTACCTCGCGCCCAGCTTCCCAAATAATCGAACTCGTGTTCTATCTTAAAGCCCGCACCGAGAACGGCAGAGAATCAGGACGGCGCGAACGATGACAGCGCAACCAGTCGACAAACCATGCACCAGGACCATCGGACAGGATGTGCAGGGCTCCAGGGTGTCGGCCTGGCATGCACTCGATGAGACCGCCGACGTCCGGTTCCTGCCCTCCGGGTTGCCGTTGGCGCTTCGCTGGCGCGGTTGCCTGTGGCAGGTCATAGGTGAGCTGGTGTCGTGGTCCAGCTCGAGCAGCTGGTGGGAACCCGCCACCACTCCCCCGGGCGCGCCAGGCGAGTTGGACGGGCAGGGTCGGATGCTCATTACGAGACCGTGGCGATTCCAGGCACAGACCGGGCTCGCCTCCCCAGTGCTCGAATTCGACATGAGCGCAGATCCACGGTGGCAAAACTGGCGGCTGCGCTGCGTCGCCGGAGTCGACGGATTCTAAGCCGACGGCGGGCAGGACGTGGCCGGCTCATGGATGGGTCCAAAAGTGAGCTGCTGCGGTGATTTCGGACAGCGGATTTGATGGTTTTCTCTACGCTGCCATGGTGGGCTGTTGGTAACTGTAGTGGACTTCGTTGGGCCGGCGGTAGTTCAGGGCTGAGTGCCGGCGGCGGCTGTTGTAGAAGCCCTCGATATAGCGGATAACGTCCCGTTTTGCTTGTAATTTGGTGGCGTAGACGGTCCGGTAAACCCGTTCGTTCTTCAGAGCGCCGAAGAAACTCTCGGCCATCGCGTTGTCCCAGCACACGCCCGTGCGGCCCATTGAGGAACGCATGCCCAGGGCGGTCACCAAGGCTCTGAACTCGGCCGAGGTATAGACGCTTCCACGGTCGGAGTGCCAAATCGCGTCAGGGGCGATCAGGGTCGTTGCGGCAGCGTTTTTCAGGGCGTCCGCGACGAGTTCGGTGCGCATGTGATCGGCGATGGACCAGCCCACGACCTTCTTCGAATAACAATCGATGACCGTGGCCAGATAAATGAAACCCTGCCACGTGTGGATATACGTGATGTCCCCGACGAACTTGATCCCTGGACGGTCCGCGGTGAAATCTCGTTTCACCAGGTCCGGGACCGCGGCAGCACCTTCAGCATCGGCGTTGGTGGTGATGCGGAATGGGCGCGGCTGGCACGGCACCAACTCCTCCTGGCCCATGATGCTGCGCACCAGTTCCGGGGAACACACTGTCCCTTCGGCGGCGAGGTCCGCGTGGATCCGCCGATACCCGTACGTGCCGTCGGCTGCCTCGAAGAAGTGCCGTATACGCACCATCAGGCCCTGCCTGCGGGCCGCGGTGGCCGACCGTGGCCGGGAGAGCCAGTCATAGAACCCGGAGGTCGACACTGCCAGCCACCGGCACATCTTCCAGACGGGATTCGTGTTTCCCGGGGCGTGTTTTTGGGAATCGATGAACTCGTACTTCGCCACTACCGTGGCTCCCTTGCAAAGTACGAGGCTGCTTTTTTTCAGGAATGCGGCCTCGGCCTTAAGTTCCTGATTTTCCCGCTCGAGTTCCTTCAGCCGGGCTCTTTCCGAAACGCTCAGGTCAGTCTCGGTCCCGCCGTGGGACTCACGGTATTTCATCACCCACCGGCGCAGGGTCTCCGGCCCTACCCCGTAGGCCCTGGCGACCTCCACCACGGGTTTGGACGTATCAATAACTTCCCGGGCCAGTTCGTCCTTGAACTCCTGGCTAAACCGGCGACGCGATGCAGACATACTGCCAATCTCACTTTCAGTAGAAACCCCAGTTTAAGAGGCCCCACTGTCCGAAATCCCGAGGCCGCTCAGTTTCTGCTAAGAAGCTGACCAGCGCTGCGGCGAGGTCTTCAGGTGCCAGTTCTGCCGTATGGTGACCTAAGTCGATTCCGTGCCCGGTGACATCAGTGGCCCAGTCCCGCCAGATCACCAGCGGATCGCCATACAGGTCTTCGAGGTCGTCGCCGGTGGACCACAGCGCGAGCAGCGGTTGCTGGAGGCCACGGTCCGCGGCTCGATCGGAACGCTCGTCGCGGACGTCGACCGTGAGGCTGTCCGGATATTCTTCCAACATGCCGCGGACCCCGAATAGATCGTGCATCGCGGCTCGCCACTCGGAGTAATTCTCCTGCCCCATAGTTTTCGCATCACCACGGAACCAGGCGTCAGGGGCTGCGGTAATGACCCGCTCAGGGAGGTTCGGCTGAGCGAAGAAGAACCAGTACCACCAAGCAGTTGCGAAGTGCACATCAGCGCAGTCGAAGTGCTCGCTAATCGGAAGGCAATCCAAGAGAGCGACCCTCGAAACGCGCTCGGGGTTATCCAGAGCCATGCGCAGACCACCGTTAGTCCGCACGTTACCAATTGCGGGGCTACCCCGTGCCAGGTAGCTGAAGTGCCAGGGTGCCCGTTGTAGCAACAAGACGGCCGGGCAGGAGTTTGCTGGCCTCTGGCCAGGGCGCGCGCAGCAATTTTCTTCAAACCTCGCATCCCTTGAGAGCTTGTGTTTCCCGGAAACGCGCACCCGGCGTATTCGTCCTGGCGAAGGCGATGCCCATCAACAGGGCAACCCGGGGCACAGCCCGCGCAGTGCAACCGCAAAAAGGGGCAGCACCGGTTCCACCGAAGATGAGAAAACTCTCACGGTTGCCTCATCCGGCCATCATGTTGACGCGGCATTCTTGGCTGCAGTGATCATTGACGCTGGCCGTGTGCTGGCACCGAAACCAGCTAAGAAGGCCAACATGGACAACTCCGAGGAAGCCCCGGACGACGGCGAGCTGCGCGTCATCCTGTACTCCCATGATTCCCAGGGGCTCGGCCACACCCGCCGCAACCTGGCCATTGCACACGCGCTGGCAAACCGCTTGCCAACTCTGCTCAACCGTAAAATCACCGGCCTGCTGGTGAGCGGCGTAGGCGCCGCTGCCGGTTTCACTGCGCCGGTTGGCTGGGACTGGGTGGTCCTGCCCGGTGTCCGCAAGAGCGGACCGGGCTATACACCGCGGGACCTCGCCGTCAACATGCGCCGGCTGACCACGCTCCGGTCCCACCTCCTGGAAGCAGCGCTCACCTCCTTTGTTCCGCATCTGATCATTGTTGACCGCCACGCGTACGGCGTTGACGGGGAACTGGTCCAGGCCCTTGCCGAGGTTCGCCGCACCAATCCCGATTGCCGGGTGGTCCTGGGCCT
>JBBPYK010000081.1:0-3376 GCA_038199985.1 Actinomycetales bacterium | reverse complement strand
GGAGGCGTTGCTTGAGGGCGAGGGCCGCCGAGTCCCAATAGGTCGGGTCACTGTCGTCCTCGCCGGCCAGAGAGCGCAGGTCGACCTCACAGTTTTCGCTGTCATCGTGAAGGCTGAAGTCAGGAAACCGCTGTTCGCCCAGCAGCGCCCGGATGACAGCCTGCTTACTGAAGTCGACTGCGTGACCGCGGATGTTGCCGGAGACACGGATCACCGTGGTCTTGGGCTTGCGCAGCAGGCCGGTGAGCTCGTGCACGTCCTTCTCGTGCTGCTTCTTGAACGCCAGGAGCTGCTCCTCGTCGTACGTGGCCCAGTGCTCGAACGTGTCGACGACCTTGTGCTCACCTGGGCACAGCAGCATCAAGTTGTCTGATTGTGCACGCTCCGCGAGCGACTTGCCGCTCTTGCCACGCGGCGACTTCTTGCCTGTCGTCGCACCGACAATGTGGGCCAACTGACCGGTGAACACAGACTGGCCGGTGGTCTCGTCTTCGGCGACGAACTCCTTGCAGAACGTGCAGCGTCCGCCAGCTGCAACCCACACGCGACGGGCGTCGAGCTCGTTCACGGCGACGCGCTCGCCGTTGCGGTCGACAGCCGGAATCAGGTCAGAAGGGCGTGCGGGCGTGGTCTTCCTCGGACTGGGACTGGGACTGGAGGCCTGGGGCATCACGGTGGTCCTGAGATCGAGGTTCTACGGGTGAACACCTGTTCGACTCAAGTTAGCACTCACGGTGCGGGAGTGCCAACAAGTATGTCGCTGTCGGCGAGTCGCGATCACGTCGCGGGTCCGGCGCCAGCGTGCTCGACGCAGACAGGGTCGTCCCATGATTCCAGCAGGTCGAACGGATCCCCGTCTGCCCAAGTCATCGCCTGCCAACCAGCATCGGCAGACCACCAGACGGTGGTGCCCGAGATGCCGCGGCGGGTGATCCACAGATGGGTGATGCCAGCTGACAATTCAGGTTCAGGTAGTTGGTCTACGTCTCCAGGCTTGGCTTCGCGCAACCAGTTGAAACTTGGATCCTTCTCGTCATCGACGATCAGCACGGCGTGTCGCTCGGACCCACCAAAGATATTCAGCTTGCGAGCGACGTCGTCGTACCGTTCCTGAGCCAGGACGGAAGATGCGGCTGCAACGACGTCAACTCCGCTGGGCGGAGAGTAACTGCCTTCAGACCCGGACGTGAAACGCACCTCTCCCGGCTCGAGGCGCGGATCCGGTTTGATGTCCATGTACCGCTCATCGTTGCGGGCGACCAGAAGTCGTTCCTGTGGGTCTTCCAGTTGCTCGAGAATCGCGAGTAGCCAGGTCAAGTCGTTCACGCGGGCCTTGACCTTTAGACAAACCCGGTAGCCATGCTCAAGACCGGCGAAATGCGTTCGGCGACCAATTTTCTCGAGTGCCCTGAGCAACTGCACGTCAGACTTCAGAGGATCAGAGACGATTTCCAGTGGCACGCCGCCGCTGCGGTGGATGATCGCGTCCGGCCGGCTGACTCCGCTTCGGTCGTCGTAGCAACACACCCGCACGCCCAGACTCCGCTGAACAATGAATCTGACCAAGGTCTCGCTCGGCTTCTCGCCGTGATGTCCAACCGGGCGCGGAGACATCCGTCTGTTCCTCATCTCATTTGGAGTTGCGAGCGTAGCGCCACTGGGCCTTGATAGGTCGCTGCGCTCATAACCTAAAAATCACAGGTACAAATCCTGTCCCGCTACCAATGAAGGCCCTTGGCCCGCAGAGACGCTGGGGCCTTCGTCATGTCCTCGGGTTTTCGTCTCCGGAGGGTTGGCCTAGGTAGGACATTCCACCGCCTACAGGTCTGGCGAGCCTGCGCGCTTGAAACTCTTGCGGAGAACTAGGCTCATTGGGTGGACTGGCTTCCTGAGACACTGCATCCGGTGGCAATACGGCTGGCGCGCGCTGACCAACTCACGTACGAGTTGGGGACGGTCGCTCTGGCCTGGTCACGAGGGCCGGACGACCGGGGCGCGCTCAGCCTCAGCCAGGTCGAGCGGACTCGAGGCATCTACGACGTGGAGGTTGCATCGATCCGTCCGGTCCCGCCCGTGGCTGCGATGCTCTTCAGCGAGGCGGTCCACCACCTCCGCTCCGCAGTCGACAACGTGGTGTTCCACATGGTCGAGCGCGATCACGGACAGCCGCTGACACCTCAGCAGGAGCGGAACGTCTCGATGCTCGTCCACGATGAGGAAGGCCCGTACGGAGAGCGTGTAAATCGGCTCACCTCGGGCAAGAACGCCCTTCCGATCCTAGGTCCAGATCACACTCTCGGCAAGCGCATCGCGTCGTTGCAACCTTTCAAAGATCACGCAGAGGTTCCCGCGATCCCGCCGTCGCTAAACCTCCTTATGGGTGGCTCCAAGGCCGCCACGGCGCACCCCCTGTCGCTGCTGCGCGACTACTCAAACGAGGACAAGCACCGATCCACCCGGCTCGCCGCAGGGAGGTCGCTTGTGCAACGACCCGACGACTGGGTGCGAAGCGTCGGCCTCGGTATGAGGACGATCGAGGTCGGCACTGTGCTGGAACGGGTGAAGAAGGGCGTTCTGACCGGCGTAGAAATCTCACCCGCGATTCATGTCCGGCGGCCCAACGGTGGACCTTGGGTCAGTCCCGGCTATGAACTAGACGCCATCACACGGCACGTCTCGGACGTCGTGATCCCGACGCTCATAAAAGGGATGGCATTGCCCGATGCCTTGCCCGCCGAGGTGGACCTGACTGACACCGGCGAGGGGTTGGCGGAGCGCCTCTCCGGAGGAGGCAGAAGACGTGCCCACGACCGGATGCGAATCATGTCAATGCGGGCATACCACGAGGCTAGGGAGCAGGGCGAGAAGTGGGCGCCGATCACGTCAGAACTGGGGTATGTAGAGGAGGACGAGAACGCCTGAATCAGCACCAGCCCCCCTCCTTCGTTTCGTGTCACAATTGAGCAGCGACTGGATGCGTCTTTCCGCCGCTAAAGATGCACCGCCGGGCATTAGCGCGATCGGTCCTGGCCACCCACTCGTCGGCCGTCCGTAGACGCCATCCCGATATCCGGCCTAAACCTCTCGCAGACCATTGGACACTAATAGGCGTCTGACCAGCACCACCGTGCCGACTCACGCGTTGAAGCGGGACTCGACATCGCCGTCAAAAACGGGTCATCAGGCCGACTTCAACGGCTGGATCGCTTCAACCTGCGTCTCTATGAGGTCCTGTTGAACATCAAGTTCGTAGCGAATCTGGAGATTCATCCAAAAGACGTCCGACGTACCGAAGTAGCGACCGAGTCGAATCGCCGTATCCGCCGTGATCCCACGCTTACCGTGGACAATCTCGTTGATTCGTCGCGGCGGAACG
>JBBPYK010000080.1:0-108544 GCA_038199985.1 Actinomycetales bacterium | reverse complement strand
GTAAGTTACCGTTGCGTCCGATTGGATACGGCCCGCAGTTTCAGTGTTGTCTGGCGAGAGTCGGTTCTCAATCGCTCCGGCAACGGCCGCATAATCAGCTTCTCCTGCTTCCGCTTGGACGATGCTCGCAATAGTCAAAATGCGGTACTGCTTGTCAGGGTCGGAAATACCAGCTGCTTTTAGCCTTTCAAAAGTGGTGTCCACCATCTCTTGAATCATTTCTTCGGGGGAGGCCCCGATGTCGAACCGGTACTCTCCCGGAGCCAGGTACCCCTCGAGCTTTGGCGCCTGATCAGGCAGACCGAACGCCTGTGGATCCTCAGCGAGATTCTCCAACTGCGCCTTGTCGACGCCGGTGGATTCGGATAGTACTTGCAGGACCTCATCCTGGCGCAATCCACTGGCGATCGCCGCGTAGTGAACACCCGGCTCTTCCTCCAGCAACACTTCAGCAGCACCAGCAGATGACATCTGCTTTTTCATAATGTATTCGCCCGGCTGGATAGGCCTGCCGGCAGCCTTCTGCTGGAACGTGTCCAGGAACGTACCACCGTCCGCAACGATGTCTTTGCTTTCAAGATTCTGGCTGATGAGTATCGCCGCTGCCCCGGGTTCGACGACGAACGACACTTCTCCGGTTCCAGGGCCGGCATAGTCTTTTATCTCGTTCATGCCGAGGAGGTCCCGCAGGAACAGTGTCAGACCGAAGACTACAACAGCGAAAAACGCCAGGACAAGCACCAAAATCACAGTCCGACGGCGGCGACGACGTCGCTTGGCTTTGGATGGTCGACGACGGCTACGCAGCGGAAGGTCCTCGTGGAAGAAATCATCCACGGGAGGCTCAGCTTCAGGACCGGTGAAGTGGCCGTAGTCGTCTGAGCGCGGATAGGCCCCAACGTCGTCGTGATCTACTCTGTATCCGTCCCCGTCATCGCCATTGCGGCCGGGTTCGTTGTCCCACGGCTCCAATGCGTCGGTACGAGTATGCCGACTCATCGGCTGTCTCTCTCGCCGGCGTTTGGCTGCGAAATGTTTGGCTCCTTGTTAGGCGCCCCGCCTACGTCCTCGGGACGAATGGCAGCGCGGATTCTGACAGGCTCCCCCACGTCCCGCTGCAGCGAACGCTGCGTGTCCATAGCGTGTTGCAAAATGCCAACAGCTGCTACTTGATCCACCACCTTACGGTGATCCTTGGTCTTCCTTCCAGCCTCAGAGAGCACTCGATGTGCCGAGACTGTTGTGAGTCGCTCGTCAAAGAGTACAACAGGCAGCTCGATGCCGCTCTCTCCCAAGAACTTGACAACAATTTGCGCATACTCCCGTGCCATGGTGGTCGACGCCGTGTCCGTGCCCTTGAGACTGCGTGGAAGTCCAATGACGATCTGTACCGCCGACCGCTCCTGCGCTTCTGTGACGAGTAGCTGAATATCGAAGTTCTTCTTCGTGTCCCGCCGGAGTGTGCGCACCGGGGTAGCTAGAAGCCCACTGGGATCACTGGCCGCCAGGCCAACACGGACAAGGCCGACGTCGACCCCCAACCACACGCCGCGAGGTTCTACCTGAGTGGACACTTACTGCCTAACCCCGGTCACAAACAGCTTGGCGGATTGCGGCGAGGGCCGCGGGGATCTGGGTGGCATCGGATCCGCCGCCCTGGGCGACGTCGTCCTTGCCTCCACCGCCGCCTCCGAGAATTCCTGCTGCTGTCCGGACAAGAGCCCCGGCCTTGACCGAATCGCTCCGCGCCGCGTCGTTGGTCGCTACAAGGATCAACGGACGGTTGTTGGACACACCGGCGACCGCCACCGTGGCCGAACCGCTGCCGAGTCGTGCTCGCAGGTCCAGTGCCAGCATCCGGAGATCATCTGCTCCGGATACTTCACCGGCGTCGTGCACTATCAGCTTGACGCCCCGAGCGTCGCTGGCCGTCGACGCAATGGCGGCCGCCTCATGCGCGAGCTGCTCCCTGCGCATTTTCTCCAGCTGCTTCTCGGCGTTCTTCAACTTACTGAGAGTCGCGGCGAGCCGGTCGGGCAACTGGTTGGAAGGGACTTTGAGCATCTCCGAAAGCTCCGTGACCAGCGCTCGCTCCGCCGCCAGGTGACGGAAAGCGTCCATACCCACAAATGCCTCCACACGACGGTTTCCGGAACCAACAGATTGCTCGCCAAGGAGTGTCAGGCTGCCGATGTTGGAAGTGGACTGGACATGCGTACCACCACATAGTTCGCGTGACCAGGCCCCGTCGATCTCGACGACGCGGACGTTCTCCCCGTAAGCCTCGCCAAAGAGAGCCATTGCGCCCAGCGCTTTGGCTTCTTCCAACCCCATGACTCGGGTTTCCACGCTGTAGTTGTTTCGGATAGCCAGATTAGCCACCTCCTCAACCTCGGATTTAGCGGCCGCACTGATCGCTTCGCCCCATGCGAAGTCGAAGCGGAGGTAGCCAGCCTTGTTAAAGGACCCGCGCTGCAGCGCCTCTGGACCTAGAATCTGGTGCAATGCCGCATGCACAATGTGGGTGCCGGAATGCGCTTGCTCACCAGCGTGACGCCGCTGGGCGTCAACGGCGGCTTCGACCCGAGTTCCTGCTGCGATTTCTCCCTCACGAACGATGACCTTATGCACGCTCAGACCACGTATTGGCTTTTGTACGTCCAGAACTTCGGCTACGAAGCCGTCCCCCGTGATGAGCCCGGTGTCGGCCGCCTGTCCACCGGCCTCGGCATAGAACGGCGTTTCGTTCAGAACAAGCTCAATTTCACTGCCGACGCCTGCCGAGGTGAGTGCCTTACCGCCACTGACAAGCCCGCGGACAGTTGAGCCCGTCGTCAATTCGTTGTACCCCGTGAAGACTGTCTCTCCAACTGCGAGCAGGTCCTCGAGGGCACGCAGGTCGGTGTGTCCTCCTTTTTTGCCTTTGGCATCCGCGCGGGCCCTGAGACGCTGCTCCTGCATGAGCGAACGGAACCCTGGCTCATCCACGGAGACCCCGGCTTCCTCCGCCATTTCAAGGGTGAGATCAATGGGAAACCCGTAAGTATCATGCAATGCGAAGGCGTCTGCCCCAGAGAGAGCTGAACCAACTTTCCTCGATTCGCGTACGGCGTCATCGAGCCTGGCGGTTCCTGAGGCAATGGTTCGCAGGAATGACTTTTCCTCGGCATACATGACACGGCTGATCCGCGCGAAATCCTCCTCCACTACCGGATATGTGCCCTTCATGGCGTCCCGCGAGACCGGCAGCAGGTCCGGTAGGCAGGCACGCTCAACGCCAAGGAGGCGCATAGAGCGCACGGCCCGACGAATGAGTCGGCGCAGAACATAGCCGCGGCCCTCATTAGAGGGCGTAACGCCATCGGAAATAAGCATGAGCGCCGATCGGATGTGATCGGCGACAACCCGAAGTCGGACATCGTCGGTGTGATGGCTGTCTTCGGAGGTTTCTGCGCTGGTGTAGGTTTTCCCGGAGAGCTCGGCAGCTCTGTCGAGTACTGGGCGAACTTGATCGGTCTCGTACATGTTCTCCACGCCTTGAAGAATCATTGCGAGCCGTTCCAACCCAAGTCCGGTATCAATGTTCTTCTGCGGCAGTTCGCCCGAAATATCAAAGTCGCTTTTACTGCGAACGGCAGATAATTGGTACTGCATGAACACAAGGTTCCAGATCTCGATGAACCGCGGTGAGTCCGTCTCAGGGCCCCCGGGAGGACCGTAGGAAGGCCCCCGGTCGTAGAAAATTTCAGAGCAGGGGCCTCCCGGGCCAGGTTGACCGGTGCTCCAATAGTTCTCGGATTCCCCTAACTTCTGAATACGTTCCGCAGGGACGCCAACCACGTCACGCCAAATACCCAAAGCCTCTTCATCGTCCTGATAGACCGTCACCCAGAGACGCTCAGGATCCAAACCGTAGCCGCCGTCCGCGACCTTGGATGTCAGGAGGCCCCATGCCAACTTGATGGCGCCGTCCTTGAAGTAGTCGCCGAAGGAGAAATTGCCGCACATCTGGAAAAAAGTACCGTGGCGGGCAGTCTTGCCCACTTCCTCGATGTCTCCAGTCCGCAAGCACTTCTGGACGCTCGTGGCCCTGTCGTACGGAGCTGGTTCCTTCGCCGTCAGGTACGGAATGAATGGGACCATTCCCGCGATGGTGAACAGAAGCGATGGGTCAGTGGACACCAAGGACGCAGAAGGCACAACCGTATGGCCGTTCTTCTGGAAGTAATCCAGCCAGCGACCGACGATTTCATGGGACTTCATGGGGACTAATCAACCCTTCGGGGATGGCAGCACGGGTGCTGCCCTATTCATTTACGGAGTGATGTCGGTGGCCGCAGCGCCTCCGCATGGTTAGTGGCTGTCCAGCCCCAGAGCTGCGCGAAGTTCAGTTTCGCGCTCATCCATACTGGTTCTAAAGGTTTGGGTGAACCCACCGACGCTGTCGGTCATGGAACTGACCATGCGGTTCAGACTCTGAGGGCCCGCGGCTTCCTTAAGCGCAGAAACTCGACGGACGGCGAGGACTCCGATGGCAATTCCTGCCGACATCCAAAAAACTCTTCTGATCACGACCAGGCTCCTTAGGGGGTTCAGCGACTGCGACGGCCACGGCCGCCAAATGGTCGATTGGACAGAGCAGAACGCACACCGTAGGAGAATGCAGCAATCTTGATCAACGGCCTCCCCAGCGTTGCCGCTGTAAGTGCAGTAAGGGCCGAAACATTCGCGGAGGCGTCTGAGACATTGCTGGAAATTCCATCCACCTTCCTTAGCTGCTCATGGGTAGTAGACACCGTGTTGGTCACTTCGTCAATGAGCGGCGTCGTTCCGTCACTGACGGCCTTGACAGCCCCACGAAGTTCATCGAATACCTTGCCGAGCTTCCAGATGGGAACGGCGAGCAAGGCAACCAGCACTGCGAATACTCCAGCAGCGATGAGGCCGGCAATATCTCCACCCGACATGGTTGGCTCTCTTTCTCGTTTTAATGCGCGTAACCGGGATCAACGGTCGTTTCTGATAAATACCCTACAACCACCAACAGCCCGCGGCGTTTGCCGCGGGCTGTTGGTGAGCTTGCCGCCCACGTAGGAGCGGCAAGCTAAAGAACTGCGCCAGCCTAGCGGGCGTAGTACTCCACTACGAGCTGCTCTTCGCAGGTCACAGGGACCTCTGTACGCTTGGGGCGGCGAACCAGACGAGCCTGGAGCTTCTCGAGCGTAACGTCCAAGTACGCAGGTACTGAGGGCAGAACATCCCGGTGCGCGCCAGCGGCGGCTACCTGGAATGGTGTCATGACCTCACTACGAACGTGGACATGAATGAGCTGTCCTTCGGAGACGCGGAACGACGGACGGTCCACGCGTGCGCCGTCAACCATGATGTGACGGTGCACAACAAGCTGGCGGGCCTGCGAGATGGTCCGAGCAAAACCAGCGCGGAGCACTAGTGCGTCCAAGCGCATTTCAAGAAGCTCAATGAGGTTCTCACCGGTCAAGCCTGATGTGCGACGAGCTTCTTCGAAAACGCGGGCCATCTGGGCTTCGCGGATGCCGTACTGCGCACGAAGACGCTGCTTTTCGCGCAACCGTACAGCGTAATCGCTGTCCTGCTTGCGACGGGCGCGCCCGTGCTGGCCGGGACCGTACGGACGACGCTCCATGTACTTCTCGGCCTTGGGGGTCAAAGCTACGCCGAGGGCACGCGATATGCGAACCTTGCGGCGGGCACGTGTGTTATTAGCCACGAATACCTTCCAATAATAGCGACTGAATTTTTATCTCTGGCCTCCGTTGTGGAGAGCCTAGGCCTGTCGCTGCCTTCGGCTACAGTGCATCTTCCGTTTATCCCCCGAACGACACCAGAAACCTAGGTGCTTCCCGTGAGAAAAATAGTCGGAATGAGACTTGCCAGTCGACCAATCATACTAGCATGCTCAGATGATCGGACGATGTCTCAGGACCTCGTCAGTGCCTTCCGGAAAGCTGTTACTGACCCCGAATGATACTACGGAGTTTCTCAACTCGCCCCTGAATCTCACGCTCGGCGCCATTGAGAGTTGGTTCGTAGTAGTTGCGTCCCACCAGATCATCGGGTGCATATTGTTGGCGTGCTACACCATGGGGCTCGTCATGTGAATACACGTAGCCGTTGCCATGGCCGAGCTGAGTGGCTCCGGGATAGTGTGCGTCTCTCAGCCCCGGAGGGATCCCCTGTCCACGACCAGCACGGATATCGGCAATCGCAGCGTTGATCCCCAAATAGGCTGCATTGGACTTTGGTGCCGTCGCCAGATGAACCACTGCCTCGGCGAGGATAATGCGTCCCTCCGGCATACCGATGAGCTGCACGGCCTGCGCCGCGGCGACTGCTGTCAGCAGCGCGGTCGGATCTGCCATACCGACATCCTCAGAGGCCGAGATGACGAGCCTCCGTGCAATGAAACGCGGGTCCTCCCCCGCTTCAAGCATGCGGGCCAGATAATGCAGAGCGGCATCGACGTCAGATCCTCGCAAAGACTTGATAAATGCGCTGGTGACGTCATAGTGCTGATCCCCAGCCTTGTCATAGCGCAGGGCCGCGACATCCAGGGCCTTTTCCGCATGATCGAGCGTGATCTCCACCGGTTCAGCGGCTTCAGGAGCAGCAGAGTATGCCACGCCAGCTGCGGCTTCGAGCGCAGTCAGCCCTCGGCGTGCATCTCCGGCAGCAAGGCGGACCAAGTGTTCAAGCGCATCATCGGCAAGACGAACTGTGGATGACAGCCCACGCTCCTCAACGACAGCCCGCTGTAGAAGGGCGCCGATGTTCTGCGTTGTCAGTGGTTTGAGCGTCAGGAGTAGTGATCGCGACAACAACGGTGAAACCACCGAGAAGGAGGGGTTCTCGGTGGTCGCCGCGATGAGGACGACCCAACGATTCTCCACTCCCGGCAGCAACGCATCCTGCTGAGCCTTGTTGAACCGGTGGATCTCGTCTAAAAACAGAACGGTGGTTCGCCCGTACAGGTCTCGCTCCGTCAGAGCCTCTTCCATGACTCGGCGGACGTCCTTGACACCGGACGTTATGGCCGAGAGCTCCACGAACTTTCTGCCTGGACCATGTGAAATGACGTGTGCGAGCGTCGTCTTGCCCGTGCCCGGCGGACCCCAAAGAATAGCTGATGTGGGTCCGGCCGGTCCCACATCAGCGGACCCCGCGGCAAGTGACCGCAACGGCGAGCCGGGACCCAGCAAGTGTTCCTGGCCCACAACGTCCTCCAACGTTCGTGGACGCATCCGAACTGCCAGCGGGCTCCGCGTCCGTGAGATGCCACCAGAGACCGGTTCCTCCCCAGAATCCCGATCCGGTTGCGCAGCACTGAATAGGTCACTCATCCGATGAGACTATCCCTCGAAGCGTGAAAGCTGCTCACCGCGTCCGGCCGATCGGTTCCAAGCACCTGTCACTGGCCGCTGCTGCCCTTTTCGGGCCTCGCGTCAACGCCAGCTTCCTTACGCTGCTGAGCCGTTATGGGTGCAGGCGCCGCCGTTAGCGGATCAAACCCGTTGCCCGTCTTGGGAAAAGCGATGACGTCGCGAATCGAGTCTGTCCCTGCGAGCAACGCCACGACGCGGTCCCAACCAAAAGCGATACCACCATGTGGAGGTGCACCATACTTGAAACCTTCAAGCAGAAAGCCGAATTTTTCCTGCGCTTGGTCTTCCGTCAGTCCCATGACAGCGAAAACCCGCTCCTGCATGGCCCGATCGTGGATGCGGATGGACCCGCCGCCGATCTCATTGCCGTTGCACACGATGTCGTACGCAAACGCGAGCGCAGTTTCCGGATCCGAGTCGAAGGTATCCGCGAATTCTGGTTTTGGTGCTGTGAAGGCGTGGTGAACGGCAGTCCACTGTCCCGATCCGACAGCGACGTCTCCTGATTCAACGGCTGCAGCCGCTGGCTCAAACATTGGCGCGTCAACGACCCAGACAAAAGACCACGCATCTGGGTCAATCAACCCGGTACGGTGCCCAATTTCTACACGGGCAGCGCCAAGCAGTCCCCGCATGGGAGCGCGTTCGCCGGCGCCGAAGAATACGCAGTCTCCGGGGACTGCGCCCACGGCTTCGGCTAGACCAGCCCGTTCCGCATCCGTCAGGTTCTTTGCCACAGGGCCGGTCAGCTCGCCGTCGTCTTGAATCAGGACATATGCCAGCCCTCTGGCGCCCCTCTGCTTGGCCCACTCCTGCCAAGCGTCAAGCTGTCGGCGGGGCTGCGACGCGCCGCCGGGCATGACAACCGCACCCACATACGGGGCTTGAAAAACACGGAAGGTGGTGTCCTTAAAGAATCCTGTGAGCTCCGTCAACTCGAGATCAAAGCGCAGATCCGGTTTATCAGATCCGTACTTGGCCATCGACTCGGTGTAGGTGATTCGCTGGATGGGACGGGGTACCTCAACATCGATGAGCGACCATACGGCGGAGACGATGCGCTCTCCGAGCTCGATGATGTCATTTTCCTCCACGAAACTGGCTTCGATGTCCAGCTGCGTGAACTCCGGCTGGCGATCCGCCCGAAAGTCCTCGTCCCGGTAGCATCTGGCTAACTGGTAGTACTTCTCCATGCCACCAACCTGCAGCAGCTGCTTGAACAGCTGTGGAGACTGAGGAAGGGCGTACCAGGAACCCGGGGCAAGGCGAGCGGGCACCACAAAGTCCCGTGCTCCCTCAGGCGTTGACCGTGTCAGCGTGGGAGTCTCAATTTCGATGTAGCCCTCCTCGTGCAGGAGGCCTCGGGCTATGCGGTTTGCTTCAGAGCGCAGGCGCATATTGTGAGCTGGGCCAGGGCGGCGAAGATCCAGATACCGGTGCCGCAAACGCGCTTCCTCGCCCACCTCGACGTGTTCATCGATCTGGAACGGCAAAGGCTCCGACGTGCTGAGAACCTTGACGTTCTCAGCAATCACCTCGACATCGCCGGTCGCTAGCGCGGCGTTCTCATTGCCCGCGGGCCGCTGCTGAACCGCTCCGGTGACCTGCAGCACGAACTCATTGCGGAGGGCATTGAAGATTTCCTCCTCACGGACGACGACCTGCGCGAAACCGGACGCATCCCGTAGGTCAAGGAAGGCTACTCCACCATGATCGCGACGACGGGCGACCCAGCCTGTCAGGGTTACGGTCTGTCCAATGTGCTCGGCCCGCAGGGTGCCGAGTTCATGTGTGCGCAGCACAATGTTCCTTCCGGATTGCAGCAGCGGGTCTCAGGCATGGTCAATCATGCGCGTCCGCCGATAGAGTTGAATCGATCCTGACCGAGTTTACCTTTGCGCAGAGAGTTCAAGCACAACGGTGGTCACAAGGACGGTCCGGTGGCACCCATAGTGATCGGCAAAGGAGATATCGGGCGTGGCGATGACGAGCGCATCACATCCATCGCGGCAGCTTGGCGGCTTCGACGCAACCACGGTGGGAATCGGCTCCATGATCGGGGCCGGAGTATTCGTAGTTTTTCCACCCGCTGCCGCCTCTGCGGGGAGTCTTCTGCCACTGGCGCTTCTCTTGGCAGCCGTCGTTGCGTTCTGCAACGCGGCGGCTACGGCACAACTCGCGGCTATCCACCCGCAGAGTGGTGGTACCTATATCTATGGTCGTCGACAATTAGGTCAATGGCCCGGGTTCATCGCGGGTTGGAGCTTCATCACCGGGAAAACGGCCTCGTGCGCCGCAATCGCCTATACGCTTGGCATTTATTTGCTCCCAGGAAACGAACGCGCAGCAGCGGTTGCCGCCGTCGTGGTGGTCACAGCCATCAACATGATGGGTATCACCCGAACGGCTTGGGCCACTCGGATAATCGTTTCCATTGTTGTTGCGGTGCTCGCATTTGTTCTTGTCGTCGCATTTGCTTCCCCTGCCGTCAGCACAGCTCCCACTATCTCGACGTCGGCCACCGGGGTTCTGCAGGCAGCGGGACTATTGTTCTTTGCCTTTGCGGGCTACGCACGCATTGCGACTATGGGCGGCGAAGTCCATGAACCCGAGAAGAATATCCCGCGCGCTGTTCTCGGCGCACTCTGCTTCACCTTGGGACTGTACGTGCTGCTGGCTCTGGCTCTGACTCATAGCCTCGGCCTCGACGGACTCGCTAGTTCAAGGGCACCGTTACTGGCTGTCTTCGGAACGGCCGACGACGGCGTCAGCACCACGGCAGTAACTGTCGCCGCGGTTCTCGCCTGCCTCGGTGGGCTGCTGGCGCTCGTGGCAGGCATAGGCCGCACCATTCACGCCATGGCCTCGGAAGGAGACTTGCCTGCCGTTGTGGGGCGCCTGGGGAAGCGCTTCCATGCCCCTGTCGTTGCAGAGCCACTCATAGCCGTTATCGTCATTATTCTGATCCTGAGTACCGATGTACTCACCGTCGTCGGCTTCTCCAGCTTCGGCGTTCTGCTGTACTACGCGATCACCAACGCGTCCGCCCTGACACTGGGCAAGCGGCCCTGGTACGCGCCGCGCGCCCTGAACGTACTCGGTTGTATCGGTTGTCTCTTGCTGGCCTTCACACTTCCTATAACATCGGTACTCGTCATGCTCGCAGTACTCGGTGTTGGCGTACTGGGTCGAGTTGTTAAGTTGTCGATTCAGCGGAACTGATGGTTGGCAGCAGATCTTCAGCCGGTGGGCTCCAAAGATCCGGGTCCGCATCAGTCTGAATGCCCGAGCGAATATCCTTGACCTCGTGGGTGCCGTCATCGGAGGTAAACCAGACGAACGGAATACCACGCCTATCGGCATACTTGATCTGCTTTCCGAACTTTTCCGCCTTCCCCGCGACTTCGACGCAGATCCCGCGGGAGCGCAGCTTGGTTGCGACATCCTGGGCCTCCGTCCAGGAGTCGTCGTCCGTTAGGGCCACGAGTACCGCGCTCGGAACTGATCTGGATGCAGTGGCAGCCCCAGTCGACAGGATCCGGGATACCAGTCTCGAGACACCGATGGACAGTCCAACCCCGGGGAACGTGCGGCTACCCTTGGAGGCCAACGAATCGTAACGTCCACCCGAGCAGACCGAACCGAGCTGCTCGTGGCCAACAAGGACCGTTTCGTAGACCGTGCCAGTGTAGTAATCAAGACCGCGGGCGATACTCAAATCCGCAACGACCTTCCCTGGAGCCCTGCGGGTGGCCTCCTCAATAACCGCCGAAAGCTCTGAGATCCCCTGCTCCAGCAGCTCGTTGTTCACGCCAAGGTCTCGGACCTGGTCCGCGAAACTCGTATCTTCAGTACAGATCGATGCGAGTTTCAGTGCTGACTGAGCCTGCTCCTCTGATGCCCCCAGCTCCTCCCGGAGGAGGGCTGCAACCTTGTCCGGACCGATCTTGTCCAATTTGTCGATACTGCGCAACACGCCAGCGGTGTCGGCCAGCCCCAGGCCGCGATAGAAGCCCTCCGCCAACTTGCGGTTGTTGACCCGCACCCGAAATTTAGGCAATGGAAGAGATTCGAGCGCCTGGACCACCACCAACGCCAGCTCAACGTCATAGCGGAACGCTAGAGCGCCGTCGCCCACCACATCAACGTCGGCTTGAACGAATTCCCGGAACCGGCCATCCTGAGGACGCTCGCCTCGCCAGGCCTTCTGTATTTGGTATCGCCGGAAAGGGAATGCCAGATGTCCTGAATTTTCAACCACGTAACGCGCAAACGGAACCGTTAGATCGAAATGAAGCGCTAGCTGATCGGATCGCGAACCTGCGTCGCTACCAGTGGCGGCGTCGTCGTGAATTCGGCCAAGAACGTAAACTTCCTTGTCGATCTCACCCTTGCGCAGCAGCTGGGCCACAGTCTCGACTGAGCGGGTTTCAATACTCGAGAATCCGTGAAGTTCAAAGACACGTCGCAGGGTATCAAGGACGTGCTGTTCGACGATGCGTTCCTGAGGTAGGAGCTCCGGAAATCCAGACAATGAAGCCTTGCGAGCCATAGGGCGTATTCTCCTTGCCGATAATGAGCGTTCTGATGCGCTCTTCATTTTATGGGCCACCCTCAACGCCGCCTAATAGTCGGCCATTCAGTCCGGTCCACAATTCACTCGGGTCCACACCAATAGGTAAGGTAGCCTCAGTCAATACCCAAAGTGCCACGGTGTCGGTACCGGCAGCCGAACCATTACGAGTGAAAGAGTTCTAGCGGTGACAGAGAGTCAGCAATCCGACGAAACCACACCCAATGCTCCTGCCGAATCGACGGAGCGCACTGAAGAATCCCCGCGACCTGCACCATCGGATAGCCCACCCAAAAGTTCGGCGCCCTCAGCGCCAACGCCCGCGGCCATGGCCAAGCGACTGACCGCACCCACTCCCGGGTCCCTGTCGTCTCACCCAGTTGGCACTCCCCCTTCGCACACAACCTCTCTCGAAGAAGCGAGACAGTTCGCTCGTGTTGAGGACGACGGTCATGTATTTCTTCTGGTCAAGGGCGAGGAACACCCCGTTGGGCAATACCCGGATGCCTCTCACGACGAAGCGCTCGCCTACTTCGCCCGCAAATTTGACGACGCCGCAAGCCAAATTGCGTTGCTGGAACAGCGCGTGACTGCCAAGGCGCCGTCCACCGATATGCGCAAAACAGTTGCTCATCTGCGCGAAACCGTCGCGGAAAGGAACATGGTTGGAGACGTCACTTCTCTGGAGCAACGGATCGAACAGCTTGATACCGACATCGGTGGACTAGAAAAGTCTGAGCAACAGCAGCACGAAGCCGCACGGGCGGAAGAGTTGGCAACGCGCGAAAGCATCGTCGCTGAAGCCGAAGCACTGGCAGCCAAGGATCCGGCTTCCATCCAGTGGAAAACCACCAGCACCCGAATGAACGAGCTCTTCGACGCGTGGAAACTTGCACAGAAGTCAGGAACCCGCCTGGGACGGTCTGCTGAGGACTCCCTGTGGAAGCGTTTTCGTTCTGCCCGCACAACCTTTGACAGGCACCGGCGAGCCTACTTCTCTCAGCTGGATAGCGACAACGCTCAAGCCAAGGCTGCTAAAGAGAAGCTCATCACCGAGGCAGAGGCTCTATCCACCTCCACAGACTGGGGACGGACGGCCGCGGAATACCGCCGACTGATGGATGAGTGGAAGGCATCACGCCGGGCAGGACGCAAGGACGACGACGCGTTGTGGACACGGTTCAGAGCGGCGCAGGACAAGTTCTTCAGCGCACGCAAGGCTGCCAACGAAGTCATTGACGAGGAATTCGAAAAGAACCTTGTAGTCAAGGATCAGCTCCTCAAGGAAGCACAGAACATTGACCCGACCAAGAACCCCGTAGCTGCCAGAAAAGCTCTTCAGAACATCCGTGACAGGTGGGAAGAAGCTGGCAAGGTACCCCGGGGCGATATGGGTCGGGTTGAAGCCGGGCTGCGCTCTGTCGAAGACGCAGTCAAGGCAGCAGAGGACGAGAAGTGGGAACGGACGAACCCTGAAACCCAAGCTCGCACCAACAGCGCGTTGTCGCAACTCGAGTCGGCTATTGCCTCCCTCGAAGCTGACCTCGCTAAGGCTAGGGCAACTGGGGACGCAGGACAGGTCCGGAAGGCACAAGAAGCTCTGGACGCTCGCCAACAATGGCTGGATATGTTGCAGAAGTCGGCCCGCAGCTTCGAGTAACCGAAGCACGCAGCTATCCCCGTATTTGACGGTCAGGCATAGCCTGGGTGCAGGTTATCCACAGTTCCTGTATCCAGGCTTTCCATTTCGCCCAACATTGGGAAAGCTTGGATCATGCCCCGCCACGATCCCGGTAATTTATCAGCCGACTCCCATGGCCCCGGGATCTCTCAAATCGGCAGCGGTAGCGTCCGCACCGTGGGCCGCACGGTCCCAGGGTCGCAGTTGTTTACCGCTGGTGCAGTCTTTAGCCATCCGGAGCTTCAGGCCATGGCGATGGACGGACTGGTCCGCCGTGTATACGGCAGGTCCTATCTGATGTCTGGCATAGCAGAAAGTCCCGCACTGCGTGCGCTCTCAGCTGTGAACGCGCTTCCACCGGCGCTGAGAGACAAAGCCACGCTGGGCCGTGCTACTGCTGCATGGGTTCTGGATTGTGCGGATCCACCGGACAAGCTCAGCGTCCTCACCGACCGCAGGAGACGCACGAGCGCTCTACGCCCATTCAGCGACGCTGTCATGCACGAAGTAGCTTTGGGGCCGCTGGACGTTGTCACCATTGGTGGCGTACGAGTGACCACCCCCATGAGGACTGCCATGGACATCGCGCTGCACGGGAACGAAGCAACCTGTGAAGAGACCCTCCGAAAATTGGGCCTTCATCCTCAACTGGGCTGTTCACTTACGCGCGTTTCACTCATGCTGGAATCGGTTTCACGCGCCCCCGGCAAGAGTCGAGCGCTAGACCGGCTCCAGAAAGTCATAGAGCAAATTGAGCAGATTAAGGCTGGCGACGTCGACCGTCAGTAGCGCGATAGACATCAAAGACGCCGTCAATTCGTCGGACGGCTCCGAGAATGTGGCCCAGGTACTTTGGATCGCCGAGCTCGAAAGCGAAGCGTGACATGGCTACCCGGTTGCTCGTGGTCGTAACGCTAGCAGAGAGAATATTGACATGGTTCTCCGACAAAACTTTAGTCACATCCGTTAGCAGGCTCTTTCGATCTAGTGCTTCCACCTGGATATCCACGAGGTAGACACTGGACTGGGTCGGAGCCCACTCGACGTCGACCATTCTCCCGGTTTGTGCCTTGAGGTCGAGTACGTTCTTGCAATCGGAGCGGTGCACCGAAACACCGGAGCCACGGGTCACGAAACCAATGACCTCGTCCGGTGGGACGGGTGCACAACAACGCGCCAGCTTAACCCACACGTCTCCTACACCACGCACCGTGACGCCAGCGTCGGACAGACGCGGACGTTTGGTTGTTGTGGTCACCGGTACCTGCGTCATCTGCTCTTCGGCATCATCGTGCCCGCCAGCGAGAGCAATCAAGTGCTCGATGACATTCTGTGCGGAGGAATGTCCATCGCCCACGGCGGCATAAAGGGCCGCAATATCCTGATGACGCAGTTCCTCCGCCACCGCGATCAGCGCATCGTGGGACATCATCCTTTGCAGCGGAAGATTCTGTTTGCGCATGGCCCGCGTAAGAAGGTCCTTGCCCTTTTCAATGGACTCTTCGCGGCGCTCCTTGGTGAACCACTGGCGGATTTTGTTCCGCGCCCTCGGGCTCTTGACGAAACCCTGCCAATCTTGGCTGGGGCCGGCTCCTTCAGCCTTCGAGGTGAAGACCTCAACCCAATCGCCATGGTTGAGTTCGCTGTTGAGGGGAACGAGTTTCCCATTCACCCGCGCGCCAATAGTTCGATGCCCCACTTCGGTGTGGACCGCATAGGCAAAGTCGACCGGCGTAGATCCCGCGGGCAGGGCCATGACCTCGCCTTTGGGGGTAAAGACGAAAACTTCTCGGGCGTTGATTTCGAACCGGAGAGAGTCCAGGAACTCATCTGGATCCGATGTTTCTTGTTGCCAGTCCACCAAGCTCCGCAACCAGCTCATTTCACTGTTCTCTGGTGCATCAGCTTGTTTGGTGCCGTTTGACTTGTACTTCCAGTGAGCTGCAACACCATACTCCGCGCGCCGGTGCATATCGTGGGTTCGAATTTGGATCTCCACGGGTTTACCTGAGGGACCGATCACCGTGGTGTGAAGAGACTGGTACATATTGAACTTGGGCATTGCTATGTAGTCTTTGAAACGGCCCGGCAAAGGGTTCCATCGGGCATGAAGCGTTCCAAGAACGGCATAGCAGTCGCGAACACTGTCAACGAGTACTCGGACACCCATCAAGTCATGGATATCGTCAAAGTCCCTACCTCGAACAATCATTTTTTGATAAATCGAGTAATAGTGTTTGGGCCGCCCCGTAATGGTTGCCCTGATTTTGACGTCCTTCAGATCCTCGGCGATCTCATTGCGCACTGAAGAAAGATACTTCTCACGCTCAGGAGTTCGATCCCCCACCATCCGAACAATCTCTTCGTATACTTTCGGGTGTAGAGCCGAGAATGAGAGGTCTTCCAGCTCCCACTTGATGGTGTTCATGCCTAGCCGATGAGCAAGCGGCGCAAAGATCTCGAGGGTTTCCCGCGCTTTTCGGGCGGACGATTCCGGGGAAACGAATCGCCACGTACGGGCATTATGCAGCCGGTCACAGAGCTTTATCACCAGGACTCGGATGTCCTTGGCCATAGCGACGACCATCTTACGAACCGTCTCCGATTGCGCGGCATCACCGAACTGGACTTTGTCTAGCTTGGTGACTCCGTCCACCAGCATGGCAACTTCATTGCCGAATTCTTTGCGCAGTTGGTCCAGGGTGTACGACGTGTCCTCAACGGTGTCGTGAAGCAGCGCAGCCGCAAGCGTGGTTCCGCTCATCCCGAGTTCGGCCATAATGGTAGCAACCGCGACAGGGTGGGTGATGTATGGATCTCCGCTTTTGCGTTTCTGGCCCTGGTGACTCTGCTCAGCCACCAGATACGCGCGTTTGATCAGTTCAAGATCTTCTTTTGGATTGTTGGCCCGCACCGTGCGCAGAAGTGGTTCCAGAATCGGCGAATAGTCGGCTTGACCTCTACCGGTCAGGCGGGCAAGCCGCGAGATGGTTCGCTCGCGTCTTCCACCCGTGCCATCCGATGCCGTACCTTGCCGGTCGGCCCGTTGAGGCTCCCCAGAGGACACTGCCGCGGACCGCTCCCCTGCTTCGGAACCACCTTCAGCTCTGGCGTTCTCAGCCATCTGAACTCCCTTCCGTTGCCCGGTTGCTGCGGCTTATGCTGCTTACAGCATAAGCCCGTCGTCAGACGACTGCGCCGTTGCCAGCAAGCCCGTCCGCATTACCTCTGCGGTTCTCGACGCGTTTTGGCTGAAGCTTGCTCTCTGGTTCACGCAGGCGTAGCCCGGCGTAGAGCGGTGCTGCGATGAAAACGGTAGAAAGCGTTCCAATAATGATGCCGACAAAGAGCGCCAAGGAAAGATCCCGGAGTGTGCCGGCACCAAGGAGCAAGGCGCCGATAAAGAGTACGGAGGCCACCGGAAGCACGGCCACGACGGAAGTGTTGATCGAACGGACCAGCGTCTGGTTGATGGCAAGGTTGACCTGCTCGGCAAAACTCTTCCTGGTGGAGACATCTGCCTCTGCAGTATTTTCCCGCACCTTATCGAATACCACGACCGTGTCATACAGCGCGTAGCTGAGAATGGTCAGGAACCCGATCACCGCTGACGGAGTTACTTCGAAGTTGCTCAACGAGTAGATCCCGGCCGTCACGAACATGACGACAAAAAGACCAACCATCGCGGCAAGAGACATTTTCCAGGTTCTGAAGTAGAGCGCCATCAACACGGCCCCCAGCAACACGAAAACGACGAATCCAGTAATCGCCTTTCCGCTGACATCCTGGCCCCACGTGGGTCCAATGTAGTTCGACGTCACCTCATCTTGAGTGACACCGTAGGCGTCGATGAGGTTTTCCTTAACCTGCAGGGTCTGATCGTCGGTCAGCAAATCCATCTGGATGCGCATCGTATTCGGTGCGATGTTCGTAACAGTGGGCTCAGCACCGGTATTGACACCAGAAATAGCTTCCTCGCCAACGCCGACATCTGTGTTCTCAACGGCGGAGACCGTAAATTCTGACCCCCCACGGAACTCGATGCCGAGGTTGAAACCGCCCTTGGCGATAGGAATCAGAATGGACGCCAAGACGGCAATAGCTGCAATCCAATACCATAATTTCCGTTTTCCAACGAAAGGGTATGACCGCTTGCCCGTGTACAGCTCGTTACCGAAGGTGGCGAATTTTGATGTAACCGACATTAGTTGTTCTCCTCCTTCGGAGCAGAGTCGCTCCCGGCGTAAACGTTCGGTTCGGCACCTTCTGCTTTTCGCCTCTCGGCGATCGTCAAACGGCGTTCCGCCTCTTTGGACGCAGCCTTGTTGCGCGCTCTAATGGGTTCGGCTTCAGCCGTTCCCTTAGTGGTGTCTGCCACCGCTGCCGAGGGCTCTCGCAGCCGCCCCGCTCCGCGGTAGATGGGGACCACATCGAGCAGTCTGGGATCCATGCCCGACCAGGGATGCCCTCCCCCGAAGAACTTTGTCTTTGCCAAGAGCTGCATAGTTGGGTGGGTAAACAGGAAGACGACGATGAGGTCGGCGATGGCTGTCAGGCCAAGGGTGAACGCAAAACCGCGCACACTACCAACGGCAACGAAGAACAGCACGACTGCGGCAAGAAGGTTCACTGCCTTGGAGGCCAGAACCGTCTGTTTGGCCCGTCGCCAACCTACCTCGACGGCGGAGACCAGGTTTCGACCGTCGCGCAATTCGTCACGTATTCGTTCGAAATAGACGATGAATGAGTCTGCTGTTTGGCCGATGGCCACGATGAGGCCCGCGACGCCGGCCAAGGACAATCTGTAGTTCTGTGTCCATCCGAGAATGGCGATCGCTAGGTACGTCATCACTCCGGCGACCACGAGGGATACGATCGTCACCAAGCCGAGCATGCGGTACTGGAACAATGAGTACACGGCGACAAGGACAAGCCCGATAACGCCGGAGATGAGGCCCAATCGCAGCTGATCTGCGCCCAGTGTCGCGGAAATCTGTTGCTCGCTCTGAATTTCGAAGCTGATGGGCAACGCGCCGTACTTCAGCTGTTCTGCAAGTGCGGCTGCAGAGTCTTCGGTGAAGCTACCGCTGATCGATGGTTTGCCGTCTGGGATCACGGCGTTGGTCGTTGGCGCCGAAATGACCGTGCCATCGAGGACGATGGCGAACTGGTTGCGTGGGTCCTGCTGACCGAAAGCGTAGAGGCGGGTGGTAACCTCCTTGAACTTCTCGGTTCCGTCGCCATTGAAGTCGATATTGACCGCCCACTCATTCAGGGTTTGTCCCTGTGAATTGGATCGGAGCCCAAAATCGGCTGATTCAATGTCAGTTCCGGGCACCGCAACAGGACCGAGGATGTACTTGCTACCGGCACCAGGCTCACATGAAATCATCGGCTTTTCCGGATCCGCAGGCTCAGCGGCTGGTTCCAGCGCGTCTGGATCGGTGCAATCGAAGGTCTCAAATTTTTGCTGAAGTTCTGGAGTCACCCAGTTGAGATCGCTGCCGTCGGTCGGTTTGGCTGTCGGGGCTGTCAACTGATCTTTAGGTGTCGGTGTCTCCGCAGCCGGTGCTGGGGCCCGCATCAGTACGGGCCTGAACTCCATCTGGGCTGAGGCCTGAATGAGATCGCGGGTGTCCGAGTCCGGGATGCCCGGAAGGCTCACCACGACATTTCGCCCTGACTGAGTAGTGATTTCTGCTTCTGAAACACCACTACCGTCCACACGCTGACGGATGATGGACACCGCTTGTTCCAGCTGCTCCTGGGTGATTTCTTCACCCCCACCCTGAACCTTTGGCGAAAGGATCATTTGAGTACCGCCCTCAAGATCCAAGGCAAGCTTAGGCGTCCAGGAGGCTTCGCCCCACATGCTTCCGCCGCCGAGGGTGAGCGCTAGGGCAGCAAATATTACCCCCAACCAAATGAGAGTTCTCCGTGCAGCCGAGACCGGGCTTCTACGTGACATGGTGGTTCTTTCCGTTTTCAGCGGTCAGCAGACAGTAACCGGCTCCGGCCCACACTTGGTGCGTGGGAACTCCGCGCGCTGCCCGACAACGACGACTAGTTGTCTTTGTTCTTGCTTTCCCGGTTCAGCCGGTCTGCAGATTCCTGCGGTGTTTCCGTGACGTCCCCTGCTTGTCCTGGATTTTCCAGAGAGGAGGCATCGTCGGGGACAACTGGAGTTTCCTCGTCCGCATCTGATGGGACGGTTTCCTCAATCACCTTAGTCAACACCTGCATGTGGACTGTTGCATGGGTGCCGGGCGAGATTTCTAGAACAGCCTGGTTTGCATCCTGATCAATCGAAACAACTGTGCCGAAAAGGCCGAAATTGGTCATGACAGCTGTACCGGGGACCATCTGGCTGCGTTGTTCCTGCACGTGTTTTTGGGCGGTCCGCTGCTTTCGGAACATGAGGACGATCAGGACGACGAGCGCCAGGGGCAGGAGGAGGTTGATGAAGTTGAACCCACTGGATTCGGTGGTTCCACTCTCGGCGAGGACATGTAGGAGCACGTCGGCTGCTTCCGTTTCTGTTGCTGATGGTTTATTCGCCGGGATACTCCCAGCCTGCACGGGCACGCAGACGCCCCGTTGGGCGCGCTTCAGTGCCGAGCGTCAGATCAGTCTACGCCGATCACGCAGATTTGGACGACGACCTACGCATTAAAGCCAATTTGACACATCTTCTTCCTCATCCAGCAGGAGGCTCCTCACTGCATCCTGCTGCGCGCCCCCAATGCGGTCCAGCCCGAGGTGGTCCCAAGCAGCTGCCATAGCGATTCGTCCTCTAGGCGTACGCCCCAGGAGGCCTTCGCGGACCAGAAAAGGTTCCGCAACCGTTTCCACAGTTTCGGGCTCTTCCCCCACCGCAATCGCAATGGTCGACAATCCGACAGGGCCACCATCGAACTTGGTGATCAACGCGTGCAGAACAGCCCTGTCCAGCCGGTCAAGCCCTCGTTCGTCCACTTCATACATGTCCAGTGCCGCACCGGCCGCTGAGTCGTCAATTTGATGGACCTTATGGACCAGCGCCCAGTCTCGGACCCGGCGCAGCAGCCTGTTCGCAATGCGAGGCGTCCCCCGAGAGCGTCCTGCCACTTCCGCGAAGGCAGACGACGTCACTCTCATGTCCATGAGCATCGCCGAGCGCCTCAGGACGAGCTCCAGCTCCGCACTCGAATAGAACTCCAGATGACCCGTGAATCCAAAGCGGTCCCGGAGAGGACCTGGCAGCAGACCGGCACGGGTTGTGGCACCCACCAGGGTGAATGAGGGCAATTCGAGAGGAATGGCGGTGGCGCCTGCGCCCTTGCCCACCACGATGTCCACGCGAAAGTCCTCCATGGCCATATACAGCATTTCCTCTGCAGGTCGAGACATCCGGTGTATTTCGTCCAGGAACAACACCTCGCCCTCGGTCAAAGACGAAAGAATGGCCGCAAGATCACCTGCGTGTTGGATCGCTGGTCCGGAAGAAATCCGCAAAGGCGCGTTCATTTCGGCGGCAATTATCATGGCCAAAGTTGTCTTGCCCAGCCCAGGAGGGCCGGAGAGCAACACATGATCGGCGCTCCTACCCCGAATCCGCGACGCCTCCAACATCAAAGAGAGTTGACCCCTGACCCGCTTTTGCCCCACGAAGTCATCTAGGGTCCGTGGACGAAGTGCGGCTTCGACGGCCCGATCCTCGGGGTCCGATCCGGCTGAGACCACGCTGGGATCCGGTTCCGTTTCTCGATTTGGACTCACGTTGTCATACCTTTGTCTGAGATCCGGCTCGGGCACCGTCTTGACCCAATAGTCGCAGTGTCAATCGAAGAATCTCTGCAACGTTGCCAGCAGCAGCCGTATCGGGCTCGTTCTTGACCGCCTGCTCGATGGCCACATCGGCATCTTTCTCCGACCATCCCAACCCTGTCATTGCCAGAAGGACCTGCGATCGCCAGCCAGACTGAGCCGTTGGTGAGTCGGTTGATCCACCGCTCGGTATGAGTTTGTCCGTAAGCTCCAAAACGATCCGGCGCGCGCCTTTCGGGCCGATTCCTGGAACCTTACTGAAAGCTTTGTCATCCCCGCTGGAGGCCGCGATGCGGATAGCTTCCGGCGTGTGAACCGCCAGAACCGCGAGCCCTAGTCGTGGTCCGACTCCGCTGACTCCGATCAGCGTTTCGAAGACGGTGCGCTGTTCGGCGTCGGCGAACCCATAAAGAGTCATAGAATCTTCTCGCACGATCATGGACGTATGGACAAGAGCTGGCTGTCCTGGGACTAAACCGGCCAGCGTTTGCGGGGTCGCATGCACCAGCATCCCCACGCCATGAATATCGAGGATGGCGCTGTGAAGACCAACATGCGCCACATCGCCTCGAAGTGAACTGATCACACGAAACCTCCTGCCTTACGGCGGTATCCGAACATATCTACGAATACCCTACTTGTTGCTACGTGGACTTCGGTTCAGGCGCACCGGGCTGTTCGGGCACGGTGTGTTCTCACCGCCGCCGCCCAGCACTTGGGCGTTTGGTCTGTGCCTCCGCCTGCGCCCAAGCACGCTGTGCAGCCGTCTGACCAGACTCGGTAGCGCCTCCTGAGCGCACCTTGGCAGACGCTCCACCAGATCGCCACGCGTGGGTGATAGCCAGGGCAAGAGCATCGGCGGCATCGGCTGGCCGAGGCGGCGCATCAAGGCCAAGAATGCGGGTGACCATTCTTGTCACCGCTTCCTTGCCTGCCTGACCGTCGCCGGTCACCGCAGCCTTCACCTCTGTCGGTGTGTGCAGGGCTACCGGCAACCCTCGCCGGGCGGCCGCCGCGATGACAACACCGGAGGCCTGCGCCGTTCCCATCACCGTACTGACATTCAACTGGCTGAAGACGCGTTCGACTGCGACGACGTCGGGCTTGTGTCTGTCCAACCATTCATCAATCGCAAGGGCAATGACCAGCAGACGCTTATCTAGACTCTCATCAGCAGCGGTTCCCACCACCCCAAATGCAACGAGCGTTGCGGACCGGTTTAGCGCCACGTCAACGACGCCGATCCCGCACCGTGTAAGGCCTGGATCCACTCCGAGTACACGAAGGCTCACAATGGCTCCTTCCTTGACCGGTTCGCAGGGACGATTGCTAATCCGCGCTGTCGAGTTGGGCCATGACCTCCGGGGAAATGTCCGCATTGGAGTACACGTTCTGAACATCATCAAGTTCTTCGAGGGCGTCGACGAGTTTCATGAACTTCTGTGCCGCGTCCGCTTCCAGTTCAACCGACATGGAAGGGATAAACTCTGCCTCATCCGTTTCGTATTCGATGCCAGCTTCCTCAAGCGCTGTGACTACCGAACGGAGATCCTGAGGTTCGGAGATGACATCGAAGCTCTCATGGGATGCTTTGACTTCCTCGGCGCCTGCATCGAGTACAGCCAGCAAGACGTCCTCTTCTGACAGGTCCTTCGCCGGGAGATTCACAACTCCCTTGCGCGTGAACATGTAGGCGACCGAACCTGGATCCGCCATGGTGCCACCGTTACGGGTCACCATGAGGCGGACTTCCGAGGCAGCGCGGTTCTTACTGTCGGTCAGACATTCAATGAGCATCGCTGACCCTTGCGGTCCGCGCGCTTCGTAGATAATCTCCTGATAGTCCACGGCCTCGCCCAGTAGACCGGCGCCACGCTTTACTGCTCGGTTGATGTTGTCGATGGGAACTGATGTCTTTTTTGCCTTCTGCACTGCGAGCTCAAGACCTGGATTACCCGCCATGTCCGCTCCGCCAGCTCGGGCGGCGACTTCAATATTCTTGATCAGTTTGGCGAACGATTTGGCACGCCTCCCATCGATGACAGCCTTTTTATGTTTGGTCGTTGCCCACTTTGAATGTCCCGACATGCTCTACGCTTCTCCTCTGATCATCTGAATAAATAGTTCATGGATGCGGCGATCTCCCGATACTTCCGGGTGGAATGAGGTGGCCAGAAGGTTCCCGGAACGGACTGCGACAATTCTAGCGACACCCGGCCCCCGTCCTGCTGTGAACCCCACCGATGGCTCCACTGAGGCCAGTACCTCCACTCCGTCACCCACACTTTCAACCCAGGGCGCCCGGATGAATACCGCATGTACCGGCGGGACCTTCCCCGTGCCGGCGTCGTACCGTTGAAGGCGTTCCAGCCCGCCAAAGTGGACGTCAGTTTCAAAAGACTCGCGTTGCCTGCCGAAGGCGTTCCGACGCACCACCATGTCGATTCCCCCAAGTGTTCGCTGAGGCTGCCCATTGCGGCCAGTGGCAACGTCCGCGATGTCATCGGCCAGCATGATCATTCCGGCACACGACCCATAGACAGGCAGGCCGCTCGCAATTGAGTCTCGCAGGGGCTCAGCAAGGCCGAATATTCTTGAAAGTTTGTCCATGACGGTGGACTCACCACCCGGGATGATCAGTCCGTCAACAGTTTTGAGATCTTCCGGCCTGCGCACAGGAACAGCTATGGAGCCACAACCGGCAACAGCCGCGGCATGCTCCCGAAAATCGCCCTGAAGCGCTAGAACACCCACCGTGGTGGGGCGTCGAACGGAATCGGTTTCGGGGCGCACAGGTGCGCCTGCAGAGGGAAGAGCAGTCACTAGACCATCATAGTTGCCGTTGAACCGATGGATGCCGGTGCCCGGCGAAGCCCTGCTCCGCGATCGCAGCAAGTAGCATTGACACAGACGTCGAAAGCAACAGATAAGGGTTTCACCATGTGCGGTATCGCCGGGTATTACGGTTTCGGGGACGACATGTCGCTTCTGAAAACCATGAACAACTGTATGGAACATCGCGGACCCGACGGCGAGGGATACTTCACTGAAGGTGAAACCGGGCTCGCCCACAGGCGGCTGTCCATCATCGACATCGAGCATGGCCAGGAGCCCATGATCAGTGCTGACGGACGGACCGTGCTTGTCTACAACGGTGAGGTGTACAACTACCTGGAGCTCCGTGCGGAGCTGGAAGCCCTCGGCCGTACTTTCCGCACCGAGTCGGATACCGAGGTAGTTCTGCAGTCTTATGAGCAGTGGGGAGATGATGCTTTCGACCGCTTTAACGGCATGTTCGGTCTAGCAATTTTTGACGGAGTTCGGGGGCGCACTGTCCTCGCCCGCGACCACTTTGGGATTAAGCCCCTCTACTACTCCAATGCAGGAACCGAGAGCTCCCCCAAGCTTCTGTTTGCTTCCGAGATATCTCCACTTCTGAACAGTGGACACGTTGCCCGCGCTACCAACGAGCGCATCCTGTACAGGTATCTCCAGTTCCGCATCCACGACGACGAAGCCGAAACCTTTTTTGCCGGAGTCAAAAAGCTTCTGCCGGGTGAGCAGATGGTCATTGACCACTCAACCGGTAGGTACGCCATCACGATGTTCACCAGACTTCGTGAGGAACTACTTGAACTGTCATCGACCAATCGTCCTTACGACCATGACGTGGTCGACGAATACCGCGAACGCTTCACTGAAGCGGTTCGGCTGCGGCTACAAGCCGACGTCCCCGTGGGCTCCGCGCTGTCGGGTGGGCTGGACTCCTCGGCCGTGGTGGTCACCATCAACAAACTCATGCAGGAAAACGCGGCGGCAACCGACTCTGTGGGCGCCTCGCAGCAAACGTTTAGTGCCGTTTTCCCCAATTCAATCAATGACGAAGAAAAATACGCCGACGCCGTCCTAGACAAATGCCGCGGAACGGTCACCGGCCATAAGATCCTCCCACAAGCCGATCAGTTTGCAACGGATCTGCAGGACTTCGTGAAAACCATGGAGGAGCCGATCATCTCCTCCGGACCCTACGCTCAGTACTGCGTTATGAAAGAAGCGACCCAACACGTCAAAGTCCTCCTCGATGGGCAGGGCGCCGATGAAATGATGGCCGGTTATATTCCGTACTACTTCGCCTATCTGCGTCAGCTCCAACGTGCCGGGGACTACTCCACACTTCTCAAGGAAACTGCATCGTCGGCCGATGTGTTGTTCAGGCTGGCCCGGTTCCGCATTCTGGCCAAACTCACCGCTCGCAAGGGAGTGGCCATTTCGCAGTTGCTGAACCGCGACTTCGCTCACCGATTCCGCAGCGAACAATTCGGTACTATTCGCAATAATATGAAATTGCGTCTCATCGACGATCTTTTTCGCTCGTCGCTCCCATCGCTTCTGCGCTACGAAGACAAGAACACGATGCGCTTCTCCCTCGAGGGCCGTGTGCCATTTCTCGACAAAGAAGTAGTCAAGTTCTTGTTCACTCTGTCCGATGAAGCGATCATCAAGGCTGGCTGGAACAAGCGTGTCTTACGGGATTCGATGCGCGAGCTACTCCCTTCCATGATCACCAACCGACGAAACAAGATCGGTTTTACAACCCCTGAAGCAGAGTGGTTCAAGCTAATGAAGGAGGACATCTACAAGATATTCATGTCCAATTCCTTTGCGGAGCGGCCCTATTGGAACAGGGAAGCCGTCCTGACTGCGTTTGAGGGCTACCTCAACGACAAGAACAGTGCCGACACCATGATGTTCTGGCGGTTGCTCAACACGGAACTATGGTTGCGGCAGTTCGTCGACGGGCCTGTTCAGAGTGACGGTATCGAGAACAAGAGCGACTACGAACCGAATCCGGATAAAACGCTTGATCTCGAATTGCCCAACGGCAAAACTTTTCGTCGTTACCCGTTGCAGACGGGTGTTTTCCGGCGGGAAACTGAGCTAGAGCCAGAGGTAGCCAGCTACATCAGCCGTTTCTTCGAGGGGTTGCCTGATGCTGGGGAAGATCATGTTGACGTGGTTTCCAACAACCGCTGGTACCTTTTTGTCAGCGAAAAAATCGTCGCTATCACCCAGGGCCGATCCTTCCCTGTATGGGACATCAAGGTCTCCCCAGCGGCCCGGATACTCAGCAAGTTTGTTACCCGGACACCTGCAGGAATAGGTCTTGGGAGCCCGTGGTCCATGCAGATAGCCATCAATGAAGTGGGCCTCCAGCGGATCCTCAAAGCTTCCGCTGCTGGATTTGTAGGCAAGCTACGCGGACGCTCAGGTGATTTCTACCGGGCGGTGGGCAACGACATCAACGCCATTGACGGCGCCACCCCCTACAGCCTTGGTTCCTCATCGAACAGCGTCAAGCTCGCCCCGAAAGACCCAGAGGGTGTGGCCCGTCGAATCAGCGCCCTGGTTCGTGAGAAAGTGCCCGCGGAATTCGCGGCAACGTTCGGTGGAACGTCCATCATGGATGCAAACGATCTCGGGGTGGTGGCTATGGGGCACGACACGGATTTGGACCAGACCACTGTTGAGGCGATCTTCAAAGACAATCCTCAGGGACAGGGTTCCCAGGCCACTCCTATGTCTATCGTCTTGGGTCGGTAGGGCCTTAGCGTGTGAAAGGGTTGCTCACTATGAGCAACCCTTTCCTAACACCCAGCCCCCTCCCCTACGGACTGCCTCCTTTTGAGGTCATCACGGAGGGTCACTATTCAGAAGCATTCGATGCCGGACTGGCTGAGAAAGCCTACGAAGCCGCATCTATCGCCAATGCCACGGAGCCGCCCACCTTCGAGAATACGGTTGTGGCCCTCGAGACGTCTGGCGCCATTCTGGACCGCGTTAGTGCGGTCTTCTTCACGTTCGCTGCTGCGCACTCGACGCCGGGGATTCAGTCCCTTCAGAGTGACGTTGCCGGTCGCCTGTCAGAGCTCGACGATGACATTCACCTCAACGCTCGGCTGTACACACGAATCAGGGACGCAGCGTCCACGGTTCCGGACGACGCCGAATCCGTGCGCCTCTACAGCGAATACCTGGACGCGTTTGCTCGTTCAGGGGCTAACCTTGACGACGCCGGCCAGACACGGCTGCGTCAGATTAACGGTCAGCTTTCCACTCTTTCCACTAGCTACCAGCAGCGGCTCCTCAGCGACACGAATGCAGCAGCGATATTGGTCGAATCCGAGGAAGAGCTTGACGGCCTCAGCCCAGATTCCATTGCCTCCGCGGCCGCTGCCGCGAGTGATGCGGGGCACGAGGGGAAATTCCTTCTGTCCCTCGTCCTCCCAACGTCTCAGCCTTCACTCACCCAGCTACACCATCGCAACACCCGGCGTCGGCTGCACACCGCGTCCGTCAGCCGTGGAGCTTCGGCTTCAGCAGAGAGCACTCTCTCCATTGCCGCTGAGATAGCTGAACTACGCGCCGAGAGAGCTGCGCTCTTTGGATACAAAAATCACGCAGAATACGCCACCGCCAACCAGACGGCGCCGTCGTTGGAGGCCATTCACGCGATGACTGACGCTCTCGCCCCGGCAGCAGTCCGCAATGCGGAGCATGAGGCCAGCGAGCTCAGCGCGGCAGCAGGCCACGACCTGGAGCCCTGGGACTGGAGTTACTACTCTGAGCAGGTTCGTGCAGACAAGTACGACGTCGACCTCGCCGCTCTTCGCCCCTATCTCGAACTAGAAAAGGTCATCCATGACGGCATCTTCCACGCGGCCAACCTACTTTATGGGGTGACGTTCCAGGAACGCCAAGATCTGGTGGGATATCAGCCCGGGGTGAGGGTGTGGGAAATCTTTGATGCGGACGGCAGCGGGCTCGGACTCTTTCTGGGGGACTACTACACCCGGCCCACAAAGAGTGGCGGCGCCTGGATGAACTCCTTCGTGCACCAATCCTGCCTGCTCGAGAACCGTCCCGTGGTCATTAACAACCTGAACATCTCCCGTCCGGCTGAGGGTGAACCGACGCTCTTGACGCTAGCTGAGGTAACAACGGCTTTCCACGAATTTGGACACGCCCTCCACGGGCTTTTCTCTAATGTTGAGTACCCAAGTCTTTCCGGTACAGCCGTTCCCCGCGACTTCGTTGAGTATCCATCCCAGGTCAACGAAATGTGGATGCTCTGGCCTGAGGTGATTCAGAATTACGCGAAGCATCATGTCACCGGTGAGGTGCTGCCCCAGGAGGTCATCGACCGTCTGGAGGCGGCTAGCGCTTGGGGCGAAGGCTTCGCCACCACGGAATATTTGGGTGCTGCACTGCTGGACCTCGCTTGGCACGAGCTGACGCCGGGTCAGAGTGTCGACGATCCGTTGGACTTTGAGCGGGACGCCCTTGAAAAGGCCGGAGTTTCTGTGTCGCTGATTCCGCCGAGGTACCGAACAGGGTACTTTAAGCACATTTTCGCTGGCGGCTACGCAGCAGGCTACTACTCCTATATCTGGAGTGAGGTTCTGGATGCCGATACCGTGGAATGGTTCAAATCAAACGGCGGCGCGACTCGGGCCAACGGTGAGCGCTTTCGCGATCTGCTCCTGTCGCGGGGGAACAGCCAGGATCCGTTGGAGTCCTTCCGGCAGTTCCGCGGTCGGGACGCGGAGATGCAGCCGTTGCTGGTCAGGCGCGGACTCGCTTAGAGCCGCCGCCTGAGCGGCTCTCGACAGGCTGCGAAGAATTTCCGGCGGGCTAAAACCCGGGAATATTCACACCGCTTACTTCGAGAGCCGCTCCGGCTACCGGCTACCAACCACGTTCAGAGAGCTTGTGCGACTGCGGAAGTTCGTCCACGTTGATGCCGACCATCGCTTCGCCCAAACCGCGGGAGACCGAGGCCAGAGTGTCCGGGTCATCGTAAAAAGTGGTGGCCTTGACGATGGCTGCCGCGCGTTCGGCCGGGTTACCAGCCTTGAAGATGCCGGAACCCACGAAGACTCCGTCTGCGCCAAGCTGCATCATCATGGCAGCATCAGAGGGAGTGGCGATACCACCGGCGGTGAAGAGCACGACCGGAAGCTTTCCGGCTGAAGCAACTTCCTTAACCAATTCGTACGGTGCCTGAAGTTCTTTGGCCGCAACGTACAGTTCGTCTTCTGCCATCGAAGACAAACGATTAATTTCAGAGCGAATCTTGCGCATGTGCATCGTGGCATTGGAGACGTCTCCTGTGCCTGCCTCGCCCTTGGAACGGATCATTGCCGCACCCTCGTTGATGCGGCGCAGAGCTTCACCGAGATTGGTAGCACCACAAACGAATGGAACCGTGAACTTCCACTTGTCGATGTGGTGGCTAAAATCTGCCGGGGTCAGGACTTCAGATTCATCAATGTAGTCAACGCCCAAGGACTGAAGGACCTGCGCTTCAACGAAATGACCGATACGTGCTTTAGCCATGACGGGGATGGACACGGAATCAATGATGCTGTCGATCATGTCTGGGTCAGACATACGCGAGACACCTCCCTGTGCACGAATGTCAGCGGGGACCCGTTCCAACGCCATGACCGCTACGGCCCCGGAGTCCTCTGCGATCCGTGCCTGCTCCGCCGTAACGACGTCCATGATGACGCCGCCCTTCAGCATTTCCGCCATACCTCGTTTGACGCGGTTGCTACCGGTGGTGGGTTCTGTGGATGAAGTTGCTTCGGTCGTGGACACAAGAGCCCCTAAAACTCGGTGGAATGGTTATGTTCAATGGTAATCGAGTGCGCTGTATCCATTGACTAGCATTACGTCTTGACGCGTGACTGCCGGTAGACGGTAGCTACCCGTTGGTACACGGTGATGAGGCTAGCGGCTGCCAGTGCCAGCAGCACCACGAAAAGAACAACCGTCGGTAAGCCAAGGCCAGTGAATCCTGTGGCGACAAGGACCGCAACGAGCCGCTCGGCGCGCTCTGCTATTCCGACGTTGGCGTCAAGGCCCAAGGACTCTGCTTTGGCCCGCACGTAGGAAACCAACATGCCCAGAACGAGACAGGCAACGGCGGCTGTGCCAATCGAGGCATTCTCTCCACCGGTGTAAAACCAGATGGCCACACCGGCGAATACTGCGCCGTCGGACATCCGGTCAAGAGTCGAATCCAGAAAGTTTCCCCAAGAGCTGCTGCGGGATGTTAGACGTGCCATAAGCCCGTCCACCAGATCTGCGAACACGAAAAGAGTTATGAAGACCGATCCCCACCACAGCTGTCCCATGGGATAAAAAATCAATGCCCCCGCTACTACTCCGAGGGTGCCCACAATCGTCACGGCATCCGGGGAAATTCCTGCACGTAGAAGCATCTTTGCCAGAGGCGTGAACAGCCGACTGAAGAAGTGACGCGTATACCGGTTCAACAATGAGAGAGCTCCTGTACCTGCACTACAGTTCCGTGGGCCATGCAGCAGCGACTTTCTCGCGCACCTCGGCCAGGGTCTGCGTTATGGCTTTGGTCTGCGCGATGATCGGGAAGAAATTTCCGTCTCCGCTCCAACGCGGTACGACATGCTGATGAAGATGCGCCGCAATGCCGGCGCCGCCGCTGGCACCTTGATTCATCCCAAGGTTGAATCCGGTGGCATGGGAAACTTCACGGAGGACCCGCATACTGATCTGCGCCAGCTGGGCGATTTCTGCGGTCTCCTCGAGATCGACGTCTGTGTAGTCCGGTACATGACGATACGGACAGACCAGCAAATGGCCCGGGTTGTAGGGAAAAAGATTCAGGACGACGTACGCATACTGGCCACGATGCACTATCAGAGATTCTTCGTCTGTTCGCTGTGGCGCCATACAAAATGGGCAGTCGTCGGCGTCGTTGAACTGATTCTGACCGCCTTGGATATAGGCCATTCTGTGCGGAGTCCACAAACGCTGGAAAGCGTCTGGAACGCCTGGGATGGTGAAGTCATCAACTACTGCGTCGTCGTCGTGAACGTCTTCCCCTGTCACTGCGACCCCGCCTACTGCTCGCGGTTTCGCACTGCGGCAACGATCCGTTGGATGGCATCATCCACTGGAACGGTATTGTCCTGACTGCCATCACGGAAGCGGAAGGAAACCGCACCCGCCTCGGCATCTTCTCCCCCTGCGATCAGGACAAACGGAATCTTGTTTTTGCTGGCGGTCCGGATCTTCTTGGGGAAGCGGTCGCTGCTGATATCCACTTCCGCGCGGATCCCCTCTGCCTTGAGTTTTGCGACGACATCGAAGAGGTAGTCGTTGAACGCGTCTGCAACTGGAATGGCAACGACCTGCACTGGGGCCAACCATGCAGGGAATGCCCCGGCATAGTGCTCTATCAACACCGCCATGAAACGTTCAACAGAACCGAACAGTGCCCGGTGAATCATGACCGGTCGCTGCCGTGTGCCGTCAGCTGCCTGATATTCGAGTTCGAAACGATCCGGAAGGTTGAAATCCAGCTGAATCGTGGACATTTGCCAGGTTCGGCCAATCGCATCGCGGGCCTGAACGGATATCTTCGGCCCATAAAAAGCGGCGCCGCCCGGATCTGGAACGAGTTCGAGACCGGAGGCCTCAGCCACTTCGGCCAGAGTGCGCGTTGATTCTTCCCAAGCTTCATCGGAACCAACGTACTTTTCAGGATCCTTCGTGGAGAGCTCGAGATAGAAATCGTCCATCCCGTAGTCCTTCAGCAGGTTCAAGACGAAGTTGAGCGTCGTGGTCAGCTCGTCTTTCATCTGCTCACGTGTGCAGTAGATGTGGGCATCGTCTTGAGTCATGCCACGTACGCGTGACAGCCCATGCACCACACCTGACTTCTCGTAGCGGTAGACGGAGCCAAACTCGAATAACCGCAGGGGAAGCTCCCGGTAGGAGCGTCCGCGAGAGCGGAAGATGAGGTTGTGCATGGGGCAGTTCATCGGCTTCAGGTAATAATCCTGACCGGGCTTGATCACTTCTCCGGTTTCAGGATTCCGGGTCTCGTCCACATGCATGGGTGGGAACATGCCGTCCTTGTACCAGTCAAGGTGACCCGACAACTCGTATAGGTGGCCTTTGGTGATGTGAGGCGTGTACACGAACTCGTAGCCGGCCTCCTCGTGCCGTTTGCGTGAGTAGTCCTCCATGGTTTTGCGGATGACTCCACCTCTGGGGTGGAACACCGGCAGGCCAGAGCCGAGTTCGTCGGGGAACGAAAACAGGTCTAATTCCGCACCGAGCTTGCGGTGGTCGCGCCGTTCGGCTTCAGCCATGCGCTCCTGATAGGCCTTCAAGGCTTCCTTGGTCGGCCATGCCGTGCCGTAAATGCGTTGGAGTTGCTTGTTTTTTTCGTTTCCGAGCCAGTAGGCAGCGGCCGAGCGTGTCAGCGCGAAGGCATTGGAGATGAGTTTGGTGTTGGGCAGATGCGGTCCACGGCAGAGGTCACACCACACGATGTCACCGGATTTCCGGTCCACGTTGTCATAAATGGTGATCTCTCCGGCACCAACTTCGATGTTCGCGCCCTCACCCACTGCATCGGCGACGTCCGACTTGCCGAGCAATTCAAGTTTGTACGGTTCATCGGCCATTGCTTCGCGGGCCTCTTCTTCACTGACCGGCCGTCGGGAAAACAGCTGGTTCTGATTGACGATTTTGAGCATCATCTTCTCGAGCTTTTTCAGGTCCTCGGGGGTGAAAGGCTCCTCAACGTCAAAGTCGAAGTAGAAGCCGTCCGTGATGTACGGACCGATGCCCAGTTTGGCATCGGGGCGTAGCTGCTGGACTGCCTGGGCCATGACATGCGCGGTCGAGTGTCGCAGGACGTTGAGTCCGTCTGGGGACTCAACGGTGACTGCCTCAACGGTGTCGTGGTCTGCTAGGGGTTGATTCAAATCCTTCAGGGAACCGTTGACGCGGGCTACGACGACATCGCGGCGATCAGCGTAGATTTCCGCGCCGGTTGTCCCCGTGGTCACCGTAGTCTCTTCGCCATCGACGATGAGGGTGATCTGTGAGGATTCGGACACGGTGGTCTCCTAGCATTGTTGGTTACTGGCGCGACGCCCTACATTGGCGCAACGGCTCTTTGATGGTATCCGCTGGTCTTCGGCGTCACCAACATGCCATGCCCAAGATGCGTCGATTCATTCACCAGCGACTAGTTGCGTCACAACGGGCAATGGAAGTGAATCCCTAGCCGTCAGGTCCCAAGCGCTGGTTGCTTGCAGAGACATCCCCCTCGGACCTGTCCGCCGCGTCAATCCTTTGATGAGCAACATTTCGGTACCGAACAATTTTGAACCGGCGCTCTCCTGCGCTTCATGAAAGAAAGTGCAATCTATGCATCCTGTGCCGTCTTCGATGCTGATGAAAACCACCCGGCGCCCCCCACGCATGGGAGGTGTTTGGGTCGCCACCCGGATGCCGGCGACCAAGACTTCTGTTCCGCTGCGCAGTTCCAGCAATTTGTTTGCCGTTGTGACCCCTAATTGCTGTAGTAGTGGACCATAGCTGTCCATGAGATGAGCCGTTGTATCCATGGCCATCAGATCCAGTTCTGTCCGGACTTTCTCGAAGACCTCTGGCTCCGGCCGTTCTGCCTTGAGGTTGCGCAGTTCCAGGTCCCCCAGCGGCAGCGAAAGTTGTCCGGGAATCATCTCGTGCCGTCTGGCAGGTGCGCTTCCAGAAACCGAATTCAAGTGGTGAATGAGGTCTGCCCGGCTGCCCCGGGATCCTGAGGCACGGTTCAAAGAATCAAAAGCGCCCAGCTGGGCCAGCCGCTTCATGGTTGGACGACTCACTTTTGCCCGGGCTCGAACATCGGCCAGCGAGTCATAGGGCTGTCCCGTAACAATACGTTTGAGCTCGGCAGCAGAAAGCCCATAGATACCAGCGAGGCTGAGACGAATCCCCAACTTTTCATCCTGTTCTTCCCTTTCCACCCTGTACTCAGCAGCACTGTGGTTGATATCCAGCGGCAGAATGGGGATACCCATACGCCGTGCCTCCGCAACCAACAGTCGGCGCGGATACATCCCTGGGTCGTGTTCCCACAGGCCGGCAAGAAATGCCTCCGGATGATGAGCTTTCAGCCAGGCAGACTGATAGGTGGGAACAGCGAAAGCCGCACCGTGGGCCTTGCAGAAACCGAAGCTGCCGAACGCTTTCATGGTTCCCCACACCTGATCGATGACGTCCTGCCCGTATCCGCGGTTGTCTGCATGAGTCCGGAAGTAGGCCTCTACTTCACCCTCTTTCTTTTCATTTCCCAGCATGCGTCGAAACACATCCGCTTTGGCTAAACCGCAGCCCGTCATGATGTCCAAAGCTCGCAGAATCTGCTCATGAAACACCGTGACTCCATGCGTTTCCCTCAAAACTGGTTCCAGATCCTTGTGCGGATATTTTGCCGTCGCCCAGCCGTGCCGGTGTTCCAAGAACGGCCGCACCATGTCCGATTTCATGGGGCCGGGGCGGAAAAGAGAAATATCGATAATGAGATCGTTGAACTCGCGAGGAGCCATTTTTCCTATCAGCTCTCGCTGCCCCGGCGATTCGATCTGAAAACAGCCGAGTGTGTGGGTGCTACGAATCAGGTCAAACGTGGCGGGGTCATCCAGCGGGATGGCATCTAGTTCTATCCGGCCGTCCCCAGCGATGTAATCCGGTCCCCGTCCGCCGTCGTCCACTGGATGCTGCCCTGCTTCAGTGACTTCCTGACGGGAAGGATGAATACGGATGATCTCGCGCACTGCGTACGCCATGGCACTTTGCATCCTGACCCCCAGCACGTCGAGCTTGAGCATCCCCATGGGGTCCATGTCGTGCTTATCGAACTGGGACATGGGCAGGCCGAGGCCGCTGGGTTGGACGGGGGTGCGGTCCAACAGGTTTTTTGATCCCAGGATAACTCCGCAGGGATGCATTGAAATATGTCGTGGTAGTCGGTCCAGCCGCTCTGTGATATCCACCAGCAAATCCAGCTGTTTGTTTTGCCCAACTTGGGCAGAAAACTCTCGCAGCTCCGGTTTTTCTACCATTGCCTCACGGAATTTGCTAGCCGAGAACCTCCACAGCTGTTGGGCTATCAGGGAGATTTCTTCCTGATCCATGCCCAGGGCTTGACCGGCATCTCGAACTGCACCGCGCGCTCGGTACCCATTCTGCATGCTCATCAAAGTGACCCGTTCGGCGCCGAAACGCTCGAAAATTCGGTGATAGACGTTATGCCGTTCCGCGCTCTCCACATCAATATCAATATCCGGCAGAGTGGATCTGTCTCTGGAGAGGAATCGCTCGAACACCAGATCGTGTGCCAGTGGGTTGACCTGGCTGATGTTGAGCAGATAGTTCACCAGACTCGAGGCCCCAGATCCTCTGGCGGCAGCACGAACTCCCATGTTCCTGATCATGGTTGATACCTCTGCCACGGTCAGGAAATAGGAGGAGAAACCCAATCTGTCGATAATGCCCAGCTCGTGCTCCAGCCGGTTACGCAACTCGTGTTCCTCTGACATTCCTGCGCTGGGGAAACGGGTTGTCAGTCCTGCATCGCATCGTTGGCGGAGTTCCACGAGTGGGTCCTGGTCAATCCCGATCACTGTGGCTTCAGGCACCTCTGGCTGCTTCCAGCCCATATCCAGCACTGGGTCTATCCGGCAGATATCCGCCAGCTCTGCAGTGGACGCCAGTATCCGGGCTGCTCCTGCCGTTCCGCTTCCGGCTTCTCTGGCCAGTTCGCCTGCGAGCGCTTTCATTTCTTTGCTGCTCTTGAGCCAGCCTTGCCCGTTGGGTTGGAGTTCGGGTAGGCCGGAGAGTGAGGTTAGTGCGCGGGCGGAGTCGAGGACGTCTGCGGTTGCGGCGCCGTCTACTTCGCAGTATCTGACGGCGTTGGTGAGGATGACGGGGTTTCCGGCTTCTTCGGCGATGCGGAGCATTCTTACGGCGTGGGCGTTACTGAGGTGTTCGCCGGGCGGGCTGAGGTGGCTTGCGAGTTCGATGGTGAGGGAGCCTGTGGGCAGGATGTTTCGCCATTGGTTGAGGAGTGAGCGTCCTTGGCGGTAGCTTCGGTGTCGCATTGCGAGACCGACGTCGGAGTAGGGGCCGATCAGGGTGGTGAGGATTGGGCTGCCGTTCCCTGATGTTCTGTGGGCTAGTTGTTCTGCGGTTATGCCTATGGGTTTGCTGGTTCGTTTGTGGGTGGTGTCTGTGTGGGCGTCTGAGATTAGCCGGCAGAGTGCTTTGTAGCCTTCTCCGGCGATATGTCCGTGGGCGAGGATGACTACTCGTCCTGTTGTTTTCCAGCCTGTTTCGTGTGGTTCGATGGTTGCGAGGTTGACACCGATGATGGGGTCGAGGTTGTTCTCCAGGCAGGCTTTGAGGTGTTTTACGGTTCCGTAGAGGCCGTCTCTGTCTGTGCAGGCGAGGGCGTCTGCGCCGTCTGCTGCTGCTGCTGCGGCGAGGGTTTCTGGCCATGAGACTCCGTAGTGGGAGCTGAAGGCTGTGGAGACGTTGAGGTGGGTGAAGCTCATGGTGTTCTCAGGCGCTGATGTCTTGGATGGCGTCGTGGATTCGGATGATTCGCCATTTTCCGGTGTGTGTTTGTCTGGAGAGGTCTAGGGTGAGGATTTGGGAGGCTTTGTTGATTCTGGCCTGTATTCGCCAGATTTCGTGGTCTACCAGTCCTGCGCCTCTGCCGATTTCGGCGCGGGTTTCTTCTGCCCACCAGTTGCGTCGTTCGTACCAGCGCAGTGGCTCGGCGGCCATCTGGTAGTTGTGTCCGCGCCACTGTAGTTCCAGTGGTCTGCCAGAGGGTGCGCACACCACTTCGACTGATTCGCTGAATAGTCCCACTTCAGCCACCTCGCCCCTTGTTTGACTCCCGGCGGATTTCTGGTGCCGGGTTGGGCTTCCAGGTTTTCCGTGTGCGGGTGTGATTGCTTGAGTCTCTATTGTATTCGAATATATGTTCGAAACAATACGGGGCTGCAATCAGGTCACTGGTGTGATGAGGTTCTGTGAATCGTTGCGTACGTTTCCTACCTCGGGGCCGACCTTGTCCAGACGCCATGCCGATGCGGTGTTGTAGGCACCACTGCGTACCAGGCCAAGCAGTGTTGCTCCGTCGCTGTTGCCCGGGTGGAGCCATGCGTTCATGGTTTCAGTGGACATGGGTATGGGTAGCCGGTCATGCAGGTTAGCCAGTTCATCGAGGATCTCAGGTGTTCCGGGTTCAGGGGAGGCCATGGTGATCACGGAGGTGGAGAGCAGCCAGCGCTCTGGATCGCTGTTCTCTTTCGTTGGGTCTTTCCACCAGCTGTAGAGCCCCGCGAAGAAGGTCAGGCGGCCGTCTTTGCGGTGCACAAAGAAGGGGGTTTTGCTACCGTCTGGTTCCTTGCGCCATTCGTAGTAGCCCTCTACTGGCACAGCGCAGCGCCGGGATTTCACGGAGGATTTGAAGGTGGGCTTTTCCGCTGCCGTCTCGCTGCGGGCGTTGAAGGCGCGCACGCCTACGGAGATATCCTTGGCCCAGCTGGGAACAAGGCCCCACCTGGCTACGTGCACTTGACGAGTCGCAGTTCCGTCAATCAGACGCTCCAGAACAATCGGAACATCCGAGGTGGGAGCGACATTCCATGACTGCCTCAGCTGAAGGGCGTCGTCGGCCTCTGCCTCCGCCTCCGCGATGAGGTCTCCTGCAGCACGAGCCATAACGTAACGTCCACACATGCTGCCAAGTCAACCACCCGCGCTTCGTGCGTGCCAGTGGGCCGGATCAGGCTCTCTCAGTAGCGGTGCCAAAACGTTCCACGATGATCTTTCGAGCAGCCCGCCCTTCGGGGGTCGGCGTCAACGGGTAAACGTGCACCAGCCCCTGTCCTTCGTAGAACTCGACGTCGACATCGGCCCTGGAGGCCTTGTCAACCAGGAGGCGTGTGTCCGGGTGAACCATGTCGCGTGTTCCACAGAAGATGGTCAGCGGACCAATTCCGGACAGCTCAGCATTGAGTGGACTGACCAGCGGATCCTCAACAGGGCGCTCGCCGCGCCATTGTTCAATGAACACCTGAGTTCCTTCACGTCCCAGCCATGGGTCGGTGCGCAGGACGACGTCGATCTGCGGGTTCTTGAGCGAGAGGTCAACGGCTGGGGCAATCAACACCGTTTGAGGAAGGACCATCTCATGCTCATCCCTTAGTAAGACTGCAGCCGAGAGTGCTATCTCGCCGCCGGCAGAATCTCCTCCCAGCGTTGTTTGGCCATACAGCGCAACGCTGTTGAGGACGAGCTCGACGACTTTGCGGATGACCTCTTCCGCTGTGCCGAACGGCACCAGCGGGTAAATCGGGACAGTGACAGCGACCTTTGCCTCCGCGGCGATCTGTGCTGCGAGCTGCCAATGTTGTAAAGCAATTTCATTCACCCACCCACCGCCGTGGAGATACACCGCTCCCCCAACGACACGACCAGTTTTGGGAGTCAGCGTATAGACGGGCCAGCCTTGAGCGTGATCCACCGATACAGACACATCCCGGCGCATCAGTCGTGGCGGGCCATAAGAGCTTGGCCGGATGCTACGCGTGGCCATGTGCTCCTTGGCCTTTTCTGCGCTGGTGAACACGGCGTTGGCTTTGGTGAGCTTGAGGAAAACTGGCATAAGACGACTGGTGAAACTTGGCAATACGGTCTCCAAAGGGGTGGCTCATTCGATGAGTATCTGCCTCAGAGCCTAATGCTAGCGCGACACTCAACGGGCCAATTTCTTGAACGGTCGCAGAGAAGAGTTGCACGTCGCCGGCCTGAGCATTCACTTCTCGCGCTCAGATTCGCGACGTCGTGTTTGCCAGAAAATTGGCCCAGCCCTATGTGGAGATCACGGCAGGGCCCTCCCCGGGGCTTGCTCTCGCAGTGTCGCGTCGAACCCGGTCACCAGTCGAGAAAAACTTTCGTCCACATCCAGGTCCAGACCGAAGCCCCCCGCTGACTCCAGGGCCACAAATCCGTGGAGGAGCGCCCGCAATGCGCGGATCGAGTGCAGCGCATCATCATTTTCTGGATCATCTGTCAGGCCGTAGCCACGCAGCACAGCCGTCAGCGTTGTCAAAATGGTTTGGCTGATTCGGTGGTGTTCAATATCGTCCTCGTGTGGGGCGATCACGCTCGATGCGTATCGACCGGGGTGGGTATGTGAGTAGTCTCGATAGGCATCGGCCACATGAATCAGCGCGTCAAAGCCGGCTCGGCCAGCGATTGCCGTGCTCATCCGCTCCCCCAATTCCGCAACGGCCAGGCGACTCACCGCCTGACGCAGAGCAGCCAACGAAGCGACGTGCTTATACAGGCTCGGCTGACGCACTCCCACTTTGGCGGCGACTGCGGCCAGTGTCAGATGCTGCCAGCCGTGCTCATCTGCCAGCTCAGCTGCCGCGAGAGTCACAGACTCGGGAGTGAGACCCACCCTAGCCACGGTGTATTAGCCCCGTCACGAAGTCCACCACGGCAGGGCCTGTGGCTTCGGGAAATTCCGATTGAGGATAGTGCCCGCCGTCGGGAATCATCACCACAGTTCCGCCCAAAGTCTCCGCGATCAGGTCAGCCTCGGAAGCGGGATCAGGAAAGTCTGGATCTTTATCGCCCATCACAACCAGTGCTGGCACCCGGACTTGCGGTGCTGCGTTCCATGCAGTGGTGTGATCGGTACGAGTGGTACGGCGAAACGCCGCCGCTCGTCCCGGACGGCGCATCGCTGCTTCAATGTCTTGGCGGTGCTGATCGAAGTCCTCGCCGCGACAGCTGGGGTAGAGCATGGGCAGGTATGACAACCACACCCTTGTGGACCACGGACCACCCATCGCCAGCCGCATCAACCAACGGATGGCGATTGAAGCCGTGCTGTTGCGAATAAACGGGCCGATTAGCACTAGTGAGGTAACCAGTTCCGGACGACTAGCTGCGGCGATGACGGCGGCCCCCGCCCCCATGGAGTTACCAATCACTGTTGCCGGACCGCCAAGACCCTCAATCAGCGCCACCGCGTCAGATGACGCTGCCTCGTCGTCATAGATGTCGAAAGTTGCGTCGCTGTCGCCATGCCCACGTAGATCCATACACGCCACCCGAAAACCTGCACCCCTCAGTGAGCGCGACAGGTGACGATAGGTGCTGCGCAGATCACCCATGCCCGGAATGCATACCACCAGCGGACCATCGGGTGGCCCCGTCACATCGAAGCCGATTCGGCCACTAGTGCGGTCAAGATATCGCAACTCACCATCAGGGCTATTAGTCATAGCCGCAAAGCTATGCTCCATAGCTTTGTACTGTCAAGCGCCTCGCCGAACTGCGACATAAGCTGCGACGGCAAGGGCAAGGCTGAGCGGCGAATAAATCCGAAGATCCCAGCGACGGTACACATCTGCCGCGGGCCCGAGTTGAAGTGCCGACACAAGGAGGCCTGCCACGCCCCTAAGTCCAAGGGCGGCAGGCACACACAGAGCGGCAAATCGTATGGTCCGATCAGCCGGGCTTGCTGGTATATCGCGACTGCCGCCGGTGAGACGAGAGCCCACTTTCCACGACTCGCGAAACAGCAACCCCACGCCGAGGCTGATTAAAGTCGCCACTCCCCCAGTCGCGGGCGTGGACGGGAAAGGTCGAATGCCCACCACGAGGTCCGCGAGGCTGTCTCGTGATGTAGCCGGCCACGTGCTACCACTGGCCCAGATGACATGGACCACAGCGATTCCCGACAGCCCACTACCGGCCAATATCGCAGCGAGAAAACGATGGTCCTGGTGTCGATCCACCGGGCAGTCGTCCGTGGTCTGAATGTCAGTTCCCAGAATGCGCGTCGCATCCGTACGCTTCGGTATGGTCATACCATACGGTAACGTATGGGTATGACCGAGTCAAAGTTTCTTCTTCCCTCCGACTGGGCAAACGCAGCCCTGGTCGCCATCGCCGCTGATGGAATCGACAAGCTCTCAATCGAACGCCTAGCGAAGACAATCGGCGTCACCAAGGGCAGCTTCTACTGGCACTTCGCCGATCGATCAGCGTTGATCATTTCGGCTGCAGAGACCTGGGAACGACTCGGGACGGACGACGTCATCACAGCGATGACCGTCATCGAGGACCCGCGCCAGCGACTCCGAGCTCTCTTTGAGGTCAGCTTCGGCGATGACAAGTCCGGTCCAACTGACACTGCGATGGCTTCGCGGGCAGACGATGCGCTCATCGGTGCCATCGTGCGGCGAGTAACCGCCAAACGCATCAACTTTCTCGGGAATATATTCACCGAGACGGGCCACACTCCACCGATGGCTGCTCAAAAGGCACGGCTCGCTTACGCCGCGTATCTCGGCCACTTTCACATGGTCCAGGCGCTAGGAGACGACGATCATTTCCTCAGTGGTCAACGAAATGACTACCTCGACCGCATTGTCGAGACCCTCATCCGTGAGCCTTAGGCTCTGAAGGTCCCTAGGGGTAAAGACTGAAATCAAGCAAGATTCTTACTGAGCCACGTGGATGCTGTGTCAGCCGCGGATAGAATCGCAGCTTCTGGGCGCTGAGCAACAACTAAGAAGCCCATTTGATGAAGTCGAAAAGTATTTCGTCGTATCAGCGCCCTTTGCACTTGCTCAGTGGAAGCCATTTGTGGGAGCTTCTCCCATCCGCGCCAGACTCCCAGAGACGCGAGGTCTGTTGAGCGGTCGCTCTTGGCACATAGATCCCAATCCCAGATGCCGGCAACACACCCTCGGTCCCAAAAGACATTGTGACCACCCAAATCGCCATGGGAGAAGACTGGATCGGATAGCAATCCGCTCAATGGTGCAGTGTCTCCGGAGGCCACCCATTCCAGCAGCCGTCGTAATGGGGCTGGTTCACCTGCTCCGCTAACAGAACAACAACGTGAGCCGAACCTAGTTCAACAACTTTTCGTGAAGCGGTATGGATCTGACGCGGCAGCCCAGCAACCGCAGAATCAACAATCGCGGTTAGCTCCAGATCCCTCGCTGAGATGCGAGCTACCCAGCTAACGCTGGTCCGCGCCGCTCAACAGTCGTGTCCGGCAAGAGGTCCGACGTCGCGGCGTTGGTTCCAGATGCTCGGAGCACCACAATTCTCATGGGATCTTCATACCCCGTAACTCAAGCAGATGCGATGACAGCGGCCCATGGAATTGTTCCTGCCTCCAAACAGTTGCCATCAGTAATCATCACGACGTCGAAAGGGTTGCCATATGACCGTCAATTCAGCCGAAGACAGTGCTCCTCAGAACCGTGCGCCTCTGGACAGCGCCGCGTTCATCCCGGAATCGGGAACTATCACCATGTTTACGACGAGCTGGTGCGGCTATTGCCGCCGTCTGAAGTCACAGCTGGACACACAGGGTGTGGGGTACCGGGAGATCAACATTGAAGATGTGCCCGGCACCGCTGAGCTTGTCGAATCGCTCAACAACGGCAATCAGACTGTGCCCACGGTTCTTTTCCCCGATGGCAGCGTTGCTACAAACCCCTCGGCCGCGGATGTAGAAGCGCGACTAAGGCTCTAGCACTTGCCTCGTCGTCGTACTTCAAACCACCTAAGATGAAATGGCAGGTCCGCAGCGGCGGGCCAAGCCGCGAGTGAGAGGACAAACCGATGGTTCACAAAGTCAAGGCAGCAGTGGTTCACGCCAAGAATGACCCAGTCAAGATCGAGACGATTCTGGTCCCGGATCCAGGGCCAGGTGAAGCTCTGGTAGATATCCTGACCTGCGGTGTCTGCCACACGGATCTGGCGTATCAGCAGGGCGGCATCAGCGATGACTACCCGTTTCTCCTCGGGCACGAGGCCACCGGAGTTGTCAGCGCCGTCGGCGAGGGCGTTACCGAAGTTGCGGCAGGCGACCGCGTCATCCTGAACTGGCGCGCTGTCTGCGGCGAATGCCGCGCCTGCCGACGTGGTGACCCTCAGTACTGTTTTGATACGCACAATGCCACCCAGAAAATGACCCTTGAGGACGGAACGGAGCTCAGTCCCGCACTCGGTATCGGCGCCTTTGCTGAGAAAACTCTCGTTGCCGCTGGACAGTGCACCAAAGTTGATCCTGAAGCGGATCCGGCAGCAGCTGGACTTCTGGGCTGTGGAATCATGGCCGGCATCGGCGCGGCCATCAACACAGGCAACGTCAAGCGCGGCGATTCCGTCGCCGTCATAGGTTGTGGCGGAGTGGGAACAGCGGCCATCGCTGGCGCACGGTTGGCGGGGGCGACGACGATCATCGCCGTCGATCTCGACGACGCGAAAACCTCGAAGGCCAAGGAACTGGGCGCAACCCACGCCATAAACTCCAAAAACGAAGATCCAATCGAGGCCATCCGGAAACTCACCGGTGGAAACGGAGCCGACGTCGTCATTGACGCGGTTGGTCGCCCCGAAACATACAAGCAAGCATTCTATGCGCGCGATCTGGCCGGCACCGTGGTCCTGGTAGGTGTACCAACACCAGAAATGACACTTGAGCTGCCGCTGTTGGACGTTTTCGGCCGAGGCGGTTCGTTGAAGTCGTCTTGGTACGGCGACTGCCTGCCCTCGCGTGATTTCCCCATGCTCATCAACCACTACCTCAACGGAAACCTCGATCTAGATGCTTTCGTCTCTGAACGCATCGGAATCGATGACATCGAAGGAGCGTTCGACAGGATGCAAGCGGGTAAGGTACTTCGATCGGTGGTGGAACTCTGATGGTCACTATTGATAATGCTGTCACCTCAGGAACGTTTTCGCTCGACGGCGGCACCTGGGATGTGGACAACAATGTTTGGATTGTGGGTGATGACAATGAGTGCATCGTCATCGACGCACCACACGACGCCCAGACAATCCTGAATGCAATCTCGGGACGTACGGTGAAGGCCATCTTGCTCACCCATGCCCACGACGATCATATTGGGGCAGCGCTGGAGCTACACAAATCCACTGGCGCACCTATTCATCTCCACGGTGGAGACCGCATGCTGTGGGATCGGGTCTACCCGGACCATGCCCCCGATGGTGACGTCGCCGACGGTGACACCTTCGACGTTGCTGGTGTTCAGCTGACAGCGCTGCACACACCGGGGCACTCCCCCGGTTCAGTTAGCTACCACTTGCCATCAGAGAAGACGGTGTTCACCGGAGACACACTGTTCAATGGTGGTCCGGGAGCCACTGGCCGCTCCTACAGTGACTTCCCTACCATCATCAGCTCCATCCGGGACCGGCTCTTCGTGCTTCCTGAAGAGACAGTAGTCAGGACAGGACACGGCGATTCTACGACCATAGGAGCAGAATCACCTCACCTTGAAGAGTGGATCCAGCAGGGAACCTGACTCTACCCAACCTGCTCGGTGAGCCAGTGCCAGGACCGTTCGTGCAGTGATGCGTAGTCGCCGTAGGCATCCAGCACTGCTGCCCGAACGTCCTCCACTCCTAGCCCTGGCAGCAGATCGTTCGCGGCGCCTGCCGTCGTCGTGTCCCACACGAGGTCAAGCGCCGCGTACACGTCTGTGAGGACACTCCGGATTGGCGCTGAATTCTGGACGACGATCACGGATGAGAACATCCATGCACCTGAGACAATACGTTGGGCTGTTCCCACCAGTTTTACTTCTGAGCCCGACGCCGGCGTGCCGTGGACACTGAATTCACCGGGGCAGTACTCCCCCGGGATCTCTCCCATGGCAGCGTTTACCCCGGCGCTGCGCAATGCTCTGGCCAGCAGTTCCCCGAAAAAGCGGAAACGGTCGCGGGATCCAGCCACGGCGTCGTCGTGCGGTTCGATATGGTCCACCACAAGACAACCCGGGTGGTAGGCGGCAGCTCGCCCACCGGCTCGACGCACGAGCGGTTCATACCCTGCTGCTCGACTAACATTCTGGGCGTCTCCAAAGCCAGGCAACCGCACATCACGCTGCCCAAAGGCCATGGTCTCGACCGGTCGATAGACCCTCAGCACTGGTCCTAGACGTCCTGTTTTCACGGCGTCTAGAATGCTGAGTGCGTAGTCCAGGTCCTCAGCGGCTCCGAGCGGCTCTGACTGGAAGATGGTAGAAAGCTGACTAGCTTGGGCAAATGGTTTTCTGCTGCCCTTTTCCGCGTTAGCGGCCATGTAGCTCAGGTCCTCCGGACGGTAAGGATCTGCTCCGCCCGGCCGAATGGCCCCTGAACATCATGCAAAATGGTGGACGTCAGGCCAATCCCGTCCCCACCGAACGTCACCCGGTTGTCGAGACCGAGCCATGGTCCCCTGGGCTGCCGGTGCATGTGAACCTGCAGATCCAGATTCGGGAACATGAAACTGTCCTTGCCCGGCCGGACCCTGGAAGCGATGCCGTTGGCTGTATCCACCAACCCCATCAACCGCACCAGATCAGACGTCGGGACACCCTCCACCATGTCGTAGGGGCTTCGGATCCATACTTGCCCACGACCAGGACGATGGCCGTCGGCGACTCGCAAGTCGAGGGACTCAATATAGCCACCAGGCCATTCGCTCATGCCTGACCAAGACTTCGCTTCATCAGGACCCTGCATAACATGATCCTCAACGGCGGCGACATCAGATGTATCCCCTATTTTCAGCCGCCATGCTGTAGCCCGGATGGCCGTGCGTCCCTTGGCAACCATCTCTGCCTGCACGAGTTCGATGGTCTTGCCTGGGCGGATGACTTCCGCGGACACAGTGAACTCGCCAGCGTGGATCATTCCAAGAATGTCATAGCTGATCCGGGCCATCCGCATGTCATCACGCGGGCTGCACTGCTCCAGCGCGTAGGCCAGAATCCCGGAGGCGGGAGCCATATGCTGCTCCTCCGGATTCCAAGCGCCCTGCGCGTGAATAGTGGACTCATAGGTGTTTCCGCCCAGATGGCGATAGTACGATTCGGCGGTCATAGAACTCCCTCAAAGATGACTGCTTCCAATCTATTTGCCCCCGCGAAGCGCGACAAATCCGGGTGAGTTTGCCGAGCACCTTCTAGAAGTCCCAGTCGTCGTCTTCCGTGTTGACGGCCTTGCCGATGACGTAAGACGAACCTGAGCCCGAGAAGAAATCGTGGTTCTCATCCGCGTTGGGTGAGAGCGCCGACAAGATAGCCGGATTCACATCCGTCACGGTTGACGGGAACATAGCTTCATAACCAAGGTTCATCAACGCCTTATTCGCGTTGTAATGCAGGAACTTCTTGACGTCCTCAGCAAGCCCCACGCCGTCGTACAAATCGTGCGTGTACTGAACTTCGTTGTCGTAAAGCTCATACATGAGTTCGAACGTGTAATCCTTGATCTCCTGCCGCCTCTCAGGGCTGACTTTCTCTAGACCACGCTGGAACTTATAGCCGATGTAGTAACCGTGGACTGCCTCGTCCCGAATGATGAGCCGAATAAGGTCCGCTGTGTTCGTCAGCTTGGCCCGAGATGACCAGTACATGGGCAGGTAGAAGCCGGAGTAGAAGAGGAACGACTCCAACAACGTAGAGGCGACTTTGCGCTTCAGTGGGTCGTCACCCTGGTAGTAGTCCATGATAATCCGCGCCTTCTTCTGCAGATTCTCGTTCTCCGTGGACCAGCGGAACGCCTCGTCAATTTCCTTGGTGGAGCACAGCGTGGAGAAGATCGACGAGTAGCTCTTGGCGTGCACCGACTCCATGAACGCGATGTTGGTGTACACCGCTTCTTCGTGTGGGGTTAGGGCGTCAGGGATCAAGCTGACGGCTCCAACGGTTCCCTGAATCGTGTCCAGCAGCGTAAGTCCCGTGAACACCCGCATGGTCAACTGCTGCTCTTCCGGCGTCAGCGTTGCCCAGGACTGCACGTCATTGGAGAGCGGGATCTTCTCGGGAAGCCAGAAGTTGTTGACGAGCCGGTTCCAGACCTCAACATCTTTCTCATCCTGGATACGGTTCCAGTTGATCGCATCAACGTGGCTGACCAGTTTCAGCTTTTCGGTCATGGCTACTTACCTCTCAAAAAAAGTATTGGTGGAGCTTAAGCGGGGGGGCATCACAGCATGCAGCTGACACAACCCTCTACCTCAGTCCCCTCCAGAGCAAGCTGCCGCAGACGGATGTAGTAGAGAGTCTTGATGCCCTTCCGCCATGCATAGATCTGCGCCCTGTTGATGTCACGCGTGGTTGCCGTGTCCTTGAAGAACAGCGTCAGCGACAGGCCTTGATCGACATGCTGCGTAGCGGCGGCGTAAGTGTCAATGATCTTCTCGTATCCAATTTCGTACGCGTCCTGGTAGTAGTCCACGTTGTCGTTTGTCAGGTACGGAGCCGGGTAATAGACACGCCCGATCTTGCCCTCCTTGCGGATCTCGATCCGCGCAGCAACAGGATGAATCGATGACGTCGAGTTGTTGATGTAGCTAATCGAGCCTGTGGGCGGCACCGCCTGAAGGTTCTGGTTGTAGATTCCGTGCTTCATAACGGATTCCTTCAGCCCACGCCAATCATCCTGAGTGGGGATGTGCAGACCCTCAAATAGCTCTTTGACGCGGCCTGTCTGTGGCACCCATTCGTTGTCCGTGTACTTGTCGAAGAACTCCCCTGAGGCGTACGTGGACTTCTCGAAACCACCGAACGTCTCCCCTGTCTCCATCGCCAGAAGATTGGAAGCTCGAACGCAATGGTAAAGGACCGTATAGAAGTAGATGTTCGTGAAGTCCAGGCCCTCTTCGGAACCGTAATGGACCCGCTCCCGCGCCAGATAACCATGTAGGTTCATCTGGCCCAGACCGATGGCGTGAGACTGCTCGTTGCCCTTTGCGATTGACGGAACCGAGGTGATGTTGGACATCACCGATACGGCTGACAATGACCGGATGGCCGTCTCTATGGTGGATCCAAAGTCCGGTGAATCCATGGTCTTCGCGATGTTGAGCGAACCCAGGTTGCACGAGATGTCCTTGCCGATATCGGCGTAGGAAAGGTCATCGTTGTAGGTAGTCGGCTGCGAAACCTGCAGAATCTCCGAACACAGGTTGGACATGATGATCTTGCCGTCGATGGGGTTGGCTCGGTTCACCGTGTCTTCGAACATGATGTACGGGTAGCCCGATTCGAACTGGATCTCTGCCAGCGTCTGGAAGAATTCACGCGCCTTGATCTTGGACTTCTTGATCCGCGAATCGTCCACCATTTCGTAATACTTCTCAGTCACAGAAATATCGGAGAACGGAACGCCATATACCTTTTCGACGTCGTACGGCGAGAAGAGGTACATGTCCTCGTCAGTCTTGGCCAGCTCGAAAGTGATGTCCGGAATGACGACGCCGAGGGAGAGCGTCTTGATGCGTATCTTCTCATCCGCATTTTCCCGCTTGGTGTCGAGGAAGCGGTTGATATCTGGGTGGTGCGCGTGCAGGTAGACAGCCCCGGCACCTTGGCGTGCGCCCAGCTGATTCGCGTAAGAGAAGCTGTCTTCGAGCAGCTTCATGACGGGGATGACACCGGAGGACTGGTTCTCGATCTGTTTGATCGGAGCCCCAACCTCGCGGATGTTTGTCAGGGCAAAAGCGACGCCACCACCCCGTTTGGACAGCTGCAGTGCCGAGTTGATGGACCGGCCAATCGATTCCATGTTGTCTTCGATACGCAGTAGGAAGCATGAAACCAGCTCACCGCGCTGCTTCTTCCCCGCATTGAGGAAGGTGGGCGTTGCGGGCTGGAACCGGCCTTCGACAATCTCGTCCACCATACGAGTAGCGAGGTCTTCGTTCCCGCCGGCCAGGTGCAACGCCACCATGCACACACGATCTTCATAGCGCTCCAGGAAACGCTTGCCGTCGAAAGTTTTCAGCGTGTACGAAGTGTAGAACTTGAAAGCGCCAAGGAACGTCTCAAACCGGAACTTCTTCTTGTATGCGTGCGCATAAAGATCGCGGATGAAGTTCATCGTGTACTGATCCAACGTCTCGCGCTCGTAGTATTCGTTCTTGACGAGGTAGTCGAGTTTTTCCTCCAGATCGTGGAAGAAAACAGTGTTGTTGTTGACGTGCTGGAGGAAGTACTGGTGTGCTGCCTCGCGGTCCGCCTCGAACTGGATCTCGCCGTCGGAACCATAGAGGTTCAACATGGCGTTCAGCTCGTGGTATCCGAGCCCCTTGTAAGCATCTGGCAACGGGGTCTCCCCGCCGACGTTGATCATTTCTGGTTCTGCCACTGTTGTGTCCAAAACTTTTCCAATCCCTTGTTTACACGGGTTACATCCTCAGATGTGCCCATCAGTTCAAATTTATAGAGGACGGGGACACTGCATTTTGCGGCCACTACATCGGCCGCCAGGCAGTAGGTTTCCCCGAAGTTGGTGTTGCCGGCTCCTATCACTCCGCGAAGCAACACCCGGTTCGATTCGACGTTGAGGAACTTGATGACCTGCTTGGGCACCGCCCCTTTGCCGGACACTCCGCCGTACGTGGGAAGTACAAGGACGAAGGGGCGCGCGGCTAGCAGAGTTGATTCACGGGTAAAAACCGGCATACGAGCCATAGACACATCGAGTTTGCGGACAAATTTGTGGGTGTTCTCCGAAACCGACGAAAAGTAGATGAGAGACGCCCTCGTCGCTGACGCGGGATCCTCGTTGACCTCTGCGCTGTGTTCATTAATGAGTTCAGCTTTCATCAGACCCAGCTCCGGAAAACTACTTCAAGCTATGCGACGGATGTGGCCGCGCTGAGGCCAAGGGAATCAATTTTGTCCGGGCGGAAGCCTGACCAATGATCCTGCTCAGTGACTACAACGGGTGCTTGCATGTAACCCAAGGCGCGCACCTGCTCAAGTGCCTCCGGGTCTTGAGAAATGTCGACGCTGCGGTAGGTGATTCCCTTCCTGTCCAGCGCACGGTAAGTTGCGTTGCACTGCACACACGCTGGTTTCGTGTAGACCGTAACAGTCATGTCGTTCTCCCCTTGTAAGTCACTGATTTTTGAGTTGCGCCGAAAGCCTTAACAACGCGTCTGCCGTGTCTCCAGAAGACGAAATCGTTGTCCCGAAACCGGCTCTGCGAGCAACCGTTTGCATACCTAGATACTACATCTAGTGCATGCCATCGCTCGAAACCCCAAGATGATGTATTACAAGTATGTCATTCGCGCCGAGGTCCGTCCACAAGAAATCCACAGGCGTTGGCACTCAGAAAGCGCGTGAACAGCGCGTTCTGAGCGCCTCGTCCACAACCTGTGGACCACGTTGCGCACAGCCAAATAACTTAAACTTGTCCCCGTGTCGGACCCACCCCGGCGTGTCGCAACCGAGCCTGCCGGAACCACCACGACGTTAAGAAGGGACGGGTACCAGTTTTCACCGGCACCCGTCCCATCACGCCGAAACTACTTAGTCACGGCCACACGGGCCCGTGATATCAGCGAGCCGGTAGACGAACGCAGCCATCGCTTCCCTGCTCGTTCCTTCCAGCCTGTGATAGGTGCCATCAGGGTAGCCGGTAGTAACGCCGACGTCCTTGAGCCAGGAGATCTCATCGTGGAACTGGTCCCACGTCGGCACGTCGCTGAACGGTCGGGAATCAGGCGCCTTATAGGTACGGGCTGATTCAACATCGCAGACATCGCCAGCAAACCGTTTCATGAAGGCCGCCATTGCGTCACGGTTGACCGGAGTAACCGGACGAAAGGTTTTGTCGTGGTAGCCCGTAGAGAGGCCAACTGATTCCATCCACGAAATCTCTTTGTAGAACAGGTTATTTGTTGCTACGTCCTTGAATGGTGACACCTTCGGCGCATCGAACGTAGGTTCACCAGCCAACCTGTACAGGAACGCTGCCATAGCGTCCCGATTGACCTTCACCAACGGCCGGTACGTTCCATCCGGATAGCCGGTTGTCAGACCCTGATCCGACATCCAGTTGACCTGTTCCTCGAACTTCGTACCGGGGATGTCCCGAAAACGTGGCCCCGGTGTCGGCGTCGGCGATGGCGTTGCAGTAGGCGTCACAGTCGGCGTCGGCGATGGCGTTGCAGTAGGCGTCGGCGTCGGCGATGGCGTTGCAGTAGGCGTCACAGTCGGCGTCGGCGTCGAACCCTCGCCAGAGTTGATGACTACAGAGGTTGAACCCGGACGATCGCCGTAGGTGATCATGCCTTGGTACTTTGTGTTCGGATCGAGGTCCTTCCACGAAATATCGAATTCTGCAGCCTCCCCCTTCTTCACACTGACTTCTGTTGGCGTTACCGTCAGCGGGTGCTCGCTCGGGCCGTCCGTCACCAACATGGTCGATAGGTCAAAGGGAACTGTCGGATCCGAGCCCATGCTCCACGCGTAGACATTGAACCGATAGGTTCCAGCAGCCGGGTTTTCCAGAACGAGCTTTTCATCGTCGGCAGCAGATGCGCCGTCGTTGAAAAACTCTGCCCAGAACTTACCGGACTCGGCCATCCTGAACCCGTAAAAGTCCAAGTCAGCGCCATCACTCACGCCGTCGAGCGTCACCGTGAGTTGCGATACTCCAACAGGTACCTTCATGGAGAAACTCAAAGTTTCCTCAGTTGACGCAAGCACACCGCTGTGTTCGCTTTCAGGAGCGCTAGGATCACCTTCGACCGGGAAACTGAAACGCCCGGAAACTGGATAACCGTCAGTGGCAGCGAAAGCTTTGGCACTGAACAAACCAGCAACCTCAGGAACCACCATCCCGTCAGCGCCGGCAGTGATTTCGACCGTCGAGGATCCGTTTGTACCAGTTGCTTCGATAGTGTCCGGAACAATCAGTGCGCTGGGCTTCACTGCGAGCGGCATGCGCACATTGTGGCCGTTGTCACCGTTCAACGTCAGGTATCCGGTAGAGAATGACTTGACCGGTGCGGTGGTGTGGGCGAAAGCGATAGTGAAGGACTTTTCCTGCCCTGGCTTGTCGAAAGTCAAGCTTGACGGGCTGACGGTGACATCGAACCCCGGCAGATCAACACTGGTTGTAAACGTTCCGGCCTCGGTGGCCTTGACCGTTCTGGTGACTTCTTGGACGCCTGCCATAGATCCGACGGCGATGGAGGGGAGGTTCAAGTCCGTCCCGTTGATCGGTTCGACGCCGGTGTTGAATCCGGCCCATTTCAGGTAGCCGTCCCAGTCCGCTTTTCCTGCGGGGAAGTACAAGCCGGGGTTGAGGAACTTTTCTGGGTTAACCTGTCCGGCACCTTGCGCGAAAACGTCCTGGGTGGAGTCACCGGCGTCGTTGACGAGGTCGTAGGCGCTGGTCATCAGTGCTGATTTCACTTCTGCTGGGGATGCGTTCGGCTTGTTTCCCAGGTAGAGGGCACCAAGGCCCGCGACGTGAGGTGACGCCATAGAGGTTCCAGACATGAAGACGTGTTGTGATTCAGCGTCCGCAGCGTTCGCTCCTGCAGCCAAAACTCCCGTGCCGGGGGCTCCGACGTCGGGCTTGAGCAGGTTCTGCCCATCCACGGTGATTGGCCCTCGACTTGATGAGGGAGCGATTTGCGGTGCAGGGATATCGAGTGGAGTCTCCGGCACTGCCACGAGCGCCGCCGTGGCTCCGGCGGTTGCCGCATACGTCTTAACCGCATCATAGTGATCTACTTCAAGGTGGACGGTCGGGACAGCGAATCCAATCGCATGGATGCCGGTTGATCCGCCCGGAGCGTTGATCATGATCATGCCTATTCCGCCAGCGCGCTTGACCTCAGCGGCCTTTTCAACCAGTGCCACTGCACCACGGTCACAGACGACGATGGTTCCTGTAGCCTTCGCAGGATCCAGAGATTTGGCGGCACAGACCTCCGGATTTTCCACTCCAGCAGAGCCTACGATGGCGGCGTTGACGAGCGGTGTTGAGGGGACTCCGTCAACGGGAACGCTCACCGATGCACCGGTGATGCTGGTCCCATCGCCTAAATTAACCCCCGACTGAGGGGTGGTGTACGTGGTGTTGGCCACGGTGGTGATCCACGGTGATGCGTTGTCCAGTGTTGAGGCGGCGGGTCCAGAGTTACCGGCTGCCGCGGCGACAAAGATTCCTGCATTTGCGGCGGCGAGAAATGCCCTATCCGTGATCTCGACGGTACTACTGGCTGCAGCACCCCCAATGGAGTAGTTGAGGACGTCGACGCCGTCCTCAACGGCTGCATCGATTGCACCCAGGATATCCAGCATGCTGCATCCTGCGGAGTCGATTCCTGTCCAGCACGCCTTGTAAGCGGCGATTTTGGCTGCTGGCGCTACGCCGGAAATCTTCTGAACAGCACCATTGTCGAGGACTGCGTCGACGCCGAAGTTCCCGGCTGCGGTGCTGGCAGTGTGCGAGCCGTGCCCGTTTCCGTCTCGGGGTGACTCATACTCCCCGGCGTCCACCGGCGCAATTTTGCTCACGCCGTATCCACCAACAAAGTACCGAGCTGTGATCAATTTCGTGTTGCAGTCATCAGCGGTGAACTGCACACCCGTTTCGCAGGCACCCGAAAATGTTCCGCCGTCGGCCTTATCGAAGACGATGGCGTCTCCCTCGAGATACGGGACCGAGCCCGGATCGCTGGTCAGGGGTGCACCTGCAAACGAAGGATTTTCGGGAGCGATTCCGCTGTCGATAACTCCTACGACGATGCCTTTGCCAGCATTATCGACGCCGCCCAAGCTCTCCCAGACTCCACCCTTCCCGTTGGCGTCATCACCTAGTCCCAGAAAGTCGGTGGTTGAACGCTGCAGTTGAAGCATTGCGTCAGGCTCAAGGCCTGCAACATTCTCGTTGACAGCCAGGCTAGCGGCTTGATCTGCCGTCAATTCCGCCGCGAATCCATTGGTGGCCATCGTGTAGTGATACAACGGGGACACCCCCACGGCAGCCGCGACGCTGCTCTGTTTCTTCTCCAGGTACGTCGAGTAACTCACGACCGGAGCAGAACTTCCTTCGAGGACTTTCCCGTTGGCGGGCGCAGTTGCCGCCATACCGTTGATTCCGCCACCGTAGGTGCTGACCGCTGGGGACTTCAGCGTGATCAGGTACTTTCCGGCGGTGAAAGTGGACGCACCTGCAACTTCATCGGGCAGGATCGTTCCGGGTGCGGCTTGGGCCGTACCGGCAAGGCCGGCGACCGTCATGGACAACGCCGCCGTTGCGGCAAGTGTCCGCAGCGATCGGGTTCTGGTGCGCCTGTCAGGACGCAGGGGCATTTGCTCGTTCACAATTCTCCATTGATTCGTAAGACGAGTTCGGCTCCTGGCAAGGAGCGACTCCTAACATCTACTGCTATGCCGAATCGTGTGATCCAGAACACATAACGTTCGTCAGTCTAAGGTGGATACAGCAGCGTCGGGCGGAATTTCTTGAACGGACTACGCTGAATTACTGAAGCTCAGCGAAAGGAACACTGGTGGTAAATCCAATTCACCTGCGTACGCTGCTCGAAGTCATCCGTTCTGGCTCATTCGCCGCCGCAGCGAATCGATTGGGATACACCGCTTCAGCTGTTTCCCAGCAGATGTCTGCACTGGAAAGAGACAGCGGGGTCAGCCTCTTTGAGCGGGCTGCCAGGAGCATTGCGCCCACGGAAGCCGCCGTGGTCATGGCTCGACATGCGGCGAAGGTCCTTACCGACCTTGACGCGCTGATGGCAGCAACAACCCGAACCGAACAGGGCACCTCACAGGAACTTCGGCTAGGCATTTTTCCTTCCCTTGCCACCTATGCACTTCCCCGGCTCCTGCGAGCGCCGGAATGGCGCGATCTCGGTATCAATCTGAAGGTGTATGTAGCCGAACCGTCGCAAACTATTCAGGGGCTACGCTCGGGTGGTGAACTCGACGTCGCTCTTGTCTATCAGGTGGGCCAGGGCGGGCTTGCGTGGCCCTCTTCAGTTAGCCGGCAGTGGATTGGTGACGACAATTTCAGGGTAGTTCTCCCGGAATCTTGGGGTATTCGTCCCGGCTCAGAGGTTACAGCAGCGCAACTGAGCGATATGCCGTGGATAGTTCATCATCCAGGTACCAGCGACGCCGCCGTTATTGAACGGCTCTTTGCCAGCTGCAACCTGCACCCACGCGTTGTGTCGTACTGCGACGATTTCAACGCGTGTCTGGAAATGGCAGCGGCTGGCCTTGGTGCGTCGCTGGTGCCCGAACTTGCCATGGTTCACAAAACGGAGGGCGTGGTGGTCCTCGATGTTCCGGAGATTCGTTTGGCCCGTAGCATTTTCGCTCTACTCATCAATGACAAGCAGACGGCTCGGGTCCGCCTCTTCATGGACCGGCTGGCAGATGTGCTGCGGGAGCAGAGCATAGCGCCCCGCCATGGCCCGCTTAAACGTTAGCGCCCATCCTTTCCCGGATTAGGGTGACGGCTTCGACGAGATTCGATAAGGATGCGGTCGTTTCGGCATAGCCTCGAGTTTTGAGGCCGCAGTCTGGGTTGACCCAAAGTTGACGTTCGGGCACATTCTGTACTGCAGTCTTGAGCAGATGGGCGATTTCCTCCGTCTCTGGGATTCTTGGGGAATGAATGTCGTACACGCCCGGGCCTACGCCACGCCCGAAACCATGAGTGGCTAGGTCAGCGACAACTTCCATTCGCGAGCGCGCGGCTTCGATGCTGGTCACGTCGGCGTCGAGGGCGTCTATCGCGCCGATGATCTGCCCGAACTCTGAGTAGCACAAATGTGTATGAATCTGTGTGTGGTCTCCCGCTCCGGAGGTGGCCAGCCGGAAGGCCTTGACCGACCAGTCCAGGTAGTCGGCTCTGTCGGTTTCCCGCAGTGGCAGTAATTCTCGCAGCGCTGGTTCATCCACTTGGATGATCGGGGTGCCCACATCCTCAAGATCGGCAATTTCATCACGCAGGGCTAGTGCGACCTGTTGAGCGGTTTCGTCGAGGGGCTGATCATCGCGAACGAACGACCAGGCGAGGATGGTTACGGGGCCAGTGAGCATTCCTTTGACCGGCTTGGTGGAGAGCGACTGTGCGTAACGCGTCCACTCCACGGTGATCGGTGCCGGTCGGTGGACGTCGCCCCAGAGAATCGAGGGTCGTGTGCAGCGGCTTCCATAGGACTGGACCCAGCCGTGTTCCGTGACAGCGAATCCGTCTAGGTTCTCAGCGAAATATTGGACCATGTCGTTGCGTTCGGGCTCGCCATGCACCAGGACGTCCAGACCGAGGTTGTCCTGAAGTTCAATGACGCTGCGAATTTCTTCTTTCATGATCGTCTTGTAAGCAGTGACCGCGATACTGCCGTTTTTTACTTTTGCTCGTGCCGTTCGGACAGCAGATGTCTGCGGAAACGAACCGATGGTAGTGGTGGGCAGGAGAGGGAGCTGGAGCGCTTCTTTTTGGACCTGCTGTCTCTGTGAGTAGGGCGAGCGTATGAAGTCCGCAGGCGTCAGGGCCGCTATGCGGGCTCGGACGTCGGTTCTGCGTACTCCGTCGGCGGTAGAGCGTTCGCCAAGGACTCTATCGGATTCAATGATTTCACGATCGATTGCGAGCGGGTTGCCGATCAGACGCGCCAGGGTAAGCGTTTCGGTTATCTTCTGGTCGGCGAATGCCAGCCACGTGCGTAGACGCGGATGCAGCCCCTGCTCTTCCTCGACGTCGTGTGGTACATGCTGCAAGGACGTCGAGGTCGAGACGGACAGGTTATGGGTTATCGCCTCTAGTTGCGTCAGGCGATGTGCCGCCAATGAAAGATCGATTCTCCAGACGTTGTGCCCGTCCACTAGCCCGGCTACGAGAACCGTCTCGTCGAGTTCTGACAGGTCGTCCACGGAGGGAACCCCGCCTTTAGAAATATCCAGATGCAATGCATCAATAGCAGTTCCCGCCAATGCTGGCAGCAATGGTCCCAGTGATCCGTAGGAGGTTGTCACCAGCAGTTTCGGTCGCTTCTGAGATGCCGCTAGCCGAGTGTAAACGGACGTCGTCAGGGTGGCCAGTTCTTCCGGTGAAATCCGTTGATCCGCGGTCAATGCGGGTTCTTCGAGCTGCACCCAGTGTGCTCCAGCGGTCTGCAAGCGTTCTAGAAGTTCTTCATACAACGGGACCAGGCCGGCGAGCCTCTCTAGGGGATCAAATCCCGCGGGGGCAGAAGAGCATGCCTTACTCAAGAGCAGGAAAGTCACAGGTCCGATGAGGACCGGCCTCGTGGTGAACCCGGATGCGAGGGCCTCTTTGAAGGTGTCCTCTATCCATCGATTGGCCAGCCGGAAAGGTGTCGCCGGACCGATCTCGGGAACCAGATAGTGATAGTTGGAATCGAACCACTTGGTCATTTCCAGCGGCGCACGCTTACTGTCCCCACGTGCCAGCGTGAAGTACGCGTCCAGTCCCAGTGTGCCGTCGTCGAACAGGTCTGAAAAGCGTTCGGGAACAGCGCCCAACGCAACGGCTGTATCGAGTACCTGGTCGTAATAGGAAAATGTGGCGGGGATGGATGAATCGTGCTGTCCTAAACCGCCGCGTGCCAGATGACGATAAGTATTTACCCGCAACTGCGAAGCTACTTTGTGGAGTTCCGGTGCATCAATGGTTCCCGCCCAATAGGCTTCCACGGCTCGTTTGAGCTCGCGACGCCTTCCAATGCGAGGGTAGCCGTTGATAGTTGCTGTGGGGAATTTGGGGCTCATTGTCGTGTACCTGTCTGTGGAGTGGTTGGTTGCTTGCGCGTCGCCGAACGGTGCGGACGCTTAAGGTCCAGCTGTTCGAGTACTTCTAGCGCGGCGGAATGTTCGTTGAATGTGTAGAGATGGAGGCCCGGGGCTCCAGAGTCTAGAACATCACTGATGAGTTCGACGGTGGCGCGGAGTCCCACTTGTTGCTGGGCGCTCCGGCCCCCCGCGTTGACGAGCTGGTCCCGAAGCTTTTGATCCATGTCGAGACCAGCGAGTTCAACCAACCGGTCGAGTCGGCGAACGTTGGTCAACGGCATGATGCCCGGAATGATGGGGATGACCACCCCTGCGCGCCGAGCGGCAGAGACCAGGTCTTTGTACTGTCCGGGCTGGAAGAAGACCTGCGTAATAGCGAAGTCCGCCCCCGATCCCTGTTTTGCCAGCAGGACCTCGATATCGTGGCTGAAACTCGGCGACTCCGGATGTTTGACGGGATAGGCAGCGACGCCGACCGCCAATCGCCCAGCGCAGAGTTCCGCGGCCCGGCGGCGCTCCACCTGTCGGATAAGCTCCACGAGCTGTTGGGCATACCGCAGGCCATCCCGCGGCGTCTGTTCCTGATCCGTCCGGTCACCACGCAGGGCGAGAACTCCCCTGACACCATTGGTGATGAGCTCATCAACAATTCCTGCAAGCGTTGTCCGATCGGCCCCAGTGCAGGTCAGATGCGCCAGTGGTTTCAGTGTTGTTTCGTGACGAAGCCGGTCAAGGAGGCCGACGGCGATGTTTCGGTTGGACCCTGAAGATCCGTAGGTGACAGAGACAAAATCTGGTGCCGTGTTTTCAAGACGCCGAATGGTGTCCCAAAGATGGGTATTGGCTGTGGTATTCCGCGGCGGATAGAGCTCATAGGAGAGCGCGGGATAGCTGGCTGACGGTAGGTCCGGAATTTCTAGAGGAGGTTTTGGGTATGGCGGTGCCAGAGTCAATGGAGACATGTGTTTGTCCTTGAAGTTGGGTGTTTGGAAACGCATCAGGTTTTTTGGCGTACGGCCGCATCACCATATTTATCCTGCGCGTGCATCAAATGTCAGGCCCACATGGGGGCACCCACACCTTCGTCAGAGAAGGTCGCTGACCCGTTACCTTAGTAACTGTTGAGAACGCTATCGGGGGTCGACTGCGGGTTCAAATTTTTTCGTCGCAGGTTACGCCAACATGACGTATCTACGCCCTAAGAAAGTTGTGCCTCATCCCCTCTCCTAGAATCCTTCCAGCTGCTCCGAACGCACTCTGCCGACTCTGCAACGTCTCCACCGGCATACTTAGGACATGGCAACCCTTCCCGAAGCGGCATCCACTGCCCGTTGGTTCCGTCAGCGGTTCATGCCGTTGGCTACCCACCACAGGCTCCTACTCGCCCTGAAATCGGCACTGGCCGGAGCGCTCGCGTGGTGGGTCGCGCTCCTCATGCCCGGGGTCGCAGCGGAATTCCCCTACTACGCGCCAATCGGCGCCATGGCCGCTATGTACACATCGGTAGGTGGCTCCATCAAACAGGGCATGGAAACACTCGCGGGGCTGGGACTCGGCATAGTCGTGGCGTTCCTCGTCACGCAGGTTGCCGCGCCGAACATGTGGACAGTGGCACTCGTTGTCGGTATTGGCGTTCTGGTGGCTGGGCTGCCGCGCATGGGTGCGGGAAAAGACCTCATTCCGACGGCGGCGTTGATCGTCATGCTGCTGGGAGATCAGGACCCTGACGGATTCTCGCTGGGTTACTTCATCCAGATGCTCGTCGGTGTGGGCGTGGGCCTCCTGGTCAATGCCACGCTTTTTCCCCCGCTACACCTCACCGGCGCCGTCAACGGACTTGCCGAACTGCGATCAACTCTGAGTCTTCAGCTCGCCGATATGTCAGCAGCCATCCTGGAATCCTGGCCGCCAGAGCATCAGGAGTGGTCCGAACGTGGAGACGGTTTGTCCGAGCTCAGCAGGGAAGTGCACGAAGCTGTGGCCCTCGCACAGATCAGTCAGCGCGGAAACTTTCGCCGCAAAATAAACAAACGGGATGTAGACGCGGATGTCGCTCTGCTCACAGCCCTAGAACGCACAGCATTTCACGTTCGGGATGTTACCGAGATCCTGGCCAGCGCCATTTGGGACGGCCCCAAAAAAACCCCGGTCAGCCAATCGACAGCCGACCCGCTATCCAACGCCTTCGCCACGTGTTCGACAGCCATCAGCGAATGGGATCCCGAGTCTGAGAGTTACCGCATCGCCGAGGACGCCGTCCATGAACTTCAGCGATCACTCGACGCAACAGGACGCAGGAATGAAGCCATACAGACCACGGCATCACTAGCCGTTAGCCTGCGCCGGATGCTCTGGGCCATCAAAACATAACCGACTCAGGAATTCGTACCAGCGGCATCGTCGGCATCAGGGACTTCTGGAAGCGGGTCTCGATCCGAAACAAGGAACCCCAGATCTTCAAGTTTCTCAGAAATTCCAGCACCGTCCGGGGCATAAATCCACGGTGCATCTGAACTGTGATCAGCCGTGTCACTGGACCTGCCACCGGCCAAAACCGCTTCTCCAACGGAGAGCTGACGAATCGCCACGGCCGTAACGTTCTCAGGATGGGCGCGGCTGAACTCAGCGTAAATTGCTTCGTCGTGCTGGCCATCATCGCCTATCAGCAACCACTTGATATCTGGAAACTCTCGGACCAGCCGGGCCAGAGACGATCGCTTGTGTTCCAACCCGCTCCGGAACCAGCGATCCAGGGTGGGGCCCCAGTCCGTCAGAAGCAGAGGCCCTGCCGGATACAGGTTGCGAGACAAGAACCGAGTCAGTGTCGGTGCAACATTCCAAGCGCCAGTGGACAAGTACAACACTGGCGTCCCCCGGTGTTGCTGTGTGACTCGCTCCATCATTACCGCCATCCCAGGAGTGGCATTGCGGGCATGCTCATCGACCACAAAGGTGTTCCATGCTGCAAGCAGCGGACGGGGTAATGCCGTCACCATGACCGTATCGTCGATATCCGAAACGACACCGAATTCAGCGTCATCAGAAATGACGAAAACCGTGGACTCGACTGTTGCGGAATCATCTGAGGTCAGACGTACAGTATTGGCACCAGGTTCCAGCCGAACGGGAATACGAACATCTATGACTCCCCCCCGATCTGCGCTGACACGATGAGTCTCACCGGCGACTTCCACAGTGACGGTAGCGTAGCGGATCGGTGGGCTCATGAAATTGCGCCACCCACGGATTCCTTCACGAAGAGTTTTTAGCGCTTCAGGGCCGTCTTTCCGTATTGATTTGGATAGGACCACTCGCCCGAGAACACGAATCCACGATGTACTGCCGTAGCCGGTGTAGGGCAGCACTGTGCGCACATAGCCCTTAGCGAGGGAACGACGAATCTGCCAAGCCTGCAGAGCGTTCTCGAGGCGAACTGCCAGGTGTTGTGGTTCTTCCGGGCCCTCTACGTGGGTCTTAGATTGCATGGGCTCAGTCTTTCACGATTCTGCACTCTACAGATGAGCGTGTTCATGGACCCGCACGTACAAACGAAAAAACCGCCCCGGAATATCGCATCCGAAGCGGTTTATTCTTCTCACCGATGGTTCATGGAATTCTCATCCATTCGGTGGAGCTGAGGGGACTCGAACCCCTGACCCCCTGCATGCCATGCAGGTGCGCTACCAGCTGCGCCACAGCCCCGTTTCCGGTGTGCTTCCAGAGAGGTACTTTCCACATATTTCATGGAGGCCCTCGAAGCAACTCCTTTACTTTAGAGGATTGGCGCCTGCGATACAAAATCGGCCCGAGCTAACCCTCTACAGGGGATGCGGGAAGTCCGGCCAACCCGACATTGTGTTCGGTAAGGTGCCATCGGGTGAGCAAAGCGTCGCTCTCCCGGACCGTTGATTCGGAAACCTCAGCGCGTTCATCCAATTCTTCAAGAACGGACCAATGACAGTTCGTGACTCCCGAAATGGTGCCCCAGTAATTCTGCGGAAGGCCAAGGACGGCAGCAAGAGCGACCCGGATGGCCCCGCCGTGGCTAACTACCACCAACGTCTCATCTGGTCCCATTTCTTCGACCACTTCCAGCACCGCAGCTGCCATTCGTTGCCCCACGTCAACACGCCGCTCGCCTCCGCCTGCCCGTGCCGTCACAGATCCGGCATGCCACTGCGCTTGTTCCTCCGGAAACGCTTCACCGATCTCCGAAAACGTTTTACCTTGCCACCGCCCAGCGTATGTCTCTCTGAACCGAGCGTCCGTAGTTACCTCAAGTCCGCTGAGGGACGCCAATGCCGTGGCCGTCTCATGTGCGCGAAGCAGGTCTGAGGAGACAATCCGGGACGGGGGCAGTTGCTGAAGCAACAGAGCCGATCGTTTCGCCTGGTCGCGACCGGTCTCATCGAGAGGGATATCTTCTTGCCCCTGAAAGCGTCCTTGGGAGTTCCAATCCGTACGGCCATGACGCCAGAAAACGACACGACGCCGGACCCGTTCCGGATCCCACGACGGTCTTGCGCTCACTGGTCGCCCGAACCTGAAACAGGTGCAGTCAACCCCAGCTCAATGATGGGTGAGTCATTGTACAATCGCTCAAGAGCGTAGAAGATACGGTCCTCTTCGTGCTGGACATGTACAACAATGTCGCCGAAATCCAATAGCACCCAACGACCTTCGCGTCGTCCCTCGCGTCGTATGGGTTTGCGGTCAAGCTTCGACAGTGCATCCTCAACTCCGTCAACGATGGCGTTGACCTGCCGCTCATTTGAGGCAGATGCGACGAGAAAGATATCAGTGATCGCGAGACGCGCACTCACATCGATCGCCACTATATCCTGAGCAAGTTTGTCCGACGCAGCCTGGGCCGCAGCCTTCGTCAGGGCAATCGATGAATCAGTAGCGCTCACAGTTCTCCTTGTTTTCAATCAACGGCCCATGCCGCCAAAAATCATTAGCATTCCAAACACTATGGCCACCGCACCGAGCCCAATCACCGCGATCTGCATCAAAAGATGACTCTGGATTCGCGCGCCAGCTGCCGTGACAGCATCCAACGGATCTAGCCCGTGAGCCGTCTTGGCGCCGATCGGCCCCGCCCTCGGCCCCGTGTCCTCCGGTTCAGGATCCCCGACGGATAGGGATGGGTCCGCACTAGATACCGACGAACCCGTGGAAACTTTTGTCTTCACCACAGGGTTGGATGGGCGAACTGGCGGCAGACTGCCGGTGGAAACAGGGATGTGCGTTGTCCCCGGGGCTCGTAAGGTAACAGAGCGGTCCACGCCGGGACGACGAGCGTAGTCAGTCGGAGCAATCATTCCCAGGTTGTGTGCGGTGGTTGGGTCGTTTCGTTCGGAACGCGCTTGTTCGTTTTCCCGTGACAGGCGCTCCATATTCTCGGCACGCCGGTTCAGGACCGCGGCACGTTCCGCCAACGCCTTTTGCTCCGCGAGGACTGCAAGGTCCACGGAGAATGGGTCTTCTTGCTGCTGCGAGGCCAGCGCCGCCGCTTGATTTTGGGCCTGCCCAATAAGAGCTTCCCGCGCAGCCAGCGCTTGCTCTACGCTCATCCGATCTTGGGACTCATCGCCCGATGACGCGGATGGGGTGCCCTCCGGCCCTTGACGTCGCTGTCGTCGGCCGCCACCAACCAGCGCACCGGTGTCCGGCGACGTCTCGGTGGACAGTGGCTCCTCAGAGTGGGTTGAGACCGGAATGGCCTCGCTAGAGGGCAGCCCGCCATCACTGTGCAACTTTTCCGTTGACGAGTCCTGATCGGTGTCCACATCAGCGGTCTCCGCGCGCCGCATCCGCAGCTGCCGGCGAGTTGGTGGCTCTGGATCGACCGGGCTCGACGGCTCTGCCAGCGATTTGTAGGCCTGTAACGCCTCACGGCTACGCGCTCTCGCCTGTGACTCTCTTTCGGCAGGGGCCGGGATCTCCGTGGGTGACTCGAATGTTGAGTCGGTCTCGAGTTCGGGCGCGACGGACGAAGGTTCCGGACCCAGCTCTGCCGGTTCCGGTAGCGACTCCGCTTCCACACGTCGCTGTCTCAGGGCCTTCCGACTGGGAATCGGCCCGTTACCCTCACTCATTTCCTCATCACCCGGAATTGATCGTTACAGTCTGACTGTTGATATGCCCGGACAGATCTGCTGGCCGGTACAGGCGGTGTTTGGCAATGTACTGGACCACACCGTCAGGTACTAAGTACCAAACGGGGGCCCCATCTGCCACTCGGTCGCGACAGACCGTTGAAGAAATAGCCATAGCGGGCACCTCCAGCAAGCTGACGTCGCTCCGCCCCAGATCGTGCAGTTCATGCCCTGGTCGGGTAACCCCCACGAAGTGGGCCAAAGACCACAATTCCTCGACGTCTTTCCACGAAAGGATCTTCGCCATGGCGTCCGCGCCAGTGATGAAGAAGAGGTCCGCTTCCGGACGCGCCGCCTTCAGATCCCTTAGAGTGTCTATCGTGTAAGTTGGTCCAGCTCGGTTGATATCCACTCTGCTCACCGTGAAGCTTGGGTTTGAAGCCGTGGCAACTACGGTCATGAGGTACCTGTGTTCGGCCTCGCTCACACTCCTATTGGCCTTCTGCCACGGCTCTCCCGTGGGCACAAACACCACCTCATCGAGCTCAAAGACCGAAGCCACCTCGCTTGCTGCTACGAGGTGGCCGTGGTGAATCGGGTCAAAGGTGCCGCCCATGACCCCCAACCGAAATGGTCGAGGATCTGCGTTGTCCGCGACAATTCGCTTCGACTGTGTCACTTCAGGAGTGTGACCCGGGAACATCGTGATTGCTGGGGTGCTGCTTGTGCGGATCCGTGTGCTCAGGAACCACTTCATGGCGTTTGCCGACACTCGTGAAAGCGATGGTAATGAACATCAGTAGCAGCAAGGCACCCATGATGATCGCCGCATACATGACAGGCGACATCGGCAATTCTGTGTGCTGCTCGGCCTTCTCACTCACCGTAAGCGCCGCGCCGTAGAGCTGGTTCAGCATGGATCTCCCCTTGAGAGCACTATTCGACCGGTTATCCCGACCCTTGACGTTTAGCTCTATGGTACGCCAATGCTACGGGCGGACGTGCCCATCCCCCTGAACGATCCACTTGGTTGTCGTCAGCTCCCGTAAGCCCATGGGTCCGCGCGCATGCATCTTCTGAGTCGAAATCCCTACTTCCGCACCGAGTCCCAACTCACCGCCATCAGTGAAACGCGTGGACGCGTTGACAATCACAGCGGCCGATTCGATGTCGGAAATGAACTGCTCCGAGTTTGCAAGGTTGTTCGTCACAATGGCCTCGGTATGTCCCGAGGTCCACCGGCGAATATGCTCAACAGCATCGGGTAACGAATCCACCACCGCGACGGCCATATCGAGATCCATGTACTCCATGGCCCAATCCGAGTCAGTTGCCTTTTCGGCGTTGACTCCTTCGGGCAATAGGGCGCGGGTTCTGCTGTCCACATGGAGACGGACCCCAGCCGCATCGAGCGCCGCCAAAACAGCAGGAGCAGCGGCAGCGTCCTTGTGAATCAGTAGAGTTTCGGCCGTGTTACACACGCTGGGACGGTGTGTCTTGGCGTTCACAATGATATTGACTGCCATCTCTTCGGAAGCGGATTCGTCGAGGAAGATGTGCACATTACCTTCGCCCGTTTCAATGACCGGAACGGTGGATTCTGTGACGACGGTCTGGATCAAGTCGTGGCCTCCGCGCGGGATGAGCACATCCACACGGCCTCGTGCCTTCATCAGGGCGTTCGCGCCAGGGCGTCCATACTCATCAACGCTTTGGACCGCGTCAGCTGGCAGGCCTGTCCGGTCGAGCGTGTCGCGGATGATCCCCAGTAGCGCTTCGTTGGTATTTGCTGCGGCACTGCCCCCGCGCAAGATCACGGCGTTACCACTCTTCAGGGCCAATCCTGCAATGTCCACAGTGACGTTGGGCCGAGCCTCGTAAATGGCGGCGACAACCCCCATCGGCACGTGCACTTGACGCAGCCTCAAGCCGTTGGGCAGAGTCTGTCCTCGAGCAACTGAACCCACGGGATCCGGCAACCCCGCCAAATTCTCCAGAGACGCCGCCAAGCCCGCTATACGCTCCGGTGTCAGGCTCAGCCTGTCCAACAAAGCTGCCGAGGTGCCCCGCTCCCTGCCGTTGGAAATATCCTTCTCATTGGCAGAAAGGATCGCAGCTTCCCTCGCTATTAGTGCTTCGCCAATAGCCCGAAGTACTCGGTCCTTCCAGGACCTGTTTGCTTTAGAGACAATGCGCGACGCCGTACGGGCGCGGTCTGCAACGGTGTTGACGGCCGCTATCACGTCGTCCTTGTCCATTTCGACTGCTGTGGCGTCGATTTGCTGTGTACTCACGTTGTTCACCTTTCAGGTTGGGACGGAGAGGTTGAGAAAGTTTAGGAAGTCGGGAGGCGTTTCCGAAGGAGGACCAGATCATCCACGTGAACGACCGATCGTTCGTATTCACGGCCCAGTTCTTTTGCCAGTTCACGAGTGGACCGGCCGAGCATCTGCGGCAACTCCTTGGAGTCATAGTTCACCAACCCATGTGCGATGGCGACACCATGCTGATCAGTAATTTCAACGGGATCACCCGACTCGAAATTCCCCTTCACCGCCACGATGCCAGCCGGGAGCAGGGACCTTCGCTTTTCTCCCACCGCCTTGGCTGCGCCATCGTCCACAACGAGGGAACCCTGGATACGGGCCACATGCTCGAGCCACAACTTTCGGATGGGTTTGCGGCGTCCTTTGGCACTGAACCACGTACCGACGTCCTTTCCCGCAAGAGCGTCTTCTGCGTTATCTGTCGACGTCACCAAGGCTGGGATGCCCGAGCTGGCCGCAATGATAGCGGCTTCAACTTTGGTGGCCATTCCGCCGGTGCCGGTGCCCGCAGCACCGGTGCTTCCAATGTTGACCCCTTCGAGATCTTTCGGTCCACCAACCTCAGGGATACGCTTTGCCCCATCCTTCGGAGGCCCATCGTAAAGGGAGTCAACGTCTGATAGGAGCACCAGCACGTCAGCCTTGACAAGGTGAGCCACTAGCGCCGCCAGGCGATCATTGTCTCCGAACCTTATTTCTTGACTTGCCACGGCGTCATTCTCGTTGACGATCGGCACCACGCCGAAGTTCAACAACCGCTCCATGGCACGATGCGCGTTGGTGTGATGTGACCGGCGCATCAGGTCATCAAGGGTCAGGAGGACTTGCCCGACCGTCACGCCGTGCGCCGCGAAGGCGTCGTGGTAGCGGGCCATCAGGAGTCCTTGACCAACGCTGGCTGCTGCTTGCTGAGAGGAAAGATGCCTGGGCCTCGAGGTGAGACCCAGGGGCGACACCCCAGCAGATATCGCGCCAGATGAGACCAAGATGATCTCGATGCCCTCCTTGCGTCTGGCTGCAATCACGTTGGAAAGCTTCACCAGGGCTTCATCTGATATGCCACCGGCGAGGGACGTCAACGAAGACGAACCCACTTTTACGACTATGCGTTTTACCTGTGGCAGGGACGATCGGGTCTTTATGGCGCGTCTTGCGGTCATCGATTCCTTCGGGTTGTCGTGCCGGCATGAGGAGCACAGTTGGTTCGTTCGGTTGGGTCCCCGTCCCTCAGGGTTGGGGGCTCATGCCTCACAGACTGACCGGTTAGTCGGTCTGCCCGGATTCTGATTTGGGTTCAGCGGCCGGTTCCTCTGGCCATACTCCAGTTTTGCGTTCGGCTTCCATGTCAGCGCGTGTAGCTGCGCGGGCATCCTTACGTTCCTGATGCTCCTGGCGCTTCTGGTCGCGAGTTGGGCGAACCACTTCCTCGAGGCGGACATCCATTCCGCGTGGGGACGACAACAGCTCCGCCCCAGCCATCATCGTTGGTTCCCAATCAAAGACGACGGCGTCATCATCACCGATGACGACAGTATCGCCAGGGACGGCTCCAGTCTTGAAGAGCCGTTCTTCGACCCCGAGCTTAGCCAGACGGTCACCGAGGTACCCAACAGCTTCGTCATTGCTAAAGTCGGTCTGCTTGACCCACTTCTCCGGCTTTTCACCCAATACTCGGAAAAGCGGCTCGAGGTTCTTTTCCTCTTTGCGAATGACGAACGCTGGTGCATTGACAGAACGCGGTCTGAGGACCACGGGAGCGACAACCGGCGGAGCAGTTTCAATTGCTTCTCGGGCCTTGACCACGATCTCGGCCATGGCGAAGCCCAGTTGGCGAAGCCCCTCATGACTCGATGCGGAAACCTCGAAGACTTTGTATCCGCGCTTCTCCAGTTCAGGGCGTACGAATCCGGCCATATCGCGACCATCAGGAACGTCAACCTTGTTCAGTGCGACCAGACGTGGTCGTTGATTCAGAGGAACGACTTCGCCGTCCGAACCCGCGTAACTCATATCCACGGCGTAGCGATCCAATTCCCCCTCAATGATTTCGAGGTCTCCGATGGGATCGCGATCGGTCTCCAATGCGGCGCAATCTAATACATGGACGATAGCTGCGCATCGTTCGACGTGGCGCAGGAAATCATGCCCTAGTCCGCGCCCTTCACTTGCGCCCTCAATCAACCCAGGTACATCAGCAACGGTAAACCGTTCTTCTCCGGCCATTACTACACCGAGGTTCGGTACGAGGGTGGTAAAGGGGTAGTCGGCAATTTTTGGTCGTGCAGCACTCATGGCAGCGATCAGACTCGACTTACCAGCTGAGGGGAACCCCACGAGCGCCACGTCCGCAATGGACTTGAGCTCGAGGAGGATGTCCCGCTCTTCCCCTGGCACACCGAGGAGTGCGAAGCCAGGAGCCTTGCGCTTCTGTGATGACAGTGATGAGTTTCCAAGTCCGCCTTGGCCGCCCGAACTCGCAACGAACTCTGTTCCCTCACCGACGAGATCAGCGAGGACGGTGCCGTCCTTCGTTTTGACTACGGTTCCTTCCGGAACCGGAAGAATAAGGGTTTCGCCTGTTTTGCCGTTGCGCCAGTCACCCATTCCCGGCCCGCCGCTCGGCGCATGGCGGTGCGGTGAATGGTGGTAATCAAGCAGGGTGGCCGCCTGCGAATCCACGCGCAGAATGACGCTACCGCCGTCTCCCCCGTTCCCTCCATCGGGTCCGCCCAACGGCTTGAATTTCTCTCGCTTGACCGAGACGCAGCCGTGTCCGCCGGCGCCGCCGGATACGTGCAGGACAACCCGATCAACGAAGTTAGCCAAGCGATTCTCCTCTGTTGCACTTACATGCGATGGAACTACTGGTGAGTCTAATGGACGCCATGGAGCACCCAAAATAGTGACCTCTTAAAAGACAATGGAGCGGACCAAAAGTGGCCCGCCCCATTGCTGAGGTCTAAAAAACTACTCGGCTGAAACAGCCGCTTCCGCACTGACAGCTGCGGCATTCACGATATTCACTACGCGGCGGCCACGGCGGGTACCGAATTCAACAGATCCGGCTTCTAGGGCGAACAGGGTGTCATCCCCGCCACGGCCTACTGCAGCACCTGGGTGGAAGTGGGTGCCGCGCTGACGAACGATGATTTCGCCTGCCTTGACGACCTGTCCACCGAAGCGCTTCACGCCGAGATACTGGGCGTTGGAGTCGCGGCCGTTGCGAGTGGAACTCGCACCCTTCTTATGTGCCATGTGCTTTGCCTACCTTTGGTGACTTCTAAATCTACGGAATATCTGAATGGGAAACGTCCGCAACTATGCGATGGACGTGACCTTAACCTTCGTCAGTGCTGAACGGTAGCCTTGGCGCCGCTTGTACCCGGTCTTGTTCTTGAACTTCTGAATAACAATCTTCGGTCCGCGGAGGTTCTCGACGATCTCGGCCGTAACCGTGATCTTGGCGAGATCTTCAACTGCGGACGTAACCTTGTCGCCATCAACCAGGAGCAGAGCAGGCATCTCAAAGGTGCTGCCGGCATTACCGGGGACGCGGTCAAGGGTAACTAGGTCTCCGACAGAAACCTTTTCCTGGCGGCCGCCAGCGCGGACAATCGCGTACACCACTTGGGAACTCACTTCTCTAGACGTTTAGTACTTTTCTGCGCACTATCCCCGGCCTTTTTGGCAACCGGATCTGCGCTGTGCATTCACGCCCCGGCAAATACGGCTGGAAGACGTTCGCACCGAAGATCAAGATTACGCGAACCCGCCTCACTTGAGCAAATCATCACATGAACGGCGCGTCGAAAAATCTGCTTTATGGAAACAAATGATGAAAATGATGGATGGGACCGTTGCCGAGCCCAACGTTCAGTTCCTCCGCGTGCTGCAGTGAACCGTAGAGCCAGGGTTTGACTATCGCGAGCGAGGCCGCCCAATCCTGACGCCGGACTTGCTCCGTGGCCATGGCAGCGGACAGCGAACAGCCCGTACCGTGGGTGTGGGATGTCAGAACACGTTGCCCAGGCACCTCCTGAACAACAGTATCGGCTGCACTGTCGACTATCGCGTCGGGGCACTGGGCGCCGTCGAGGTGCCCGCCCTTGACCAAGACCGTTGTTTTTGTCTGCTCAGAAAGAAGGCGGCCCTGCTCTAGCGCTTCAGGCCACGTCCGCGCGCGCGTGGTACCTGCTAGCACCGCGAGCTCCGCAAGATTGGGTGTGACAAGGCCTGCACTCGGCACAAATGCGCGAAGAGCCTCCTCTGCAGCGGGTTGCAGGAGTTTGTCCCCGCTGGTTGCGATCATGACTGGATCAAGAACGACGACCGCCGGACGGATACGGTCAAGCCATTTATGCACCGCAGAGATAATGGCTTCGTCTGCAAGCATGCCGATCTTGACAGCATCGATGACAACGTCATCGCTAACGGCATTCAGCTGTTCTTCAAGAAACTCAATGGGCGGCGTATGAACGGAACGCACTCCGCACGTGTTCTGTGCGACGAGGCTGGTAACGACTGCCATGCCATAGCCACCTCTGGCCGCTATGCTCTTGAGGTCTGCATGGATCCCAGCACCGCCCGTTGGGTCAGTACCCGCGATACTCAGTACGCGAGGCACTGAAACCGGGCTACTTGCACTATGAGAGCCCTGGTCCATTGCGACTCGGCTCTGCGTGGTATCCAAGGACGGCAACCTCCGCTGGTGACTGTATGACGCCATTCACCCTATATCACCAACGCCCTGCGGCGCGGGTCTGAGACCGCACCGCAGAGCCAATGAGTAGCTACTACAGGTCAGCCGCAGGCACACCAACGCCGAGGATCATCGGCTCCGTAGCTTGGACCACAGGGCGGTCCTTCTCTGCGGTCTTTTCCGAGACTCGTTCGGTGCTAACGAATCGCGCGCCCTGCCCCTGAGGAACTGCAAGTTCCGCGCTGACTGTGGTGATGGCCGCAGAGTCGCCTGCACCCTGTGCGCTTGTCGCGACTCGACGTGGTCTACGGCGTCCGGCTCGTTGCGGCGCACCTTCTTTGACCGCCCCGGATCCCTTGGCAGGATGACGGTCGAAGGCCTCAGTGAGGCTGTCAAGCGTGAGTTGATCTCCGCCGCTCGCCGCTGGTTCCTTGCCGGACTCAGTGGACTGCGGAAGCGCCACCGATTCGCCGTTGAGCGTCACGACGTGCGGCTCGTCCTCGCCTGCGCCGGACGTTTCATGGCCGTGGTTCGTCGCTGCAGCGATACTGGTCAGCGCAGCACGGGTTGCCTCGGCACGGGCATCCCGTTCAGGGTCCTGTGCGCGGGGCTCCACAGGCTGGGCCTCCACTGGTTCAGTCTGCTGCTTTGGCTGCTTACCGCGGCGCTTACGATCGTTTCTGGACTGCTTTTCTTCCGGGTGCTGTTGGTGATTTTCGGTACTGACAGCGGGGCCGCGCTTGTGCTCCACGGGCTCATCGTGAGTGACGGTGCCGCGGCCTGCACAGTGCTCACAATTCTCTCCGAAGACCTCGAGGAGTCCTGTGCCCATGCGTTTGCGAGTCATTTGGACGAGGCCAAGGGTGGTCACCTCTGCAACCTGATGTTTGGTACGGTCGCGGCCCAAACATTCAACCATGCGCCGGAGCACGAGGTCGCGGTTCGCTTCCAAAACCATGTCAATGAAGTCAATGACAATAATGCCGCCTATATCCCGCAGGCGCAGCTGACGGACAACTTCTTCCGCCGCTTCCAGGTTGTTCTTGGTGACTGTTTCTTCAAGATTTCCGCCGCTGCCGGTAAATTTCCCAGTATTGACGTCAACAACCGTCATGGCTTCCGTTCGGTCAATCACCAGAGAACCTCCGGAGGGCAGGAATACCTTGCGCTCCAGAGCTTTAGCTATCTGATCATCAATGCGGTGAGCGGTAAAGATATCCTCATTACTTGTCCACTTTTCCAGCCGCCCAACGAGGTCCGGTGCAACATACGTTACGTAGGCTTCAATGGTGTCCCAGGCCTGTTCACCAGAGACCACCAGACGAGAGAAGTCCTCATTGAACACGTCGCGGACAACTTTGATCGTCAAATCCGGTTCGCCATAGAGCAGCTCTGGAGCAAGGGTCTTGTTCGAACTGGACTTCTGCTCAATATTCTCCCACTGAGCACGGAGACGGTTGATGTCATTCATCAACTCATCCTCGCTGGCACCCTCCGCCGCCGTGCGGACAATGACGCCCGCGTTGGCCGGAAGATGATCCTTGAGGATCCGCTTCAGCCGATTTCTTTCGACGTCGGGCAATTTACGGGAGATGCCCGTCATGGAACCGCCTGGTACGTAAACCAGGTAGCGCCCAGGCAACGAGACTTGGCTTGTCAGACGTGCACCCTTGTGTCCAACGGGGTCTTTCGAGACCTGCACGAGAACAGAATCACCGGATTTGAGTGCGAGCTCGATCCTGCGCGGCTGTCCATCCAGTCCTGCAGCGTCCCAGTTCACTTCACCGGCATACAACACGGCATTGCGCCCGCGCCCGATGTCAACGAATGCTGCTTCCATGCTGGGCAGCACATTTTGCACTTTACCAACGTAGACGTTACCGATCAGTGAGTCCTGTTGAGTACGTGACACAAAGTGTTCGGCTAAAACACCGTCTTCGAGTACGCCGATCTGAATCCTGTCATCCCGCTGCCGAACAACCATGTGACGGTCCACAGATTCACGCCGAGCGAGAAACTCGGCTTCCGTGATGACCTGACGGCGTCGTCCCGTATCTCTGGAGTCGCGGCGGCGCTGTTTTTTTGCCTCAAGCCGGGTTGACCCCTTGACACTCGTGACTTTGTTGTTGACCGGCGCTTCTGCGGCCTGCCTGGGAGCGCGTACGCGGGTTACCGTGTTGGGCGGATCGTCGTCTCCGCCTCCGGTCAATTCCAAATCCTGCTCACCTCGACGACGACGGCGACGACGGCGTGAAGTAATAGAACCGGTCTCCTCGGTTACTGACTGTTCTTCAGAACCGTCAACTTCAGTGCTTGCGGTGGTAGGTTCCTGCTCGCTGGTTTCGGCTTCAGGGCTCTCCTTACCCCGGCCGCGTCCACGCCGACTACGACGGCGCCCTCGACCTGAGTCCGCATCGTCTTCGGCAGGGCTGTCGGAGTCATCCGGTGCAACGATCTTGGCTGCTGATTTACGCGCAGCGGCCGACTGGACCGCGGTGAGATCAGGGGCCTGAAAGAGCAGAGACATCCCGGACTCGGGTGCTCGGGACTCTTCCGGTTCAGAGTGCTCCACGGGATTCTCCGTAGTAGATACTGGCTGCACCACTGATTTCTGGGCCTCAGTATCCTCGTGAGAATCTGGCGAAGTCTCTACGGGTGCCGTTTTCGCGACGGCCTTCTTGGGAGGCGCCTTCTTGGCAGCTGTTTTCTTGACTGCGGTGGTACGACGGCGGACCGGCTTTGCCGTCTCCGTGTCGTCGTGCTCACCAGCCGTTTCGGCTGTTTCTGGGGTGTCCGGCTTGGCGATTTTAGGAACCGGCTTTTTGCGGGTTCGAGGCGCTTTCTTTACCGGCTCAGGAGTTTCTTCGTCACGGTTGTCGGACTGATTCTCGGCCTGCGCCGATGAATCCACTGTTTCATTTTCCATTTTTAGCTATGCCTTACCCCGTGCGACATCAGCCACATTCTGATGCCCCCGGGTATTCTCAGCCGGCCGTCCGCAGGATTTATGCCCGTGCGTCAGCCGGAAATCGTCAACATGTCGTCCGAGGTCGTGCCAACTATGGGGCACGGAATCACTCAGAGACCAACGGCGCTTTTCCTTGCTACCCGAAACCTATTGAGCGGTAGGTCGACCGGCGGACTTCAGGCCGCGCCATTACTATTGACGCGTGCAACCAAAGGCATCGCTGGCAGAACTGGAAGCGTGTCGTTGGACCGTCGACGGTATGTGGTCCCGCCTGCAGCCAATCACATTGTCTCACATACGCGTCCAAGCACCTGGTGCCATCCGTCCGTGGCGGAGAAAACTAAATGCTCATCTTGACAACGTATCCTTACATTCAGCGATAAGTTCCAGATGCCCCAGACGAAAAGAGAGAATACGTGGCTGCCCCCGCTCACGGTTCCACCGATGTATTTGCTGATCAAACGGACGACGCCAATTACCCGGGATTCGCACGACAGAGGGGGTTTGCTGTCCTGCTTCTGGTTACGGGCATCTTCTCTTGGCTCGCAGCCTCGTTGTTGGTCCTGGAACGTCTTGAAATATTCAAGAATCCTGACCACGTCACAGCCTGTGACGTAAACCCTTGGATTTCTTGCGGTGCCGTCATGGCGACTTCACAAGCTGCAGTCTTCGGTTTCCCGAACCCACTCCTAGGTGTGGTGGCATTCGCCGTCGTTATCACCACCGGAGTAGCGATGTTGGCTGGGGCACGTTTCGCCCGCTGGTATTGGCTCGGGATGCAGGCCGGGGTCACGCTCGGAATGGCATTCATTGTCTGGCTATGGTTTCAAGCACTTTTCGTCATTCACGTTCTTTGTCCCTACTGCATGGTTGTCTGGTTCATGATGTCCTTCCTGTTTGTGCTTTTGACCGTCAGGAACGTCATACACGGGGTCATTCCAGCCCCCACTAAAGTCACAAGATTCTTGACGGACTGGGCATGGGCCCTAGCCACGCTGTTGGTCATAGCCTGTGCTGCTTCGATATTCTTCAGTTTCATTGGAGTATTCAGCGCAGCCTAAGTCCACAAGCATGAATTAAACCAAAGAAGGCCTGAAGCGAACGCTCCAGGCCTTCTTGCTGTCTTGTCGTTTATCCGAACCAGATACCTATTTCCCGTTCCGCTGACTCCACCGAGTCCGAACCGTGAACGAGGTTCTGCTGGACCTTCAGCCCCCAGTCCCGGCCGAGATCACCGCGTACGGTTCCCGGAGCTGCCGCGGTGGGTTCTGTCGACCCAGCCAATGAACGAAATCCCTCGATGATGCGCTCACCCTCGAACACCGCTGCGACAACCGGTCCTTCGAGCATGAATTCCACCAACGGCTCGTAAAATGGCTTACCGACGTGCTCGGCGTAGTGCTTTTCGAGCTGTTCGCGCGTTGCCGTCAACATCTTAAGCTCTGCCATCCGGTAACCCTTAGCCTCCACCCGCGCCAAAATAGCGCCGCTGAGCTGACGCCTAACGCCGTCGGGCTTAACCAATACCAGTGTGCGTTCCGTACTCACATGTACTCCTTGGTCTTTGTCCTGATTCACCGCGTTCCAGCCTATCCCGGTTGTTGCCCTGGGGGTTCTTCCGGTTGTGCCGCTGTCCACTCACGTTGAGCTTTATCTCGTTCCACATTTTCCCGATCAAGGCGTGCACCAGTGGTCAAGGCGTACCACCAGGCGGCCGCGAACAGCATCCCGACGACAAACATCATCGGCTCCACGAAACCCGTGGCAACTATGAGTACCTGTAGGACCCAGCCAGCCTTCAGCCCCGCGGAGCGCGTTACGAAAGCGCAGGTAGCGATCAGCGCGACGCTGAGAAGAGCACCGCCGGACAGCAGTAGTCCTACTGGGTATTCATCACGATGCAGACCAAAAGACACCAGCGTACCGAAAAGGACAGCAAATGCTTCGAGCACCAGGACAGTCGATGCAAAAAGTGCTTTGATGGAACGCCGTTTTTTTGGCATCCCCGGCTGCCATTCACGCTGTGCCTTCGTCATTCTTGCCATGTCGTCACTTTCCCAGCAGAGTTCGAGCTTCGGCAACTACCGTAATAGAGCCAGTGATGAGAATACCGCCCGCCAGGTCATTGCCAGCTTCCGCCCGTTCAACCGCCCATTCCAGTGCATCGTCGAGCTTCTCAGCGATGTGGACTTCCTCGGACGGAAAACCTGCGGCAACAGCCATTTCGCCAAGCTCGCCCGCGGAGATGGCCCGAGGAGAACTTGACTGGGTCAGGCAGATTTCCGCTGCGAGATCGCCAAGTTCCTGTCGCAACTCGGTCAGGATAGAACCGGCGTCCTTGTCCTGAAGTACGCCTACCACCAAAATCAGTTTGCTGAAGCTGAACGCTTCCTTGACCGTCTCGGCAGCAACTCTGGCTCCGGCAGGGTTGTGAGCGGCATCAACGATAATCGTCGGCGCAGTCCGGAGCACTTCCATTCGGCCAGGCGACGTGACCTTGAGCAGGCCTTCCCGCAGGACCTCGAGGTCAAGCTGACGTTGACCACCGCCAAGAAACGCCTCGAGGGCAGCTACCGCAACGGCCGCGTTCTGCGCTTGATGGGCACCGTGCAGAGGCAACATCAGGTCGGCGTACCGTCCTGCGATCCCGTTGATCGTCATCATCTGGCCGCCAACAGCGACGGTTCTGGATTCCAGCCCGAATTCCACGCCCTGAAACTTGAACGGGACGTCAATCTCCTGGGCCTTCTCCAGCAGGATTTGAGCTGCCTCCGGTGATTGCCCGGCAGAAATCAGATATCCTCCGGGCTTAATTATTCCGGATTTTTCCCCGGCTATGTTCTCAATGGTGTCGCCCAGCAGTTCCGCATGGTCGATGGAAATTGGTGTAACCACCGAGACAACGCCGTCGGCCACATTCGTTGCATCCGTTATACCCCCCAGGCCCACCTCTATAACCGCGACGTCTACCGGTTCATCAGCGAAAACGGCGAATCCCAAAACTGTCAGACACTCAAAATACGTCAGCCGGGTCTCGCCGGCAGCTTCCAACTCGGCATCTACGATGTTCAGGTACGGACGAATTTCGTCCCAGATACGAACGAACGTCTCATCACTGACCGGTTCGCCGTCGATGCTGATTCGCTCCGTGACACTGGAGAGATGAGGGCTGGTGAAGCGACCCGTTCGCAGATCGTGTCCACGAAGAACGGTCTCGATCATCCTTGCAGTAGAGGTCTTGCCATTGGTTCCCGTTATATGGATGACCGGCACAGCGTTCTGCGGTTCACCCAGAATCTCCATGACCCGGAACAGCGGATCGAGCCGCGGCTCCATTTTGTTCTCCGGCGCCCTACCGAGAAGCTCCGCGTAGACGCTCTCCACTGAGAATTCATCGATCATTTGACTACCTCCACGTGGACCTCGACGGCAGCGGCGCCCGTCTCATCCAGTACCAGTTCATTCGTGAGCGTTTCCGTTGTGATGAGTTCAACGTTGTGGTCCAGCGCCCGCGCTGTCTCAGCGTCGGTGCGCACGGTGGTGATAACCCGGTCGCTGATGTTCAACCCAGCGTCACGCCTGGCCTGCTGGATGGCCCGGACAACATCACGTGCCGTGCCCTCTGCGGCAAGCTCTGCGGAGACATGAGTATTCAAGACAACGAAGCCGCCGCCTGGTAGGACACCCACCGCTTTGGAATCTCCCGTACTTCCGGTCTGAACCACCGTCTCCAAGCTGTACTCGTGTTCCTGAAGTTTCAAACCGCCAGCGGTGATCCCGCCGTCATCGTTGACGCTCCAGTCGCCAGACTTGGAGGCTCTGATGGCCGTCTGTACGTTTTTACCCAACCGTGGACCAGCTGCGCGCGCGTTGACGACAAGCTTCTGGGTGATGCCGAACTCGGCTGGTTCAGCATCTGCGGAGTCAACGAGTCGCACGACTTTGATATTGAGTTCATCGGCCATTATGGCTTCAAAATGCCCGGACAGCGACTCAGCCTCGGGGGCTACCACCGTCATTGAGCCCAGAGGCAGCCTGACCCGTAGGTTCTCGGCCTTACGCAGGCTGGAACCAACCGAGCAGATCCGGCGAGTGAGCTCCATCCGTTCCACAAGGTCCGGCTTTGCCGGGAAGAGAGACGCATCGGGCCAATCCTCGAGGTGCACGGACCGGCTACCGGTCAAGCCACGCCAGATCTCCTCGCTGACCAGCGGCAGCATCGGAGCGGCAACCCGGCAAAGCGTCTCGAGACAGGTGTAGAGAACATCAAAGGCCTCTTCATCTTCATCGAAGAATCGCTGGCGACTTCGACGGATATACCAGTTTGTCATGGTGTCCATATAGGACCGCAGAGCGTCACACGCCTCTGAGATCTCATAGGTGTCCATTGAGGTGGTGACAGTATCCACAAGCTGACCCGTTGCCGCCAGCATGTACTCATCCAACGGGTCCGACGACGAGTGACGAATTTGAGCGTTGTACCCATTTCCACCGTTGGCGGCGTTGGTATAAAGGCCAAAGAAGTACCAGGTACTCCATAGGGGCAGGAGTACCTGGCGCACGCCGTCTCTGATGCCATGTTCAGTGACGACCAGATTGCCACCGCGCAGAATTGGGCTGGAGATTAGATACCAGCGCATCGCATCCGAGCCGTCCCGGTCGAGGACTTCAGAAACATCAGGATAGTTCCGCAGCGACTTGGACATTTTCTGTCCATCATCGCCGAGCACGGTGCCATGGCTGATCACGTTGCGAAACGCTGGCCGGTCAAAGAGTGCGGTGGCCAAGATGTGGAGTGTATAGAACCAGCCCCGCGTCTGTCCTATGTACTCCACGATGAAATCGCCCGGATAGTGGTTTTCGAACCACTCCCGGTTCTCCATCGGGTAGTGAACCTGCGCATACGGCATGGAGCCTGAGTCGAACCACACGTCCAAAACATCCTCGACGCGTCTCATGGTGGAGCGTCCCGAGGGATCATCGGGGTTGGGTCGTGTCAATTCATCGATGAATGGTCGATGCAGGTCCGGTTGCCCTTCCTTGTTCAACGGTAGGCGCCCAAAGTCAGACTGTAGCTCGGCCAGCGATCCGTAGACGTCCGTCCTAGGGTAATCAGGGTTATCCGATTGCCACACCGGGATGGGGCTACCCCAGTATCGGTTGCGGCTGATGGACCAGTCTCGGGCGTTCTCCAGCCACTTTCCGAACTGGCCCTCCTTGACGTTGCCCGGGATCCAGTTGATGTCCTGGTTGAGTTCAACCATCCGTTCCTTGACTCGGGTTACCTCGACGTACCAAGAGGACACCGCCCGGTAGATCAGAGGGTTGCGGCAGCGCCAGCAGTGCGGGTAACTGTGGTCGTAGCTGGCCTGCCGGAGTAGGCGCCCACTGTCCCTTAGCACGCGCGTGATCGGTTTATTGGCCTCAAATACCTGCTGTCCGGCAATTTCATGAAGCGGACCATCGGCAAACAAGGGCAAGAACTTTGCGCCTTCATCCACTGAGAGGACCACCGGGATGCCCTGTTTTTCGCAGACCAGCTGATCATCCTCACCGTAGGCCGGAGCTTGATGAACCAGACCCGTCCCGTCCGTTGTGGTCACATAATCAGCCAGCAGAACCTGCCAGGCATTCTCCGTGTTCCACTGGTCCGTATCCGTGTAGTAGTCCCACAACGGCTCGTATGACAGACCAGCGAGTTCGTTGCCCTGATACGTGGAGTCCACCGCGGCCTCCGCTGAAGCAGCGTCTTCATAGCCGAGGTCCGCGGCATGAGCCCCCAGCAGGTCCCGCGCCAGAAGAAACCTTTCAGCGCCATCAACCGAAGTTCCCCCGGGTCCAGCGGGTACGACCGCGTAGGTGATGTCCGGCCCGACGGCGAGGGCCAGGTTGGTGGGCAGGGTCCAGGGTGTGGTGGTCCAGGCGAGGGCATGGACACCGGTCAGTTCACGCCCGACGGCGGTATCCCCACCAAGCAGTGGGAATGTCACGGTGACGGTCTGGTCCTGACGCATTTGGTAGACGTCGTCGTCCATGCGCAATTCGTGGTTCGATAGCGGCGTCTCGTCTTTCCAACAATATGGCAGGACGCGGTACCCGCTGTAGGTCAGCCCCTTTTCGTGGAGCGTCTTGAACGCCCACATCACGGATTCCATGTACTCGACGTTCAGGGTTTTGTAGTCGTTGTCGAAGTCCACCCACCGTGCTTGCCGGGTGACGTAGTCCTGCCACTCCCCCGCATACTTCATGACCGAGGACCTGCACGCGTCGTTGAAGCGGTCAATGCCCATGGCTTCGATCTGCTTTTTGTCGGTCATGCCAAGTTGCTTCATGGCCTCTAGCTCGGCGGGCAGACCATGGGTATCCCACCCGAAGCGGCGTTCAACTCTACGTCCGCGCTGGCTCTGGTAGCGTCCTACCAAGTCTTTGGCGTAGCCGGTGAGTAAGTGACCGTAGTGTGGCAGACCGTTCGCGAAGGGAGGCCCGTCGTAAAAGACGAACTCGTTGGATCCGTTCTCACCCGCGTCGCGCTGATCGATCGAGGCCTGGAATGTGCCGTCGTGCTTCCAATAGTCGAGAACTCGCTCTTCAATTTCGGGGAATATTGGCGAGGACGCGACGCCGTCAGCGGCGTTTTGTCCGGTGGCGGCCTTGGGGTACTTTTTCTGCGACATGTGCACTTCCTGGGACGACAAGCGTGTGGAAAGGTCCTGCGAGGACGTGCACGCCAGTTTGCGACATACCTGCCGCACGGGGCGAACCCGCGGTACCACCTCACTTGCCGCCATCGTCGGCAGTATAATTCCTGCCGGGAGGGCTGCCGCTTCGTGACTGCTGTGACGGGCTTACCCGTCCGGATCTACTGGGTATCCCGTGGGACGCTGTTCTGCCGGAGGCTCACCGGTGATAGCCGGGTCAAAGCCTGTGGTAACAGTGTATCGCCCCACGGCAGTGGTACGAAACTTTCGTGGGTGTCAGTTAACCGCGCAATAGCTTGTGGTTGGCTGGCTGCGCCAGCGGGCGCACCACCACTGTGTCCAAGTTGATGTGGTGCGGCAGGTTTAAGGAGTAGGCAACGACGTCGGCCACGTCGCTGGCTGTGAGCGGGTTCTGCACGCCGTCGTAAACTCGCTGCGCAGCTTCACTGTCTCCCCGCAACCGGTTCAACGAGAACTCTTCGGTATGGACCATGCCCGGAGCGACTTCAATGACGCGAACGTTGTTCTCCGCTTCTTCCAGACGAAGGGTGTTGGCTAGAGAACGCTCCGCAAACTTTGCGGCACAGTAGCCAGCGCCACCTTCGTAGGCTGTGTGCCCCGCCGTTGACGTCAGGTAGAGAACGGAACCGCCGGCGCCGGCCCTCAACGATGGAAGTAGTGCTTTAGTCATCCGTACAGCGCCAAGGACGTTCACGTCATACATGTGCTGCCAGTCATCCAGAACCGCCGATGCCACCGGATCGACACCAAACGCTCCACCGGCGTTATTGACCAGCGCATCGAGGGGCGCATCGCCAAGATACTGAACCAGCGCGTCGACGTCTGCCTGCGACGTCACGTCACAGGCAAACACACGAGCTCCTGTTTTCGCTGCGAGAGCGTCGAGTTTCTGCTGGCGCCGGGCAACGGCAACGACGTCCCATCCTGATGAAGTTAACGATCTGACGGTAGCTGCTCCGATTCCTGAGCTCGCCCCTGTAACCACTGCCGTTTTGATGTTTGTAGACGTCATGGAAACCAGACTAACCTGCCCGTTGCGGTTACCTGGAGCGGCCCAACAGATAGTTCCGGAGGACTACTGCTTGGTTGTGCTCGGTATCTGCTGCACCGTAGAGCAACACCGTATCCGCTCGTGAGCGCGCTTCATCGCGGAGCTTCAGGGCTGCCCCGCTTTCCGTCAGCTCATGGTGGTAGCGATCCGCGAACTCCTCGAACTTCTCAGCCCGATGCCCAAACCATTTCCGCAACTCATCAGAGGGAGCAACCTCTTTACACCACTGAGACAGATCGGCCGCCGTCCTCGAGACCCCACGCGGCCAAACCCTATCCACCAGAACGCGGTAACCGCCGTCGGGCTCCTCGTAGATACGTTTAATACGAATACTTGCGGCATGCGGCATCTCATGTACACCCATAATCTGGATCCTAGCCCCGCGTGGCACAATGAACGACATGGCTAACAACAAACTGGGCACAGACACGCCCACAACTGTCCACGTTCCCGACAAACCAGCGCTTGAGGGACTCGAGAACCGGCTCTCCCGACGCTGGCGTGACGAGGGGGTGTACAAGTTCAACCCCGACACTGACCGCTCACAGGTTTACTCCATCGACACTCCCCCGCCCACAGCATCTGGGTCCCTTCACGTCGGTCATATGTTCTCCTACACCCAGACGGACGTGCTGGCCCGTTTCCACCGGATGAACGGCAAGAACGTTTTCTATCCGATGGGCTGGGATGACAATGGTCTACCAACTGAGCGCCGGGTCCAGAACTATTACGGAGTTCGCTGCGATCCCCGCACTTCCTACGATTCGGACTACCAGCCTCCTGAGAAGCCAGCCAAGAACCAGCGGGACTTTGACGTCGTATCGCGCCAGAATTTCATTGAACTGTGCGAAGAGCTAGCCGTTGAAGACGAAGTGGTCTTTGAAAACTTATTTACCACCCTCGGCCTCTCGGTAGACTGGGACCTTACGTACCGCACCATCGACGACACCTCACGCGCCGTCTCTCAGCGTGCCTTCCTCATAAATCTTGCTCAGAATGATGCCTATCTGGCGGAAGCTCCCACACTGTGGGACGTCTCCTTCCGCACAGCGGTGGCGCAAGCAGAGTTAGAAGACCGCGAGATGCCTGGCGCCTACTACCGCATCCCGTTCACCATCGACGGACCCGATGGGCATAAGCAGATCTACGTTGAGTCAACCCGACCGGAGCTCCTCCCGGCGTGCGTCGCTCTTGTGGCCAACCCCGATGATGACCGTTACAAGCACCTCTTCGGCACCACTGCCACCTCGCCGCTATTCGACGTCGCCGTGGAGATTCTGGCGCATCCCATGGCTAAACCGGACAAGGGTTCGGGTATCGCTATGGTTTGTACTTTTGGGGACCTGACCGATGTCACATGGTGGCGTGCACTCCAGCTGCCCACCCGAGCCATCATCGGCAGGGACGGTCGCATTCTGCCTGAGACTCCATCGTGGATCGAGTCCACATCCGGTCGGGTTCAGTACGAAACACTCGCGGGCAAAACTGTATTCTCCGCCAAGGAAACTATCGTAGCCCTCCTACAAGATCAGAACCTGCTCGACGGTGAACCGAAGAAGATCATGCACCCCGTGAACTTCTTTGAAAAGGGCGACAAACCCTTGGAAGTCGTCACCTCGAGGCAGTGGTACATCCGCAATGGTGGCCGCGATGCAGACCGCCGCGAACAACTCATCAACCGCGGACGCGACATCGACTTCCACCCTGCGTTCATGCGCTCCAGATATGAGAACTGGATTCAGGGGCTCAACGGTGACTGGTTGGTATCGCGCCAACGGTTCTTTGGCGTTCCCATTCCCGTTTGGTACCGCTTGGATAGTGCCGGAAATCCCAACTACGACCATCCAATCCTTCCAGCTCTAGATTCATTGCCGGTAGATCCAGCGGCAGAACCAGCGCCGGGGTTTGAAGAATCGCAGCGAGGCCTCCCTGGCGGATTCACAGGTGACGAAGACGTCCTTGATACCTGGGCGACGTCGTCCCTTACACCCCAGATTGTTGGCAAATGGGGACGCGATGACGAGTTCTTCGCCAAAATATTCCCGTTCGACCTCCGCCCCCAAGGGCACGACATCATCAGGACATGGATGTTCTCCAGCGCGGTGCGGGCGGACTCTCTGCAGGATTCCATCCCATGGAAACACGCGGCCCTCTCTGGGTGGATTCTGGATCCGGACCGGAAGAAGATGTCCAAGTCCAAGGGCAACGTGGTAGTCCCCAATGACGTCCTTGATGAATACGGGGCAGACGCGGTCCGCTATTGGGCCGCATCAGCCCGGCTCGGAGCGGATACCGCATACGAAGTTGCCCAGATGAAGATCGGCCGGCGACTAGCGATCAAATTGCTGAACGCGTCAAAGTTTGTTCTGAATCTCGGTGTCACCGAAGCGGACATTGCCTCTGACGACCCGTCACTGATCTCAAATCATTTGGACCGGGCTCTGCTGGCACGTCTAGCCGATGTCGTTGATCAGTCCACGAAGGCGTTCCAAAAGTACGACTATGCACGTGCCCTCCAAATCACGGAATCGTTCTTCTGGTCGTTCACGGACGACTACGTAGAACTGATCAAGGACCGGGCCTACGGCGCCGCTGGTGAAAGCGAGCAGAAATCCGTCCTCTGCACGTTGGCCACTGCACTGGATGCGCTCCTGCGCCTATTCGCCCCGTTCCAGCCATTCGCTACCGATGAGGTATGGGGTTGGTGGCGGCAGGGCTCCGTTCACCGCGCGTCGTGGCCTTCCGTGTCGTTGATGCCGGTATCTGCCGGCGAGGCGGACGCCAGCGTGCTGTCCACCGTTGGCGAGGCGCTGGGCGGCATTCGCAAAGCGAAATCAGAAACGAAGGTCAAGCAGCGCACTGAGGTCATCAGTGCCATCATCAGCGCCCGTGCAGCAGAGATATTGCGTCTCAAAGCCGGCTTGGGTGACCTCAAGGCAGCTGGCAACGTCCGCGAACTTTCGCTAAAAGAACACGATGGCCAGTTGACCGTCTCCGATGTTGTACTCGCAGACCCAGACGAATCGTCCAGAGTATAGCGCGAACGACAAAGGAGGGGGCGACCGCATAAACTGCGGCCGCCCCCTCCTTATTTAACGTTGCCTCGTCGTCCAACCCATCGGTCAGATAACGGGCGCGTTAATCAGTCGAATTGCGGGCTCTCGGTCCGCGAACGTTTCAGCTCAAAGAACTCTGGGAAGTCTGCCATGAGAATAGCCCCGTCAAAAATGCGGCCTGCCTCCTCACCGCGCGGAATGCGCGTCAAGACTGGGCCAAAGAACGCCGTGCCGTTGAACGCAACGACTGGCGTCCCCACCTCATCGCCGACCTTGTCGATAGCCTCCTGATGTGATGCCCGCAGCTGTCCGTCAAAGTCGTCGGACACCCCATATGAAGCAAGCTCAGCCGGCAACCCGGCATCAACCAAGGATTCCGCGATGACCGCATCAAGGTCGCCATTGCCATCCTGATGGATTCTGGTGCCCATAGCATCGTAGAGGCGCTTGACGTACTCCTTGCCATGTAGCTCCCGGGCAGCTGTTATTACGCGTACGGGGCTCCAAGCCTTATCCATGCTTTCGCGATAGTCAGCGGGTAGGTCGCGCCCCTCGTTGAGGATGCTCAGGCTCATGACATGCCAATCGACGGCGATATCACGCACCTGTTTGACTTCGTCTATCCACCTGGACGTAATCCATGCAAAAGGACACATGGGGTCGAACCAGAAATCGGCTGTTGTAGCAGTGGTTGATTCAGGCACTGATTTACCTCCTGGATTGAAAAGGTTGTCAGATACTAGAACCGTGGGGCTAGGCCGATTTGTTCCTTCGTTTGGCAACAACATCATGGGAGATTAATGTGGGCTCCGCCTGATTAAGAACCGTCTCTCCCGTGATTACCACCGAGGCGACATCGTCTCGACTGGGGAGGTCAAACATGACCGGTAGAAGAACTTCTTCGAGAATCGCCCGTAGTCCACGAGCACCGGTCCCCCGGGCAAGTGCCTGCTCGGCAATAGCATGGAGTGCATCTGGTTTGAACACCAGTTCCACACCATCCAGCGCAAACATTTTTTGGTACTGCTTGATCAACGCGTTTTTGGGCTCCGTGAGAATTTGGATCAGTGCTTCTTGATCCAAATGGTTAACCGTGGTGATGACGGGCAAGCGGCCAATGAACTCCGGAATCAGCCCAAATTTAAGGAGATCTTCCGGCATGACATCCCCGTAGGATACTTCGTCATTTTTGAGTGAGCTCAGCGGCGCCCCAAACCCGATGCCCTTCCGCCCTGCCCGAGAACCAATTATCTCCTCTAGCCCGGCAAATGCACCTGCGACGATGAACAAGACGTTGGTCGTATCGATCTGGATGAACTCTTGGTGCGGATGTTTCCGACCACCCTGGGGTGGAACCGACGCAACAGTTCCTTCGAGGATCTTTAGCAGTGCCTGTTGAACACCCTCACCAGAAACATCACGCGTAATCGAGGGATTCTCACTCTTACGGGAGATTTTGTCGATTTCGTCGATGTAGATAATGCCCTGTTCGGCCTTCTTGACGTCGTAATCCGCTGCCTGGATGAGCTTCAGAAGGATATTCTCTACATCTTCACCAACGTAGCCTGCCTCAGTTAATGCAGTGGCATCAGCGACGGCGAAGGGAACGTTCAGACGTCGAGCGAGTGTCTGTGCTAGATACGTTTTTCCGCATCCGGTGGGGCCAACGAGCAGAATGTTGGATTTGGCAATTTCCACTTCTTCCGCCGGAGCATGGTCAGTGAACGTTTCGGCGGTCTTGGGCGCGTGGCCGGACTGAATGCGCTTGTAGTGGTTATAGACGGCTACGGCCAGCGAACGTTTAGCTGGTTCTTGACCAATGACGTATTCCTGTAGGAAATCAAAGATCTCCTTAGGCTTCGGCAGCTCGAAAGTTCCAAGGTCCGCAACTTCCGACAACTCTTCTTCGATAATCTCGTTGCAGAGCTCGATACACTCATCACAGATATACACGCCGGGGCCAGCTATGAGCTTCCGGACTTGTTTCTGGCTCTTACCGCAGAAGGAGCACTTCAACAAATCCGTGCTCTCACCAATGCGCGCCATATTCTGTCCCCTAACGTGTTTTCACCTTTGCCGGACGGCGTCGTTGAACAACACCACTCTAGGTCACATGGCGCTGCAATTCACTGACCGAAATGCCTGTTCGGACAGGTTTACCTGCACCGCAGGCGATCGGTTCCTACGGCTTGTTGATCTTGGGCGGCGTCACTTTACGGGACGTCAGTACCTCGTCTACCAGACCATAGGCCGTGGCTTCCGCAGCTGTCAGGATTTTGTCTCGCTCAATATCCCTGTTGACCTGTTCAGACGACTTGCCACTGTGAAGGGCCAGAGTATCTTCTAGCCAAGCACGCATGCGCATGACCTCCGCGGCCTGGATCTCCAAATCCGAAGCCTGCCCCTGACCGCCGCCGCCCAGAGCCGGCTGGTGGATAAGAACCCGGGCATTGGGCAATGCGAGCCGTTTGCCCGGCGCCCCAGCGGCGAGCAGCACTGCTGCAGCGCTAGCGGCCTGGCCAAGACATACTGTCTGCACCTCTGGCCTGATGAACTGCATGGTGTCGTAGATAGCGGTCATTGCCGTGAATGACCCACCCGGCGAGTTGATGTACAGGGTGATGTCTCGCTCGGGATCCGTTGATTCCAGAACCAAGAGCTGCGCCATGATGTCATCCGCGGAAGCATCATCGACCTGCACGCCAAGGAAAATAATGCGGTCCTCGAACAGCTTCGTGTACGGGTCTTGGCGCTTGAAGCCGTAAGGCGTGCGCTCTTCGAACTGCGGCAGAATGTACCGATCGTTCGGCATCTGAGGTGCGTGGCCGCCTGCGGCGGTCCCAAAATTGAAATTCACTGTCTCTCCTACATAAGTCTGAACTGGGGAAAGTTCCGGTGGGCTAGCTGCGGCTTGTCCCGCCACCGCCGGAAACATTGCCGGCATATGCGGAAATCTGGTCGAAGAAGCCATACTCAAGGCCTTCCTTCGCCGTGAACCACTTGTCGCGGTCGTTGTCGCGCAAAATCGTCTCTATGCTCTGACCGGTCTGCTCGGCCGTCAGCTCAGCCATGACTTGTTTCATGTGCAGAATCAATTCTGCTTGGATACGGATATCCGAAGCTGTACCCCCAATACCGCCTGATGGCTGGTGCATCAGGATGCGTGCATGCGGGGTTACGTATCGCTTGCCCTTCGCGCCCGATGACAGGAGGAACTGACCCATCGAGGCAGCGAGTCCCGTTGCAACAGTCACAACGTCATTGGGGATGAACTGCATGGTGTCGTAGATTGCCATGCCCGCTGTAACCGATCCTCCAGGAGAATTGATGTACAGGTAGATGTCCTTCTCAGGATCTTCAGCGGACAGCAACAATAGCTGCGAGCAGATGGCGTTCGCGTTTTCGTCTCGGACTTCTGAACCGAGCCAGATGATGCGCTCTTTGAGGAGCCGGTTATAGATGTAGTCATCCCTACTTGCGGGATCAACTGTTGCCATTCGCGGCGTGGTGGGCTCGTTTGCCATGATCTCTGACCTCTCGTTGGACCAGTACTAAACTTTTCTCACTCTGGACACTAACCTGTTTCAAACGGCGTCGTGCGTCCAACTCGATGCTGTTCGCTGTTGGCGCACGATGGCGCACTTCCATAGTTCCTCAGGTTCTCTGTGAACCGAATCATCGAAGCTCTCCGGCCGAAAAGTAAAGCCGCCACCCAGCGAGGGATGGCGGCTTTACCGATGTTCGATCAGGACTTGGTTGAGGTCTCGTCCGCCGACTCCGTTGCCTCGGACTGTTCAGTCTCCGACACAATCTCTTCTTGGGCCGCCGCGTCGTCGACTTCCTCTTCTGCTGCACTAACGAAATCGCTCAGGTCAACGGTATTGCCCTCAGAGTCCGTGACAACTGCCAACTCGAGAACCTTTGCCAGTGCCTTACGGCGACGTACTTCACCGACCATCATGGGAACTTGACCACTCTGATCGATAATCTGTGCAAACTGGTTGGGTTCCATGCCGTACTGGCTAGCGGTCGTGACGATGTAGTCGATCAGCTCATTCTGGCTGACGCCGACTTCTTCCTTGTCCGCGATGGTGTCAAGAATGACCTCGTTGCGGAAGGCACGTTCGGTGTTACTGCGAATTTCCGCACGGTGCTCTTCCGTGTCATGGTCTTCGCCGGACCGTTCGTTTGCTTCATCGCTGAAGTGCTGTTCGAGCTGCTCATCGATGACCGATTCCGGGACAGCTACCTCGATCATCTCGACGAGCTTGTCTAGCACCTTGTCTCGGGCCTCCACGCCCTGCTCCACAACCTTGCCTTCTGCAGCCTGCTTGGCGAGGTCCTCGCGCAGCTCAGCGATGGTGTCGAATTCGCTGGCAAGCTGGGCAAAGTCGTCGTCGGCTTCGGGTAGTTTGCGCTCCTTGACCGCTTTCACGTCGACGGAGACCTGTGCGTTCTTGCCTTGGTGGTCCCCACCGGCCAAGGTACTTTCAAAGATCGCGGACTCGTCAGCACTCAAGCCGGTGATCGCCTCGTCCATGCCTTCCAGCATGGTTCCGGCTCCTACTTGGTAGGAGAGGTCCGTGGCCGAGTCAACAACTTCATCCTCAACCTTCGCTGTCAGGTCGAGCGTCACGAAATCGTTTTCGCTGGCGGGACGTTCAACCGCAGTTAACGTTCCGAAACGCCCACGTAAGTCATCGAGGGCCTTGTCGACATCTTCCTCAGAAGCTTCAGCGGCCTCGACGGTGACCTCCAAGCCGGAATACTCAGGAAGTTCGATCTCAGGGCGGACGTCAAGCTCTACGGTGAACGCGAGCTGGCCCTTGTTCTCCGTGGGGTCCGGTACCTCGTTGACCTCTACCTCGGGGCGGCTCAGCGGACGAATGCCCGTTTCCTGAACGGCTGCCTGGTAGAACCCATTGAGACCTTCATTAATTGCGGTCTCGATGACGTAGCCGCGACCAACACGCTGGTCGATGAGCCGGCTGGGCACCTTTCCCTTACGGAAGCCCGGAACCTGAATCTGGCTGGCGATCGTCTTGTAAGCCTCATCGATGCTCGGCTTCAATTCCTCAAGTGGAACCTCGACGTTCAGCTTGACCCGGGTGGGAGTGAGGTTGTCGACAGCGCTCTTCACAGCGTAGTACTCCTGAAATGATTGGGATTGGGACTGGTCCGTCAAGACGCAGAGTCGGGGTGACAGGATTCGAACCTGCGACTTCCTGCTCCCAAAGCAGGCGCTCTCGCCAAGCTGAGCTACACCCCGTTAGTGCAGTTGATAGACTATCGGCAATGTCTGCCCAGATACAATTCGTGGTGTCGCGGACCCGATGTTTCGGTTCACCAAATACGTTTTCATCAAGACCAGTTTGGGCTGTTCCACGCTGCACAGACGGTGTTTTCTCCGCCGATTCCCGATCCGCCTGCCGGACGTGCTAATCTAATTTCTGCCTTCGGGCACCGGGGACGTAGCTCAATGGTAGAGCCTCAGTTTTCCAAACTGATCACGCGGGTTCGATTCCCGTCGTCCCCTCCATACGTACAAAGATCAGGTCTGACAGACCGGACACCAGTACAATTTACGGGCGGCCAACTCTAAGATTTGGATCTCCGCACCACAGATCCTGCATTGCTGGCCCGCACGCCGGTAGACGTAGTGTGCTTCCTCGGACTTGGCCACGTCTCCACCCCATTCCGGTGGGTCGGTTGTCACTATCCGTCCATCACGTACGCCGTCGAGCATCGCAGCGACCGTTTCGCTCCACAGGGCCTGTGTGTCTTCCGTTGTCAGTTCACTCCCTGGCGTCCGAGGGTTCAATCGCTGCCGAAAAAGGACTTCGGCCCGGTAGACGTTGCCGACGCCAGCGATGACAGCCTGATTCATCAGCAGGGCGGCGATAGAAGTTCTGCTCCGCCGGACCTTGGCCGCGAAGATATCGGAATCGCTACGTGGATCTAACGGGTCCGAACCAAGTCTTGACTCGATCATGGCGCTCTCATCAAAGGTGAGGACTTCGCAGGCTGTGGGCCCACGCAAATCCGCCCAACCATGTGATGCTACGAACCGAACACGCACCGCTCCAACGGGCGCAGGAGGGCCAGCGTACGAGAGTTCCTCATCGTCGTCGGACACCTCCTGCTCCCCCACCCTCCGCGGAGCGCCGATGCTGGAGGCGCCCCTGAAGGTATGGTCGCCACCGAAACTCCAGGCACCATATAGCCCCAGATGGACACGCAACTCCAAGTCGTTGTCGAAGGTCAAGAACATCTGTTTACCGTGTGCCCGAGAACCGATGAGGGTTTGCCCGTCAATGCGGCGTGCACCGGCGGCAAACCGTCCCTGGGGGCTACTGACCGAAAGTCTCCTGCCCACGAAGACGGATCCGAACTGGCGAGCCAGGCGGTGAACAGAATGGCCCTCAGGCATCGAGTTACTCCGCGACCTTGCCCGTCAGCTCAAAATTCGATATCTGGTTGATGCGCCGTTCGTGCCGCGCGTCACCGCTGAACGGCTCCGCAAGAAACACGTCCACGAGCGTCGTCGCCTCCTCGAGGCTGTGCTGACGTCCACCGAGAGCCGCAACATTGGCATCATTGTGCTGGCGTGCCAACATGGCTGTATCCGTGCTCCAGATCAACGCGGCACGGATGCCCTGGACCTTGTTAGCGGCGATCTGCTCGCCGTTGCCCGAGCCGCCAAGAACGAGGCCGAGCGAGTGTAGCCCGGTTCCGATGTCCTCGGCTACAGCCTTCGCCGCACTGATGCAGAAACCCGGGTAGTCATCTTGCGGGTCGTAACTCTGGGGGCCATGGTCGTGGACGTCGTGACCGGCAGCGCGAAGGTGCGAGATGAGGTGGAAACTGAGTTCCATGCCAGCGTGATCAGTTGCAATATGTACGCGCATCAACAGGGTCCTTTGCGTTCGGTGGGAGCCATCGCCTTAAGCCTACCGACCCGATGCGTATCCCTGCATTCCCCGAGGATTCGCCGCCGCAAAAAGAACCCCTTCGTTGTCCCGGCCAACGGTGCAGAGCCGGCCCAGAGACCAGTCCCCGGCCCGGGTGATCCTGTGTCCGCGACGTGCCAGTTCAGTTAAACATTCGGGTCCTAGCCTGTCCTCTACGACCAGTCCGGCCGGCTCCCATGTCCGAGGCCAAAAGGAAGCAGCCAACGACGTCGTATGGAAGGCGGGTGCGTCGATCGCTTCCTGCGGCGTGTATCCACCAACTAGACGTCGCAATAGGTATAGAAGCTGCCCCTGTTCTTGTTGATCACCGCCAGGAGAGCCCAACGCTTCAACAACGCGTCCGTTTTTACTGACGAGAGTAGGTGTCAGGGTAGTTCGCGGGCGGCTGCCTGGACGCAGCGCCGACGGTGCTGCTTCATCGAGCCACGTCATTTGCAGGCGGGTGCCCAGACAAAATCCTAATTCAGGTATCGCCGGAGAGGATTGTAGCCAACCTCCTGACGGCGTGGCGGCAATCATATTTCCCCACTTATCCACCACATCGATATGGCATGTATCGCCCCTGGTCTGCCCGTGGTCACCCACTGTCGGTTCGCCGACTGCCGCGCCGCCGGCAGAATCGCCTCGGGACTCGTCCCACTCGTCCAGGGTCACCAGCGGCGGAACATAGGCATCACATCCATCTATCGTGCCAGGAAGGAATTCTTCTGACGCGGACTCACCAATGAGGGTCCTTCGATGGGCTGCGTATTCCGGAGATAGGAGTGTTTCCAGAGGGACCGCCTCTGGGTCTGCCGGATCACCGTAGTATGCATCCCGGTCCGCCATCGCCAGCTTTAGCGCCTCGGTAATCGTGTGCACCCCCAAAGCCGTTCCCGGGTCCAGCCGCGAGTCATCAAAACCATCGAGGATAGCCAACGTCTGCAGCAAGACAGGCCCCTGCCCCCACGGCCCGGTTTTTGAAATCGTATGCCCCCGAAAATTCAGCGTCACTGGTTCCTCCCAGCTCGCGGAAAAGGATCCGACGTCGGCGGCAGTTATCACCCCCGCATGGTCGGTTCCGCTGGAGTGGCGGTGAACGCGAGCAGCATTGGCCCCTATCGCATCCGCAACGAACCCCTGAGCCCACACGTTGCGAGCCGCTCCAATCCGGTGGGACCGCGTCGGTTCACCGTCGCTGGCTTCGATAAGACGCTCCAGGGTGTCCGCGTAGCCGGGGTTGGTTACGAGCTCCCCCGGCAATGGAACACGGCCCTGTGGCATCCACAACTGCGCGGAATCGGGCCAGTGCTCAGTAAATAAATCTTCAACGGCGGCTATGGTCCGGCACACTCGATCCAGCACGGGGTGACCGTGACGCGCATAGTGAATTGCATAGGACAGCACATCCCGCAGTTCCATGGTCCCTCGGTCTGCCAAGAGCAGAAGCCAAGCGTCCACCGCGCCCGGGACAGCTGCCGCCAGAGCGCCGGAACCGGGAACGGCGTCGAGCCCTTCAGAGCGGTAGTGCTCGATGGTAGCGCTGGCAGGAGCGGGGCCCTGGCCCATGAGCACTCTGGTGCCACCATCTTCGGTGGACACGAGCGTGGACATATCTCCACCGGGACCGTTAAGGTGCGGCTCCACCACGTGGAGAACGAAACCTCCAGCGACGGCGGCGTCGAAAGCATTCCCCCCGCGCTCCAGAACGCTCTGAGCGGCAGCGCTGGCGAGCCAGTGCGTACTCGAAACCATGCCGAACGTTCCGCGGAGTGTAGGGCGTGTCGTGAACTCGGGGGGTTGCCGAAATGGTGAATTCATGGAGGTGATCCTACGCGCCAAGCACCTCAAGTGGTGAAGAAGTGCCAGAACCGCGTAACGTAGCTCACGCCGCCGGGGAGCGGTCCGTGACCACCCATGACTCACTACTGGAGGCATTACCTTGCCAGGAATGAACCTGACGCGCACCGAAGCCCAGGAGCGCGCCAACCTGCTCAACGTCGAATCTTACGACGTGAACCTTGACCTCACTCGGGGCGACAAGATCTTCGGATCCACTACCGTCGTGCGGTTTTCCGCATCAACGGGAGCATCAACTTTCATTGACGCAGTGACCAGTGTTGTTCACCGCGTGACGCTCAACGGCGTGGAGTTGGACGCAACGGAAGTGTCCGACGGCGTTCGCATCAGGCTTGATAATCTCGCCGCGTCCAACGAACTCGTTGTCGAAGCCGACGGAATGTACATGAACACCGGCGAGGGACTGCACCGGTTCGTGGACCCAGTGGACAACGAAGTCTACCTTTACAGCCAATTCGAGGTCCCAGATTCCCGTCGCATGTTCGCTGTCTTCGAGCAGCCTGATCTCAAGGCAACGTTCCGGTTTCAGGTGACAGCCCCCTCCTACTGGGATGTGATCTCCAACTCACCTACTCCTCATCCCGTCGACGCTGGAAGTATCGACGGCGGCGGGAACAGGTCAACGTGGTCATTCGAACCCACACCTGTGCTGTCTTCCTATGTCACCGCTCTCATCGCCGGGCCGTATCAAGCAGTTCGCAGCGAGCTGACGAGCTCCGACGGACGGATCATTCCGCTCGGCATCTTTGCTCGCAAGTCGCTGATGGAGCACCTCGACGCAGAGAACATCTTCGCCCTCACACGGCAGGGTTTTGAGTTCTATGAAAAGCAGTTCGGTACGCCATACCCGTTCTCGAAGTACGACCAGTTGTTTGTGCCTGAGTTCAACGCCGGCGCCATGGAGAACGCCGGCGCGGTCACGTTCCTAGAGAGCTACATTTTCCGCTCCCGAGTGACGGACGCCATGGTGGAACGCAGGGCTATCACTATCCTTCACGAGCTAGCACACATGTGGTTTGGCGACCTCGTCACCATGCGCTGGTGGAATGATCTCTGGCTCAACGAGTCGTTCGCGGAATTCATGTCCGCTCTTGCTGCCGCCGAAAATACCGAGTGGAAGCAAGCCTGGACCACGTTTGCCTCCATGGAGAAGGCATGGGCCTACCGGCAGGACCAGTTGCCGTCCACCCACCCTATAGTCGCGCCCATCAATGATCTTGAGGATGTTCAGGTCAATTTCGACGGCATCACGTATGCCAAGGGCGCTTCCGTCCTCAAACAACTCGTCGCCTGGGTGGGTCAGGAAGAATTCATGTCAGGGGTGCGTGAATACTTCGAAAAGCATTCCTGGAAGAACACCGAACTGGTGGACCTACTCTCCGAACTGGAAGCTGCCAGCGGCCGGGATCTGAAGGAATGGTCTTCGCTCTGGCTAGAGACAGCCGGCGTGAATACGCTCCGCCCCGAAATCGATACGGACGACGACGGCGTCATCACGTCATTTGCGGTTCTTCAGACGGCGGTTGAGAACTTTCCAACGCTACGGCCACATCGTCTCGGCGTCGGCTTTTACGACCTCACCGACGAGGGCAAGCTGGAGCGCAGCCACAGAGTAGAACTCGATGTCCATGGCGATCGCACGGAAGTTCCGGACCTCATCGGCATGAGGAAGCCCCACATTGTTCTACTCAATGATGATGACCTCGCGTACGCAAAAATCCGGTTGGATGCTGGATCACAGCGCACAGTCACGCGTCATCTCAAGGACTTCTCCGAGTCCCTTCCGCGGACCCTTGTGTGGGCTTCGGCGTGGGATGCGGCACGCGACGGCGAGACGCCTGCTCGTGACTATGTCGAACTGATCCTGCAGAACGTAGGTTCGGAATCCGATTCATCCGTCGTACTGGTGCTGCTCGGGCAGCTCGCAACCACTTTGACGTACTACGTCAATCCAGATGATCAGGCGGAAATGGGTGTTGCTGCCGCTGACAGTCTGTGGGCTTTGGCTCAGGAGGCCGTGGCCGAATCTGACTCCCAGCTCCAGTTCGTCAAAGCCTATTCACGTCACGCAAAGACGGAAGAACAGCTGAACGTCATTGAAGGCCTTCTCACGGGGACCCTAGAACTTACTGGCCTCAGCGTGGACGCCGATCTTCGATGGGAGTTGCTCACCTCGTTGGTTGTGGGCGGTCGCTACGGTCAGGAACACATCGACGTCGAGTTCGCACAGGATTCAACGGCAACAGGGCAGCTTGCCGCGGCTCAGGCCAAGGCCGCTATTGCCACGCCTGAGGCCAAGGCGGCCGCGTGGGAGTCCATCGTCGTGAGCACCGATATGCCCAACGCTGCACAGCGTTCTGCGATCGCAGGGTTCTCCCGTGTCCATGACCAGGCACTTCTGGAGCCTTATGCCGGAAAGTACTTTGAGTCCGCGCAGCAGGTGTGGAGAGACCGAACCCACGAAATTGCTCAGCAGATCATCGTGGGACTTTACCCCTCGCGTTTGACGTCCACCGAAACATTGGAACTCACGGACCACTTCATCGAGAATCTAGGCACAGAGAGTCCTTCACTTCGCCGCCTTGTGGTTGAAAGTCGGGACGGAATCGTCCGAGCGCTGAAGGCACAATCCGCCGATAAATGACGCCCTAGTAGGCTCAAAGGTGCCGCCGACCGGTATGGTGGGCGGCACCTTTGATTTAGGCAGGAAAGTCTCATGGATCTTTCGCAGCATCATTATCAGGTTCAGGTTCAGTGGACGGGCAACCGTGGCACGGGAACCTCGTCATACCGAGGCTACGGGCGAGACCACATCATTCGAGGCGAGGGTTTGCCCGACCTCGTGGGCACAGCAGACCCGACATTTCATGGTGATCGCGACCGCTGGAATCCCGAACAGCTGCTGCTTGCGGCTCTTACGCAGTGCCACATGTTGTCGTATCTCCACCTCGCGGTCAAGAACGGCATTACCGTCACGAGCTATTCTGACGCGGCAGAAGGAACGTTGCATCTGAACCGCGATGGCAGCGGTCAGTTTACTGAAGTGGTGCTACACCCACACGTTGTGGTCAGTGAAAAAGCACACGCAGAAAAGGCGCAGACCCTCCACGTTCCAGCTCATAGCGTGTGCTTCATTGCCCGAAGCGTGAACTTTCCCGTCCACCACCAACCGAAGACAGGTGTTGAGTAGGTTTTGACCATTGAAACCGAGAATTTTTACGAGGCCATAGGCGGTCACCCAACGTTTGTGAAACTCATAAACGTCTTTTACGACGGCGTTGCCGATGATGAAGTCCTACGTCCCATGTATCCCGAGGAAGACCTCGAGCCAGCAAAGGAACGCTTCCGCATGTTTCTTGAACAGTATTGGGGCGGCCCGAAAACGTATAGCGAAACCAGGGGCCATCCACGCTTGAGAATGCGCCATGGTCCCTTCCGCGTGACACCACTTGCCCGGGACCGATGGCTATTACACATGCGAAGCGCCGTTGATTCGCTCGAGCTCCCACCGCTTCACGAAGCGACACTGTGGGATTATATGGACCGGGCCGCGCACTCCCTCGTCAATTCCGCCTGATCGAAGCCGTCAGAATCAGCGATCCGGTAAAGCCGCAGGACGCCGCACCAGAACATGCCCGCGTCTGCTGGTCAGCCGGAGCCACCTACCGGTTTCCAACACGACGGCTGGCTCTTCCGGATCGAGGAATCCAAGCGTGTACGCAGCAAAAGCTGCGCCGGCAGGTAGCGACTCAGGAGCGCCCTCAATAGGCGATCCCCACACTGCACTGCGAACACTGCTGAGAACCGGGGAACCCGGATTCTCCGGAAGTGCTTCCGCGACGTCCCGAACTCCGTCTCGGGCCGCTGTTTCGAGAGTCGTAGCTGCAATATCGCCGCGACGTTCCCACCCTGTACGAGGTGCGGCGATGCCCGTCCACGCCTCCTGAACAGTGACTGACGGAACTGACACCCTCACTTCATCCGGTCCTAGACGAGCCAAGCGGTCTCCCATGGAAGCCAACGACACTGTCCGGTCGATAGTGAATGCGCGTTGGAGCGGCATGGTCCGCAGTCCGATAATCGTGGGCGCCTCCTGCCCCAGAAACGACGGCTTCACCACGCAGACGTACGCGGCAAGGACCTTGCCGGTAGCTACCAGCCGCACCGCCCCGTCATCGACCGTTCTACTGCGCGTAATAAAGGTATGCAGATCCGCGGTCACTTGAGGGTCCGGGAACTCCATCTCGTCTGTTTCAGAAGCTGCTTCATGGCTCATACTTTCCATCGTGCCAGACAGCTGGGTCGGACGGCACCAACCGGCACGTGGCCTAGGTATTGGAAGCTGGCGCCACCTACGTTTAGGGTCATAACATGCCTGCAGATGAATTTCCGGACCCCACGACGTCACTTCTTGAGCTGCTGACCCTCAGTGACGCGGACAGCGCGCACACGGATGAGGAAATTTTCGTAGGAGCCCGGCGCACTCAACCCAATCAGCGGGTATTTGGTGGCCAAGTCCTCGGGCAATCGCTCATGGCCGCTATGCGGACCGTAGATGAACGCCCCATACATTCGATGCACGGCTACTTTCTTCGGCCTGGTGACCCGGATCAGCCCATCACGTTCGGCGTGCAGAGGCTTCGCGACGGCCGTTCGTTTTCGGCGAGGCGTACGCACGCCTACCAAAATGGTGTGCCCATTCTTTCGCTGATCGCGTCCTTTCAAGTGGACGACGTCGGCTTGGAACACTACGAGCCCATGCCCCAGGGGATGCCAGACCCCGAGTCACTTCCGAGCACGGCCGAACTCTTAGGAAAATTCGACCACCCGGTAGCGCAAGCGTGGGCGTTCGAGCGCCCCTTCGACATCCGGCATATAACCCCGGCCCTGTACGTGCAGTCCAAGGGCAAGCACACAGCGACCAACGCCGTATGGATGAAGACAACCGCTTCAATGCCTGAGGACCAGAACCTTCACCGAGCCGCATTGGCTTTCGCCAGCGACTACACCCTGCTGGAACCGATCCTTCGCAGACACGGCATGAGCTGGATCGCACCGGGGATGAGCGTAGCCAGTCTGGATCACGCCATGTGGTGGCACCGTCCAGTCAAAGTCGACGAGTGGCTACTATACGTGCAGCAATCGCCAAGCGCTTCAGGAGCCAGAGGTCTTTCGCAGGGCCGGATCTATAGTCAGGATGGACTGCTCGTTGCTTCGGTGGCGCAGGAAGGAATGATCCGCGTGCCGCGCGATGGCAAGAGCAAAGTCATGGGGGCCCTCCAGAAACAGGTCATGGCCCAAAAACTGCGTCGTATGGCGTCGCAAAAATAACGGAGGCCACCCTCCAACGCTGGCGCCCTCACACGAGAGGCCGCCGACGCCAGAGGATGACCTCCGCGGTGCTAAGTTCCGTTAGCCTCGAGTCAACCGGCGATGCGTGACACGGTGAGGTTTCGCTGCGTCTGCCCCAAGACGCTCCACCTTATTCTGCTCGTACGAATCGAAGTTGCCTTCAAACCAGTACCAGTTCGCTGGGTTTTCCTCCGTGCCCTCGTAGGAGAGGATATGCGTTGCCACTCGGTCCAAGAACCAGCGGTCGTGCGATACGACGACGGCGCAGCCCGGGAATTCAAGCAGTGCGTTTTCCAGACTCGACAGCGTTTCGACGTCGAGGTCGTTGGTCGGTTCGTCGAGTAGAAGGAGATTGCCGCCTTGTTTGAGGGTCATAGCCAAGTTGAGGCGGTTTCGCTCACCACCCGAGAGCACCCCCGACTTCTTCTGCTGGTCTGGGCCCTTGAAGCCGAACGCGGACACATAGGCACGTGAAGGCATTTCAACATTGCCAACCTGAATGTAGTCGAGACCATCTGAGACGGTCTCCCATACAGACTTGTTTTCATCAAGACCACCGCGGGACTGATCCACGTAGGAAATCTTAACTGAGTCCCCGATTTTCAGCTCCCCGTTGTCGAGTGGTTCCATCCCGACAATGGTCTTGAACAACGTAGTCTTCCCGACGCCATTTGGGCCGATCACACCGACGATCCCGTTGCGTGGAAGTGTGAAGGAGAGCCCGTCGATCAGAACACGATCTCCATAGCCCTTTTTCAGGTTGTCGGCTTCTATGACCAGGTTCCCAAGGCGCGGGCCCGGCGGAATCTGGATCTCCTCGAAGTCGAGCTTGCGGGTACGCTCAGCTTCCGCTGCCATTTCCTCGTAGCGTCCCAGGCGTGCCTTGGACTTTGTCTGTCGTCCCTTGGCGTTAGAGCGGACCCACTCAAGTTCTTCCGAAAGTCGTTTTGCCATTTTGGCGTCTTTTTTGCCCTGAACTTCTAGACGGGCACGCTTCTTTTCTAGATAAGTGGAGTAGTTGCCCTCGTAAGGGTAAAGGTGCCCCCGGTCCACCTCCGCGATCCACTGAGCCACGTGGTCAAGGAAGTAACGATCGTGGGTGACCGCAAGCACGGCGCCGTGGTAAGACTTCAGGTGCTGCTCCAACCAGAGGACGCTCTCGGCGTCGAGGTGGTTGGTCGGTTCGTCAAGAAGCAGCAGGTCGGGCTTTTGCAGAAGTAACTTGCACAGCGCCACACGGCGTCGTTCGCCACCTGAGAGCACACTGACGTCTGCGTCTCCCGGCGGGCAGCGGAGTGCGTCCATCGCTTGCTCGAGCTGGGAATCGATATCCCACGCATCAGCGGCATCAATGGCTTCCTGGAGTTTGCCCATCTCCTCCAGCAGCACATCGTAGTCCGCGTCTGGGCTGGCCATTTCCTCGGAAATCATATTGAACCGCTGAATTTTGCTGTAGATCTCGCCAACGCCCTCCTGGACGTTTCCAAGAACCGTTTTGTCTTCGTTGAGCGGCGGTTCTTGCAGCAAGATGCCCACAGTGTAGCCGGCGCTCAGCTTCGCTTCGCCATTGGATGGCTGGTCGATGCCAGCCATGATTTTGAGGATGGTGGACTTTCCCGCACCATTGGGCCCGACTACACCGATTTTGGCACCGGGGTAGAAGGACATGCTCACGTCATCAAGGATGACTTTCTCGCCAACGGCTTTGCGGGCCTTGGACATTGTGTAAATAAATTCCGCCATACCTATAAGGCTAGTCCGTCAGCAGGAGGAAAACACATTTTAGGCGGGTTGAACCGGTCTGCCCTACCGTTCGTCTCCGATGAAGCAGAGTCCGCTGTCCAGAACGGGCAGTGTTATCACCGTGACTTTATTTTCACGGACCTGAGCAACGACACACTTTCCGTCCACTGGCGCCGCTGCCTCCAGCGCAGCAACGGCCAGTCCCGTGGGAGTGGAGTCACGGGACACTTCAATGGCCCCACGATCCATCCCTGCCGACTCGAACGCGGCGCTCAGCTGGGCCGCCGTCGTGATCCCGCCAGCCTTCGCTGACGATTCCAGTGTTGTCTTCACCTCGTTGACAAGTGCATCGACGGCGCTGTCCTGAGCTGAATCGGGTGAAGAGCCCGGGGTGTTCTCTGGGCTGGCGGTAAGCCCCTCCGACGGTTTCGACGTCGGCGAAGTCGCTGAAGTCTCCGATGGTTCAGGAGAGCATCCTGTGAGGAGAGGCAAGCACACCAGAAGCACGACCGCGCACGCGGCCGCACTCCTGCCTAAAAGCTGTTGCGGAGTGGTCATCCCCACATTCTTCCATGTCAGAATGGTGCCTCGGCACCTACCAGTACCTGCTCGTTGTCCGCGTCCGCATCCTCGCTCAGCCCCGTTTCCGCGCCTGTCAGTTCACCAGTCATCGGATCCACGTCATCCGGCAGGTCTTGTCCGCCGGTGGCGGAAATCTCGTTCGCAACACGGGACTGATCTCCCTTCTCTGCCGTATGGCGCGTGAATCTGGCGGTACCCCATGCAAGGTCGTGGCCCACCGACTCAGCGTCTAGGTCCACGCTCGTTCCAGTTCGACCGGAAGAGTCGGTCCAGGGCCGAATTTTGAGGCGTCCAGTAACCACCACGCGGTCGCCTTTGTTCAGGCTGAACGCCGCATTGGCTGCAAGGTATCGGAACATTGACACGGTGTACCAGTAGTCTGTCTACAATCCGCGTATATTCTCGAAAGAAAAAACCCCCGTTCCCTAAGAAGAGAACGGGGGATTTCCTGAGGGCTACCTCGTGCGTACCCACTCATCGTTTTTTGCGTTGTACTTCAGCCAATGGCCCTTAGGATCTGACAAGGTGCCCTGAACAAAAGTACGCTCGCCGTCCATAGGTGGGTCGGCAAGGGTTCTTTCCCGGCTCATTTGCCGCGTCCGGATTTGTTCTTAGTCCGGTCTACGTAGAGGTAGGACTGCCCGGGTGCCGCGCTAGGAGGAAAAGGCTCGCCACGGACTACAGTCCGCTCCTCCCCCGTGCGCCCTCCACGCGGTCCCACAAGTTCAACCTGTCCTGACGCCGGAACCTTGTTTCCCGGCTTATATGGATTTGCCATGTCTATTACTCACTTTCGGATGGTGAGATAGCTGACAAAATCCAGAAACACCTGACGCGGATTACGTCCGGTGCTGAAATTGGATGTAGGCTCGAATCCTCCGCAAGAGAATACGGCCCCAGTCAGCTACCTCGTCCCAGACGCGATGCGACTGGGGCTCTATGCGTTCGGCTGAATGCATACCTAGATACTACATCTAGTGCATGCCATTGCTCGAAACCGCAAGATGATGTATTACATGCATGTCATTCGGTTTAGCACTCATCCACAAGCAATCCACAGGTGCGGATGCCCAGAATGCGCGCCAACACTATGTTTTGCATTCCTCGTCCACAGCTTGTGGACCACGTTGCGCACAGCCAAATAACTTAAACTTGTCCCCGTGTCGGAGTCTTCCCGGCGTGTCGTATTCCTGAATATCGCCCTTTTAGAAAGACCCAAGACGTATAAGGTTGTCACATGACCCTTCATAATGAAGTATGGAATTAGCCAGTATTTTTTCGTGGGTTTCGCAAAATGCTATTGCGCTTTTCGCTCTTGGTCTGAGTATTTGGGGGTTCGTGCTTCCCTTCCTAGCGTCTCGTCATGCTGATGTTGTTGTTCGCTTCACTCGCGAGGAGAAGGGGCAGACTCGGGTCATGATTAATAACTACGGAGCGACTAGGGCAACGGAGGTGACCCTATCCTTCAAGAATGAGGATAATTCTGAGTGGATACCCCGGATGCAAAATAGGGATCTCCGCAAACCGATCCCCGCACTGTGGCCGGGAGACACTATTGCCCCTTCTATCGAGATTCCGATGGAGAGGCACGGACTCATTCAGGTCAGCGTTTCGTGGAAGGATAAGCGCCACAAAGTTCAAGAGCGGACGTCAACCGTTGCAACCTACGCTCTACCCACTTTCGAGTCAGTCGGTGCTCTTAGAGGGGACGTCGACAAGTTGCTGAAATTCCAGAGGGACGAAGTGAACCGCAGACCCCGACGCTAAGCCAATGTGACAAACCCCGACACCTAAGCGATAACCGGTTAAACACAAAAACCCCCTAGGAGCGTGTAGGGGGTTCTGTGTCCGGGCAAATCAGCGTTGCTCCGGTGGTTCGGTCTCCTGCGCGGTCTCTGTGCAAATCGCACACTGGCCGGTAGGGATGTAGGGGTCAATGTCAACGTGGATTGGTTCGCCGGTCTCGTCTAGGTCATGGCTCATGCTGGGACTCCTGCCGTTGTACCGGGTAGTGATGTAGGCCATGGATCACTTGTTATATAGGAGATGCCGCCCTCAATGACCGTGTTCGCTGGCATTTCTAATACCCTAAGGCCGCCCTGATACGGTGAAATTTGCCTCACGACTGAGCCACCACGGCTAGTGAATACACCGGCACGGATGGATGGTGCCTCAGGTTTGAACCCTGAAGGCGTGAGGTAGATATATATATTTCCTGCGGTGTTTGATGACATTCCTTGTGAGACAAAGAAAACTTCGTTTCCTAGTCGTCTGAGGTACACCGGCCCAAGATTAGTAATGCCGCTGGGCAAAGATCCTTCTACACTGCGCCAACCGGTATCCCCATAGATCATCTGGTAACGGTTGTTCGCCGCGTCCCATGCGCGAGCTGTGCGCCCTACGGCATTGTCAATGATGACGGGCCGCGTCTCCGGGGTAGGCGGGTAGACGCTATCCAGTGCGGTGGACATGCGGCGTGTGTATTCCGCGATCTCATATAGCGGGTCTGTGTCACTGAGTTTCGGGTATGTTCCGGTTGTATCCATGATGCTCCTTAGTAAATTTTGCTGACTAGCCGTGTGCTGTCAGCCGTGATGCTTTTGAGTTGCCCAATGTGAATCGTTCGGCTAGCGCTCTGCCCGGTGAGTGCGCCAATCGTCATAGCTGCCGTACCCGAGTAATCGGCGGGCTCTGTATTGAGTGTTAGCTCGTCACTCTCTGCTAATACGATTTCCCCTGAGGTCACCCTTTGGTATGAGTCGAGAAATTCTGTTTCACCGTCGATGTATAGGCACGCGCCGAAGCGGAATTCTTCGGAGAGGAAGCTAAGGAACAAGGTCTTGTCTTGTCCTTGGCTCAAGTCGTATTCAGAGAGCAAAATCTGCAAGCCGTCAGCAAGTCTCCACCTAGGGTGACGTTGCGCAGCTAGCGCAAGTTCTGCGGTTGCTCCTAGAGCGTTTAGCGCTGCGGTTGAGACTGGCTTCCAATCGGTGGTAGCTACACGGGAGATCACATGATCAGTGTCAATAGATCGCACGGTTGCGTCATTCTTTTTCGTGCGTGAGCTGAGTACTAGGGCCTCTTCGTGCGAGCTGTAATCTCCTGAGTTCGGATATACGGCGTAGTAACCAACTTTGACTGTGTCAACAACTTTTGTTGCGTCAAGCTCCATAGCTGAATACTCAATAGCACCTGTTGGTATCGCTGGCACGTTGTAGGCCCTATCTACCGTTACCTGTTCGCCTAGCTTCACTACCAGCACAGCGGGTAGATCAAGCTCCAAACGTGGCCTTATAGCGTCTTGAGCCGAGATCGCTAGGCAACCTTCGGCCCGTACCGTTGTTTGGAATAGCTCAAGTGGGCTGAAGTGGTCCACGTCGCGCTCTCGTACTTCAGTGTTTACGCCTATTGGGTCATAGCCGAATGGCTGTATGGCGCTGTAGGTCACACCTGTACCGGATGCAGCGGCGTTAATATTTGCTACACGGGCCGGGATTTTCTCTCTCGGCCATGGCTTAGCGCCTACACGTGAGCGACCAGCTACGGCCAGAAGATCAGAGCATGAAATATTGAGCCGGTAGCCGGGTACCTCTACGCCTTGATCATCGGTGAGTACACCGTTAACTAGCTTTACTGAGTCGATGACGCCGTAGAAGAAGGAGTAGTACAATTCGTACCGGCCCGGTGACTTCACCTCTACCTTCACGGACTGGCCTAGCTTCGGTAGCCATGAGGCATGATCCTTAGGTAGCCACATAGACAGCGAAGCGGTAGAAGGCTCTGGATGATCAGAACAGGAGTCACCGCCGAATGAGATTTTTACACCGGAGTAAATGACCGGCTCATAAGGATAATTGCCTTTATCACCGCGCCAAGTTTTGCCGTCAATTATGACCCTACGTTTTCCGAGATTTACCAAAGTTCAGCTCCTACAGCTATACGGCCTGTGCGTTGTGCATCGCCCTTGAGCAGACCTTTAATTTGCTTGGCTACTGCCTGTGGATCAAGGGCACCATTTACCGTGAAGTGATAATTGTTGACTACCGGCTGTATCCGTGTACCGCCTGAAGGTGCACCAAGTAGGCCACCTGTAGAGCCGATTCCTAGGCCCTGCGCTGGACCAAAAGCATTTACCTCAATGCCGGTACCGCCCATACCGAGAACACCTTTGAGCCAACCGGGCATGCCGCCCATGTTGAATAGCGAACGTACCCATGACATAGCGTTAGATACGGCACCGGAGATACGGCCAAAGACTCCAACAATGTTATTGATGACGTTGTGCGCAAGGTTCCGCATGTAGTAGAACGCGGAAGCGAAACTGTTACGCGCCCATCCAACGATCTGGGACACCGCATTAGACACCCGGTTAAAGGTAGTGATAATACTATTTACGACCGAGTAAACAAGATTGCGGATTGCGTTGAAGCCGGAAGAGAAATAGTTTCGTACAGCTGAGATAACGCGGCTTGCCACGTTGGCAATTGTGTTGATATATGAGGCAATACCCGATATCACGCTATATACAATGGATCGAATAAAGTTGAATCCAGCATTCCACACGTTGCGAATCGTGTTAATTACTACGGAGAAACCCTGTCTAATCTGGTTTACTTTTTGGATCGCTGAAGCTGCAAGCTGTGTGATGAAGCCACGGATCAGCATTATAGCGACGTTCCACTTTTGCTTGATATCAGCTACGGCTCTAGCGAAGAATACGACAATGGCTTGCACCTTCGCTGAGATGTAAGAGTAGACAACTCTCCAACCATCCGTTATGGCTTTGGTGGTCGCTTTCCAAGCCTTCGTGACCCACTCCGTCATGACGCGCCAAGTGTCTTGGAAGAATGTTGTTTGTGTGGCTAGGTAAACAATTCCTGCTACCAGTGCGGCTACCAGAACAATAACGATTCCGATTGGGTTAGCGCTTAAGGCCACGTTCATTCCAATTTGTGCGGCAGTAGCAAGCGTCAGCCCTGCGCGGTAAGCGGCCATGGCAGTCGTGATTGCGAGCTGTAGCGTTTTCATCACAGCGGCTACTGCTGTATAGGCCACCATCGCAACCTTGATGGCGTTCACTGTGACTACTGCGGCAGTGATAGCGACACCTAGGGCAATGACCGCTTCCTTGTTATTGATCATCCATGTACCTACGGAGGTAAGCACGGTAACAAGTCCGGTAAGTAGTGGTGAGAGCGCTTGCACTGCTGCGACTACGGTTGTACCTACGGCTGTAGCGAACTCATGGATCTTGGCTTGATTGGCTGTGAACCATGTTGAGAGCTGATTAAATGCGCTCATGAGTACACCGGCGACAGCTTCAGCAACCGGCATTACTGCCTTGAGGATTGCTACCAGTGCAGGGGCTACAACTGAGATAGCACTACCGGCTAGGTTCCCGAAGAGCGCTAGAGCTGTACCGATGACCGGGAAGAGTTGCGCGAATGATCCGGAGACCTTTCCAATACCCGCACCGAGTCCTGCCATGGCATCGTGAGCACCTTTAAACAGCCCTGTAAGACCAGCTTGGAAAGCGGGTTGCAGGATTGCTGCGTTAACCCTTTTGAGTCCGTCAGAGAGCGCGCTAAGTGGTGCACCGCCTGCGGCTAGAGCGGCTTTACCGAGTCCACCGAAGAGGCCACCGAGACCAGCAAGAACGCCGCCGAGATCCTTAAGAGCCTGTAGGCCCGTATCGATCCAGCCCTTGAGTGATCCATCCTTAGCGGCCTTCTGAATGAACGCGTTAAAGTCCTTAGAGATCTGAACAAACCACGTAGCAAGAGGCTCTAGGTAGGTACCGCCTACAGTGCCTAGCGTGATGAGCGCCGCTACAAAGGGCTTCAGAGCGCCTTTAGCGATCTCGATTGATCCCACTAGGGGCTTGAACATGGAAGCAAGCACACTAGGCGTTAGAGCGCCCTTTATGACTCCTGCCAGTGAAGCGAAGAATCCACCAATCGCCGTAGCCGTTTGGTTCAAGCCAACAGATAGACGCGGCAGAACCGTGTTGACCATTTCCCGGATAGGCTGTGCAGCTTTTTTCCAGAAGTTCTCAGAGATAGATGCTCTGAGGGATTCGAACTTCGGGCCGAGATCCTCTAGATACTTTCCAGCGTCCTTCAGGGCAATAATCGTTACGCCGAGTCCTACGGCCATACCTGCCAGAATCCCCGGAAGGACCAGAGCGGCAGGAGCGATAGAGGCAAGAGAGACACCTAGGGCTAACAGGTTCGACGTACCAGCAAGAGCTACAGAGGCAAGGCCAGCAATAGCCGTTGTAATCGCGGTTACTTTAGTGGCCTTGCCTACTGAGCGCTGGAATTTAGAAACAGAATTAGAGGCTTGCGTCATGGCGCGCTTGAAATTCTTAGCGTCACTTACAATCTTGACACTGAGAATAGCGGTTTTATTTGCCATTGTTGACCTCTGCTTCTGCTTCTAGTACTTCAAAGTAATACATTAGGATTGGTGGTTCAAGATCTACTAAATCCTTAAGCGGAATGCCGGTCTTATAGGACAGAACAATTACGCTTTTAGTAAAATCAGAACACTGGAAATTCGGCCTCGGCCTCTTCTGATTCGTCGTCTTCCTGAGCTTCTACGGTGGCAATCTGTTCAAGGAACTCTTCTACCTTGATGCCCTCAATTTTGCCTTCACGCTGTAGCGCACAAAAGGCGATAAGGCCCATGAAAAGGAATTCGGATTCTTCTTTGGAAGGGTAGTTTTTGCGTGAACGAATAATGTCGTACTTAATCAGATCGGAAAAGATCGCTTCTACATCGTGGACTGTGCCGTTAGTAGTTGTAAGGTTTAGTGAAATTAGGTTATTACTCATGATTTATGCTCCGTGAACTTTAGAGAGAACCCGATCTAGGCCCTCGATGTAGTGCTTAATCCACACGGGCTCTGTAGCCTGTGCGGCTTCTGTGAGGAAAGGTTGTGCTTGGTGTCATAGCGTCGTAGCAACAAACATCGTTGCGTAGAGGGAGTTGCTGGTGGCGCGGAAGTTGTTGACGTTTGCTGATCGGGCAGATATTGCGGTGGGGATTCGGGCGGGCCATACGGACCGGCAAATCGGGGTG
>JBBPYK010000079.1:0-19193 GCA_038199985.1 Actinomycetales bacterium | reverse complement strand
GTTGGCCGGGGCCAACGAGGCAGCAACCATGTAGGCCACGGGGGCGAGGAATAGTGCACCGGTTATCAATAGAGCGATGTAGTGGGGTACGTAGGAGGCGAGACGGCGTTTGTTGACGTTCCGGTTGGGTGCTGTTGCTGTTGCTGTCGCGTTTGCGGTCTGCATCGCTTAGCCCTCCTGGTTCCGGGTTGCGCGGCGCTGGATGAGGGACAGGATGACAACGATGACGAAGAACACCACGGAGATTGCGCTCGCTCGGCCGATGTTGTTCTGGTCGAAGGCGGCTGTCACCGCTTCGTACATCACGGTTCGTGTTGCTCCTTCATTGAGGCCACCGCCGGATTTAGCCAGTACGTAGATCTGGTCGAACACTCGTAGCGAGAGGATCATGGTGTAGAGCGCCACGAAGACAAGCGTTGTCCTGATGCCGGGAAGCGTGACGTGAATAAAGCGCTGCCAGGGGCCTGCGCGGTCCAACTCGGCCGCTTCGTAGAGCTCGCCGGGGACTTGCTGGAGTGCGGCCAAGAGAATGACCATCTGAAACCCGCAGCCCTGCCAGATGGAGAGGACTATGACCGACGCCAGCGCCGTCGCTCCCGAGCCCAGCCAGTCCTGAGACCCAAAGGCACCGCCGGAGAAGAAGGCTAGAGCGGAGTTGAGTAGGCCCTGATCTCCGCGGGCAAGGATCAGCCGCCAGATGATGGCAACGAGTGCAATGGGGAAGACCACGGGCAGGAAATAGAGGGAACGGAAGACGCCGACCCCGGGGATGCTCTTCTTGACTAGGAGTGCCAGACCGAGTGCGAGGGCCGTCTGAACAGGTACGACGACGGCGGCAAAGATGAGGTTGTGCAGCAATGCGCTGAGGAACTGCGCAGAAATGTTTGGATCGGTGAGGATGCGTGCGTATTGCTCAAGGCCCATGAAGTTGGGAGAGCGGGGATCGCCCAGCCGCACGTTGTAAAGAGAGAACCCAATCGCTGCCACGAATGGCACTGCGACGAACAGGATGAGCAGCAGCACCGCAGGTGTTGCCATGAGCGGTCCGGCAAGACCGCCGGCCCGGTTCTTTTTCCTGGGGCGCCGAATGGTTTCGGCCTTCGGAAGGGTTACGCCAGTTGAGGTAGCGATGGGGAGCTCCTACGTGCGAAGGAGCGGGGCCATTGCGGCCCCGCTCCTGTTTCGGTTATTCGTCTTCGTAGCCGTTGTTGTCCGAGAAGTCGGAATCAATGGCACGTGCTGCGGCGTCGAGTTCTTCCTTGACGTCCGCGCCTCCCCAGATAGCGAGGAGCGCACTGCCGAACGAGCTCGTCACCGTTGGGTAGCCCGGTGTGACAGGGCGTGCAACGGCGATGCACTCAGCGGTTACGTCCTCTGAGCTGCAGGCGGATTCGAGATTGTTGGCGAACATCTCCAGTGGCTTGTCCGCACCGTAGAGTTCACTCTGCTCCAGCGCGGTGGTGCTGCCCGGAACAGCTGCATTGGCTTCCACCATGGCGGTGATGCTTTCATCCTTCATCAGGAAGTCCAGGAATGAGCCTGCTGCTTCGGTGTTGCCCTCAGCTGCGGGGGTGACACCCCACTGCCATGATCCGTGACCGGCTTTGGTTCCGTGGCCGAAGTCTGGCAGCGGCATCAGGACCAGGTCTTCACCCAGAGCCTCGCTGAACGTTGGGTACATCCAGTTGCCGGTCCAGGTCAGCGCGGTTTTGCCCTCAGGGAACGCGGTTCCACTGGTGTTCGGGTCTGCGTATTCCTTCCAGGATGCCCACTGCTTGAGTGCGTCAACGTTTTCCTGGCTGTTGATGACTCCCTCGGCCTTGCCATCCTTGATGAGGGTGCCGCCTGCGGACCAGACATCTGGCGTTGTGGTGAAGGTTCCCCACTCGGCAGCGAATCCATTGGCCTCGCCGAGGTCTACGGCCTTGCCGGATGGGCTTGCCTTGGCCAGCTTCGCGAGGTTCTCTTCGAACTCGTCGACTGTCCACGCTTCCTCGGCCGTCGTCGGAATGTCCTTGATTCCGGCCTTTTCGAGGAGTGCCTTGTTCCCCCACAGGCCCAGGCCGACGTCGAACATTCCCACTGCGTAGGTCTGATCGTTGTAGGTTCCACTTTCGGTGACGCCCTGGATGCGGTTGTCGAGAGTGTCAGCGGAGAGGACGTCGTCCAGCGGTACGAGCTTGCGGTCGTAGGCAAAGGACGCCATGGTGGGCGCATCCATTTCCATGACGTCGGGCAGCTCATCGGCGGAGGTGGCCTGGATGGTGCTGGTGTAGTCCGCTTCGGGGATGAGGGTCAGATTCGCGGTGACATCTTCCTGCGAGGAGTTGAATTTCTTGACCAGTTCCTGCAGGGCCTCGGACTCGGCGCTCTGGCCGGTGTGCGCCCATACTTCGATGCTCCCGTCTGATGAGCCTTCGCTCTCCGAGCCCCCGCCGGAGCAAGCTGTCATCGCCAGCGCTATGGAAAGCCCGACGCCGATTGTCGCGGCTACATGACGCGACCTTCTTAGATGAAGCATGGTGACTGTCCCTTTCGATCCCGAGTGAAACTCTTGAGGTGTAAGTATTTGACTAGCTTGGCCTAGACCAATTTCCAAGTCAATAGATTGGACTAGTCCATTTTTTTGCGCGGTACCATCACTACATGGCCTTACCTGTCTCTGCTGCTCCCAAGTACTACGTACTCAAGGAAGAACTGCGCCTCCTGGTGGGGGAGTCGGAACCAGGAGCGCCGCTTCCACCGGAGCGGGCTCTGGCGGTTCGCTACGCCACATCGCGGACCACGGTGCGGCAGGCCATTGCCGAGCTGGTTGCTGAAGGAGTACTGAACCGGACGCAGGGGAAGGGCACTTTTATTGCGGCGCCGCACCCCACGTATGTTCGCCAGCTGACGTCCTTTTCCGAGGACGCAGTAGTTCAAAATCTTGAGAGTTCGTCGAGGATCGTTTCCGTGGACTCCGTTCCGGCTGATGCTCTGCAGGCCACGCAACTCGATGTGTCTCCTGGATTTACGCTGACCCGGATTGAACGGGTGCGGTTAATCAACGGCGAACCGTTGGCGCACGAGATAGCCCATATTCCGGGTGACTTGCCGGATATTCGCGAGCGTCTGGATGAGTTCGGGTCGCTCTACTCAACGTTGAGCCGTTACTACAGCATTGAGATCGCCGTTGCTGAAGACACAGTGGCAACCCGCGTTGCCGGACCCGATGAAGCGCGGATGCTCGAGATCGAGGTGGGAGCGCCACTGCTGATGATCCACCGGTTGGGGCTGAACGCAGATAACAGACCCGTTGAATGGACAAAATCGGTTTTCCGCGGCGACCGATTCCACTACTTCGCGCGAATGGACCGAACCTCTGAGTAGTTTGGGGGTCCGTGGCTGGCACTCACCCGTTCGATGGCGGTGGCCAGATGGCGTGCAGTAGGCGTGTTGCTTCCTCAACGTCAATCTGGGAGTGGATGCTGACGTCGGCGAAGGCCCTAGCCGCGTCCACCACAGCGCGCGGCGTGGCCAAAGTTGTTGCGCTGACGCGGGTTCCGCCTCCGGTTCGGGTGCTGATGAACCCTTCGGCTTCGAGAGTCTTGTAGGCCTTGGCTACTGTGCCAGGGGCGACCCCGAGGTCTTTTGCGAGTTGTCGAACTGAGGGCAGGCGCTCGGCGGCGCCGAGCCTGCCTGCGGCGATGAGGCCACGGATTTGATCACGGATCTGTTCGGCGGGCGCCGCCGATCCCGTCAAGGTGATGATCATGAGCGAACTGTCGCAACTGCCGCACGGCGCGCGCCTATTGTCGACAGCAGAACCCCGACCCAGAGCGCGTACCCAAGGGCTCCGACGGCAAAAGTTGCGACGACGAATGCGGGCTGGAGGGCGGCAAACGAAGTACCGAACGTGCCGGATCCGTCTGCTCCGACCGGGATGGTGCCTCGGAGGCCTGCGGATCCTGCCAAAGAACTGAAGATCGTGGCGAGATGTAAGAGGAGTGCACCGGATGCCACCGCAACAACGTTGCGGGTCCTCCATCTGCGTGTAAGGGCATCGTTGACGTGGTCGACACCAATCGCGGGGCGAGCGATCAGCCACAATGCGAGGACTGTCGCTGCAAGAAGGACGGCCAGCAGTGCGAGAGCGGGAACAGAGTAGTACCACCCGTAGATACCAGTCCCTATGGTCGTGGTCCCGAAATCAACAGTTATGCTGCGCCAGAGGCCCTCATCATCGGGCTCGGACGCCATCCCGGCCAGAACTGTGACGATGACAATGACCCCGACGATAGTGGCCATGCCGATGAACCACCGCTTCTGACCGAAACTGAATGGATTTCTAGGAGTCAGATCGGCACTTCCTCGAGAGGAAGGCGCGGTCAGGGGAAATGCGAGGATAATCACCGCACAAATTCCCAACGCGAGCGGTTTTGTGAATTGCGCGTCTGACAGCCACCGAGTGATTTCATCGGGCAGTGGCGACGGAAACAACAGAGGAGCAGAAACCGTGCGCAGAAATACTGCTCCGAGGAAAGCTACCCCTGACCCCAATGCCGTAAAGAGTACAACCGCTCCAGACGTCGGTTTGGTTTTACGACCCCGTATTAGCCACCATGTGCCGCCGGCCAAAATGCCCAAGATCATAGTGCCGAAGACGAACCAGGCGAGTAGAAGCATTGTGCCCTCACAGCAGACTAGGATTGTATCAATCAGTAAGTACATTCAATGTAGCATGCTGTTGGTACATCAGGGAGTGTCGGTCGCGTTCCGTCGGAATCCAATGGGTGTTGACCTTCCATGAGAGCGTGCCTATATTGAGACCTGAGTCACACTGATTGAAGAGTAAAGGTTCAAGTGGTCTCGATTATCATCGGCCGAAAAGGTTACGAGGCGTGTAATTCATGGGTAGTGTTGGCCTGCTTTATGTCGGCGCGGTTCTGTTCATCAATGGCCTCATGCTCATAGGGGTGGTTCCGGGAAAGTCAGCGGCGGTCATGAACTTCTTCGTCGGGGGCATGCAGGTTGTCTTCCCGACCCTTATCCTCGTCCAATCAGGTGGCGACGCGAACGTCATTTTCGGAGCCGCTGGCCTCTACCTTTTCGGGTTTACGTATCTATACGTTGGTTTCAATCAGGTCTTCGGGCTCAGTGGTGAGGGGCTGGGCTGGTTCTCGCTCTTCGTCGCTGTTTCCGCTGTTGTTATCGGCACCCTGCAGTTCACAGCCCTGGGGGATCCTGTCTTCGGCGCCATCTGGTATTTGTGGGCGGTTCTCTGGCTCCTGTTCTTTCTGGTGCTGGGCTTGGGCATGGATACTCTCGGTGTTTTCACGGGGTGGTTCACAATCGTCGTCGCCCATGTCACGGGTACCATTCCTGCCTTCTTCCTGCTCTCAGGCGCTTTCGCACCGACTATCGGAGGAGCTGTGGCGGTGGGCATAGGAGGGATCGCGGCCGTGCTGCTTGCAACTGTCATGGCCAAGCGGGCAAGGAGTGCCAGCGTCGAGCACGCCGAACCCGAGGTGGTGGTCAGCTGACGGGCGAGTAACAGAGGTTCAAGCGTGGCCACTTGGGTCACTGGATCGCGGCCAACCGACGCACAAAAACTTTTGGCTAGCCGCCACCGACGAAAGAGGAAACCCACATGCCTATCTATGAATTCCGTTGCCCCGAAGGGCATGGTTTCGAAGCCTCATTTGTGATGGCGAATCGGCCGGACGCGCTGTTGTGCCCGACCTGCGGGCAGTCCTCACGACGACGGATGCCCTCCCCTCGACTTTCAATAGCCGGGAGCGCAGCTTATGGATTGGTGGATTCTACGCAACGCAGCGCGCATGAACCCGAGGTGGTCTCCAGCACACGTCCCGGAGCACGCTCGCCAGGTGCCGAATTCACTTTTAATCCTCTCCACCGGAAGCTCCCTCGTCCGGAACAGTGAAGGGACCGGACGCCTTCAGATTCGCGATTGCAATCAATGTTAGGGAAGAAGACATGCCAGAAAAGCTCTTTTCGCTTGATTCCAACAAGAAGTTCAAAGACCAGGAGAAACTGGGCCACAACCGTTGGCACCCCGAAATTCCACCTGTGGCGACGGTCAAACGAGGCGATGTATTCCGCGTCGATTGCCGGGAATGGTTCGATGGGGCCATCCACAACGATGACTCCGCGCAGGATATTTTGGATGCGCCCCTCCTCACGGTTCACACGCTCAGTGGACCCTTCGCCGTTGAGGGAGCCAAGCCTGGTGACCTGCTGGTAGTGGACATCTTGGATGTCGGCCCGATTCCGCAAGAGGATACAGGTCCGCTTGCCGGACAAGGATGGGGGTACACGGGGATATTCTCCAAGAACAACGGTGGGAGCTTCCTGACCGATCAATTCCCCGATGCCTACAAGGCTGTCTGGGACTTCAAGGGACAGGTCGCGACCTCAAGGCACGTTCCACATGTGGCCTTCGAGGGCATTATCCATCCTGGGTTAATGGGGACCGCGCCGTCCGCTGAGCTGTTGGCGAAATGGAATAAGCGCGAGGGGGACTTGATTGCGACAGACCCCCACCGTGTACCGCCCCTTGCTCTACCACCTGAGGCAGAACACGCCGTACTTGGCGGTCTTCCCCGGGATCAGTGGGGCCGCGTTGGGGGAGAGGCCGCGCGTACGGCACCGCCGCGGGAGAACGGTGGAAACCAGGACATTAAGAACCTGTCTAAAGGCACACGTATTTTCTATCCCGTGTATGTGGACGGCGCCAATTTCTCAGTCGGCGATCTCCACTTCTCCCAGGGCGATGGAGAGATTACCTTCTGTGGTGGCATCGAGATGGGCGGGTTCATCGACCTCTCGGTCGATGTGATCCCAGGAGGTATGGAAACTTACGGAGTCACTGAGAATGCCATTTTCATGCCCGGCAGAGTCGAACCGCAGTTCAGCGAGTGGCTCGCCTTTTCCGGCACATCAGTGACGCTTGAGGGGGAGCAGCGCTACTTGGACTCTCACCTGTCCTACCAGCGAGCCTGCTTACACGCCATCGACTACCTCACGAAGTTTGGGTACGCGCCGGAGCAGGCATATCTGTTGCTGGGAGCAGCGCCGATCGAGGGGCGGCTCTCGGGGGTGGTCGATATTCCTAACTCGTGTTCAACGGTGTACCTGCCGACCGCGATGTTCGACTTCGATATTCGGCCTTCTGCTGCCGGGCCGGTCCAGATTGACCCGGGGATGGGAGCGCCCAGGGCTGAAAATGGTTGATACGGTGCGCTCTGAGCAGTCTGCGTAGTAGGAACTGACAGCACTGAATGGAGTCGCAGGGCAAGCTCGCCTGCGGCTCCGTTCAGCGTGGCGGCTAGGGCGTAGTTAGAGGCGCTTGGGCATCAGGCCTGAACACAGACAGGTGCTGAAAGCGTTGCTCAGGACGGTGTGCCGTGGGTGGCGATCCTCGTTAACCTGATTGGGGCCAGCCGCGGTGACGCCAATCAAGTACCCGGGATTGTCTACGGCATTGTCGTGTCGTTGTTCGTTTTCTTCATGAGCTTCGCCGTCAATCAGTGGCTGCAGTACGGCCGTATTGGAAAGTGGGCTAACTACGGCTACGGAGAGAAGGTTTACTTGTTGCTCAGCCTGGTAGCAAAGTCTGTGCCGGCTCGCTCGCCGTCTGACGTCCACTTCGGAATCCGATCCTGTATGAGAAGCAGCTGCTGCGGTGTCCGTGGCGTTCAAGGAACACTGCTTCACTTTTGCTGCGGTCCAGAAGCTCAGGGAGGCGGCTCCGTATCGGGTGCAACTCCGATCCGCCGAGCGTAGTCCTCCTTCACGACCTCGAGGTGCAGCCACGAGTCGGTGCGGCTGACGCCGGGAAGGCTACGGATCTCCTCCAGCTGGGCAAGCAGGTCTCGCGGGGAATGGGCCGCCAGGGTGGCGACGGCGTCGAACCGGCCCAAAGTCTGCGAAACGAATTCCACGTGCGATGAACGGCGCAGAAGCTCTAGGACGGCATCATTGTCGCCCGCCAGGTTCATGCCGATACCCATGGACAACTGTCGTCCACCGGCTCCACGGGACTCCACGGCGCTGATCCTCATGATCCGAGCATCCAACAGACGCTGAACGCGCGTGCGCACCGCCGTAGGGGACAGATCCACTGCAGCGGCCAACTCCCGGTAACTCGCCCGCCCGTCCCGCTGCAGGATCTCGATGAGGCGGGTATCCGTCTGATCAATCGATACATTCCCGGCGTACTTGGAAATAAAGAATCCCTTGACCACACTCGTATAAATCAGTGTGTCGATGAATGCAACATGCGCATGAGAGCGGAGTCGCGTCAGCAGGGCGTGCAGTTCGTCGTGCGTGGAAACCCGGATCTCCGCCACAAGGTCGTGGGTGCCCCCGACAATCGAGACCGCTGGCAAGACGATTGCCGGGACCTTCGTGGACCTATTGACCGCGCCCAAGCTGTTGGTCGATGCCGCCGAAGAGTTCAAGCAGCGCAAGACCAGCGATCCTACTGGTCCTCTGCTCCCTGTGGACTTCATGCCACCCACAGGGCTCGCATGGCCGGATTATTCTCCTGTTTCGGGAGCAACAGGACGTCAGTGGTATCCGCAGGTGCTGTAGGAAGGGCGACGACGGCACCGCAGCGCCGCCGTCGCCCACCTCAGCCGTTGATCAGCTGATTGCAGGCAATTGCGTGCGGGTAGTCCGCCGCGCGTTCCTGGAAGTCGAGGATCGCCGGATTGACAATGACGCCGTCGCGAATCTCGATAGCCCGCGCAATGGTTGAATCAGCGTCCCAACTCTCGGGGCCGCTCATGACCGTGCGAAGTGACGGGATCAGCGCCGAGCTGATCTCCCACGTTGCCGAGTTCCACAGGTACGACGGCGTGTGGTCCACGGCGTAGTAGACCACGTGGTCGCCGACCTCGAAAGTGGGATTGGCGAAGGAGGTCATTTTGGCCCAGCTGAACGCCATGCCTTCATCACAGGACACATTGACGATCAAGCTGTTAGGGCTGAATGCGTCGAGATCCGATTCGTCTAGGTACATCAGCGGGTTGTTGGGGTCCTGCAGGGTGCAGTTGACCACAATGTCGCGCTCGGCAAGGAAGGGCGCTAATGGCATCCGTCCCCGGTCGGTGATGACGTTGCTGAGATACGGGGCAGATTCGTCGTGATCGAACTGGGTGATCCGTACCGAGTGAATCGGTGATCCAACGGCAGCCACCGCACGGTTTGTCAGCACCTGGACGTCGTGAACTCCGTGAGCGTTCAACGCGGTGACTGCACCTCGGGCCGTAGCACCGAAGCCGATGACGACAGCACTGAGACGCCGGCCGTAATCGCCCGTTGATCCGGTCTGCTCCAGAGCATGCAACACCGAGCAGTAACCGGCCATTTCGTTGTTCTTATGGAAAACGTGAAGACCAAAACCGCCGTCGGAAGCCCAATGATGCATGCTTTCGAATGCGATCAACGTCAGTCGCTTATCAATGGCCAACTGGGTGATGTCACGGTCCTGCACGCAGTGCGGCCAGCCCCAGAGGATCTGGCCGTCGCGGAACTCTTCGAGGTCCTCCGGTTGCGGCTTGGGCAGCAACACTATGTCGGCATTCGCGAGAAGCTCCTCGCGGGAAGCGATCTTCCCTACAAGGCCTTCGAGTTTTGCGTCTGGAATCCCGAAGCGTTCCCCGTAGCCCTCCTCGAGGATGATCTGCTCGCGAAGGTCCGCGTCAATGCGTTCAATATGCGAGGGGTGAATGGCAAGCCTGCGCTCATCAGGCTTGCGCGTTGTTGCTAGGGCTCCGAGTTTCAAAAGAGACAAGGCGTTCAGCGTTTCTTGGAGTTGGTCAGGACCTCAGGCGTGATAGCACCGGAGGCTTTGGCCTTTTTCTCGGTACGCTTTTCCTTGAGGGACTTACCCGACTTTTTGGATGCGGCTTGTCGGGGCGATTTGTCGGCCATGAGTGTCTCCTCAGCGCATCAAATAATGCTGCGCTTTAACAGGAGCAGTGATTTGCTCCGTATCCCTGACCATACGCCATCGCCCCTACTCGAGATGCTCGATGAGCGAGTCCATGAACGCCTCGCACGCCGCGATCTGTTCCAGCTCAACGTATTCATTGGCGGCATGGGCGACGGCGATCTCGCCGGGTCCACACACAACCGTTTCGATGCCCACGCCGTGGAAGAGCCCGGCCTCGGTTCCGTAGGTGACTTTTTCATCGGTAGCCAGCCCGCCACAGTCCACGGCGAACTGGACGACGGCGGCGTCGTCGTTCGTGTCCAGTCCCGGGCCACGCGCCTTGGTGACCAGTTCGATGCAGGCCGCCGGGTTCTCGGCCTTCATCTCGGGTTCGAGAACGTTGAGGAGGAACTCGCGTATCTGCTCGACGATAGGGTCTGCTTTCACGGTGCCCAGAGCGCGGAACTCAAATTCGACCTCGCACAGGTCCGGCACGGTGTTCCCGGCAATGCCTCCTGAGATCACGTTCACTCCTCCGGTGGTGAAAGAGACTGGGTAGGCGTCGTCAAAGGGTCCGTTGTCCTTCCAGCCCTGGGTCAGCTGACGGTAGAACTCGATGAAGCGGCCCGCATAGTGGATAGCGTTCAGGCCGTTCGGAGTCAGCGAGGAGTGCGCTGCCACCCCACGGAATCGAGCGATGAACAGATTGATCGATTTGTGTCCGCGCACCACCCGCATTCCCGAGGGCTCGCCTACGATGCAGGAGTCGGCCTTGATTCCATGCTCTGCGAACTGTCCGACCATCCGCTGGGCGCCGAGCAGCCCAACTTCTTCGTCGTAGGAGAAGGCCAGATGCAGTGGTTTGGAGAGCTTTGCCTGACTGATGCGCTCCAGCTTGCTGAGGATGACGCCGAGGTAGCCCTTCATATCCGCTGTCCCGCGGCCGTAGAGCCGGCCATCACGTTCCTGAACGGTGAACGGATCGCTGTCCCAGTCCTGCCCATCAACCGGTACGACGTCGGTGTGCCCAGACAGGATGACGCCGCCTTCTGTCGTCCCATCGTGGGCGGGGAAGGTGGCGAAGAGGTTGGCCTTGCGGACCTCGGCGTCGTCCTCGTTGCCAAGGATCAAGGGTTCGACGCCGTACTTGCGCAACTCGTCGGCGATGCAGTCGATCAGGTCAAGGTTGGAGTCACGCGAGGTCGTGTCAAAGGAGACGAGGCGGGTGATCCAGTCCAGCGAAGAATTCATGCGCCGACTCTACCCGGGGTGGTGTGATCGTCGTCAAAGCCGTGTCGTCTTTCGGCATCCGCAGGTTAGTGGCGGGCAGCGAGAATCGGTAACTGGTAGAAGCGGGCGATTCGTGCAAATTCCGGGTCGGGTCCGACGTTTTCGGACGTTAGCTGCAGCAAATTGTTGCTACCGGTGGGAAGTCCGGCGTCCGCACGGCGATCCCAGTATGCCCAGCACCGGCCCTGCAACGACTTGGATGCGTAAGAGACCCCCAGCGGCTCAGATCCGTCGTCGAGCGTCAAACCGCGGAGCGTATGGGCGAGCAGCGAGGTTAGGTCGCGGTCCTCACCCTCAATCGCACCGGAGGTGAGGAGTTTCAAGCGCTCAGCCATGCCGAGCACATTGGAGACACGACCCTCTAAAGCAGCAAGCGTTTCAGCATGATCAATACGCACCCACCATCCGGTGCGCGGAAGTCGGATCTCGTAAATCGAGCGGTCCATCTGCCAGTCAACAGAGATACCCCAGGGGGCATCGATTTGATTGTTCTGGGCGTCCCTTAGCACTTCGTCAATGTATTCGTCGACGTTCCATCCGACAGATTCGGCCACTTTAGCGATCGACGCTCTGTTTTTCCTAAAGCCAACTAACACTTCGGCGTATGCGCAAGCGCGAGAATCAGCGAGGTAAATTGTGGAGCCCATCGTGTCAAAGCGACCTCGAGGGTCACCTACCTGTGGATCGACTCCGACGGGCATTGGTCCAACTACGGAATTCTGGCGGACCGACAGAGCGCCGTAACGGTCCTTAGCGACGCGAAAAGCGATCTCACCGCGAGCCGGCACAAGTCGAATCCCTGTTTCGGCGCAACTGCGTTCTGAACTACCTGCGCTCACGCGGCGTAGGTGTCGTTGACGAATGCTTCGGCAGCGCCGATTACCTCACGAGTTCGGTGTTGTTGGATATAGAGCACCGGCAGCTCTTCCTCTAAACGAGGGTTGGCGCCCACCAGCCAGGCTAGAGCGACATGATTTCCTTCAGCGAGCTGCAGGGTTCTCCACACGCGGTAACCCAATCGCAGACGCGATTCAACATCCGGCTGAGGGACGGGTCCATTGGGTTTCGCCCAGTTATGGGGGGACGACCGATGCTTGACGCCAGCCATTGTCTGCACGACCGTGGTGCCGACGTTTTGGTTCAGCTCCCGCACCAGATCATGGATGTTCATGCGGGTTGTGTCGAGATGAATCTCATCGCGCGTTCTTGATTCCATGAATCCATGCTCTCAGGGAAGCAACATTGAATCAACACTTACACAACGAAGAAGTATAAAGCGGTCAAGGGTCGATCACAGGAGTCACTCATCAATGTAGGACGCCGGTACCAGGTGAGCGCCGATGACGCCCTCCAGCAGCGAGGGGTCGATTTTCTCCCCGCGACGAAGCACGCTGATCTGGCCGGTTGGTTCGAGAATCACGCACGCCACTTCCGCAAGTGAGCGGATGCCAGCCAGTCGTAGCCGCGTATGAACTTCGCTGGCAACAATGTGCGATTTCTTGAGATTTTCATCGAGCAACAGTGGTCCCGCCATCAGGAGAACAGCGGGGCTGTTAACGATCTGAGCGGCCTTACGGTTACGGCGGAGTTCGCCGGTGAGTGCCTGCAGGCCAAAGAGTGTGGTGATGCCGAGCAGCCCAGCCACGAGCGTGGGGGTGTCGCCGAGGATGGCCCGGCCAATGACAGCACCGAGGGCGATGATCGCGGCGATATCGAAGCTTGAGAGGCTGGCCAGCGTGCGTTGGCCGAGGTATCGCACCAGGAGCAGAACCGCGACGTAGAAGACAATCGACGACGCGACCACCCTCGCAGCATCGACCCAATCAAGTCCAAATTCCGCCCACATCTGTGGCGCCCCCTAGGGCTTGGACAGCAGCGGGGCGAAGAACGCAGCGAGTTCGTCGGTCGCCGTCAGCGGCAACACGGTGGCCACGTACTGATCTGGCCGAACCACAACAACCACACCGTCGCGGGACAGGCCGCGTTCCTCAAAGATGTCGGACTTCGGGTCCGTTGCGTAAACCTTCTCGTAGTTGGTCAACGCAAACGGCCCGACGTCGGGCCTGAAAACTGCCGGTACGGCGTTGAAGTCCACGTCCTGGTGCGACTGCTGGTAGATGACTTTCACGTCAAACCAGGCATCGACGTCGGCCCCTTCCGGAGTGACCGCGAGCGGTGAATCCGGTGCGTTGGACAACCACTCAGCGAGGTCGGTGACGCCCGACGGCGACCCGGCCGGAGCCGCATCGGCGAAGACGTAGATCCGCCAGCGGCCATCAGCCGTGGCGTGGTGGCCCAGGTGAATCGGGTTGGTGTCGCAGACGCGCCGGGTCATAGCGGACTTGAAGCGCTTACCCACGGTGAATCCGGTGGCCAGGTCCTGATGCGTTGCTTCGCCGGTGATCATGGACGGCGTGTACTCGGTCATGAACCCGGCAGGGAACTCCGCGGTGCGGACGTAGAAGTCCTCAAGCTCGGAGGGGTCATCGAACTCCTCGGGCTTCTTGGCCATCATCGTTGACCACTCCTTGTCGAAGTCGATCAGGTTCTTTGCCACGACCTGGCGCTCGGCCGAGTACGTGGACAGCAGTGATTCTGGGCTGCGGCCCTCAAGAACGTGGGCGAGTTTCCAACCAAGATTGAAGCCGTCCTGCATAGAGACGTTCATGCCCTGGCCTGCCTTGGCAGAGTGCGTGTGGCAAGCATCGCCAGTGATGAAAACGCGCGGAGTAGTGGTGCCGATCGAGTCAGGCAGGACGTCGTCGAACCTGTCCGTGAGGCGGTGACCGACCTCGTAAACACTGTGCCAGGCAACGTTGCGCACGTCGAGCGTGTAGGGGGTGAGGATCGCGTTGGCTTTGGCTATGATCTCCTCGATGGTGGTCTTGCGGATTGCGCCCTTGCTGTCCTCCGCAACGACGCCGAGGTCAACGTACATGCGGAAAAGGTGCCCGCCCTCGCGGGGGATCAGCAGGATGCTGCCGCCGTCGTTCGACTGGATGGCGCACTTGGTCCGGATGTCCGGGAAGTCCGTCTTGGCCACCACATCCATGACGCCCCAGGCGTGGTTGGCCTGATCGCCGGCCATCGTGCAGCCAATGGACTCGCGGACCTTGCTGCGCGCACCATCGCAACCGACAACGTACTTGGCTTTCACCGTGCGCTCTTGACCGTCGTGGGGGCCGCCGACCTGGGTGAGGGTCACGGTGACGGGGTATTCGCCGTCGTTGGCAACCACCATGCTGTGAAATTCCAGCCCGTAGTCCGGCGTCAACCGCGTGGGGGAGTACGCCATGACCTCGGCAAAGTAGTCCAGTACGCGGGCCTGATTGACGATGAGGTGCGGGAATTCGCTGATGCCCGTTGCATCGTCGACGGCGCGGCCTCCACGGATGATGTTGGTGGGGTTCTCGGTGTCCGGCCGCCAGAACGCCATCTCGGTGATCCAGTACGCCTCGGCGGTAATCCGCTCCGCGAATCCAAACGCCTGAAACGTTTCAACGCTGCGTGCCTGAATGCCGTCAGCCTGCCCAATTTCCAGCCGGTGCTCGCGACGCTCCACAACGCGGGTGGTGATGCCGGGGAACTGCGAGAGTTGTGCTGCAGTCAGCATGCCCGCAGGGCCGGACCCCACAATGAGTACGTCAACTTCGTCGGGCAGCTCTTCAGGGCGATCGATGCCGACGCCGGCCGCTGGCTGGACGCGCGGGTCCCCGGATACGTAGCCGTGGTGGTGAAACTGCACGGATGGTCCTCACTTCTATGGCTGAAAGTCTACGAGTGTTCGATAGTTGAACGCAGCGTTCAATAATCGAATAAGGCGTGTTGGGGACACTTTACGTCAAGCATGATGCGGGTCACAACCATCAGTAGCCAAACACGCGTGCCCTTGTGCAATAAGAAAGGTCTTGCGCGACGACGACCGTCTCGACGCTCTCCTCTCCGAGGGCGAAACCCCATCCATTGAGAAAGGCTGATCATGCCTGTCATATCTGCCGAGAAAGACCTCGACCAACTCACCATCACTATCGTCGCCGAGTTTGCGGCGCCCCTCCGCCAGCTGTGGAACGCCTACGTTGATCCTCGGCAGATCGAGCGCTTCTGGGGGCCGCCGACATGCCCCGCGACATTCCTCCGTCACGACGCCCACACCGGTGGCCGCAGTGTGTACAAAATGACCGGTCTGGAGGGGGATGAACACTACGGATGCTGGGAGTGGCAGTCCGTCCAGGCGCCCAGCTCATTCGAAGTAGCCGATTCCTTTGCGGATTCGAAGGGCGAGCCGAATACGGATCTCCCGACGACGCGTATGGCCTTTGCCTTCGAAGCCATGGACGGTGGATCTCGTCTCATCGTCACGTCACGATTCGATTCCCTTGAGCAGCTCGAGCAGCTACTCGACATGGGAATGCTTGAGGGGGCCCGCGAGGCGATGTCCCAGATCGAGACCGTGCTTGCCGACCTCGCCGCCTTTGCCGCCGACCGTGCAACGGATGCTCAGATCCTCAGCGATACAAAGGTGCGTGTGGTGCGCGTCATTCGCGGTCCTGTTGAGCAGGTGTGGCGTGCGCACCACAATGCCGATCTTCTGAGGAAGTGGTTGCTTGGGCCCGATGGTTGGACGATGCCTACCTGCGAGATCGCAACAGAGGTCGGCGACAGCTACCGGTACGAATGGGAGAGCGAAACAGGCGGCGATCGCTTTGGACTCACCGGTGAGCTGCTGGAATCGGAGGAACCTTACCGCGCGGTCACAACGGAAGCGATGATTGGAATGGATTTTCCGGCCACGCTGAATGAGCTCACGCTGACGCCGGTTGAGGGTGGCACGCTCCTCTCTCTCGTCATCACGTACGAGAACGCCGAGCAGCGCGACGCCGTTCTCGCTACGGGCATGACAGGCGGCATGGAGACAAGCTACGCACGGCTTGAGGGAATTCTGGAGTCAGCAACCGCGTAAGAAGTGTTCCTGCGGGCGGGGCTTGTCTGGCAGCGGCATCGCTAGGGGGCCTCGTCCCCGCTAGACTCGCACAAATGGTTTCCCTGCACCGATCTCGAACGGTTTTGCTCGTCGCGGCGGCCCTTACCCTGAGCGGCTGCACTGCTGGCGACCAACCAGAGTCCACCGCGCCCGACGGCGGGAAGAACGCGTCGTCGTCGGCTTTGTCAACGAAATCCGCGCCCGCAAGCAGTACGCCCACGCCCACCCCAACGCCTACTCCCACACCCACCCCAGAGCCGGTGGAACTGCCCCGCGGCGGGATGGAGATCTTCCCCGATTATCGGTTGGTCGGTTATAGCGGCCACCCGCAAGCACCCGCCATGGGTCGGCTCGGAATCGGCGCGTTAGAGGACCGGGTCGCGGAAATGGAACGGACTGCCGCGCCCTACGCCGCGGGGCGAAAAATACTGCCGGTCCTGGAACTGATCACCACCGTGGTCCAGGCTGCACCGGGTGCGGACGGGATGTACCGGACGCATACCTCCGATGAAACTATTCGCCGCTACCTGGACGCCGCTCGCAGCCACGATGCGCTGTTGTTGCTGAACGTCCAGCCGGGACGGTCGTCGATGACGGCAGAAGTTGAGCGGTTAGGGAAGTGGCTGAAGGAGCCCGACGTCGGCATCGCTCTGGATCCCGAATGGGATGTGGGCCCCGGTCAGATCCCTGGCTTCACATACGGCAACACCGACGGGACAGAAATCAATGCGATCGCCGCGTCTCTGGACAGCATCGTTGCCAAAAACGATCTGCCACAGAAGGTACTGGTCTATCACCAGGTTGCCAACGGAGTAGTTACCAACGCCGACGCGATCGCCGCGCACCCGGGCGTCGCCGTCGTGCAGAGTGTGGACGGCATCGGCAGCCCGGGCAGTAAAACCGAGACGTACAACGCGGTCATGGCAGGCAAACCAGCAACAGTGCACCCCGGGTTCAAGCTGTTCTTCGAAGAGGATGCAGTGCACGGGCCACTAATGACGCCAGCCGAAGTGCTCGCTCTCAAGCCGCAGCCGGAGTACGTGCTCTACGAATAGCGGAGGATGTATCAAAGCGCGGCAAACTCTTGTTTCACTTAAAATGAAGATGCATTCAATTAATATGAAGAATGCTGCGCCCACGCTAACTCCTCTCTTGAGGTCTAACTTTCAGGGTGATTTGCTGGCACTGACACTGTTGAACCCAGATCAGGAGTTCAGCCTGGCGGAGATCGGCCGTCGACTAAATGTTATACCCGCTACCGTTCACCGTGAGGTGGGACGCCTCGTGGACTCCGGCCTACTGACGGACCGACGCGTCGGTAAGACTCGACTGGTGCAAGCCAACACCGCCGACCGACTATTCGGACCGACGCGTGCGCTTATTGAGGTCACCTACGGTCCGCGCGTTATTCTTGAGGCGGTACTTCAGGATGAGGATGGGGTGGAGGGCGCATATATCTTCGGAACGTGGGCAGCCCGTCACGACGGTGAGCCCGGGCGCGCGCCAAACGACGTCGACGTCTTGATCGTCGGTGACGTTGGCCGGAGGCAAATGAGCCACCTCGCTTCCAGGGCGGAGGAACTTCTCAACCTCGAAGTCAACATCGAACGGGTCAGCCCGGTCGCATGGCAGGCAGGGGAGGAACCTTTCGTGGCAACCCTGAAAAGCCGGCCGTTGATTCAGCTGTCCTTGAGGCGTGAGGGCGAGTGAACCGTTGGGAGCAGTACCGAGGGCGACCCATCCTCTCCGCAATCCAGTGCAGCGCCGACCACTCTGCAGCAAATTCAGGACGCCGGCGTCATCACCGTGGGGACGTAAGGCACCTACCGTCCTTTCACCTTCCACGAAGACGGTACGGTGAACTGACGGGGTACGACGTCGAGGTCATGAAGGCCGTCGCAGGCAAGCTGGGGGTGAAGGCCGAGTTTGAGGAAACCCAGTTCGACGGGATCTTCGCAGGCCGGCCACACCATCGGTATGTCCAATGGCAAAACGCTGCGTCGCATCATCTTGCCGCAGGCCGCCCGCGTCTCGGTGCCACCGCTATCCAACACCTTCATCAGCTTGGTCAAAGACACATCGTTGGCATCGCTGATTCTCGTCACTGAACTGTTCCGGCAGGCGCAAGAGATTGCTGCGTTCAACCAGGAATTCATGGTGCTCTACATCGAAGCCGCCGCCGTCTACTGGGTCATCTGTCTGGCCCTGTCGTCTGTACAGTCCTATCTGGAGAAGAGGCTGGACCGCTATGTCGCCCACTGAGAACACTGAGCCCGTCCTTCAGGTCCGCGGACTACAGAAGTCCTTTGGCGCCAATGAAGTGCTGAAGTCCATCGACCTCACCGTGCCGGAGGGCCAGGTGGTGGCCCTCATTGGACCATCTGGTTCCGGTAAGACAACCGTGCTGCGCTCACTCAACGGATTGGAAACGCCCGACGGCGGTACCGTGACTTTCCGCGGTGGGCCCGCCGTCGACTTTTCCGGCCCGGTAAGTCGCCGACAGCAGGCGGCTCTGCGCGACCGCAGCGCGATGGTCTTTCAGCAGTACAACTTGTTCCCGCACAAGACCGTGTTGGAAAACGTCATTGAGGGGCCGGTGCAGGTGCAGCGCCGCCGTCGGGCAGATGCTGTGGAAGAGGCCGAGCGACTCCTGGCCAGAGTTGGGCTGACGGACAAGAGAGACCAGCATCCAGTGGAGCTTTCCGGCGGTCAGCAGCAGCGTGTGGGCATTGTCCGAGCCTTGGCGTTGCACCCGGACGTGCTGTTGTTTGACGAGCCGACGTCGGCCCTAGATCCGGAGTTGGTAGGTGAGGTGCTGGGCGTTATCAAGGAGCTTGCCGAGGAGCGCTGGACCATGGTGATTGTCACCCATGAGCTGGCTTTTGCCCGCGAAGTCGCCGATCAGGTGGTGTTCATGGACGGTGGCGTGGTGGTGGAGCAGGGAAGCCCCGACGTCGTCCTGCGCCAACCCGCGGAAGAGCG
>JBBPYK010000078.1:0-26826 GCA_038199985.1 Actinomycetales bacterium | reverse complement strand
TCTCACTGTTGCATCTCGTAACGCCCAGGATGGTGTGGGTGTTATTCAGACTGCTGAAGGTGCGCTGACTGAGGTTCACTCGATTCTGCAGCGTGTTCGTGACCTGGCTGTTCAGGCCGGTAACGACTCCAACAACGCTGATTCTCGTGGAGCCATCACTGCAGAAGCGACGGCACTGGTCACTGAACTCGGACGCATTGCCGAGTCCACGAACTTCAACGGCAACAACCTCCTGGATGCTTCAGCCGGCGCTGCCGCGGATGGGCGGATGTCCTTCCAGATTGGTGCAGGTGCGACTGATCAGATCGAGGTTGATCTCAGTGGCGCGGATATCGCAACACTGGCAACCGGACTGTTGGCAACGGCCGCCACGGGGTTCGCGAATGCGGCCAATGCGGCGACCACGATCACGGCTGTTGATGCTGCTATCAGCGAAGTGTCCACTGCCCGTGCCGGTCTTGGTGCGGTGCAGAACCGGTTTGAGCACACGATCAAGCACGTCAACGTCTCGATCGAGAACCTCTCCGCAGCTGAGTCACGTATCCGCGACACCGATATGGCCAAGGAGATGGCGGACTTCACCCGCTCACAGATCCTTTCCCAGGCCGGTACCGCGATGCTTTCTCAGGCTAACCAGATGAACCAGGGCGTTCTGCAGCTGCTCCGCTAATCCGGAATCAGTAAGCATTTGATCGTTCTGTGATGGACCGCTGGTGGCGGGGAACATTGACTTGGACCTCACTACCCCCGCCATCAGCCCATCACCGGACCACCGAACCACCAGAAATATTGAGAACAACAGGAGGGAACTGCCATGGGCTTTGCAATTGACGGCCTCGTCAGTGGCCTGGACACCAAGAACATCATCAATCAGTTGATGCAGCTTGAGGCGCGCCCCCAGACCCTCCTGAAGAACAAGGTCAGCTCGAGCCAGTCGATGATTTCGGCTTTGCAGCAGCTGAACACAAAAATGGCGTCCCTGGCCGAACTCGCTGTCAAGACCAGCACAACCAACGCCGTCGGACAGTACGCAGCGACGTCGAGTTCTGACGCCGTCAAGGTCACCACCACAGCTGGTGCCGGGCCCGGATCGCTGGACATCACCGTGGATCAGCTCGCTCAGGCCCAGGTGACGGTTTCGAAGCAGATGACGTCCTTCCCCGCAAACACGCCGGCGCTGAGCATCGTGTCGGGAGGGCAAACCCACGAGTTCGCGACGGACGGCGCCACCTTGGATGAGGTAGTCAGCAAAGTCAACGCCGCAGACATGGGCGTGACGGCCGTGAAAGTCGCTTCCGGCACCGATGTCGACGGCGTTCCGCAGTACCGACTGCAGTTCGCTTCGGCAGCAACTGGCGCAGACGCATCGTTCAGTGTCCATCAGGGCACCGCCGCGGAGGTGGCCGCAGGAACCGCCACGGATTTCCTCTCCGCAGCCAATGGGGGAGTGAGTATTCGCGAGGCTCAGGACGCAAAAGTCACTCTGTGGGCCGGTACTGCCGCCGCGAACCAAACGACGTCCGCGTCCAACACTTTTACGGAACTGCTGCCCGGTGTCAGCGTGACCGCTTCGGCCATCAGCACAACCCCGGTCACCGTTGCCGTGACCCGCGACGCCGAGGCTACCTCCGCTGTCGCTAAAGCCCTCGTGACCAGCCTGGACGAACTGTTCGGCTTCATCGAGAAGAACTCCAGCGTTGCCTCATCCGCGACCGGTGGGACCTCCACAGCCAAGGGCGGCCTCTTCACTGGAGACGGCAGCGTCCGCGACATTGAACAGCGGCTCCTTGCAGCGGCAACCGCGCCGGTTAACGGCAAGTCGCCGTCGGAGTTTGGGATCAGCATCACCCGCGGCGGAACCGTGGAGTTCGATGACAAGAAGTTCGCGGCTGCGTTGGCTGCCAATCCCGCTGCCACCGAAGCTGCGATCCAAGAAATCTCCCGACGCGTAACCGATGTGGCCACTAACGTTTCAGATAAGCGCGACGGTGGTCTGACCCTGCGTATTCAGGGACAGCAATCCGAAGTGGGCCGGCTGAACGATCAGGTGATGGCATGGGATCGAAGGCTTGAGCTGAGGCGTTCCACCTTGGACGCCCAGTGGACCAATCTTGAATTACAGTTATCGCAGCTTCAGTCGCAGGGCTCATGGCTCTCTTCGCAGCTGGGCAATCTGCCTGGCATGGTTGGAAAGGAATAGTCATGACGTATGGAGCTAACGCCGGACGGAATCGTTACGGACAGGACGCCGTTCTCTCGGCCACGCCTGTGCAGCTGTTGACCATGCTCTACGACCGGCTGATGCTGGACCTGGGCCGTGCAGAAGTTGCCCAACTTCAAGCCCAGTGGAACGACGCGTCGAATCACCTGACTCACGCCCAGTCGATTGTTGCGGAACTGACAACCTCATTGAAAGCCGACGTTTGGGACGGCTCTGAGGGTCTACGCGGTCTGTACAGTTACGTCCTCACGGCCCTCATGACGGCTAATATTCAGCGTGAAGTAGCTCGCACCCACGAGTGCATCGAGCTTCTAGAGCCGTTGCGTCAAGCCTGGCACCAGGCAGCCGAACAGCTGCCCGCTCAGAGCGCACAAAACGTAGTAGCGGGCGGGATGCTCGGAATTGCTTGACAACGTTATCCGCTGGAGGACTGTACTGTCCCAGCTGGAAGAGCAGGTCCAGTGCGCGCTTTTGCAGACAACAACATCCGACGACGGCGCTCCCGTACCTACATGGTGGCAGCCGCCGTCGGACCTGGGGCCGGTGCCTGAGGAATTGCGCGAGCGCGCCCTGCAGCTTGAGGTAGCCCAACAGCACGCAATGGACCGGGTGCAATCAGCGATGCGAAACAGCCGGCGTCAGTCGGCTTTCGTGGCGTCGGTGCCACGATCTGTCAACGGTGTGCGTTCGGCGTACCTCGACACTGAGAGCTGACTTCCCCTACCCGCGTGGGGGGTGTTCTTCGCCATGGCCTCCGCGTTGGTGCACCTTACTTGTTGTGCAGGCTGACAATGAAGGCATCGGCTCGGTCTAGATTGAGTGCGAGCTTTTCTCGTTTCTCGTTGGCCTGGCGGATATAGCTTTCTAGCCGCTCTCGCTCTGGCGCATGAGCATTTCCATCGGCGAGGACATCCACGATTTCGAGCAGCTCGGCCATTTCTTCCAGGCTGAAGCCCAGGGGCTTCATGGAACGGATGACAATCAAACGCTGTAAATCTAAATCTGTGTACACACGAAACCCACCGTCTGTGCGGGTTGTTGCCGGCAGCAGCCCGATCTCGTCGTAGTGTCTGATGGTCCTCAGCGATAGTCCCGTGGCCTCTGCCAGCTCGCCTATATGCATGGTCCGTACCTGGACGTCTGCCCCTGCTGTTCTCTCCACAGTCTGAATCTCCCTACGTGCCGTCAAGTACAACTCTACCCTCACGTTAGGTTAGAGTGGTGGTTGGTTGGTTTCAAGACTAGACGTCCACTTGATGTAGATGTTGTCCTTCAGCGCAATGTAGCGCACCCACCTCACATTCTTTCGCAGCTGAAGGCTGGTATGCCTTCTTGATCATGAATGGAGCCTTATTTGGCTACGGCAATCGCCGACCGCACGCAGGAACTTTCCCCCGAGGAACGTCAATCTGTGATGCACACGCTCAAATCACCCCGTTTGCTCAGAATCGAGGTTCTAGCCGGGCTGGTCGTTGCCCTGGCACTGATTCCTGAGGCAATTGCCTTCTCGATCATCGCTGGAGTAGATCCTCGGCTGGGCCTGTTCGCAGCGTTCACCATGGCCGTGTCGATCGCGTTCCTGGGCGGCCGCCCTGCCATGATCTCTGCCGCCACCGGAGCCGTTGCCCTGGTGATTGCGCCGTTGGTGGGCAGCCACGGGGTGGACTACTTCATCGCCGCTGTCATTCTTGCCGGGATCCTTCAGGTGTTGCTTGCGGTCCTCGGAGTTGCCAAGTTGATGCGGTTTATTCCGCGTCAAGTCATGGTCGGATTTGTCAATGCCCTCGCCATCTTGATCTTCATGTCGCAGGTTCCCGAGCTCCTCGGGGTCCCCTGGATGGTCTATCCGCTGACCGCCCTAGGACTGGCCATCGTGTTTGGCCTGCCAAAGCTAACCAACGCGGTCCCGGCGCCACTGGTCGCCATCGTGGTTCTAACCCTCATCACGGTTATCGCATCCGTTGCCGTTCCCACCGTCGGTGACAAGGGCGATCTACCCGATAGCCTCCCGGGGCTGTTCTTCCCTGACGTCCCGTTGAACTTTGAAACACTTCAGATCGTGTTTCCCTACGCGCTGGCCATGGCCTTTGTTGGTCTACTCGAGTCCCTGATGACTGCCAAGTTGGTGGACGACATCACGGATACCCGGTCCGACAAGACCAGGGAGTCGTGGGGGCAGGGTGCCGCCAATATCATCACCGGCTTCTTCGGCGGTATGGGAGGCTGCGCGATGATCGGGCAGACCATGATCAACGTGAAGGCATCCGGAGCCCGAACCCGAATCTCCACATTTCTTGCGGGCGTGTTCTTGCTATTGCTGGTGGTCAGCTTTGGTGATGTTGTGGCGTTGATCCCCATGGCCGGACTGGTTGCGGTCATGATCTTTGTTTCCATTGCCACTTTTGACTGGCACAGCATCAGGCCCTCAACCCTGAAAATGATGCCAAAGAGCGAGACCGTGGTCATGCTCGGCACCGTCGTGGTGACCGTATGGACTCACAATCTGGCCATCGGTGTGGGCGTGGGCGTTCTGGTGGCCATGGTCCTTTTCGCACGGAGAGTTGCACATTTCGTGTCCGTAGACCGGACGGTTATGGAGCTCAACGGGCAGCAGGTTGCTACCTACGTGGTGGACGGTGAATTGTTCTTTGCCTCCTCCAATGACCTCTACACCCAATTCGAGTATGCGCACGACCCCGAAAAGGTCGTCATTGACATGCACGCATCTCACGTATGGGACGCCTCCACGATCGCCGCACTGGATGCCATTACGGAGAAATACCGCAAGCACGGCAAGGAAGTGGATATCTTGGGCCTGAACTCGGCCAGCGTGGTGATGCGTGAACGGATGGCAGGCAAGCTCGGCGGCGGTCACTGACTTCGGCCGCATGAGCGGACTGAGTAAAAAGATTCGGCATAACCCCTAACGCCGTCTGAGCGTGAGCCGATAGACACAGGTGAGCATGGATCGCTCGTCAATAGGCCACGGACCGGCCGCCCCATCGGAATTTCAGAGGGATGTTGTCGTGTTCGAATCCGTGACTACGGTCGCTATGGACAGTGCGCTCAGTGCACTGTCGTTGAGGCAGAGGACCATTGCCAACAACATAGCCAACGTCAATACCCCCGGCTTCCACGCAGGGCGAGTGGCGTTCGAAGAGGCACTCAGCAAATCCGTTGAGGCCGGCAGCCCAGAAAAGACTGCGGCGAGCACAGCCAATTCCCTGGAACCGACCAGGCTCAATGGCAGCAACGTCAACATGGACACCGAGACACTCTCGAACATCGATACGGTGCTTCGGTATCAGTTCGCTGCTCGCTCCATCGAGGGAACCTTCACGAGTGTCCGCACAGCGATGAGGACCAACTGATGACTTTTGACGCAATCGGCATTGCCGGAACCGGACTCACAACGCACCGCAAGTGGATGGACGCCATCTCGGACAACATCGCGAACGCTAACACGGTGACGGGTACCGACGGCGCGGCTTTCCAGGAACGGTTTGTCACGGTCCAGGAGGGTGCTGGCACCACTGGCGTCTATGTTGCCGGAGCAGAATTTGGCGATGCCGAGGGTCGGTTGGTTCACCAGCCTGACCATCCGCTCGCCGACGAAGAGGGGTACGTACGCTACCCCGACATCGACATGGGTGCCCAAATGGGTTACCTGATCATGGCCCAGCGTGGGTATGAGTCGAGTGCCGCCGTCGTCGACCGCGCCAAAGCCACCTATGAAGCCGCCCTTCAGATCGGACGCTCCTAATGCCCATGCCTATCTCCGCTATCGGTATGGTCAACAATGTTGCCCCTACCGGCTATCTCCCGGCTACCAACGCTGCCGGTGGCATCAATGCGCCAGCCCCGACCGGGGGCAGTTCTTTCGCGACGGCGCTCGGCGGTGCTGTCGATAACGTTCAGTCGCTCAAGGCGACGTCGAACGAACTATCGGTCAAGGCCGTCACTGGCGACCTCAGTGATATTCACAGTGCAACACTGGCGTCCACTCGCGCCCAGGTGACTTTGGAACTGGTTGCGGCAGTCCGCAACAAGGGCGTTGACGCATTCAATGAGATCATGCGGATGCAAGCCTGATGGCACGTTCCATGCCGGGCTTCCTCAACAAGCCGCTTGACGGTTTGCGGAGTTTCACCACAGGGCAGCGAACCGTTGCCCTGATTGGTGTCGCGATCCTCGTTCTAGGCGCTGTTGCCTTCGGTTCGTGGGCCATGAAGCCGTCCTATACGCCATTGTTCTCCGGTCTGAGCGCGGCTGATGCCAACACTATTGTTGAGCAGCTGCGCACCGACGGCGTCGATTACGAGCTTTCCAACGGCGGCTCCACCATCCTGGTTCCCGAGGAGGAGGTCTACAATCAGCGCCTCAAATCCGCTGCAGTCGGGCTTCCATCTGCGTCGACCGGCGGCTACTCGTTGCTGGATGACATGGGAGTCACTTCCTCGGAGTTTCAGCAGTCCGTCACATACAAGCGCGCACTGGAAGGCGAACTAGCCGCCACCATCGGTGCCCTCGATGGCGTGAACAAGGCCTCGGTCCGTCTCGCTATGCCCGAAGATACAGTTTTTGTCGAAAAGAAGAAGGATCCGACGGCGTCGGTTTTCGTCGAAACTGAAAGCGGCGTTTCGCTCAATGACGATCAGGTCCAGGCCATTGTCCACTTGACGTCCGCGTCCATCGACGGCATGGTTCCCACGAATGTAGCTGTGATCAACTCTGATGGGACAGTTCTGTCCGCCGTCGGTACTGGAGCCATCGGTTCAGCGGATAAGCAGTCCTCGAAATACGAAGAAGGGGTCCGCAGCTCCGTTCAGACAATGCTTGACCGCGTTGTGGGACCGGGCAATGCCACCGTTGTGGTTGCTGCTGACATGAACGATGAATCCGCGGAGCGCGTCGAAGAAACGTTCACAACGCCCGACGGCGATCCTATCCTGAGCGAGACCACCAACTCCGAGGAGTACGAGGGTGCTGGCGGTGCCGGTGCCGGTGTTCTGGGCCCGGATAACATTGGGGTTCCGGATGAGGGCAAGGGTGACGGAACGTTCAACTCGGAGGAAGCAACCCGAAACAACGCCATTAACAAGGTCACCGAGTCGCGCATCATCCCGGCGGGAGCCATTGAACGTCAGACAGTGTCCGTGGCTATCGATGCCGCCGCAGCGGCAAATCTGAGCGTTGCCGACGTTACACAGCTGGTCACATCTGCAGCAGGAATCAACGCCGACCGAGGTGACGAGGTCACCGTCGAGGTGCTAGCGTTCAACGATGCCGGTGCCGCGGCAGCTGCCGAAGCACTGGCCGCCGCAGACGCGGCAGCCAAGGCGAAGCGACAGGCCGAACTGCTGCAGACCATCGTCATTGCGGCCGGCGTTGTCCTGGTTATCCTCATCATCCTCATCGTCTATGCGCTGCGTTCACGCAGGCAGCGCCGTGAGGCGATCGACCTCGGAGAACTCCAGGAGGTTCGGCCGGAACTGCAGGGGTCCGCAGCCATGGCGTTGCCTGTCCCAGCGGCGGCGCCCCAACTGGAGCCGTCGACGGACACCACAGCGATCGACGTCGTGCCGATCGCCCCGCGCGCGCCGATAGTAACTGATATTGACCGTCAGCGCGCCGAGATTGACGCTATGGCGCAACAGGACCCGTCAAAGATGGCCGATTACCTGCGCGGCATGATGGATGACAGGCAACCGGTATGACCGACGTTGCAACGGCCCCGGAGAACACCATGATCCCAGCGCGCGTGTCCACAGCCGTCTCGAAGATGACCGGGACGCAGAAGGTCGCCATGGTGCTCATGCAGATGAATCGTGGACAGGCCGCCGAAGTCATGAAGAAGTTCAGCGAGGTGGAGACTCAGGAGATTGTTGCCGAGATTGTCCGCCTGCGTACCGTCGATGCCGATGTGGCTGAGGGTGCTGTCCGCGAGTTCTACGAGCTGACCATGAGCGGTCATCGTGGCGCGCGCGGAGGCCGCGACTTTGCCCGCGGACTACTCGAGGAATCCCTGGGCATTGAGGCTGCGGCCGGCATGATGGACCGCTTGGCCTCATCCATGGCAGGGAAAGCATTTGAGTTTCTTGACGACGTCGACGCCGGTCAGATCCAGACACTGCTCGACGGCGAAATGCCCCAGACCATCGCGCTGATTCTGGCGCATCTGAAGCCGGAACTGGCCTCACCCGTGATGGCTGGACTGGAGCCGCAACTGCGCACCGACGTCGCGCAGTGCATCGCGACCATGGGCTCGGCAACACCTGAGGCAGTGGGCATTGTCGCTGCAACCCTGCGTACCCGGGCTGGCGCCGTCGTCGATCCGCAGCACGCGGCCGCCGCACTTGGCGGTATTCAGCCACTGGTGGACATCATCAACCGCGCCGATATCGCCATGGAACGGGCCGTCCTGGACGGGCTGGAACAGCGTGACCCGGACCTTGCCGAAGAGGTCAAGGCCCGCATGCTCACCTTCGGAGACATCGTGAAGTTTGAGCGCAAGGACGTGCAACTGGTGCTGCGCGGCATCGATCCAGGCGTGCTGGCACTTGCCATGAAGGGCGCTTCCGAAGCGGTCGTGGAGCTGATCCGCAGCAACGTCTCCGAACGCAACCGCGAAGTGCTCGACGACGAGATCAAGAACTTCGGTCGTGTCCGTATGTCGCAGGTCGAAGAGGCCAGAGCCGCCGTTGTTCGCGCTATCCGAGATCTTGAGGCAGAGGGCGTCATCAGTCTGCAGCGAGGGGACGAGGACGAATATGTCGGCTGAGACTGAATTTGCTAGAGCCGCTTTTCCGGAGTTGCACGACGGCGGACGGCGGGACCACGAAGCGCGCGAGCGCGTCCGCGGTCACGCTGCGGGTCATGCGGCTGGGTTCCGCGAAGCTTCCCGTGCAGCACAGGCACAGCAGGAGAGCCAGCAGGCTGAGTTCCGCGCGATGTTGGCCGCTGCTGAACAGCGAACTCAACAGGCGCTGGATGCCCTTGGAGCCGCAGTTACCGCCCTCAACCGGCGGGTGGCTCCCGTTCTGGGGGACGTTCAAGACGCCTTCATCGAGTCCGCTTTCGGGCTGGCGGAGGCGATCGTGGGTTACGAGTTGCAGGACCCTCGCTCAGCTGCCCGTGCTGCCGTCGATCGTGTTCTGGCTATCGCGGAACCAACTGAGCTGCACCGTATCCGGATGCACCCGGGCACCCTGGCGGCCCTGAATGAGCAGACACAGCAGGAGTCCGGCGTTGTCTTCGCAGCGGACCCGCAGCTGACTCCCGGCGATGCCGTGGCGGATCTCGCTGATGGTTATGTCGACGCAAGGATCAGCACCGCGCTGGCCCGTGCCCGGACTGCCCTGTTGGGTGAGCCATGACGACCACAGCAGCACGGAATATTCACCGCCGTGGATTCGCCGCTGCCGCAGCAGCTGCGCGCCCGGAGAAACTGGGGCAGGTCTCGGCCATCGTCGGTCTTGGACTTGAAGTCAGTGGCCTGAACTGCGCTGTCGGAGACATCGTCCGTGTGGGCGAAGCGCCAGGGGTGGAAGCGGAAGTGGTTGCCACCTCGTTGAAAGGCGCCCGGTGCATGCCGCTAGGACGGCTCTCCGGAATCAACGCCGGAACACCCGTGCGCGCAACAGGGACGCCGATGCTTGTCCCCACTGGGTCCGGTCTCTTCGGGCGAGTGCTGGACGGAATGGGTAGGCCCATTGATGGCAAAGGGCCACTGGTCAGCGATGGCATGGTGGAGTTGGAGAACGATAGCCCGTCTGCCATGCACCGGACCCGGATTGATACACCGCTGCAGCTCGGCGTGCGCGTGATGGACACGCTGACAACGGTTGGACGCGGTCAGCGCATGGGTCTTTTTGCGGGCTCCGGTGTGGGTAAGTCATCGCTGTTATCCATGATTGCCCGTGGCACCGACGCCACCGTTTCTGTCATTGCACTGGTGGGCGAGCGCGGCCGCGAAGTCCGCGAATTCCTTGAAGATGACCTCGGGCCCGAGGGACTGGCCCGGTCCATCGTCGTCGTCTCTACCTCCGATGAACCAGCGCTGATGCGGTTGCGGGCTGCGTTCGTTGCAACCCGAATCGCCGAATCATTCCGCGACGCTGGCACGGACGTCATGCTGATGATGGATTCCCTCACGCGAGTGGCCATGGCCCAACGCGAAATCGGCCTCTCCGTTGGCGAACCACCCGCCACACGCGGCTACCCGCCGTCGACATTCTCGGTACTGGCACGCCTGCTCGAACGTGCGGGGACGGGCGAACGAGGTTCCGTCACCGGCATCTACACGGTGTTAGTGGACGGCGATGATCACAACGAACCCATAGCCGATTCCGCCCGCTCAATACTGGACGGACATGTGGTCCTGGATCGGAAGCTCGCCATTGCTGGCCACTTTCCGTCTGTGGATGCGCTGGGCTCGATCTCCCGTGTCGCGTCCCGAGTCAACCCGCCAGAACACACGCAGGCCGCCAATATTCTTCGGCGGACCATGGCGGCCCGCAAGGCAGCGCAGGACCTGCTCGACGTCGGTGCCTACCAGCGCGGCAGCAACCCGCTGGTTGATGCAGCCGTTGACCATGAAACAGCGATCAACGCGTTCCTGCAGCAATCCATGGACCACCAGGTTCCCGCAGCCCAGTCGTGGCAGCAGCTGAATCAGCTGGCAGCCCTGTTGAAAGGATCATCATGAGCACTGCCTTTCCCCTAGCAGGGCTACTTCGCTACCGCCGTTTGCGTGAGGAGCAGGTCGCCGGCAGTCTCGCTGGCGCACGGCAGCGGGTTCAGGATGTTCAGGACCGCCAAACGGATGAACGTCAACGACTTCAGGACAGCCCAGTGACCATCGATTCGCCCGCGAGCATGCAGGCCGTCGCCGCTGCACGAGCTGCTTCCAGAGCGTTGCTGACGGAGCTCGTAGCCGCCGATGAGAGAAGTCGCGAAGACGCTCAGCAGGCGCAACTGGACTACAACTCGGCTCGAGCCCAGACCCTTGGTCTGGAAAAGCTTGCGGGTCGGCATGCGGACTCCGCAACAGCTGAGGAACTCCGAGGCGAACAACTCATTCTTGACGAACTGGCATCCTCCTCTTGGAAGGACCGACATGAGGGAACAGAACGATGACCATTACCGATACCGTAGGACGGGTTCAGCAGATCCAGTCCACCCTGACGCAGCTTTCAACATCGGCTGCCACGCGGGCAGCCCAGGCTGCTTCGACCACCACAGCCGGCTCTGCCGGCGCTCCACCGGCGTCGTTCGCTGACGCTCTCGCATCAGCGGGCACTGCGGGTGCGGGCGGATCGGCTGGCGCCGGGGGACTGGCCTCAGCACTGTCAGGTGCTCTGGGCTCCGGCGCGGTCTCCGGCCCTGCCCCGGTTGGTCCAGAAGGGGTCACCGGAAACAGTGTGGTAGACACCGCCAAGAAGTACATTGGTGTTCCCTACGTGTGGGGCGGCGAGGATCCCACGGGAATGGACTGTTCCGGTTTTGTGCAGTGGGTCTTCAAAGACCTTGGAGTGGATGTACCCCGCGTTGTGGGCGACCAGATGAACGTCGGCTCAGAGGTCAACGGACTCGCCAATGCACAGCCCGGTGACCTGCTCGTGACCCTCGGCGGCAACCACATTTCCTTCTACCTGGGCAACGGCAAGGCCATTGACGCACCGCAGCCGGGCAAGAACATCGCCATCCGTGATCTCTGGGAGACAGATGGCAATATCGACACCATTCGCCGTATTGTTCCGGCTGGTGGAGGTTCGACGACGGGCTCGGGCGCAGCAGCAATGTCGCCGCAGGAGCTCGCTTCGGCTCAGGCCGCGTTCCTTTCGGGAGGGCGGGGATGAACGCCGTAGCCAACGCCACCGGTAGCCTTGGGGCCGCCGCTCTCATGGTTGTTGCCCAGGGCTCAACGTCCAAGGCCGCGACCGCTGAGGGATTCGGCAAGGCGATGCGCGCAGCTGAAGCACTGCACGGTATCCAGCTCAAGAACGGAAAGCCTTCCTCGGCAACGCCGGGGCCAACTCCAGGTCTAACCCTCACTTCCTCACCCAAAGAGACATCCCTGCCGTTTTGGGACGCCGCTGTTCTGGCGGGTCAGACATCCCTGGGGGAGGCGTCCGCAGCGAACGACGCCAACCCCACGGAAGGTACGCAGGCAACTGGCGGGGGTCCCGCTGGAAACTCGTCCGCTCCTGTCGCGGAGAACCTCCTTCTCATTCAGCAGTTGACGTCACGGACGACGCCGGCCGCGGCACTGTCCACGGCTGACGGCGCTGCGAGCGAGGAGCTTGAAACGGCCCCCGCGCCTGTTAAGACTTCCGCTGCCGACGTCGTAGTGTCCGGTACGGCTACGACTACGTCAGCTACGTCGACCACAGCCGCTGGCGGATCAGCATTGGTTGCTGCTCAAGCGCTTGTACCGAGCGCGACGTCTGTGACTGCGGACAACAGGAGCGCCGTCGCTGGGACTCCCGCAACTCCCGCAATCCCCGCCCAAGGATCTGCGGCAGCGACTCTCGGGGCTCTGGCCGGTGCACCTGGCACAGTCAGCAACCTCGCCAGCCCTGCTCGTGGAGCCTCGGTGGCGCAGCCGACCGCGCAGCCCACCGTTCTACCTGCGGCTGTTGTGGCTTCCACTGCGACCGTGCCGTTGACCGTGCCAGCACAGACAGCAGCGCCGCAGACCGGACAGTCGGCAGTGGGAGTGGCCGTCACCGCAACGGCGACCCCCAATGTGCCCGTAGCAGCGCCCGCAGCTCCGGTCACTTTGTTGCCCGGTGTTCCGACGACCGCAGCCAATCCTTCAGCTCTTCAAACTGCTGCCGCGAACGCCGCGAACACCGTAGTCGCGGCAAACGTTGCCAAGAATGCCAATGCCAGCACCTCACCGGAACATCCGGTCGTCGCGCTTTCGGGACCGCAAACGGCGAGTGCAGCGCCGTCGTCAGTCTCCGCGCCCGCCCCCGCTGCCCCGACGCCACCAGCTCCGCAACCGTTGGCAACCCAGGTCAGCAGGCCGATGCTGCAGCTGGCAGCACAGGGCAATGGCGAGCACACCGTGACGCTCAATGTGTCGCCGGACAATCTGGGGCAGGTCACAGTGCGTGCGCATGTGGGTGCAGACGGCATTCGCGTTGATTTATTCGCCGCGACGGACAGCGGCCGCGAGGCACTGAAGTCCATCCTGGGCGAACTCCGTCGTGACCTTGCTTCGACGGGTGGTAACTCGAGCCTGAACTTGTCCGGCGACGGACAGCCGGGCGCGTCCGGAGGACGTGGTTCTGCTGATAGACCACAGCAGGGTCTATCGGATCAGCACATCGGAACCATGGAACCGGAACCGGATCCGGAACCGGAACCGGATGCCCCGCGTCAGACCAACGGCACAACAACCCTCGACCTGATGGCCTGAGCGCCTCGTAACGAAGAGAAAAGAGAACGAATATGCCCATCGATGCAGTCTCCAACGTTGCGACGAGCTTTCAGAGTACGGACGCTGCCCGGAGTCCCAAACAGGCCATGGACGGCGATATGTTCATGCATTTGTTGGTTACTCAGCTCCAAAATCAGGATCCAAGTTCACCTATGGACACCAACGAGATGATGGCCCAGACTACTCAGCTCGCCATGATGGAAAAACTTAACGAGATGTCTTCTCTGACGGAGGAAAACTTCTTCCTAGAGATGCGTACCTCGGCAGCGGCCCTCATCGGCCGCGAGGTCTCGTACACCGGGGCCGATGGCGAGCCCGCAACGGGTACCGTATCTTCCGTTTCCTACGCCAATCCTGTTCCACAGGTGACTATCTCCGGTAAGGAAGTGGCCCTGGACTTGATTTCTGGCGTCACGGCTCCAGCCGTTCCCGCACCACAGACCAACTGACACCCTCATCACCTTCTAACTCTTCGGAACCTTCTGAAAGGCGCACCTCATGCTCCGCTCTCTCTACTCCGGAATCTCCGGCCTTCGCTCACACCAGACCATGCTCGATGTCACCGGCAACAACATTGCCAACGTGAACACCACGGGCTTCAAATCCTCGTCCACTCAGTTTCAGGACACTCTCTCGCAGTTGACCCAGGGTGCTGGCGCTCCCGGCGCGGCCAACGGCGGAACGAACCCGGCGCAGATCGGCCTCGGCGTTCAGGTCTCGGGCATCGCTACCAACTTCGCGCAGGGTTCAGCACAGGCTACGGGCCGCGCCACTGACATGATGATCTCCGGCGAAGGCTTCTTTGTGACTCGCTCCGGCAACGAGACGCTGTACTCAAGGGCAGGGGCGTTCGACCTCGATGCGGCCGGACGGCTAGTGAGCCCTGATGGTTCGATCGTTCAAGGCTGGTCAGCTGTCAACGGTCAGCTTGCGGGCGGTACTCCCGGAGACATCACATTGCCCAAGGGAACGATCGCCGGTGCTACCGCAACCACGACGTCCACTGTCACCGGGAACCTTCCCTCCGACGCCGCAGTCGGCACTCAGGTGGTGCAGGACAAAGAGGTCTTCAATGCTGCTGGTGAAGCCCGCAACATGGTCCTCACGTTCACCCGCACTGCCGGTGGCTGGAACGTTGCAGGGAACGACGGCGCCGGTGGTACGGGCACAGGTGTCTTGACCTTCGATGCAGCAGGCAATCAGACGGGGGCGGGGGCGCTTGCTCTCGGTGGCGTCAACGTGAACCTGTCCACGATCACCGGTTACGCCGATCTGTCCACGGTGGAAATCAGTGCTCAGAACGGTCGCGCTGCCGGAACACTGGATTCCTTCACGCTCTCAGAGGACGGCACACTCATCGGTTCCTTCAGCAACGGAGTCAAGGAACCGGTGGCTCGTATTGCGCTGGCAAACTTCACGAACCCGGGTGGCCTTGAGAAGGCGGGCGGCAACGGCTACCGCCCGACGGCGAACTCTGGCGGTGCCGAGATCGGCGCTCCAGGTACCGGTGGCATGGGCAGCCTGATCGGTGGCGCGCTCGAAATGTCGAACGTGGACCTGTCGCAGGAGTTCACGAACCTGATCGTCGCCCAGCGTGGTTTCCAGGCGAACGCCCGTATCATCACAACCTCCGATGAAGTGCTGCAGGAGCTCACCAACCTCAAGCGGTAAGCAGGTAGCGCCGCGTTCGACGCGTCGATGTGTAGCTGGTGTGACCCGGAGAATCTCAGGGTCGCATCAGCTACACCTGTTTTGGGGTGAAGGAAGGCTCTGCAAACCGAGTAAGTGCCTTACGGCAGAGCCCCGGGAGCCGACAGTGATGGGTGAGGGACCACCCGGTGCCCGTTAGACCAGGAAGTGTCCCATGATCGTTCTCACCCGGCTCAATGACAGCCAATTCGCGGTCAACCCAGACCTCATTGAGCGGATCCTTGCGAACCCGGACACAACTCTTGTCATGGTGGATGGGGCAAAGTACATCGTCACCGAAGCAATGGACGAAGTGATCGACCTCATCACCCGATACCGCGCGCAGATCATTCGGATGGCACGCGGTGTGCCGCCTCTGCAGACCGCTGAAATGCCGCCTCTTGGACTGGTCCCTGCCCTCGCGGAGGAAACGCCCGCTACTACCATTCCCCTTCGTCCAAGGAATATCTGATGGATCCGGCAACAATTATTGGTCTTGTCATAGCGTTCGGTTCGCTGTACGCCATGATCACTCTTGAGGGCGCGCACGTTCAGGCGATTCTGCTGCCAGCACCCATGGTCCTCGTGTTCGGTGCCACCATTGCAGTCGGTGTGGCTGGCGGCACCCTGAAAGACTTTTTCCAGGCGCTCAAGGCCTTGCCCCGAGGTTTCAAGGGCAAGACGACGCCGCCGCAGCAGATCATCGACCGCGTGGTAGTTCTGGCCGAGAAGGCTCGCAGCGAGGGTTTGCTCTCTTTGGAGCAGGAAGCCGGGGAGGCCACAGACCCGTTCACCAAAAAGGCGCTGCAGAACATCGCTGACGGAATCGACGGCGAGGAGCTGCGTGAACTGCTCGAAGACGAGATCGCAGCCAAGACCGTTTCTGAACGCAATGCTGCCAAGTTCTTCACCACGCTGGGCGGCTACGCACCTACCGTGGGCATTATCGGTACCGTTGTTTCGCTGACCCACGTACTGGAAAACTTGTCCAGCCCGGACACACTGGGTCCCATGATCGCCACCGCGTTCGTTGCCACCCTCTGGGGTCTGCTCTCGGCAAACTTCATCTGGCTGCCCATCGGCAGCAGGCTCAAGCGGCTCGCCGATATCGAGCTTTCCCGCATGACGTTGCTGATGGAGGGATTGCTCGCGGTTCAAGCAGGAAGTCAGCCACGGTTGCTCGGGGAGAGACTGCAGGCCATGATTCCGGATGAGAAGACCAAGTCGGATAAGGGCCAGAAGGCTTCGAAGGCCGATAAGAAGCTGACAGCGGCATGAGCCCCCGCCGTAAGAGCGGCCTTCCGCAGGAAGAGCACGAAGAGCACGTTGATGAGCGCTGGATGGCCTCCTATATGGACATGGTCACAGTGCTCATGTGTATGTTCATCGTGCTGTTCGCCATGTCCACGGTGGACGCCAACAAGTTTGAACAACTGCGCAACTCACTGGCGACCGGCTTCGGATCTGTGGAGATGGGGGCTATCGATACCGCCGAGGGCACAGTTGTCCCTGCAGAGCACGCCAGTGATGAGGGCGAGGGGTTCGCGAACGCAGCGGCGGTACCACCAGTACCAGCGCCAGCGTCGGAACCGACCACGAAACCAGCAGGAAACACAGACATGGATCGGGCCGTGGCTGAAGTGGAAGATCTACGGAAACTTCAGGCTCGCATTGACGCGAATCTGCAGAAAGATCACCTCGCCAAGAGTGTTCGGTACACGATCGATGAGCGCGGTCTGACGATTCGCTTGATCAGTTCCGAGGCGTACTTTCTGCCAGACAGAGCGCAGCTGTCGGAGAAAACAGGTCAGATCCTGGATGCGATCGGGCCGGTGCTCGCCAGTACCAAACACCAGATTTCCGTTGAAGGACACACGGCAAAGTTGCCGGAAACCTACCGGTACCCCCTCGACTGGGAGCTGTCCACGGAACGCTCGGTCAACGTGGTGCGGCACGTCGTCGAAAAGGGACGAGTGCCATCCAACCGAGTTGCCGCCGTCGGGTTTGGTCAGTCCCGTCCGCTTGCCAACGGCGACAGCGAGGCCGAGTTAAAACTGAATCGCCGCGTCGACATCGTTGCGTTATCAGACCAGCCGGAGAACGTGCGGAAACTGATTCCCGAGGTTACCAAGAATCCCTAACGCTGCGCTTGGCCCTGCCGATAGTCAGTGTTGTGACGGTCCAGGAACACTTTGTGGGTGGTGTGCACCCTTCAGCAGTCGAAGTCTATGACTTTCGACGTCCAACTACACTTGCGCGTGAGCACTCGAGGGTGCTCGATCTCGCGTTCGAAACGTTTGCACGGCAGTGGGGTACGCAGCTCACCGCCAAGGTGCGCGTCATCTGTCAGGTGACCTCCGAACAGGTCATCATGCAGACCTACGACGAATACGCGGCCACCTTGCCGGCGACCACCGCTATGGTGTTATGCGCTATCGAAGACAATGCAGCGAAGGCTGTCATCCAGTTCTCGGCATCGGCCGCATTGGATCTCGTGGAGCACATGCTCGGAGGCCGTTCGAACACGGTCGTAATTGACCGGAAGTTCACTGAAATTGAGCAGGCACTGGTTCTTCGCCTCATGGACGACGCCCTCGAGGGCCTGCAGTACTCCCTGGGGTCCATCTTCAAGAGCACACTGCGCGTGGACTCCATCCAGTACAACTCTCAGTTCGCGCAGGCCGCAGCAACGTCGGACCTGATGATCGTGGCACTGTTTGAAATCAAGATCGGTGAACTCGTGGCCCCGGCCACTGTCGCCATCCCAGCTGATGTCCTCCTGTCCCAATTGGGGGAGGCGAACCCGATGGCCCTTACCGATAACGCACGGGAGCTCGTCGAGGATCAACTGGCCAACACCCCCATTGATGTGTCCCTGCAGGTTTCACCCATAGCTGTGAAGCCCGGGTTCATTCTTAAGCTTGCCGTCGGCGACGTCCTGCCGCTGCCACACGCGCAGAACCGGCCATTCGATGTCGCTATAGGCGGCCAAATCATGGCGCAAGCGGCCGCCGGGGCCAATGGGTCCCGCCTTGCCTGCGTCATCGTCAGCACCGAGGAGAACCAACGATGAAGACCACCCTTTCCCTGCCCACCGCCGCGGCCGACGCCCTGGTGGAGCTGCTTCCCACCTCCACAGTGCTCACTCCGCGCGAAGCTGCCGTCAACACGGCGCCGCGCGCCGAACTCGCACGCGGAGTCATGGGCGGCTTCATTGGCGCCAGCTCGGCCGACGTCGCTATTGTCCTACTGGATGGAATACTGCCAGATGCCTCAGCCGGCACGGAGCTGGTATCGCCTGCAGACGTATTGCGCCCGGCAATTGAGGCGGCGACGGCGGTGCTCGGCGCCGGTGTGCTTTCCGACGTGCGCGTTGGTGATGCCAGTTCACTCTTTGACGATTCCGCATCAGAGATCTACGAATTGCTCAGTGGGCAGTCCGTCCAGGGCTGGTTCGCCATCCGCATTCACGACAACCGCGCAGCGACCAGCCTACTGACTGACGGCGCACCCATGGCGGGCAAGCTCGGTCGCATCAATAACGTCGAAATGGCGTTGACCGTCGAAATTGGTCGCACTCGAATGGCAGTTCGCGACGTGCTCAACCTCGAGCCGGGCGGCGTCATCGAACTGGACCGCTCCGCAGGAGCCCCCGCTGACGTCCTCCTCAACGGCCGACTCATTGCTCACGGCGAAGTGGTGGTCGTGGACCAGGACTATGCGGTCCGGATTACAAAAATCCTCGACGTGGTCGAAGGCAGTCACTAAATGGACGCTTGGATCCTCGGGCTGCGCGTCCTGCTCTCGTTGGCCGCCGTCGTCGCCCTGCTGTGGTTCATCCAGAAAAAGGTCAGCCGTCACAACACTTCTCGTCCGGGAGCGGAACTCATCTCGGTGGTGACCCGCCAAGCCATCAGCACCAAGGCTTCCGTCGTCGTCCTGGACACTGACGGTAAACGCTTCATGCTCGGTGTCACGGAACAGTCCGTGAACATCCTCCACACTTTTGACGCGGAACCTGACAGTGCGACGTCGACAGTCGCCGCTTCCGCAGAGGCCACCGGGTCATCGTTTGACCACCACCTACGGCGTCAACAACTAGCCACCGCACAGGCCGCCAACGAGGTGTCTACCGTGACTCGCGCCTCTCTGCACCGGGGAAGTTCAATAAATCGGGGCGAACGCGCCCTGGATGGCTCCATCCTCTCGCCGTCTACGTGGAAGCAGACCGCTGCCGCGTTCCGGCGGAGTACAGGAGAATGACCAGCGCTACCCGCCGCGCTCACGCGACTCGACTCAGCGTGAGGCCGGTGGTCCTTATTCTCTTGGGCCTCGTCCTCGCGGTCGTCGTCATGATGCTCTCCGCGCAGGCCGGCCACGCAGTGCCAGTGGACCCCAATCCGCCGGCGCCTCCCACACCACCGGAAGGGCCCGACGGCGACAACGGACTCTCAGTCGAAATCAACGGAGTCAACGGCGCCCCAAGCACAGCGATTCTGACACTGGTCGGCATCACCCTGCTCTCCGTCGCGCCGGCGCTATTGCTGATGATGACGTCATTCACGAAGATCTTCGTGGTCCTCGCCATGACACGCAACGCCCTCTCGCTGCCGTCGATCCCTCCCAACCAGGTCCTTGCCGGGCTAGCACTGTTCCTCTCGATCTTCATCATGGCGCCCGTTCTGACGGAGATCAACAACCTTGCGGTGCAGCCCTACATGGACGGAAACTCCACGTTCTCGGAGGCACTGAACATCGGGTCCGGCCCGCTGCAGCAGTTCATGCTGGCTCACACCCGTGAAGAAGACATCGCGCTCATGACGCGGGTGGCAGACAACGAAAACCCTGCCACCCCTGAAGACGTCCCTCTGATCACGCTGATTCCATCGTTCATGATCTCCGAACTACGCGCAGCGTTCATCATCGGATTCGTCATCTTCGTCCCATTCCTCGTAATCGACCTCGTCGTCGCCTCAGCACTGATGTCCATGGGCATGATGATGCTCCCGCCAGTGATGATCTCGCTGCCATTCAAAATCCTGCTCTTTGTTCTCGTTGACGGGTGGGGCCTGATCATCACGTCCCTGGTCAACAGTTACGGCGGCACCTGATGGATACCAACGCAGTACTCGACATAGGTCTGCAAGGACTCTGGATAGCCGCGAAACTCGCAGCCCCGGTGCTGGTGACGGCCCTCGTCGTCGGCTTCAGTATTTCCCTGTTCCAGTCCATCACCCAGATTCAGGAAGTCACCCTCTCATTCGTGCCCAAAGCGACAGCAGTGGCTATTGCCCTGCTCGTCTGCGGACACTGGATGATCTCAGAAATGGTGGCATTCACCCACGAACTCTTCGACAGAATTCCGTCGCTTCTCGGCGGTGGTTAGGGTGCCAAGTCAGGAAACGATCGAAGCCGTCATGCTTGCAGGCGTGCGGATGATCGCGTTCATCGTCGTCGCCCCACCCTTCTCCTACAGCGCCATCCCGGGACGTGTGAAAGCGATGCTTGCCATTGGTCTGGCGCTCGCCGTAGCACCCCGCGTGACAGAAGGGTACGTTTCTCCGAGCACCGGCGAATACATCATCCAGCTCATCCTCGAGCTGCTCACCGGCGCGGCACTGGGCTTTCTGGTACTGCTGGTTTTCTCTGCCATCCAGTCCGCTGGGTACCTGATTGACCTTTTCGGTGGCTTCCAACTCGCGCAGTCTTTCGACCCTGGAATGCTGGTCAACGGAGCCCAGTTCACCAAGCTGTTCCAGATCACAGCGCTCGCGCTCCTCTTCGCCTCTGACGGGTATCAGCTGATCATCTCCGGGCTCTCCCGCACCTTCGAGGCGTTGCCCATAGGTGGCGGTATCGACCTCGCGGATCCCGCCGAAACGATGATCACAGCGCTGACGCAGATGTTCCTGGCAGCCGTTCAGATCGGCGGACCCCTCTTGGTCGTCCTGTTCCTCACCGACGTCGGGCTGGGCCTTCTGACCCGCGTTGCTCCTGCGCTGAATGCGTTTGCCCTCGGATTCCCCTTGAAGATCTTTGTCACGCTGTCGCTCATCAGCGTGGTGTTCCTTGCTCTGCCCCGCATCGTTTCAACATTGACCGGGCAGGCCCTACGACTGATGACGGGAGCCAGCTGATGTCAACGGACGCAGGCGAGCGTACAGAGGACGCCACACCGAAGCGGATGAAGGAGGTCCGATCAAAGGGCGAACTCTCCAAATCCGAGGACCTCGCGGCCTGGCTCGGCGTCGGGGCCGCAGTGGCGATGCTACCGCTGACCATTGCCCACGCCGCGAAATCGGGCACCGACCAGGTGTTTTCGTTCCGGGCCCTGATCGCCAATCCGGAACCAGCAGTGGCCCTCAAGATCCTTGAAGCAGGGCTTGGTTCCCTTGCCTACACGCTTGGTCCATTGCTCATCGTGGTGCTCGTCGTTGTCATCCTCACCGCCTCTATCCAGGGCGGCATTCACTTCAAGAAGCTCAAGGGCAAGTTCGAGCAGTTCGATCTCCTCAAAGGCGCCAAACGGGTTTTCGGAACTCAGGCGCTCTGGCAAGGGGTCAAGGCGCTTCTGAAGACCGCCGTCGTAGGCGTTGTTCTGCTGATTGTGGTGCAAGCGCTAACCCCTATCCTGATGTCCGCCGGTGGCCTATCCGTTACCGCACTGCTGGCCGCTGCCAAGGGCGGAGCCGGATCGCTGCTTCAGTCCGCAGTCATGGCCGGTCTGGTCCTTGCCGCGGCAGACATCCTCGTGGTCATGCGACGCAACCGCAAACGCACCAAAATGACCAAAAAGGAAGTCAAGGACGAGAACAAGAACGCCGAGGGCGACCCGCAGATTAAATCACAGCGGCGTTCACGGCAGCTTGCCATGAGTCGCAATCGGATGATGGCCGCGGTCGCGGATGCCGACGTCGTCATGGTCAACCCCACCCACGTCGCCGTCGCCCTCAAATACGAGGCGGGACGCGCGGCGCCCAAAGTTGTCGCCAAGGGAGCAGATCTCGTTGCTGCCCGCATCCGCGAGGAAGCGGAGGAAAAGGGTGTCCCCATGGTGACCGACATTCCTCTGGCGCGCGCCCTGCACGCGGCCTGCGAGATCGGACAAGAAATTCCGGTGGAACTGTACAACGCCGTCGCGCGTGTCCTCGCGTTCGTGATGGCACTCAAATCCAGAGGTGCCGCGCGTGGCCACCTCACCATGCCTGAACCCGCGATGCACGCAGGAGAGAACTGATGAACAACATGACAAAATTTGCCGTCCCCCTGGGAGTCGTCGGCATCATCATGCTGTTGGTGGTCCCAGTCCCCGTGGCGCTGCTGGACATGTTGATCGTGGTCAATATTCTGCTGGCGCTGGTGATCCTCTTGACGTCCATGTTCGCCAAGCGGCCACTGGACTTCTCCGTGTTCCCCTCCCTGTTGCTGGTAGCGACGCTATTCCGACTGGGCCTCAATGTTGCCTCTACTCGACTGGTCCTCGGCGAGGGCTACGCGGGCAAAGTCATTGAGGCGTTTGGACATGTGACCGTCGGTGGGTCGCTCATCATCGGGTCCGTGATCTTCCTGATCCTGGTGGTTATCCAGTTCGTGGTGGTCACCAAAGGTGCCGAGCGGGTCGCGGAAGTGGGCGCCCGCTTCACCCTGGACGCGATGCCGGGCAAGCAGATGGCGATTGACGCGGATCTCAATGCTGGGCTGATCACTGATGACCAGGCTCGCCAACGCCGCGCCGAAGTCTCCGCCGAAGCCGACTTCTACGGCGCCATGGACGGTGCATCGAAGTTCGTCAAAGGTGACGCAATCGCCGGCGTCATCATCATTATCATCAACCTTATTGGTGGTATCGCGATCGGGATGCTGCAAGAGGGCATGCCGGTCGGCGAAGCACTGAACACCTACGCGCTGCTGACCATTGGCGATGGTCTGGTCACCCAGATCCCGGCGTTGCTCATGGCAGTCTCCACCGGCATGATCGTTACCCGCTCCAACGCTGAGTCCGACGTCGGCTCTGAAGCGTCCAAGCAGTTGGGTCAGTCCCGTACGGCGCTGCTGATTGCTGGTTCAGCGGCGATTGCCATGGCGCTTGTCCCTGGGATGCCGAAGCTTCCGTTCCTTGTTGTGGGGGGCGGGTTGTTGTTTGCGGCCCAACGGATCAAGACGACCGAGACGAAGGAGAAGGCGAAGGTCGCAGCTGATGAGATTGAGGCGAACTCCCGGACCAAAGAAGCCGGTGAAACCACCGAGGACCTCATCGAGCAGATGCGCGTGCACACGCTGGAAATCATGCTTGCACCAGACCTCGTTGACGTTGTGTCCGGTGCCTCGGATGACCTGCTCGGTAGGGTCAAGGCGCTTCGACGGAAGATCGCCATGGAGCTGGGAATCGTCGTCCCACCGGTCCGCACTCGCGACAGCCTCGATTTACCATCCAGTACCTATGTAGTTCGTATTGCAGGGGTTGAGGCCGGAAGGGGAATCGCACCGTCAGGCAAGGTCCTGGCGTTGGGGGAAAACCTCGGCTCGCTGCCCGGCATCGAAACGGTCGAACCGGTCTTCGGGCTCGCCGGAAAATGGGTACCGGCGGAGATGCGGCACAGCGCCGAGATGGCCGGTGCCACGGTGGTGGATCGTGTATCGGTTCTGGTCACTCACTTGTCATCGATCATCACCAACAACGCTGCCCGGCTGCTCAGCCGCGAAGACGTGCGTGTCCTTACCGAAGGGGTCAAACAGGTCAACCCTTCCGCGGTTGAAGAGCTGGTCCCTTCCACGCTCAGCCTCGCCGAAGTGCAACGAGTTCTGCAGGGATTGCTCACGGAGCAGGTTTCCATCAACGACCTCTCACGCATTTATGAAGCGCTCACGTTGCGAGCGAAGGTGTCCACGGACCCGGAAGGCCTCATTGAGGCCTCTCGGCAGGCTCTTGGGCCGGCTTTGACGGCACAGTTCGTGGAGAACAACCTGCTGCGTGTCATCATGATCGACCCGCTGCTGGAACAGTCCATGCTGGAGGCACTTAGACCGTCCGAGCAGGGCACCCAGATCCTGATGGACCCGGCTCGGACAGAGAGTATTGTGAACTCGGCACGTGACGCCGTTGCCCAGGCCGAAGCCCAGGGGTACACTCCTGTTCTGGTCTGTGCACCTGGATTACGGCCTGCCATTCGCCGATTGGTCTCCATGCAGACAGGCGGCCTGGCCGTACTCTCGTATCAGGAAGTGACGTCAGCCAACGTGAATATCGAGACGGTAGGGGTGGTCCGCGGTGCAGAAACAATTGCGTCTTGAGGCGGCATCTATTGAAGCGGTAAGGACCGAGGTTGCTGCTCTTTACGGGCCACGGGCACGCCTTGTGGCGGCTGAGAAAGTCACGGTCGGCGGAATCCGTGGGTTCTTTGCCCGTAGTCACTTCGAGGTGACCGTTGAGATACCTCTGCCGCCAGCTGAAGCGCCCAACCACCGTCTGCCAGAGCCGGCCCGGCGTGCCGGATTGATGGCGTTGCTTGAGGATGCAGACCGGGATGAAGCTAGTTTTAACAAGGTGGCTGCGCCGCCGGAACCGTTTGTTTCCACGGAAACGGATGCGTTTGCCATCCTCATGGATGACCTGACATTCAACGTTGTGCCGCCGGAAGCGGTGTCGAAACCGCCATCGGTTCTCGCCGGATCCGGTGACCTGGTGGTCTGTGCGGGACTACTGTCCGATGCCGACGATGCCGCTCGCTTGTTGTCCTCCGCTGTCGGAATCCCTGAAGCGCTGTTTGCTGGCGTCTGGGATTCTCATGGGCCCGGGATGCTTCTAGAGAGCCGGCGGATTGATAACCGACGTGCGGCCATGGAAGTTAGGGCGCGCGGCGTCGAGAAGTCCGAGCCGGTCGTCGTCGCGTTCGGGCTGGGTGGGGGAAATGATGTTTCTGATGGAGCCATCCGGTTGGCTGGGCTGGACCCAGATCAGGTGTGGCTGGTGGTTGACGCTGGGCGTAAATCAGAGGACACGCGTGCCTGGGTGGAGCTGATGTGCGCTGCGGTGCCCGTCGCAGGACTGGTGGTCACCGGAGCTTCCACAACCAGGACTCCGGAAAGCGTGGACACGCTGGGACTGCCCGTGGGTTGGGTCGACGGCAAACGAACATCTCGCTCTGCACCGCCCGTAACCTCCGCGCCACCTGTAGCTCCTCTACTCCCTGCGCGCTCCGCCCCCTCACCGTTGGGGACGTCCCCCACTCTTTGGGACATCCCGCCAGCTTTGGGGCAACCGTCACCGTTTGGGACCGTTGGACCGTCGGGGACGCCGACGTCGCAGGTGCGAGCTCCGGCCCGGGGCCAGCACCGTGGGATAGAGTAAACGGGTGTTGGTTCTAACCCGTAAGCCCGGCGAGCAGATTCTCATTGGCGACGACATTGTCATTACCGTGCTCGATTCGCGCGGTGAAGGCATCCGAATCGGTATTGATGCGCCCAAGGGCGTCAAAATTCATCGCGAGGAAGTTATCCGTGCAGTGACGGAGGCTAATTTGGCGGCGGCAACAGCGGACGACGACGCCGAAGCGCGCATCAAGGCGATCCTCGGTCTTCCTGGTGGCGACGGTAAGTAGCCTCGCTCAGCCGCTTCCTCGCGCCCCACTTCGCCGAGGTCACCCCTTGTCCGCGAGATCACCCCTCACAAGAGGTGATCTGTAGGTCAAACCCCGATCTCGACAAGGGTGATTGGGGCAGTGCCTGTTAAAAAGAAGAGGGCCTCCTGCCGGAATCGAACCGGCGACCTTCTCATTACGAGTGAGACGCTCTACCAACTGAGCTAAGGAGGCCTGCCACCAGACGATGCTGGCGCAGGGACTCACTCTATCCGGTCCTTAATGCGCCGGTCAAAACGGCCGTGCGGTGCGCATTCGATGGATTATTTAAGTTCTTCCGGCTTCGGAATGTCGACGGGCTCGCCCCAGGCGGAGAAGTTCACGATTGACGGGACCGTCATGCCCGAGACCCTATGCTGGCGAGGTATTCAGCAGCGCGTACCGTCGTCGGGAACGGTGCCGTCGATGAAGTAGTTATCGACGGCGTCGCCAATGCAATCTCCAGCCCGGCCGTAGGCAGTATGCCCTTGCCCCTCCCACGTGAGTAGCACCCCTGATTCGAGCTGCTCTGCCAACTCTTTGGACCATTTGTAAGGAGTGGCCGGATCCCCCGTAGTGCCTACGACGAGGATGGGGGCTGCCCCCGATGCGTTCACCTCGTGTGGTTCCCAGACGGCTTCGTGAGCCCACACGTCACACATGACTCCTCCATACGCGAGGAATCGTCCAAGCGTTGGTGACGCCTTGTCCAGTGCGAGGGCGTCCGCTCGCATAGCGTCTAGTGAAGCGGGCATCGGATAGTCGAGGCAGTTGATGGCGCTGAATGCGAAATCGCTGTTGGAAGAATAGCTACCGTCCTCTTCACGGTCTGCACCCAGATCCGCGAGGTA
>JBBPYK010000077.1:0-2160 GCA_038199985.1 Actinomycetales bacterium | reverse complement strand
TGTCAGACAAATACCAGTTGGATATCCCGACCGGATGCCACGCAGGAGATGGCAACTTCCATCCATGCTTCGTCTTCCAAGGTGACGACGTTCCTGAGGAAGTCTGGCACGCGGCCGAAGAACTCTTTACCTACACACTGACTCTCGGAGGCACACTAACCGGAGAGCACGGTATTGGCCTCCTGAAACGCCGCTGGCTTGCAGACGAATTAGGTGCCGACCAATTCGAGATCCAACAGCAGATAAAAGCCGTCTTCGACCCCAAAAATATTCTCAACCCCGGAAAGGTGTTCGAACCGGACTTCTGACGCCGTGGTACCGAATCCGGCACCTGATTGTCCCACTGATCAATCACAACAGCTACTTCTGATCGGCTCGCCGTCAAAACGAGCGAGCGCGCTGCCGATACTACTTTCAGCCGACGTCAACAGCACCGTGAGCAATCTACGCTGGTTCAGCATCCAGGAATTCAAGAGCTGCCTCTTTGAACGAGCGCGCGCTCAGTGCATTCATATGATTCCGCCCAGGGATAGACAGGAACTCAGCACCCAACTCATCCGCCAGCGATGAAGCTCCCACAGCAGCTGTATCCAGTTCGCCCGCTGCCACGAGCATTCGAGCGCGCGGCACCACGCTGAGAGCGGCTTGACTCCTGATACCTTCAATGCACGCGAGCAAAGCTTGAGGATCAGCTCCCGGAATCATCTTTGCCCCAGTAAGCAGCTTCGTCGCCACTGGATCATCCATGGCCTTGCCCTCCAGAAGGAAAGACCGAACCGAATCCGCGTCCCACGTGCTAAACAACTCGGACAGGCCAATACCGCCAAGGACAAGATTATTCACCCGTTCTGGCGACGTCCCCGCCAGTGTCAAAGCAACCTGGCTCCCGAGCGAATATGCGATCACGTCCGCAACCACAACACCCGCCGCATCCATCGCCGCCAAAACATCGTCAACCATGAGGCCCAGGGAATAACCACTGGACTCGTGCGGTTTGCCACTCAACCCGTGCCCTCGAAGATCCAGCATCAGAATGCCCCGATTGGCGCCTGCTAATGCACGCTCCCAGCCCGAATTGACCCAGGTCAGCTGCGCTGTGGTCGCGAACCCATGAACGAGAACGACGGGACGCGGCCCAGACTCCCAGGTGTAACTGACATCCACACCATCTGAGCTTTTTGTTACGGCCACGATTCAATCTTCAGGTGGTCGGAGGCGAACGCGGTACGTCGATTCCTTCTGGACAGGAACTGTACCAACAATTCCGGCCTGATCATCGGCAATGGTCAAAGTGATCAGTGGCTCACCGACGTTGACGGTCCCGCCGGCTTTCGCATGCAAGCGCGCGACGGTGCCCGTCTGAGGCGAAGGCAGTTCGACAGTGGATTTCGTAGTCTCAACCTCCACCAGCGCGTCACCTCGTTCGACGTGGTCGCCGACAGCTATCAGCCATTCCAGCACCGTAGCATCGAGTAGGCCCTCACCGAGGTCGGGCAAAATCAAGGTCTTCTCAGCCACGTTTATACTCCAGTACTTCCTGAACTCCCTGCAGAATCCGATTGATACTTGGCAAGTACTCGTCTTCGAGATCGCCAGAAGGATACGGCACGTCGTAGCCGGTCACGCGTTTCACCGGTGCACGCAATACGTCAAAACAGCGCTCCGTAACGAGAGAACCGATCTCCCCGCCCAGGCCGCCGCTGAGAGGAGCTTCGTGCACAACAACGGCTCGCTTCGTGCGCCGCACCGACTCTTCAAGGCCGTCGACATCCAAAGGCTTAAGCCAGCGGACGTCAAGAACTTCTACTTCCACCCCGTCCTCCGAGGCAAGCTCTGCAGCCTGTAGGCACCTCGCGACCATCGCCCCCCATGCGATAAGAGTCACGTGTCTGCCCTGCCTCACCACGCGCGACTTGCCCACCGGCAAGTAGTCGGAATCCGACACGAGAGGCTCGAACTCGTCCTTATTCCAATAACGAGCCTTTGGCTCCATGAAGACAACAGGGTCAGGATCGGCAATGCTTTGTCGAAGCAACTGATATGCCTCATTAGGGGTAGAAGGCGACGCGACCTTCAGCCCGGGTACATGGGCGAATATAGACTCCAAACTGTCACCATGAAACTCTGGTGCACGAATCCCGCCGAAACTCGGCAGGCGCA
>JBBPYK010000076.1:0-13279 GCA_038199985.1 Actinomycetales bacterium | reverse complement strand
TCTACATTGCGGTACAGCTGCTTGAAACTGGTGCCCTCGTCATATCGGATGGAGTTGATGAAGTCGTTGGTGAATTCTTCCGAGTTCACATACCGAACTCGGATTCCCGTATATAGGTGCTGGGCGTAGTGTCCGATTGCGTGGAGCAGGTGCGTTTTACCCAAGCCAGAATCACCGTATATGAACAACGGGTTATATGCTTTCGCTGGTGCTTCCGCCACGGCCACGGCGGCCGCATGGGCAAATCGGTTTGAGGAACCGATAACGAAGGTGTCGAAAAGGTACTTAGGATTGAGTCGACCAGATTCCTGAGAAGTGCTCGGCAGCGAGGGCGATGCTGTGGACGCCGAAGTGGGCATGACCGCCGGCTTCACAACTGCCCGGGCCGGGTCTTCAGTTGCCTGCGCATCGGTGCGAGGTGTCAACGCTGAATCGATGACGAACGCACACTGGATATCTTCCTGGAAGACGTCCCGCAGCGCATCGTCCAGGGAGCTCTTTAGCTGAGTCTGTAACACTTCTCGCGTCAACTCGTTGGGGACGGCGATCAGCAGTGTAGTTCCTATCAGTCCCTGAGCCTGAGCAAGCACCACAAATCCACGCTGCCGCGGGGTGACCCGGCTGTCGTGATCGAGGGTGCGTAGGACTTTGCGCCACGAACTTCCCACGTCATTTTCTTCGTTTGCGCCCACTAAAGCCCCTCAAAACTACACGGTCGATTTGGCAAGCGGTTCATCCGCTGTCCACAGGCTTATGCACAGTAGGTGGATAAATAGTGCCCGAAGCAAGCCTAAGGGATGTAATAGCGAGAAGACAGCGCAAAGCCGCGCCAGTGAGGGGTGCGGAGGCTAGTGTCGAGGGGGAAGAACCTGTGGACCACGGCCCCTCCATGCCGAGGAGCGTGAGGTTTATCCACACCTTCGCAGTGCGGTGGGTCAACAGGCGCAGAGCAGTTCCAGATGTGTCTGAAACATCCTCGTTGCCTGATTGAACGTGAACGGGTAGGAGTGTTTGTTGTGTAGAAACTCAACGCCGCTTGACGTTGGATGGCTTGCTCGCCTAACGTTATGTAGTCCTGTGTGTCTGTTTTCTGCACTGTTGCACGCCCTGAAGCGGTGGGTCAGTCGGCCGACAGATGCTGAATATTACGCATCGGTTCTGTTCGTCTACTTATTGTGGCAACAGAAGCGGTACGTCATCCGATCGTCTTGGAGCAATTACCGTGAGTAAGCGGACTTTTCAGCCGAATAATCGACGTCGTGCCAAGAAGCACGGCTTCCGTCTCCGTATGCGTACCCGCGCTGGCCGTGCAATTCTCGCCGCACGCCGGGGCAAGGGCCGCATTGAACTGTCGGCTTAACTAACAGCGCAGTGGATTATGCTGCGCCCGTGCAGCCACGCCCTCCAAACTGAGGTGGCCTAAATGCTTCGTCAGGAGAACAGGGTCCGTACGTCGGCCGACTTTACCAACATCGTTCGTTCCGGTGCCCGTACTGGGCGCCGGAACTTGGTGTTCTACGCCCTAACCGGTAACAGCTTTGAGCCGAGCCGATTTGGTTTTATTGTTTCCAAGGCTGTGGGGAACGCAGTTGTTCGCAATCTCGTTAAGAGAAGGCTACGCAAATGCGCCGCTGACGTACTTGCAGCCCAACCTGAGGGTCTCATGGTGGTAGCGAGGGCCCTGCCCGCGTCTGCAGCCGCGTCGTGGGTCGAACTCAGCTCGGACTATGCTTCCGCCGCCGCTGCGGCGGTCAGCCGCAGAGGTCAGCACGGATCAGGAAGGGGATAAAGCAGATGAGGACCATGGGCCGCTGGTTGCCTGGGCTTGGTTCCTACCTGGTGGCCCTTGGGTGGAATCTTCCCCGGATCATTCTGGTCGGTGTGCTGATGGGCTATCGAAAGATCATCTCTCCGCTTTATGGACCCGTGTGCAGGTTCTTTCCCTCGTGTTCGGCTTATGCACTGGAGGCCGTGACCGTCCATGGGGCCGTGAAGGGAACCTGGTTCACGGCACGACGAGTTGTCCGGTGTCACCCATGGAATCCGGGCGGCGTCGATCATGTCCCAGCGGGCTCCCGAGTGTGGGATGCGGACAAAACCCCAAGAATTGTAGTGCTGAATCATCCTGTGATTCCGGCAGACACAGATAGCCGTCAGGCGGCCTGAGGAGAGTAAATGGGATTCTTAGATACGATCCTTACCCCGTTCCAGTGGTTGGTGTCCTGGGTGATGCAGGCTTTCCATGAAGGCTTTAGTTTTCTCGGACTGGATCCCGCATCCGGCTGGACATGGGCACTGTCTATTGTCGGTCTGGTGCTGGTTATCCGTACGGCCCTGATCCCTGTCTTTGTCAAGCAAATCAAGGCACAGCGGGGAATGCAGGCCCTGCAGCCAGATCTCCGCAAACTGCAGCAAAAATACAAGGGCAAAACGGACCAGCTTTCCCGCCAGGCAATGACGCAGGAACAGATGGCGCTCTACAAGAGACATGGCACGAATCCGTTTGCCGCCTGCCTACCAATCCTGATTCAAATGCCGTTCTTCTTTGCGCTGTTCCGCGTGTTGAACGGTGTTTCACGCGCCAGCGAAGAGGGAGCCTCCATCGGCGCGCTGACAGTGGAGGATGTGAAGCAGTTCGACGCCGGCAGTATCTTTGGCGCGCCGCTGTCCTCCACATTTCTGGGCAGCTTTGGTGGTGGTGGCAATGCCAGCGTCATCATCTTGTCGATCGTGATGATCCTGGCCATGACGGCGTCGCAGTTCATTACGCAAAAGCAGATCATGGCAAAGAACATGTCCGAAGAGGCCATGCAGAGCCCGTTCATGAAGCAGCAGAAGATGATGCTGTACATCCTCCCCGTGGTGTTCGGCGTTGGCGGTATCAATTTCCCCATCGGTGTCCTTGTGTACTGGACCACCACCAACATCTGGACTATGGCACAGCAGTTTTACGTTATCCGCCGCATGCCGACTCCGGGATCCCCCGCTGCAAAGGCACTGGCAGATCGACGCGCCCGGAAGGGGCTCCCCATGCTTCCGTCTGCGGGTGGAAAAAACGCCGTAGTGGTGGAGGAGATTGTCCCCGCGCCAAGGGTGCAGCGAAATCAGCCACAGCGGAAGAATAGGAAGAGAAGATGAGCACCGAGGATACAGCAAGCTTGTCCACGTCGGAGGAACCGTCGGCGACGCCTACGGTCAGCAGGCTTGAGGAGGAAGGCGACGTTGCAGCAGATTATCTTGAAGAATTGCTGGATATCGCCGATATGGATGGTGACATCGATATCGAGGTTCGTAACGGCCGGACGTATATTTCGATCGTCTCCGAGGACACCGACAACGGCAACCTTGACTCACTGGTGGGCCCAGACGGAGAAGTTCTCGAGGCGCTTCAGGAACTGGCCCGCCTGTCCGTTTTAACGGCCACTGAGAACCGCTCACGCCTGGTGCTGGACATTACCGGGTATCGCGAGGGACGCAGCATCGAGTTGCAGGAAATCGCGGAAGCCGCAGTTGCCCGCGCAAGGGACTCGACCCAGGAGGTGGAGTTGAAACCGATGAGCGCCTATGAGCGGAAGATCGTCCACGACGCCGTTGCCGATCTTGGTTTGGTCAGCGAGTCCGAGGGTGAGGGATCCCGGCGCCACATAGTGATCTCATTACCATCAGAAAAATGATGGGGTTCGAGTTTCGATGATCCCCCAGGAACAGGGCGTGCCGGAGATCACCCCTACTGAGCGTGAGGCTGCGGAGTCGGTATTCGGCCCTCGTCTTGACCTTGCATCGCGCTTTGTGGAGCACTTGGCGACGTCCGGAATTGAACGGGGACTATTGGGTCCTCGTGAAGTTCCGCGGCTCTGGAGTCGCCATGTCCTTAACTGTGCAGTGGTAGCGCGATTGATCCGGTCTGGGCAGCGTGTCACGGATGTTGGTAGTGGGGCCGGGCTTCCCGGCTTGACCTTTGCTATAGCGCGGCCTGATCTTGAACTAACACTTATTGAGCCGCTCGAGCGCAGGGTTGCTTGGTTGGAAGAGGTGGTCGCGGATTTGGGCCTTACTAATGTACGTGTTCTCCGGGGCAGAGCTGAGCAGTTTGTGGATAAGGTGGACACGGACGTCGTTACGGCAAGAGCTGTCTCGGCACTGGTCAGTCTTGCCAGGCTCACCATGCCCTTGCTGAGCAACGGTGGTGAAGTACTGGCCATCAAGGGCCGGAGCGCTCAGGTCGAGGTCGATAAGGCTGCGAAGGTCATCAAACAGCTAGCTGGACAAGCAGTTGAAGTAATGACCGTCGGTGAGGACATTCTGTCCGAGCCAACCACGGTGGTCCGCATTCTCGTCCCCTAGCCAATACAGACGTTAGTCTAGATGGACCGGAGACAAACGTTGCGAAAGTGAGCACGCCATAGTGGGTACCAAAGATTCTGCTGCGAAAAAGATGCCAGCCTTTGCGGCTCTCGGATCAGCTCTGTCGACGCAAATAGGAAAAATACAACCCGGACTGCTTGCTGACCCTGGAAATATCGGCCATGTTTCACGTGAAACATCAGGAATGGACGACAGGTCGCCCAGCTCAGATGGTGCGAGCGCTCACGGCGGCTCGAGCGATGTCGTATCAGCAAAGGATTCGTCGAACGCTATGGAATCCATGGATGCAAGTACACCTCTCGCGCGCGAGCTAGTGAACGAAACTAGGCGACGCGAGCGGCTCCTCGACCGAAAACTACCCAAGCCGCAGCAGACACGCGTAGTGACCGTCAGCAATCAAAAAGGCGGGGTCGGCAAGACAACCACCACCGTTAATCTGGCTGCAGCGCTGGCTTCCTCGGGCCTGAACGTCCTCGTCATCGATATTGATCCACAGGGTAATGCGTCAACTGCGTTGGGCATTCCCCACCACGCTGAAGTGGACAGCATTTATGAAGTCCTGATTGACGATATGCCGTTATCTCAGGTAGTGGCTCCGTGTCCGGATATTGACAATCTGGTATGCGCACCGGCAACAATCCATCTAGCCGGCGCCGAAATTGAGTTGGTTAGTCTGGTCGCCAGGGAGCAGCGACTCCGGAGAGCCATTGAACTCTATGGCAGGGAGCGGGCGGAGACCGGCCAGGAACGGCTCGACTACATCTTCGTTGACTGCCCGCCCAGTCTGGGGCTCCTGACGGTGAATGCGTTTGTTGCTGCTCGAGAAGTTTTGATTCCTATTCAGTGCGAGTACTACGCGCTCGAAGGACTAAGCCAGCTCCTGAACAACATCGAAATGATTCAGAAGCACTTGAACGAGGATCTTGTGGTCTCCACTATCCTGTTGACGATGTACGACGGCCGAACAAACCTTGCGGCCCAAGTGGCGTCCGAGGTCAGGGAGCATTTTCCGGAGCAAGTGCTGGCGGCGGTGGTGCCGCGATCAGTCCGCATTTCCGAGGCGCCGAGCTATCAGCAGACGGTGATAACGTACGACCCGTCGTCGAGTGGCGCGTTGTCCTACTTGGAAGCTGCAAGCGAAATAGCGATGCGCTCCTAGGGAAACGCCCACCGCCGTGCAATTCGATTTGTAGTACGTGATTTCTTAACAATGTAATTTGTATGGATTGCTATGCGATCCAGGTGGAAGGAATTTTGATGGTGGAGAAACGTCGCGGATTGGGTCGTGGGCTAGGGGCACTCATTCCCAGCAGCGCCCCGGAAGTGCCTGAGGCCGAGGTGGCCGCGCCAGCGGGTTCCCCAAAAAGACCAGGAAGGCCGGTAGATGATGTGTTTTTTCCGGCAGGTGTGGGTGCATCCGCGGCAACGAGTACCCCGTACCGGCGAGATGACGCCGAAACCAGGAACAAACTGGACGTCGCGTCCGCGGTAGCTGACACGGCACCATCAGCATTGTCAGGCAGGTCTAGGGGACCTGACGCCGAGCCCATGGCCGATGAGGGGCTGGTAGCTGCGAACGGCTCGCCTGCCGACGAAAAAGATGTTTCACGTGAAACGCTTACGCCCGTGCCCGGCGCAGAATTTGCAGAGATTCCAGTTGGATCGATCCATCCGAACCGGAAACAGCCGCGAAATTCGTTCGACGAGACCGATATGGCCGAGCTGGTCCACTCCATCCGCGAAGTCGGAGTTCTGCAGCCTATTGTTGTGCGGCCCTCTCAGGAGGGAGGGAATTTTGAGTACGAGCTCGTCATGGGTGAGCGTCGCTGGCGGGCAACTCAGGAAGCCGGGCTCGACGTCGTTCCGGCGATCATCCGGTCCACCGGGGACGATGCGTTACTCAGGGATGCGCTGCTGGAGAACCTGCATAGGAGCGAACTCAATCCACTTGAGGAGGCCGCGGCTTACCGCCAGCTACTCGACGATTTTGGTTGTTCGCATGAGGAACTTGCGGAACGGATTGGTCGCTCTCGTCCTCAGATTTCCAATATGTTGCGGCTCATGAACCTTCCGCCGCTTGTCCAGCGACGACTGGCGGCCGGAGTGATCTCGGCCGGCCACGCGCGCGCATTGCTGGGGCTAGAGGATGCCGCGGACATGGAGAAGCTGGCACAGAAAATAGTCGCTGAAGGACTCTCGGTCAGGGCCACTGAGGAGATTGTATCGCTGAGCGACGGTTTGCGGAGGACAAAACCTACAAAGCCTCGTGAGGGAGCGCGCCATGAGCGGCTTGATTACTTGGCGAGTGCGCTCTCCGACAGACTAGATACTAACGTAAGAATCACGCTCGGTGCATCCAAGGGACGCGTCAGTATTGAGTTCGCCACTGTAGATGATCTGAACAGGATTATGGGTGTACTTTCACCCAACGCTGAAGCCCAATCGTTGTAGTGTCGCTCACCGACGAGTAGCTTATTAGTCAATAAAAAAAGCCGGCAGTACTTGTGGTGGCCGGTCGGTGATTGACAACGTGTCTTGATCAGAGAATGTCATGTTTCACGTGAAACACTGATGACGGACTGTGATGCTAAATACTGGCACCTATTTTCCGCGTTCGCGGGTACGTGCAGTGGCGGTTCAACGTAGCTCCCGCTTGGCTCGGTTCGCATGGCGATGTTATTTTGAGAGCACCCAACCGACCACTCTTGTCGTCCGGAATCTGGCCGAGCTCCTCTCATTGGTCGGGGCTGCAAACATTTCCGTTGAACTTGGTTTCGTCCCGTGCCCAAGGGACTCCGGAACTTCAGGAAACCGGCACCGTTTCCTGGACATATTCTCTGAGGTGTCGTTTCACGTGAAACATCATGGGTCTATCGCCCCGAGCAAACTGGCGCTTCTGCAGTGACTCTCTCCATGTACAGGGCTTCGGTGAGCAGCCGCTTTTCGCACGGCTGAGATGATCACGGCCTTATGGAACGCCGCCGCGGCCTCAGGCGTTAGCGGTCGCCAATGTGCACGGCATGATCAAACAGGGCGTGACGTACGTGGACGGGGCACGTAGCGTGACGTCCACGTGGAACCGGGGTCTGGGCTTATCCTATGTCTTCTGGAGTATCGCGGATGGATTCGATCATCGCTGGTTCTTTCACGCCGGGACGCCTCCCCTGCACATCCTCGCTTGGTACGCAGTGTTTCACGTGAAACACTGCGTACCATCTGGCCGATCGACAAGAGCCCATCTCAAGCCCATTCTGTCTGTTAACCGCCTAAACACACGGACTATACGATAAAAAAGCCGGCCAACGCATCGCGTTGACCGGCCTCGCAATCCTCGGACTACTTCAAGAACTCAGCAAATTCGGCCTCAAGGACCTGCTTAGGCTTAGCGCCAATTGACTTTGCTGCTACATCGCCCGCTCGGAACACATACACGGCCGGAATGGACGTAATGCCATAGTGAGCAGCTGTAGCAGGATTGTCATCGACGTTCAACTTCACCACATCCACCTTGTCCGCGTGCTCGCTGGCGATCTCATCCAGGATCGGGCTGAGCTTTCGGCAGGGTCCGCACCATTCCGCCCAGAAGTCCACAATGACCGGCTTCTGGGACTTCAGGACCTCAGCATCAAACGATGCGTCCGTAACTTCCTTGGCATTACTCATCAGTATTTCTCCTCTAAATGCTTGATTATAGGCTGACAGTTTCGGAAACTGCTTCCGCCGGAGGCGTCGGGACAGCTGCCGATGATTCTATGCGGTCTGCACGGTCGGCAAGATAGTGCTCCACGTCAATTGCTGCGACACAACCCGATCCGGAGGCGGTGATTGCTTGCCGGTATGTTGGGTCGATAACGTCCCCAGCGGCGAATACGCCAGGAAGCGACGTGATGGATGTACGACCCCTTACGGCAATCGTGCCCTCAGACGTTAGCTCCAGTTGATCGCTGACCAACCCGACGCGCGGATCGTTCCCGATCGCCACGAAGACGCCAGTGACGGAGAGCAAAGATTCAGAACCATCAATGAGATTCCGCAACGTCAACCCGGAAACTTTGTCTGCCCCGCTGATACCGGATACTTCGGAGTTCCAGACAAAGGAGATCTTCGCGTGTGCATAAGCGCGCTCCTGCATGATTTTGGAGGCGCGCAGGCTGTCACGGCGGTGAACCACTGTCACGGACCGGGCAAACTTGGTCAGGAACAGCGCTTCTTCCATGGCAGAATCGCCACCGCCAATGACGGCAATGTCCTGGTCCTTGAAGAAGAAACCATCGCACGTTGCGCACCAGCTGACGCCGTGACCCGACAGACGCTTCTCATCGTCCAGGCCGAGCTCGCGATAAGCGGAGCCGGTCGAAACAATGACCGCCTTCGCGTGAAACGTATCGCCGGCCCCGGTGGTTATTGTTTTGATCTCGCCGGTCAGGTCCAACGCCGTAACGTCCTCGAAGATGATCTCCGTGCCGAAGCGGGCGGCTTGCTTTTCGAAGTGGTCCATCAGGTCCGGCCCCATTATGCCCTCTGGGAATCCGGGATAGTTCTCCACATCAGTGGTGTTCATCAGCTCCCCCCCAGCGGTCACAGAACTGGCTATCAGGAGAGGACTGAGGTTAGCCCTGGCAGCATAGACTGCGGCGGTATAACCTGCCGGTCCCGAGCCCACAATGATGACGTCGCGGACGTCGTTTGCACTGCCCTTTGAGGTGGTGGTTTCGTTGCTCACGTTTGAGGAAGCCTTTCTCTGGTGGTGCTGTTATTGCCTATCTAGCGCCGTACTGAGCCTGCTGGTCATAACCCTGGACCAGGATGGCTTATTCCGCCTCTCGCCGTCGCACGCTAGTGCCGGGTTACGAAACGGTGACCTCGGCGATGCGTAGCCCCCAAGGATACTGCGCTTGGATCCCGGACAGTCGGGGAAGCTGAGTAAAGTTGACGATGACATATTGGGCCTTCCCGGCTGTATCGCTGGAGTTGGTCACTGCCACCGTAGATTCGGTAAAACTTCCCTGGCCCATCGGCTCAGCTCCATCCAGTGACGGTGCGTCATTGACAAGAACCGTGAAGCTGCCCCCGGAACCATTGAGTTGGACGATCTCCACCTGGTTGATGGTGGACGGCTCTTTGAGTTCCACCACGAGGGCCATGTTCTGAGCCAAACCGCCAAAGGTGTTATTGGCAAAGACGAAACTCTGCCAGTAGGAGGACGGATCATTGTCAATAATCTTGCTCAGTTCACCGTCGGAACCGGAATTGAGTTGCGGGTTGTCGGGAACCAATCGCAAGACACTGGTGGCCTCCGGCGGTACTGCCTCAACCTGTTCGGTCGTTTGAGTAGGTGAGGGTGTTGGCGAAGGCGTTGGTGAGGATGACGTTGTTACCTGCGGATCAGCGACGGGATCAGTGTCAAAAAGCGTGCCAAGTTTGGAGACGGACAGCACCACGGCGACGGTCAATAGCACGGCGAAGAGGACCCCAATGAGCCCGCGCCGCACCCTGCGGCCGGCTCGCGATGTATCAGCCGGTGGAGATGAATCAGCACCGTTGTCGTGAACTTCCTCGTCCCCGGACACAGGGGCACCAACTACGCCGGCAGCGGGTTCAGTGCTTCCGCTTCCCGCAATGGCCGGTCCCGGTTCCACCGCGGCTCCGATTACCGCACCTGCTGGAAAGTGGGATTCCGAACCTCTGGGCTCCGGCTCGCGCTTGGCCTTTCGTGGGGGCTCTTTGGCGGACTTGTAGTCCTCCGTTTTCCAGATGGAGACCCTGGGTTCATCCTGGGGTGTAGAGTCCCCTGGCGAGCCCTCGGGGGATGAGGGCTGCGATGTCCATTCGCTCTTCGCGGCAGGAGTACGCGGCGGAGAACGCGGTGGTGGGGGCGCATTGGTTTCGGCCCCAGCGCTGGCGGTATCGCTGCATGCCGCGCCGCCATCGTTGTGGGATTCGTTTCTGGAGCGTGACCGGCCGGAAAAGCGAGCCTTACGTGGCTGCTTTTCGTCTTCTTTCTGGGCGCCGTCCCCGTGGATTGTGGGTTCGGTGGACCTCGCCTGACCGAAGATCTCAGAACCAAGGGTGTCCGTGAAAAATGGTTCTATGTAGGGCTGATTTTGTTCGATAACCAGGTCAAGTAGATCGGCGGCGGGCGCGCGATTGGTGACAAGATAGGTGTAGTCGTCGCTGATTCCAAGATCCAGGACCTGCATGCTGCCCGCGCGTTCTCCGGTAGCGAGTTCACGGGCACTAGCCGTTATCTGGCTAGCGTTTGCCGGCGATGCCAGAAGAATGCTGACGGAGCGATTCAGTACTTGGTCAATGCCGTCCAGCACAAGGTCTTCCGCCGTGGACGCCAGAACACGTCCGGTGACTTTGTAGCGTCCGCCCAGCACAGATCCAACATCGACTGGTTTTGGCACGTGTTCCTCCCGGCGGTGTCACTAGGTCAATCAGGCAGCCCGCTAGCACTCGTTCACAGCAGGTCTGATTAGATTGCGCTTGCTCTCAACCTAATGCTACCGGGCGCTGTGGAGTTTATCTTGGTGCACGGCGCGTGCGACCTAGGCGGACCTGGTCACGCGGCGGAGAAGTGGGGCGAGGAATTCCTGCAATTCGTGAACGTGGAGGCCTTTGAGTAGGAACAGGTAGACCAGGGCCATGATGCCTCCACACGCCACCACCACAATGATGGCCGCCCCATACCCTTGCCAGGCGAACCCATCCGGAGAGTACCCGCCGAACAGCCATAGTGCCCCGGCGCCTACTCCTGCAGAACCCAGTGCGGCCGCAGTCAACCGCAAATGCACATCTGCTATCTGTGCGGCTCCATAATTACCGAGGTGGCGCTTCAAATAGAAATGGCTGACAACCGTGGACAATATATTGCCGACGGAGTATGCGACGGCTAGACCCATTATTATATATTCCGGGTCAAGCATGCCTGCTGCCAAGGCCATGAGGACGCCGAAAACTGCGAGCATGGTTTGCATGAGGAAAGGGGTGCGGCCGTCCTCATTGGCATAAAAGGCCCTGTTCAGCACGAAGGTGGCACTAAAGAACGGTGCGCTCACGGCCAGCAGCACCAGGACCTGCGCTTGCAGGGCGGCGTCGACATCGGATTGTCCACTGAAGAATACGCTGATGGGGCCAGCAAGCACCACCAGAACCGCAGAGCAGAAAACAGTTGCAACACCTATTGTTCGCAAACCGTGGGAAATCGAGTCACGTACGCCCTGGAGGTCTTGCACCGTGTACGCGTGGGACATCCGGTTGAACAGCACGGTCGCCAGGGACAGGGCAATCACGGAGTGCGGAATGATGTACAGCATCGAGGCAGTCTCAAGCGTGAAGTGTCCTGCAATGTGTTCCGGCGGGCTCTGCTGCGAAAGGCGTACCCGTGCGGCAGTTGCGGAGCTGGCCACTGATGTATAGACCAGGTAGGCACCGTTCCCAAGGAGCATGGTCAGAATAGTCCATTTCGCCACCCTCGCTGTCGCTCCGAGACCAACTCCACGGAACCCGAACAGTGGACGAAGGCCCAAGCCGAGCTTGCGGAGCGGCCAGATGAGGATCACGGCCTGGAGGACAATCCCCAGCGTTGTACTCCCCGCCAGCACAAGTGTGGTTTGCGCGGTCCAGCCAGCGGGGTTGAACTCGGACTCCTTATTGGTGCCAAAAAGAACGATGAATGTCAGCAATCCGCTGATCGCCACAATGTTGTTCAGAACCGGCGCCCACATGTAAGCGCCGAACCGGCCGTTTGCATTCAGGACCTGCCCCATGACCGCATAGAGACCGTAGAAGAAGATCTGCGGAAACAGCCAGTAGGCAAACGCTGTGGCGAGAGGTAACTGACTGTCAGTGAGCTGGGTGATGAAGCGGAATACCCATGGCGCAGCGAGGGTGACTACCAGCGTCAGGGGTGCAAGGATCAGGACCGTCAACGTCATAACGCGGCTGACGAAGTCCGAACCCCGGTCCGGACGGTGGCTGGCCTTGATGACCTGGGGTACCAGTACCGCATTGAACAGCCCACCAGCAACCATGAGATAAATAAAGTTCGGCAGCGTGTTGGCGATGGAAAAGATGTCGGTGATCAGACCGGTGTTGCCCAACGCCAGGGCGAGCAGCGCGGTGCGTACCAGACCGAGGACTCGCGATGTCATGGTGCCAGCAGCCATAATTGCACTGGACCGGGCCAGGTTCCCGGTTCCGTCGCCGTCCCCGTATCCGCTGCGCGGCGCGTCGGTCTCGGTCGCTTCCGCCTGGACAGGAATGGCACCTGTACTGTGTTCTGTCATCGTGTTTTATGGTTCTTTCACTAAGATGGCCCTGCTGCCCCGCAGTGGTGGACTGAATAGGTTCAGCGGAAATCGGGGAGGACTTCGCGGGCGAGGTCCGCTATCCGGCGCTCGTTGGGGAACGACAACCGCCGGCCCAGCTCCTCCAGCGGTATCCACGCCACATCGATGGCCTCATGGTCCGGGTCATTTTCAATCGTCAAATGACCGCCAGTGGCGCGGAGGAGGTAGTGGTGGACTGTTTTATGGATCCGATGCCCGCTGACGGTAAACCAGTAGTCAATGCTGCCCAGCGCGGCGAGGATGTCGCCCTGGATACCGGTTTCCTCTTCTATCTCCCGCACTGCGGCCTGCTCATTGGACTCACGTCCCTCCGGATGGCCCTTGGGAAGGCACCATTCCAAGCGACCGCCGCGGTTCAACCGCCCAATGACGGCGACGTTGAGCTCGGCTGTCACCATGTCCACCACCATGCCCCCGGCGGAAACCTCTTCCACGGTGGGCAGCGTATGCGCCCCAGCGGGCACGCCGGAACTGCCCCAAGACACAGTCAGCGGGGTGCGCTTGGGTGCACTCGGTACAGGGCGGGCCATGGATCCACTCTAACGATCTTTGAACCGGGA
>JBBPYK010000075.1:0-4249 GCA_038199985.1 Actinomycetales bacterium | reverse complement strand
TCCACTTTGATGACTTGATAGAAGCGGGATCGATGCACGAGGCCAAGGCCAAGGGCAAGGTCCGTATTGAGGGCAAGGAATACGTTATGCACGACGGCGACGTGGTGGAGTTCCGCTTCAACGTCTGAGCCGCTGGACTGCTTTGCGAGACGCCCTGGATGCTTCGAGTATCCAGGGCGTCTTAGTCCGCTAGTGTGGCCTAAGATGGGTGGCAAATCATTGGTTTATCTGACACCGTGTGACCTTGAAATGGTGCATCCTGCTGACGCTGGGCTCATAGATATTGCTTAAGCCAATCAAACGTGATCGGATCGTCAGCACCTCACGATTCCACGACTTCCTCGGCTTCGTCCCAAGTGTTTTCAGCACCGTCAAAGAACTTCTGGTTGTGGCACTTATACTTGACGGCGCTGTCCTCTCCAAGCTTGTATTCCTTAGTTTTATAGATCGTCATGAAAAGCGCTGGCTCGTCACAACACTACCGATTTCGGTTTAGCTGTGACCTGGTTGCAGGCGCGAAGTACCGAGACATCGTGCGTGAGCTAGCGCTCGATCATTACGGGTATGTCAGCACAAAAGAAGCTATCGAGGCAGGCGTTCCCGCGGTTGAGCTCCCCAAACTGGCCGCTAGGGGCGGTTTGGAGAATGTCGCTTACGGACTGTACCGCGTGCCGGACGTCCCACCCACCCGTTATGACCAGTTTGCTGAGGCTCTCCTGCGTGTAGGTGAGGGTGCATACCTCCATGGGGAATCGGTGCTGGCCTTCTTCGGGCTCGCCGATGTCAACCCTCGCCGGATCAAAGTGGCCGTTCCGCGACGCGCGCGGCCGAAGCTGCCCTCATTCGTTGAACTGACACAGGTGAGAGGGGGCGCACCTAGGACTGTCTATGAGGGACTTGCCGCGCAACGCGTTGCCGATGCTCTCCTTGAGTGTCCTGGGCGTGTCGAGACTGAACGCCTAGTGAATGCCACTAAAGAGGCGCGGGCGGAAGGGTTGTTAACTACCACCGAATGGCAGTGAGTGAAAAAAGGACTCAAGAAGTGACGTACACGGACACGCGGACGAATATGCACTCCTTAGAGCGACGAATCCGCACCATCGAAGGTGACGACGGGTTGGCCCAACGGCGTAGGATCTGCATGGCCTTGGTCGTCGTTGGCCAGCCGCTCCCCGGGGGAGCAATCAAGGATGGTAGCGCTATGGCGCTGCGTGATGGGCAGGGGACGCGGTTTACCAAGGACCTCGACGCCGCACGGAACCAGACACTGGCTCAATTCCACAGCGATTTCTAGGCTGCCTTGGAGGAAGGTTAGGCTGGGTTCACCGGGCGATTGGTCGAGAAAGCCGCACCTCGACCGCCAGCCGTTCCCACGGTGTACGTCATGCAACCCTTCGACGCGAAGCTCGACTATCGAGGCAGACAGTGGTGCACAGTAAGGTTCGAGCTTGGTCATACCGAGATCGGCGACGCTAACGAACCCGAGCTCGATGACAAGGAGGAACTTCTCGACGTCGCTGGGATGCTGATCCCGCTACAGGGCGAGATCATAGACAAGACGTACGATTCGTACCCGGCAAGTGAGTCCCCAGAGTTCTGGATCCAGTCGAACAAGCGGGTCTCGTAGTCAGACGTGTTCCGCGCGTGTTCGATTCGCTCCGCCTTTCGTTTGCCTTTATTCGACAGCGGCTGAGCAGGTTCCCACCCAGCGAACTCACGGCCACGGACGATGGGGGAATTTCCGGCTCGACTTTGCTCCCGTCGGTGCAGTGTCTCACCGCCGTTGGATGATCCCAGCCTCGGCTTATTCGATGTTGATCACCGGTAGCCCGGCCTTGTGTGGTCGGAAAGCACTGTACTTCCACCGGCCCACCGCACCCCGCAGGTGGGGCACGCGATGTACCAGTTGTCGGTGGCGGAGGACTCGATCATGCGGCCCACGTTCTCACCACTGGACGGGCACCAGGCTTTCATGTCCTCTTCTTTCTGGAGGATCGCTTCTTCTATTTTTACGATGTCCAAATTATCTTTGCTCATGACGGTAACTCTAGTCGGAAGCACCGACAAGCAAGGGTTGTCGGTGCGGTACGGAAGAATAGTGCTCATGCCACCGTTTCCGATTCGATCCGCTGCGCCAGAGACGGCTGTACCTCCGGGCAGGCTCGCCCATGACCTGCACGCTGACGTTTTACTCCTGCACACGATCCAGACGCGTGCCGCGTTCGAGGAACTGTTGACAACAGAGGTGTTGTTGCCGGACTCGGCTCTGGCGGATCCGTTCTTGTCAGAGGCGTATGGTTGGATGGGCCGGATGATGGCGGCGCAGTTGCCCACGTCTGGTGATGCTGCGCTGTGGTTGTGGGCAAAGATTCGACGGGTCGATCTGGTCGCCGACTGTCGTCGTGCTCGGGGCCAGGTCCTGCTGACCTGCAGGATTCCTCGGGAAAGGGTCCTTCTGTCGCACTTCGATGAATGGCATTCCGTGCTCAACTCGACTCTGGCGATCCCGAAGTGGCCAGGAGAGCCAGAAGACGAGTTCGATAAGCGTTGGGATCAGATTTACGACGGCTTCCATGCGCGTCTCAAGGCCGCCGGCGTGGTCAACACTCCGATCAGTCATTGGCCCGCAGCCTTGGTTGAGGAGGCCGAGCAGTCCTGGGGGTGCATCTTCGACAGTACGAATTTTGGCACAAGAGACTACTGGCAGGCCACGGTGCACCGACTGCACGCCGCGGACGTAATCGACGCCGTCAGGATCATCGATTAGCTAGAGCATAAATTGGGCGGATCGCTCATTTCTCGTCTGGGCCGTTGATGCCACAGCCGTGGCTGCCGGCTCGTGCGGTACGCTCGGCAGATGCCTATGCTTAGGCGTCGACGAGTACATCGATTTGTACAACCACCGACGACTCCACGGAGAAATCGGATAGATCCCGCCAGTCGAAGAAGAAGCCAACTACAACTCAAATCTACCTGCCCTCAAAACGCTGGAACGGGTCTAATAAACCCTCCACCAATCCCGGGGCTTGACACAAGCTTTGGTGTCGGTGCTTCGCCACCCGAGCTAATCTCGGGGCTTTCGGTATCGCGATTCGAACAGACAGTGGCTCCGTGACGAATTGGCAGGGTGAAACCTTAGCCTGAGGCTAGGTGGCTAAGGCGACGTGGTGCGGCGGTGGCAGAAGCCCCAAGCTGCGCAGTACAGGGCTGTCGTCCAGTCGTTGCCGGCAAAGTACAGCTGATTCCGAGTCGGAACAGCTTCGGTCTCAGCGAACTCACGGTAATACAGGGTGAGGGAGGCGCCCGGGTTCGTTGACGGAATTTCCAGGACAACTTTTGCTCCGCGGCGGGAGATTGACACCGGTGCCCCGGCAGGGTTTTGGAAGTTCACAGGAGAGCCTCTGCAAAGTGGCGACGCAGCAGCAGCAACAATGGCAGCAGGGCTATAGTGCAGGTGTTCCAGCGGCCAGTAGTTCTTATCCAGCTTGGTAAGGGACCGCGGCTCTTCACGGCCCACCTGCCTCCAGCCGTTGATGGCCACTTGTAGGGACTCCTGTGACGTCCTGTGGCTTTGCTCGGCCACAATTCTGCTCTCCTTCGACACCTTGAATGTCATCCAGGCGATGATCAAGGTCACAACGGCAATCACCATGGGCAGTAGAAAGGACATGGATGGTTCTGGTTCAGGTACGGGCTTGAGCTGCTGGAATCCAAAGCTCATTTTAGGTGGCCGGGAACGTCGAACGGAACCGCGCGCGACGTAATGGCACAGGTTGCCAAATCAATCTGAAACTGGATTGCTGGTACTGGCGGATCAGTTGGAGGAGTCGTTGCGGCGGAGTCTACGTGAGACGAGCGGCAGGAACTGTGCTTAGGCCGTTCCGGAGTCGGACGCTTACCGGGTCGGGATGAACATCGGGTGTTCACAGCGGACTAGCGGTAAAAAGTGTTATTGGTGCGATTTTCGGAAAATGGAGTTGTAGGATGCGGCGTGGCTGAGCGTTTTGAGCCGACGTCGTGCGAAGAACAGAAATCAGATGAGTTGGAGGCCGGAGGATAGAAGGTTGCTGAGAGTGAACCGGCGGCCCAAAGATTATTCGATTACGGAACGTGGTGGAGTTCCGCTTCAACGTCTGAGCCGCTGGACTGCCTGAAACTTGTACCGCTGACCGCTAAGAACACGTGTTCTTAGCGGTCAGACACCTATTGCCACGGGCTGACCGGTAGAGAGGGTGACTCAACGGGGCGC
>JBBPYK010000074.1:0-45833 GCA_038199985.1 Actinomycetales bacterium | reverse complement strand
ACTGGCGCCGCCAGCTATCCGCGGTCGCATCTCGGGCACGTACGCCACAGCGTTTCTTCTGGGCAATATCGGGGGGCCTCTGATCGGTGGTCTCTTGGCCGGGTTCGGGTTGAGAGTGCCGTTCATTGTGTACGCGGTGGCGCTCCTGGTGGCCGCGACCATCGTGTTCACCCAACTCCGCGATGTATCACTGGGACGAAAGCGGAAAACGCCCGCCGGGCCGCAGATGGAGGTGCGCGAAGCCGTGGCCCATCCGACGTACCGTTCCGCATTGGTCTCTGGGTTTGCTAACGGTTGGTCCTCCTTTGGAGTGCGGATGGCCTTGCTGCCCCTCTTCGCTGTCACCGTGCTCGGGGAAGGCCCCGAGGTGGCGGGAATCGCGCTGGCAGTTTTTGCCGTTGGCACCGCTGCGGCAATGTCCTTTTCCGGGCGCCTCACGGACAGCCTCGGCAGACGGCCAATGGTCATCTCGGGACTAGTGGTCAACGGCTTGTCGACGGCGGCCCTGGGCTTCACCTCGAGTGTCACCTGGTTCATCGTGCTCTCGATCGTGGCTGGTTTGGGAGCCGGCATTCTGAACCCAGCGCAGCAGGCCGCCGTGGCCGACGTCATCGGGCCAGAGCGAGGCGGCGGGAAGGTGCTCGCTACCTTTCAGATGTCGCAGGACAGCGGCGCGATTCTGGGGCCGATCATTGCCGGTGCGCTGATCGACCTTGGCTACTCCTTCGGCTGGGCGTTTGCGCTAACCGGCGCGACGGCGATCCTTGCGGCACTCGCGTGGATCTCGGCCAAGGAAACGCTGCCGCCCCGAACTTAACTCCCACAAACATCTGCTGCCTGGGACATCTAGACCACATGGTGAGTTAGACGGCGTCGACCAGGCGCTGGCTGATGACGGTTGTGACTCCGTCACCGCGCATCGTTACCCCGTAGAGTGCGTCGGCAATTTCCATCGTGCGCTTTTGGTGGGTGATGATGATGAGCTGGCTGGATTCTCTTAGTTCCTGGAATACGGTGAGGAGCCTGCCCAGGTTGGTGTCGTCAAGGGCTGCTTCCACTTCGTCCATGACGTAGAACGGAGATGGTCTGGCTTTGAAGATGGCTACGAGAAGTGCGACGGCGGTCAGGGACCTTTCGCCTCCGGAGAGCAGTGAGAGCCGTTTGATTCTTTTGCCGGCAGGCCGTGCTTCAACGTCGATGCCGGTGGTGAGCATGTCTGTGGGGTCTGTGAGGATCAGGCGTCCCTCTCCCCCGGGGAACAACCGCCCAAAGACGCGTTCAAATTGTTCGGCCGTGTCCTTGAACGCTTCGGAGAAGACCTGTTCCACGCGTTCGTCGACTTGCCGGATGATGTTCCGCAAGTCTTTGCGAGTAGCTTTGAGGTCCTCGAGTTGTGTGCTGAGGTACTGGTGTCGTTCTTCCATGGCCGCGAATTCCTCGAGCGCCAGCGGGTTGACTTTCCCTAGCGATGAGAGATCCCGTTCGGCGCGTTTGAGCCGCTTTTCCTGTTCGGCACGCACAAAAGGTTTCCCTTCCGGAAGTGCGTTGCCGTCGTCGTCGACCGCTGTTCGCAGTGCCGCCCATTTGTCCGTGGTTTCCGCTGATTCAGGAACGGGCACCTCCGGTCCGTATTCGCTCACGAGGTGTTCTGAGGTCAGTCCCAGTTCCTCCAGGGCCCGAACCTCCAACGCTTCAATCCGCAGCCGTTGTTCCGCTCTGACGAGTTCATCGCGGTGTACTGAGTCAGTGAGGGCTATCAGATCGGTCTCCAGCTCCTGGTTGGTGGCCCGTATCTGTTGCAGTTCTAGTTCTGCGCCTGCGCGCGCCTCCTCGGCGGTGTCTCGGTCCTGGGCCGCGGCGATGAGGGAGCGTCCGATGCTGTCCAGAACGAGCCCGACCCCTTGGGCGACGTTGCCTGCACGTCGTGCTTGCGCTGCGCGGATTCGTGCCCGTTGAGCGGCTGCTTCGCGGGCTCGCAGTTCAGCCTCCGCGGAACGTTCAAGTGCAGCCGCTCTGGTGCCGAGGGCTACCAGTTGCTCTTCGGAACTGCGCAGATTCAGTCGCGCTTCGAGCTCGGATTCCCGGGCGGCGCGCGCACGGATGGTCAGCTCGTCACGATGATCTGCGGAGGGTTCTTCTTCCTCAGGTGCTTCCTCGGCTGCGGCGAGGCGGTCAAGAACTTCGGAAAGGTGGCTCTTCGTGGTTTCTACGTTGGATTCCACCACGGCTAGTCGTTGTTGAAGGCGTGCCGCTTCGTCGTTGGCACTGCGCAGTGCGGACCCGAGGTTCCCGAGCTTTTCCGCAATGGCCGCAAGCCCGGCGTCGGATTCGTGGAGAACCTCCAGTGCCGCATTGGTCTGGTCCCTTGCTTCCTCGCTGCGAGCTTCGGCTGCTTTGATGGCGAAGCGGGTCTGCTCGGCGCGGGCGCTGACGGCCTCGAGTCTACTCACCGTTTCATCAACGGCCGCCTGCAGTTCCAGCAGTCCCGGTGTGCTGGCGGAGCCTCCCTGCGCGGTCAGCGCAGTCAGAATGTCGCCCGCTGTTGTTACGGCAGTGAGGTGTGGGTAGCGCACGACGACGGCGGCGGCCTCCGCTAGCGTGTCCACGATGACGACGCCGGTCAGCAGCGCACGCACAGCCGGTTCAACGGGGACGTTAGCCCGCAGATAGGACAGTGCGGACCGAACATCGTCCGGAAGTGGCGGAAGCTCGGGTGTTGACTTGGTGCCATCGTTGGACGCCAGCACTAGTGAAGCCCTCCCTGCGTCTTTGTCTTTGAGCTCTTCAAGTGCCTGCACCACGATGTCCTGGCCGGTGACTGCGAGTGCTTCGGCAGAACTACCCAGGGCTGCCGCGATGGCGGTTTCGTACCCTGGTTCGATGGTGAGGTGTTCGGCGACGGTTCCGATGAATCCGATGAGCTCTGATGCAAGGAGGGTTCCGGTTCCATCCTTGCGTTGGAGCCCTGTTACGAGGGCATCGCGGCGGGCGGTGAGCGAGTCGCGTTCGCGTTCTGCGGTGTGTTGGTCTTCGCGTAGGCGGATGAGTTCGGCTGTGACGGCGTCGAGTTTTTCTTGTGCCTTTTCGTAGGCTGCGTCGAGGCTTTCTTCGCCTTCTTCGGCTCCGGCAACCTGGCTTTCAAGAACGGCGAAGTCACTGTGGGCGACGCTGCGGCGCTCGTGGGCCTGTTCGATGGATTCGAGGAGCCGTCCAAGTTCGGCTTCTGCAGATTCGACGCGTGAGCGGGCTGTACCGACTTGTCCGGTGAGTTTGGCCAGGCCTTCCCTGCGGTCTGCGGCTGCTCGGAGCAACGTGGTGAGTCGTTGTTCTTCGGCGGTGGCGGCGTGCTCGGCCTCTGTTCGTTCCTGAGTGGCGTTTTCGAGGGTGCGACGCAGAGTGTCGAGTGTTTGGGTGAGAGTGGTTTCTTCGCTCCGGAGTCGTTGGGCTTGCTGCGCGAGTTGCTCCGGATTGCGGCCAGCATCGCGGGCAGGTTCTGTGACTGAGAGCAGTTGGTGGCGATCTGTGGCGCGTGCTTCAAGGGAGCGGAAACGTTCCTGGATGGATCCAAGTTGGTACCAGGTATCGCGGGCAGCGTTGGCCGCGGGGGCGGTCTTGGCTGCAGCCTCTTCGAGTTCGCTCTGACGTGCGCGACCAGCGTCGAGCCTGAGTTCTGTGTGTTTGCGCCGTTCTTTCAGCTCTGCTTCGTCCGCCGTGTCCTGCTGCAGCGTTGTGTTCAGCTGCACAAGTTCGTCGGCGAGCAGTCGCGATCGGGCATCACGGACGTCGAACTGGACCTGTTGTGCTCGGCGGGCCACATCGGCCTGCTTTCCCAGTGGCGTGAGCTGACGGCGGACTTCGCCGGTGAGGTCGGTAAGCCGGGCGAGATTTGCCTGCATCGATTCCAGTTTGCGGACAGTTTTTTCGCGGCGTCGGCGGTGTTTGAGGATTCCTGCCGCTTCCTCGATGAATCCGCGGCGGTCTTCGGGTGTGGCATGCAGAATTTTGTCGAGCTGCCCCTGCCCCACGATGACGTGCATTTCGCGGCCAAGACCTGAATCGGAGAGCAGCTCCTGGATATCCAGGAGCCTGCAGCTGTTGCCGTTGATGGAGTACTCCGAACCGCCGGTGCGGAACAAGGTGCGGGCAATGGTGACTTCGGAGTATTCGATCGGCAGTGCGCCGTCGGCATTGTCAATGGTGAGGGAAACGTGTGCTCTGCCCAGCGGAGGACGTTTGGCCGTTCCGGCGAAGATGACGTCTTCCATTTTACCGCCGCGCAGGGTCTTTGCTCCCTGCTCCCCCATTACCCAGGAGAGTGCGTCCACAACGTTGGACTTGCCTGAACCGTTGGGGCCGACGACGGCGGTAACCCCTGGTTCGAAGTCAAACGTTGTGGCAGAGGCGAAAGATTTGAATCCTCTGACGGTAAGACTTTTCAGATGCAACGTTCGGCCGGCTCTCTCGGGTTGGCTGGACAGTCCAATCTACTGTGTTTCAGGTTCGTCCTGCTGCAGTGCGTGGTAGGAAACATCATATAATTGTGCATTCTCCATGCTTAAGGAACTAGTCTTTCATGGGGAGTCGTTAGATTCCGGGGCGCACATGCTAGTGAACAAGGCAGGAAATTTGACCGGTAACGCGACGTTTCGACATGAAAACACAGCTCTGCTGGCTGTTACGAGCGTAGAAGCTCCGGTGGTTGTCAGCTCGGCCGAGTTTGATGAACGTTTGGCTCCGAGTCTGAAAAGGCTTCGGCTGTCCAAGCGACTTCTCGAACGTGTTGCCGGCGTCGTTGAGCGTCGTTGGTGGTCTCCGGGTACGGATTTCGATGATGCTGCGATTGAGGCTGGCGCCAAGGCTATAGCTGAGGCTGGCATCGAGCCGGGTCAGGTAGGTCTGTTGATCAATACCTCTGTCACCCGCAGAAACCTTGAGCCTTCTGTCGCGGTTAAGATTCACCACCGGCTTGGCCTTCCGTCGTCGGCGCTCAACTTTGATTTGGCCAATGCCTGCTTGGGGTTTGTCAACGGCATAACACTTGCTGCGAACATGATCGATTCCGGTCAGATCAAGTACGCACTCATTGTGGCGGGTGAGGATGCCCAAGGAACTCAGGAAGCCACGTTCAAGCGTCTTAACCACGAAGACTCGACTCGGCAGGATTTCCTGAACGAATTTGCCACCCTCACGCTGGGTTCTGGGGCAGCGGCTGCTGTCATAGGTCCAGCGGACGCTCATCCGGGGGCTCACCGCATTCTGGGCGGCGTCTCCCGTGCGGGGACAGAGCACCACGGCCTGTGCGTAGGCGGGGTGGACGGCATGTTCACCGACACCAAGGGACTGCTCGACGGCGGTCTGGAGCTGGTGGTTAACGCTTGGAACGAGGCCTTCACTGATGGTTGGGACTGGCGGAGTATGGACCGCTATGTCACCCATCAGGTGTCCAATTCCTACACGAACGCCATCATTAAAGCGGTTAATCTGGTTCGTGACCGGGTGCCCATGACGTTCCCGCTCTGGGGCAACGTTGGTCCGGCTTCTCTTCCCATGACGCTGGCGCAGGAGGCGCAGACCCTGAAGAGCGGGGACCGCGTGCTGTGTATGGGCGTGGGCTCAGGCTTGAACACCACGATGATGGAGATTGCGTGGTAGCACTGCCGGGCGTGGAGCCGGGTTGGTCCTGCTACATTGACGTTCCTTCATCTTCTCCGGTTGACGATCCTGACGTCGTCAACCGATGGCATTATCTAGACAACGCCAGCAGCCTGGACAACTCCACCAGTCTGGCGTCCGCCGATGCGGATTTACCGACGCTACTGTGCGTCCATGGCAACCCCACCTGGTCCTACGGGTGGCGTTCGTTATTGGCCGAGGGCGCGGCCGCTGGGTACCGGGTAGTGGCCGTGGATCAGCTGGATATGGGCTTCTCTGAGCGGACCGGAAAGTTCCGTCGTCTCAGCGACAGAGTGACAGACCTCGAGGATTTTACGGTCGCCGCTGGCATCACAGGTTCGATCATCACCGTGGGCCACGACTGGGGCGGTGTCATTAGTCTGGGATTCGCGCATCGAAACCGGGACCGTCTGGCCGGTCTGGTACTCACCAACACGGCTATCCATCACAACGATGCGGAGCAGATCCCGGCGCCGCTGCGTGCAGCTCTTCATCCGTTGATTCACCGTTGGGGCACTCAGCACAGCAAAGCGTTCCTTTCAATCACCCATTCTTTGGCACAGCCAGCGCTGCCTGCCGACGTTCGCCGCGCATTCGAAGCGCCATACAAAACGTCGGCGCGGCGGCACGGGATTGCCAACTTTGTGGCCGACATCCCGGCTTCACCAAGTCACCCCAGCCACGCGCCTCTTGAAGAGATCGCCGAGGGTATACGCACGCTTGATGTTCCGGCGCTGATGCTCTGGGGTCCCAAGGACCCCATCTTCTCGGATCGTTACCTTGAGGACCTCTGCCGGCGGCTCCCCCATGCTGCGGTCCACCGTTTTGAACGGGCCAGCCACCTGGTCACCGAAGACGCCGATGTTGCAGGAACCCTGTTCCGCTGGCTCCGTCCTCAGCCAGAGCATTCAGGCGAGAAATCGCCCGACGCCGCCGCACACTTCACCCCGATGTGGCACCACCTCGATGAACTGGCTGCTGGCGCCACCGCACAGGATATTGCCACGGCCGACATGGGCACAGACGGAACGATCAAACGATCACTGTCCTGGCAGGAGCTCGCAGTGAGCGTCTCTACGCTGGCAGATTCCTTATACGCCCTGGGCGTGCGCCGTGGCAGCCGAATCAGCCTGATGGTCCCACCTGGTGTGGATCTCACGATTGTGCTCTACGCCTGTTTGAAACTCGGCGCCGTGATTGTAGTTGCCGATGCAGGGCTGGGCGTGCGTGGCATGAGCCGTGCAGTGAAGAGCACCTCACCGGAGTTTTTGATCGGCATCAGCCGCGCCCTGGTTGCAGCGAAGACCTTCAGCTGGCCAGGACGCCGGATCAGTGTCGACCCGCTTCCGAAGGCGCAGCGCAGGCTCCTGTCGGTGGAAACCTCTATCGCCGAGCTCACGGCGGCATCGCCGACTTCCGCACCCTCTGCATTCAGTGCTTCACCCTTGGATCCCGACGCCGATGCGGCCATCCTTTTCACTTCCGGCTCCACCGGTCCGGCTAAGGGCGTTGTGTACACCCACCGGCAACTCACGGGTATGCGAGATACCGTCGCGTCGACGTTTGGCCTGGGACCTGGACACGGCCTGGTCGCTGGATTCGCCCCGTTTGCTCTGTTGGGGCCGGCTCTTGGAACAACGTCCATCACACCGGACATGGACGTGACTGCGCCGCGGACGCTCAGTGCGCAGGCTCTGGCCGATGCCGCGCGTGCCATCAACGCCACAACGGTTTTCGCTTCCCCCGCTGCCCTACAGAACGTGCTCGCAACAGCGCCTGATCTTACGACTGAGGGCCGAGACGCGCTGTCCTCGGTCATGCTACTGCTTTCGGCTGGCGCCCCCGTCTCGGAACGATTGTTGACGTCCGTTCAGGAGATTTTACCCAAGGCATCGCTGCACACTCCGTATGGGATGACAGAAGCCCTGCCCGTTAGCGATATTGATCTCGAGGACATTCGTATCGCTGCCGCTGATGTGCTGGCTGGGAACGTAGCTGGAGCCGGAAACGGTGTCTGCGTGGGGAGCCCCGTCCAGGGTGCCAACATTATGCTCAGTCCTCTGGATCACACTGGCACGGCCAACGGGCCACTGACCAGCGATGTCCACGTCACCGGCGAAATCCTGGTGCAGGCGCCCCATGTGAAGGATCGCTACCACCGGTTGTGGCTGACCCAGCAGGATAGCGCCCGAAATTCTGGCTGGCACCGCACCGGCGATGTAGGACATTTTGATGCAAAGCACCGTTTGTGGGTTGAGGGCCGGATTGGTCACGTTCTGACCACCGCCGACGGCGTTGTTACCCCCGTGGGGGTCGAACAAGCGCTGGAGGGGCTGCCGGAGGTTACGATGGCAGCCGTCGTCGGTGTTGGCCCTGCCGGAACACAAGCAGCGGTGGCCGTCCTCGTCACGAATCCTCAGACCCGCCGCGCAGGGTTGGCTGGACCAGAGATTGCGAACGCCGCACGTTCAGTCGCAGAAATGGCGGGAGTCCCGCTCGCAGCGGTACTGACCGTCCGCTCGCTGCCCACAGACATTCGGCACAACGCCAAGATCGACAGGACGGGCGTGGCACTCTGGGCCGAACGCACGCTGGCCGGCGGAAAAGTACCGCGGCTGTGAAAGTTCTGGTCACAGGTGCCAGTGGCATGCTCGGCGGTGCCGCTGCTGCGCAGATCCTCGCCGCAGGCCATGATGTTCGCACCTTTCAGCGGCGTCCCTCCGGTGTCGCCGGAGCCACAGATGTGGCGGGGTCCATCACCGAACCAGAGGCCGTTGCTTCGGCTGTTGAGGGTATGGACGCCATCGTTCATCTGGCTGCAAAAGTGTCGGTGACCGGGCCTCTCCACGAGTTCCAGCGAGTCAACGTGGACGGGACTCTCCTCCTTCTGGACGCCGCTCGCAAGGCCGGGGTCGTGAATTTCCTTTTCATCTCCTCTCCCTCGGTGGCTCATACCGGTGCTGCGATTTCCGGCGACGGTGCTGAACCTGCAACCCCGGGCCTGGCTCGTGGCCACTACGCGAAGACCAAGGCGAAGGCCGAACTGGCTGTACTCGCAGCCGATGGTCCAGATTTTCAGACCTCCGCTCTCAGACCGCACATTGTGTGGGGCCCGGGAGACACGCAGCTCGTGGAACGGGTTCTGGCCCGGGCAGCTGCTGGCCGGCTTCCACTCATGGATTCTGGCACTGCACTGATCGACACCACCTACATTGACAACGCGGCGTCAGCAATCGCTGCTGCACTGGATCGGATGTCCGCTATTCGCGGGCTGGCGCTCGTGGTGACCAACGGTGAACCTCGCCCGATCGGTGAGCTACTGGCCGGGATCTGCGCAGCAGGTGGCGTACGCGGGCCGAGGTTACGCTTGCCCGGCAGTGTTGCCCGGGTTGCCGGTGTTGTGGTTGAGAAAGCGTGGGACAGGTTCGGGCTCAAAGACGAGCCGCCGTTGACCAGGTTTTTGGCGGAGCAGATGTCCACCGCGCACTGGTTCGATCAACGCCGGACGCAGGAACTGCTGGACTGGAAGCCATCGGTCAGCATTGATGAAGGTCTTCGACGTCTGGCCGCGCACTACAGCCGCTGAGGTCGGCTACCAGCGGGCGTTTCGCGGGCGCGGTTGGCACACCGGGCACGTGTATGAGGATCTACTCATGAACTGGTCGCGGCGCATTAGCGTGTCCGTGCCGTTCGCGGCACATCGTGGGCATGGTTTACCAGCGCGACCATAGGCGTTCAAGGATCGCTCAAAGTACCCGGATGCGCCGTTGACATTGACGTAGAGCGAGTCGAAACTCGTTCCCCCTGCTTCGAGAGCCTGCGCCATGACGTCGATGGACGCGTTCACGAGCCGCTCGGCCTCCCCTCGGCGCAGAGTGTCAGTGGGCCGTGCAAAGTGGAGTTTGGCAGCCCACAGCGCCTCGTCGGCGTAAATGTTGCCGATGCCAGAGATCAGGCCCTGATCAAGGATGGCGCGTTTGATTCCTGTTTTACGCAGGCGCAACCGGCGGTAGAACTCTTCAAAGGAGAATCCCGGATCCAGCGGGTCACGGGCAATATGTGCTGCGGCTTCGGGAACCAGAGGCCACGGATGAATGGACTCACCGCCGGGCTGCCCATCTGGGCACGGCACCAACGGGGACAAGAACACGCCGCCAAAGATTCTTTGGTCCACAAAACGCAGTTGATCTGGCATTCCGTCTGCGGGGCTGAGCGTAAAACGAACTTTGAGGTGTTTCTCGTCAGGCTGGTCGGCATTTTCCACCAGCAGCTGGCCGCTCATGCCCAGATGCGCCATGAGCGCTCGTGAGGGCTGCTGGTTCGTCTCATTCAGTCCGTGAATCAGAGGAAGCCACAGGAACTTTCCGCGGCGCACTGCATCCTCTATCCGTGCCCCAACCAGTTCGCTGCGCAGCGCTGCGGGTCCTGGTAGGTGACGCCGAGTGGAGCGTGGATCCAGGACGTCGACGTCGGTGATTGTGCGCCCTGCGACCCAGCTGGCCAGACCACGGCGGACTACCTCGACTTCAGGTAGTTCAGGCATTTAGTCTGCGGGGATTTCAGCCGGCGCACTGAGCATGATCCAAGTAGCCGAGGCCGACTCTTGTTCAGCTTCCTTCTTGGAGCAGCCGGCGCCGGTGCCGTAGGGTTCCCCGCCAATGTAGAGGGTGGACTCGAAGACCCTTGCGTGGTCCGGTCCGGTGCCTGTGACGTGGTAGTCGATGGCGCCGAGTTTACGGTTGGCCGCGAATTCCTGGATGTTGGTTTTCCAGTCTGTTCCGGCACCGAGCGTTGCGGCATCCTTGAGAAGGGGCGCAATCAGTCTCATCACCATCTGCCGGACGGTTTCGATGTCATGGGAGAGATAGGTTGCCCCGATGATGGCTTCCATGGTGTCCGCGAGGATGGACGATTTGTCTTTGCCGTTGGTCAGGATTTCGCCCTGCCCCAGGAGAATGTAGTCGCCGAGGTTCAGGGAACGGGCAACACCGGCAAGAGCACGGGTGCTCACGACTGCGGATCTTAGTTTGGCGAGTTCGCCTTCCGAACGATCCGGATTATCCCGATATAGGGCATCGGTGACGGCAAACCCCAGCAGTGCGTCGCCGAGGAACTCCATGCGTTCGTTGGTTGGCACGCCGCCGTTTTCGTACGCATAGGAACGGTGGGTGAGGGCAAGACGAAGCGTCCCGGGGTCAATAGTGACTCCGAGACGCTTCAAAAGCTCTTCAGTTGAAGGCATGACGTTCAGGAACTAAACGTCGGCTACCTTGCGGCCCTTGTACTCAAGGAACAGCTCCGTGCCGGCTGAGTCGGTGACGACCTTGGCCTGGTGGGGAAGGCTGTAAGTAACGCGGCCGTTCTCAACAGTCTTCACCAGGTTCGGCGCAGTGGCTTTCCACTGCGAGCGACGGGAATGTGTATTCGAGCGGGACATTTTCCGCTTTGGAACAGCCACGGCTAACTCTCTTCTCTCTTGTCTGACTCTGTACTTGCTGCAGATGCATCTTCAACACCTGAGCTGCTGGTTAGCCCTGCGAGGGCCGCCCAGCGTGGATCCAAAACTTCGTGATGGTGATCAGGATTGTCCATCAGGCGCACTCCGCATTCGGAGCACAGGCCTTGGCAGTCTTCCTGACACACCGGTTGGAACGGCAGCGTGGTCACAACTGCGTCCCTCAGCACGGGTTCGAGATCGATTGTACCGTTCTCTATCCGGTGCTGATCTTCCTGCTCTTCACCTTCAAACACCTCAGTGTCCGCGTAATAGAACAGTTCCTGCACCTTGGCGTCCAGCGTGTACGTTATGGGTTCAAGACACCGGCCGCACTGTCCCGCCACTTGGACGAAAGCGCTACCAGAAACCAGAATTCCCTCATGTACTGCCTCTAGCCGCAGTTCAAGGTCCACGGGGGAACCTTCCTGCACGCCGATCAAGGCCACACCGAGATCACCCGGCGCAGACACCTGCTCTTCCAGTGTTCGCATACTTCCCGGGCTACGCCCGAGATCCTTGACGTTGAAAACCAACGGCGAACTGAGATCGCTGCTAATGAGAACTCCTGTAGAACATATGACCGACATGCCATTCTAGCCTGAGAGGACTGTCAGACCCAAACCACCTATGGTACTAGGCTGGTTGGCGTGTCGAATTCCGCTGCCGCCAAACCTGGTCCGACGCCGCGAATCCGAACTCGATCAGATCTTCTCTTCCGGTTGGCTTCGCTGGTCTCAGCTCTCCTGGTCCTGTGGTTGCTCGCCTGCTGGTTTCTTTTCTTTAACCCGAAGGCAGAGGGACCTGTTCCGGCTGACGCCATCATTGTCCTTGGCGGTGCCAGTAATGAGCGTTTCCCGCGGGGACAGGAACTCTATGAAGCTGGTTATGCCCCGGTCATCGTGCTCTCGCAGACCAACTCTCCGGGTAATGCCCGCGCCGATGATGCGTGCACAGGAGAACGGTCGGAGTCGATTGTTTGTTTCGTGCCGCCACAGATGACCACCCGCGGCGAAGCGCGGGCCATCGCGCGACTGAGCGCAGACGAAGATTGGGACCGCATCCTGGTGGTTACGTCCACCTATCACCTGTCCCGCGCGGAACTGAATATAGAGCAGTGCTCAGGGGCCGACGTCGTCATGGCGCCGTCGAACCCGGAGTTCGGTCCCGCTGAGTGGCTTGGCCGGTTCGTGGAGGAGTCTGTTGCGTTGGCGACGTCATATGTTCGTCCTGCCTGCGAAGCACCGCTTCTTCAGTAGAGTTGCGCCATGACCGTGTTGAACCGAAACGATGATGATCAGCGCTGACGTGCGCCGGTGGCAATTCGGCCGGCTCCCGACGGTGCTGCCGGCCTCGCTGGTCGCTATCGGCCTTTTGGTGGGTTGCGGAGCCTCGGGCAACGGCAGCTCGCCTGCTTCTGATCACATGTCGGGAACCCTCACGGTGTTCGCTGCTGCCTCGCTCAAGGATTCCTTTGAGGAGATCGCTGATGAATTTGAGGAACAGCACCCCGGGGTGTCGGTGCAGTTGAGTTTCGCCGGGTCATCGGATCTGTCGACGCAAATTGTTTCTGGTGCTCCGGCGGACGTTTTCGCTTCCGCTGATGAGGACACAATGTCGACGGTCCGCGATGAGAGTCTGATTGTGGGGGAACCCCGTATCTTCGCCACGAACACGTTGACCATTGCGGTGCCGTCTGGAAATCCGGCCGGTATCCGTTCTTTGGCGGATCTTGCATCGCGCGAGATCTCAACGGTTCTCTGCGCGCCACAGGTGCCGTGTGGGTCGGCTGCTCGTACGCTCCAGGACCTGACGGGGACACGAATGTCCCCGGTCAGCGAGGAATCCTCTGTCACTGATGTACTGGGGAAAGTGCGTACGGGACAGGCCGACGCCGGGCTCGTGTATGTCACGGATATCGCCGCGGCAGACGGCGCCGTTGACGAGGTGCCCATTCCTGAAGCGAGCCAGGTGGTCAACCGTTATCCGATTGCGCCGATCAAGAACAGTAACGAGGAAATGGCGGAGGCATTCGTTGGCTTGGTGACCGGTGAGTATGGTCAGCAGGTTCTCAGCGGCCACGGATTCGGTGAGCCACAACCGTGAGTCCCCGCATGCGCCCCGCGATCCCCCGCTGGATCTTTGTGCTGGCTCTGCTTGGAGCCCTGTTCATTCTTCTGCCATTGGTTGCGATGATTTCTCGCGTGCAATGGTCCGAGTTCGGGGCACTCATCACCTCTGAATCCTCCGTGGACGCGCTGCAGCTGAGCCTGCAGACCTCACTGATCAGCACTGTGCTCTGCGTGGTCTGTGGTGTACCCATGGCCCTTGTTCTTGCGCGCAGCCGCTTTCCGGGGCAACGGGTGCTGCGCGCGTTGGTGCTGTTGCCGTTGGTGCTGCCGCCGGTCGTAGGCGGTATCGCGCTCTTGTATACGTTTGGGCGTCAGGGTCTGCTGAACTCGGGGCTTGAAGTGCTGGGAGTTGAGATCGCATTCTCCACCACTGCGGTGGTGCTGGCACAGACGTTCGTGGCGTTGCCGTTTTTGGTTCTGAGTGTTGAAGGTGCACTGCGCTCCGCTGGCGGCCGGTACGAGGCAGTTGCCTCAACACTGGGGGCAGGCCCGACGACGGTTCTGCGCCGGGTCACGCTTCCACTGGTTTTGCCGGGGCTTGTCTCCGGGATTGTGCTGTCTTTTGCTCGGGCTCTGGGAGAGTTTGGTGCCACGTTGACGTTTGCCGGGAGCCTGCAGGGAGTGACGCGGACGCTTCCGCTGGAAATTTATCTGCAGCGTGAGACTGACCCGGATGCCGCCGTCGCGCTTTCACTGGTTCTGGTGGCGGTGGCCGTCATTGTGGTCACGCTGGCGCACCGGGTTCCGGATGGCGAGGCGCGCCGATGAGCTTACAATTCAGCGCAAAGGTCCGGGCCCGGAATTTCGAGGTGGACTTTGATCTGGCGGACGGCGAGACGTTGGCCGTTCTTGGGCCCAATGGCGCGGGTAAGTCCACGTTGCTGGCTCTGTTGGCGGGTTTGTTGGCGCCCGACGTCGGCGCTGCTGTTCTGGATGGTCGCACCCTCTTTGATGCTGGTCGGTCCTTACCGGCGCACCGTCGCGGCGTCAGTTTGCTGGCCCAGGAACCGCTGCTGTTTCCGCATCTGAGTGTGTTGGAGAACGTAGCGTTCAGTCCGCGAAGCACTGGGGTGGGGCGCCAGGAATCGCGGGCAACTGCCCTGCGTTGGTTGGAAGAGGTTGAGGCGGCGGAGTTCGCTGGGCGGAAACCGGCCGAGTTGTCCGGTGGTCAGGGACAGCGCGTCGCCGTCGCGCGGGCACTTGCAGCCTCCCCTGGGCTACTGCTTCTCGATGAGCCCATGGCAGCTCTCGATATTGCTGTGGCTCCTGCCCTCCGCCGCACTCTGCGACGAGTATTGACCGACCGAAGCGCCATCATAGTCACCCATGACGTCTTGGACGCGTTGATGCTGGCAGACCGGGTCATGGTGTTGGAAGACGGCCAGGTGGTGGAGCTTGGCCCTACCCGGGAGGTCCTGGAACACCCGCGCAGTGAATTTGCGGCCGGCCTTGCGGGGCTAAATCTGATCACTGGCACCGCCACTGCTTCGGGACTGGTTACGGTCCACGGCGAGCGCGTGACGGCGGCGTCCGGCGACCCGTTGGCCGGTGGTATGGCTGCGGCGGCCGTGTTTAGCCCGGGAGCTGTTTCGGTTTTTGTTGATAAGCCGGTTGAGGGCAGTCCGCGCAATGTTTTTCCGGTGACGATCACGGATCTGGAGTCTCACGGGCGGGTGATGAGCGTGCGGGCTGGGCATTTGGCCGCTGATGTCACGCCGGCGTCGGTTGCGGAGCTCGAATTGGTGCCGGGTATGAGGGTGTTCTTTGCGGTGAAGTCCACCGAAGTTCAGTTGTACCCGCTCTGAGTGGAGTTCAGGCGCCGTCGTTCTGTTGTTCGGTCGCTTTAGTGCGCTGAGCCTGGAAGCGTTTTTGTACTGCGTGGGGGACGCACCCGGAAATGTCGCCGCCCAGTCTCTGCACTTCTTTCAGCAGCGACGATGAAAGGTGCGTGTAGCTACTCTCGGCGGGCAGAAACACGGTTTCGACGCCGGTGAGGTGCCGGTTCATGGTGGCCATGGGGACTTCGTATTCGAAGTCCACGCTGGAGCGCACGCCCTTGATGATGACGTCCGCGCCGTGTTCACGACAGAATTCCGCCAGTAGCCCCTCGCCCATGGGAACCACGGTGATACCGCGCAGGTATCCGAGGGTTTCGGACGCCATGGCAATACGTTCGTCGATGGAGAAACGGTATTTCTTGGAGTAGTTGGTGGATACGGCCACAATCACTTCGTCGAAGTGGCTTGCCGCTCGGGCAATCACTTCCACGTGTCCGTTGTGGATGGGGTCATATGATCCTGGGCAAACGGCGCGTCGCATACATCGAATCTACCCGGAAAGTGCGTGGATGGTTCTCTTTTGACTGGTCTATCTTGCAATACTGGGGACTATGAACTCCTCAGTAAGCGAACCATGGCAGCGGACAGCCGCGGGTGCAAACCTGCTTGGCGACGACGGACAGCTGACTTTCACGATCTTTGAAGAGGTCACGGCGCTGGCCGGGCAGCATCAGGCGATCAATCTGGGGCAGGGGTTTCCGGATGAGGATGGTCCTGCGGTCATCAAGGAGGCTGCGCAGCGCGCCATTGCCGACGGGCATAACCAGTACGCGCCGGGCAAAGGTGTTCCGGAGCTTCGGCAGGCTGTGGCGGCGCATCAGGAGCGTTTCTATGGGTTGACTCCGGACCCTGAGACCGAGGTCATCATCAGCACCGGAGCTACGGAAGGGTTGGCCGCGACCATCCTCGCGTTGGCTGGTCCTGGCGATGAGGTGCTCACATTTGAACCGTTCTATGACGCGTACGGCGCTATTGCAGGGCTTTCGGGGGCAACTCACACCACCGCTCCCCTGCGAGCGCCGGATTTCCAACCGGATCTTGACGAACTTGAGGCGGCTTTCAGCGAGCGGACTCGGATTATCGTGGTGAACAATCCGCATAATCCGACGGGCGCTGTGTTCAGCAGGGAGTCGTTGGCGGGGATTGTGGCGTTGGCGCAGAAGTACGACGCCGTCATTGTTACCGATGAGGTGTATGAGCATCTGACGTTTGGGGTTCCCCATATTCCGGTGGCGACGCTCCCCGATGCGGCGGAGCGCACCATCACCATCTCCTCTGCGGGGAAAACGTTCTCGTTCACGGGTTGGAAGGTTGGGTGGCTCAGTGGTCCTGCTCAGCTGTTGGAGCGGGTGCGAACGGTCAAGCAGTACCTGAGCTACTGTTCTGGCACACCGTTTCAGTTGGCTATTGCTACTGGTCTGGGTCTGGAAGATTCTTTCTTCACTGATCAGGCAGCGGCGCTTCAGCAGAAGCGCGACATTCTATTGACTGGGTTGCGGTCCGCGGGGTTGGAGGCGAACGTTCCGCAGGGCACGTATTTTGTTACAGCTGATACGGCGCCGCTCGGGATCTCAGACGCGGCAGAGCTGGCTTTGCGCCTACCGGAGCTGGTGGGTGTTGGCGCTATTCCTGTGTCTGCGTTCTGTTCGCCGGAGAACACCCAGTATTCATCTCTGCTGCGGTTCGCGTTCTGTAAGCGGGTGCCTTTGCTGGAAGAAGCGGCTGAACGGCTCTCGCGCCTTCGAGACCGTTTGTGACCCGCTCTGGCCGTATGGCTGTGCTGTGAGCGGCCAGGGCGGAGGTCCCGGTGGAAACATTCCGTCACGCTTCCTGAAGTCGCTCGGCGCTCACGCGGTCATTGACGCGGACGCCCTGGTTGATGGTGCTTACATCCTCAGCATGGGTGATGCACAGCAATCGCATGTGAACCTTGCCAACCCGGATGAGGTGTTCTACGAGTACCTGCGGCGGATCGCTCATGTGGTGGATCTGGTAGCGCCAGCCGAAGCTCCCATCAGCGTGCTGCATCTTGGCGCCGGAGCGCTGACATTAGCCCGCTATGTTCAAGCCACTCGGCCCGGCTCTGTGCAGCATGTCGTGGAGTTGGAGCGGGAACTTCTCGATTTTGTGTTGACGCACCTCCCGTTGCCTCCGGGTACAGACCTCACTGTTCTGATCGGGGACGCCCGTCGTGAGGCTCGCGCGCTCGCCGTCGGAACGTGCGACGTCGTCGTGCTCGATATCTTTGCTGACGCGGATGCACCGGCGCATCTAGCCTGCGCCGAGTACTACGGGGAGCTTATGCAGCTACTCTCACCCGGCGGCGTGCTGCTGGTGAATGTGGGCGATGATCCTCCGCTGGATTTCGCGCGGCGGCAGGCGCACTTGCTGCTGGAAGCCGCTGGGGATGTGGCCGTGATGGCGGACGCTGCCGTGTTCAGTGGGCGGTACCCGGGGAATCTGGTGTTCGCCGCGGTGAATGATCGATGGCCTCATGACTGGACTACTGCCCTGTTGGAGAGGGGTCCGCATCCGGCGGCAGTTCGTACGGGTGCGGACGCCGCAGTCTTTGGCCACTAGGCGCATCACGCCCGACGTTGATTAGTGCGGCGGCAGTTCGCCACGAACACGAAATCGGTGGACGCTGTAAAAGATGAGGGTAAAGGCGATGAGTCCGGAGATGACGAGGCTGACACCAACCCCGACGCCGCCAAATAGCCACCATTCATCTTTCATCGGCCACCAGCCGGGCGCGGGAGGCTGGAGGGACCAGTAGATGCCAATCAGTGTGCCGGTGAGGGCGCTGAGGCAGGCGACGGTGATGCGGACTGTGGTGCGGACGCCTTCTTCGGCAGCTCTGAGTGCCTGGCGTTTGATGGGGTGCAGGCGACGCTCAGCCCAAGCGTACTGCTGGGAGAGAACAAAGAGGCCTGCACTGACCATCAGTAGGCCCGGACCGGGAAGGACCAGTGCGGCGAGTCCTAGAACCACGAGCGACCAACCCAAGATTTCGATGCCGGTTCGACGCGTCCAGTGGTGCTTGCGTCGACGCTCCGTCATGGAAGAAATCATGCCACAGCTGGCATCGCGCTAGAAATCGTACATCGGTAGCTCACGGACGTCGTAGGCTTCAAGAGCGGGTGGGGACGGGGACGCCTTCACTCGGCTGGACCACAACGAAGCCGGGACCGTGAAAGGCCAGTTGGAAAGCTTCGCCTGAGCCTCCCCGCAGCATCGAGCGCACGTTCATGGAGTTGTGCACTTGGGGAACCAGGTTCCCTGACCAACAGACGACAGCCTGGGCGTCAACGAAGGTTGGCTGCACACTGCAGTCCAGGATGAGGGGTTCGCCTTCGCAGCAGATGGCGGCCGTACCGTGACCCTGCAACACCAGATTGAACAGTCCCCCGCTGGCCATACCAGCGCCCTGAACTCGCTTGATGTCCCAGTCGATGCTGGAGTCCATGGCCAACAGATTCTTACTGGCAACCGAGATGGAATCACCTTCGAGGAGCATCAGGAAAATATTGTTGGCCTGCCGGGCAAAAAAGACTTCCCCCTGTCCGGAGACGCGCATCATGGGAGCGTCCTCGCTGGTGAGGAGTTTCTTCATCATCTTCCCCACGCTGCCCGCGCCCTCATGGTTGAACTTGATGTCTCCCTGAAAGGCCACCATGGCGCCCTTGGTCGCGATCATGTCCTCGCCCAGGACGGTGCGGAGCATCCGGGGTGATTGCAAGGCCCACCGCTCTGAGGTCTGCGTTTCCTGATTGCGTTCGTTGAAGAGGTCGCTGCGCATGAAGTGGGGTCCTTTGTCGATCGCTACCGGTGGTACTGCTCGCCTCAGTATGCAGTCAGGGTGCGCTGGCGTCGAGGCTGGCAGGCGGTTCAGCAAACCAGAGTTTAGTTTCTCCGTAGGCTTTCTCGGCGAAGAGTTCCAGTCCGCTGGGCCAGTCGGGTTCATTGGATCGCTTGGAGCGTTCGACGATGACCAGCGCGCCTTCTGCCAGCCGGTGAGTGAGAGCTTCGAGGATGGTGCTCAGGGCATGGTCGCTGAGCGGGTAGGGCGGATCCATGAATACGACGTCCCACGGTCCCCCGATCTGCGCGAGGAATGTTTCCACCTTGGTGCGGGTCACCGACACAACGTTGCGGCGAATAGCTTTGTTGACTATGCGGGCGTTGCTACGGCAAACGTCAGCAGCCTTCTCCCCCATTTCCACCAGTTCAACCGAGGCAGCCCCGCGGCTGGCGCTTTCGACGCCGAGGGAACCTGATCCGGCAAAGAGGTCCAGCACACGTGCGTCCGCTAAGACTCCATAGGCGTCGAGCCGCGAAAAGAGAGCTTCCTTGACTCTGTCAGTGGTTGGCCTGGTGGCGGTTCCGGGAACACTGTTCAATGTTGTGCCGCCGGCAGCTCCGGCGATGATGCGAGTCATGGCTTCAGCCTATCCTCGCTCAAGGAATGCTTCCTTCTCGGGGTCCAGATAGGCCATGATCGCGGCCCGGAGTGATGGCTGTTGTTCGAGGTGCAGATCGGCGTCGATGATTTCGCGTGCTTCGATGCGCGCCTTGCTGATCGTCTTCTCGTCTTTGATGACGCGCAACAACTTGAGAGTGGATTTACCGCCTGACTGAGAGGCGCCCAGGATGTCACCCTCGCGACGCAGCTCAAGATCCTTCTGAGAGAGTTCAAAACCGTCCGTTGTGGAAGCCACTGCATCGAGGCGTTCGCGGCTCGGATGGTCCGGCTCCAGTTGGGTCACCAGCAGACAGGTCCCCGGGAGCCCTCCGCGGCCAACTCGTCCGCGGAGCTGGTGGAGTTGGCTCATTCCGAACCTGTCGGCGTCGAGTATGACCATGACCGTGGCGTTGTGGACATCCACTCCCACTTCGATGACCGTGGTGGAAATCAGTAGGTCAATCTCCCCGGCGGTGAAGGCAGCCATGGTCTCGGTTTTCTCCGTGCTATCCAGTTTGCCGTGCAACACACCGATTCGGGTGCCCTGCAGCGACGGAACCGACTCCACCAGTTCGGCGATGGCGGTTACAGAGGCAATGTTCCGCTGTTTGTCCTCCACTGCGTCGGCACCATCAGCGGGTAGCGGCATGTCGTCGTCGTTGGCTTCACCGATCTTTGGGCACACCACGTAGATCTGCCTCCCGGCGTCGATCTCTTCGCGGGCGCGCTGCCAGATGCGGTTGACCCAGGCGGGGTTCTCTACCAGCCCCACCACGTGCGTTGAGATGGGCGCGCGCCCGGCGGGTAGCTCGGAGAGGGTGGAGGTTTCCAGGTCGCCGAAAACTGTCATGGCGATGGTGCGCGGGATGGGCGTGGCAGTCATGACCAGCAGGTGCGGTGGCCGGGTAGCTTTGGCGCGTAGGAGATCCCGCTGTTCAACACCGAACCGGTGCTGCTCGTCCACCACGATCAACCCAAGATCGTAGAAGGAGACGTTCTCCGAAAGTAGCGCGTGGGTGCCGATGATGATTCCCGCGTCCCCAGAAGCCGCCTCAAGCAGCGCCACTTTTCGCTGCGCCGTCGTCATGGAACCAGTCAGCAGAACCACACGTGTTCCGTCCGCGTCTCCGCCGAGCATGCCGCCCTCGGCCAATGGGCCAAGGGTCTTACGGATGGAGTGGTAGTGCTGGACGGCGAGGACTTCCGTGGGTGCCAGCATCGCTGCCTGCCCGCCGGCGTCAATGACCTGCAGCATGGCCCGTAGCGCGACCACCGTTTTTCCCGAGCCAACCTCACCCTGTAAAAGCCGGTTCATGGGATGGGGTTGCCCTAGTTCCGTGCTGAGGGTCTGGCCGACGTCGTCCTGTCCTTTGGTGAGGGTGAACGGCAGGTCTGCGTCGAAGCGATCCAGCAAACCTGCGGGGCGTGGAGGGCGTGCAGTGGCCTCTTGCTGGGCGGACAACGCCCGACGACGGGCCAGTGCCGTCTGGAGGACGAGAGCTTCCTGGAAGCGGAAGCGATTTTGGGCGCGGTAGGCTTCCTCGACCTCGGTGGGTCGGTGGATGAGTTCGTAGGCGCGGCGCAGCGGCATGAGGTGGTGGCGATGGGCTACGTCTTCGGGCACCGGGTCCTGGAGTGATTCCCAGTCCATGCTGTCCAGGATGAGCCCGATGCTGCGGGCTATGGTCCAGCTAGGCACTTTTGCCGTGGCTGCATAGACGGGGACCGGTTGCAGCGCCAAGGATGGGTCCTGGTCATCATCGGCCAGCAGCACAAAATCGGGGTTGGTGAGGGTAAGACGGCCTCGGTAGAGGTCTGATTTGCCGGAGAACATGGCCCGCGTTCCAACGCTGAGCTGCTTTTCTGCTGTGTAGCCGTTGAAGAAGGTCAGCGACATGGAGCCGAATCCTGTGCCGCTGTCGTCGGCGATCGTGACTTCGACGAGCATGCCTTTGCGCTGGCGCATCCGGCGGGAGCTGATCGCTTGCACTCGGGCTATGAGGGTGACTTCTTCGCGGACGGGCATATCGGCGATGGGCGTGAGTTCGCCCCGTTTGAGGTACTTACGCGGGAAGTGCTGGAGGAGCTCTCCGACCGTTTCAAGGTGTAGATGTTTTTCAAGCTTGCTGGCCGTGGGCTTTCCGAGCCTGCGTTCCAGCGGGAAGTCCAGTTCTGCCGGGAGCCTAGTGTCCATCGTTGCCGGGGACGTCCCCCGTGTCCGTTCCGGCCATGTTTCCGGCAGCGACGAGTGAGGTGACGCTGATGTTGGTGGGTTCTCCGGTGGCGCGGATGAGTTCGAGGGCCGGTTCCGAGTCGGGGAGGTGAACGTGGACCCGCCACCGGTGCGTAGTGTCATCGATGGCTTGAACGGCGCTCATGATGACGGAGTCTCCGAGTTCGTCCAGTTTCATGCGCAGGGTGGCCGCGTCCAGCGGGGTGAGGTTGATGGTGCACATGACTTCTACGCCGTCGTCGTCCGGCATGGTGCCATGGATGTGTGGGTCCTGGACGCCGTAGCCGTTGAGGCCGTCCAGAAGTGTTTCGCGCCGTTCTTCGTGAAGGGACGCGGCGCGCAGGGAGTCGAGGACGAGCAGGAAGCCCACTCCCCCGGCATCCACCACTTTGGCGGCGGTGAGTGCACCGAGTTGCGCTTCGGTGTTGATCACTGCGACAAGCGCTGCGTCGACCGCTGCGGTAAGAGTGCTGGCGAGGCCGCTGTTGCTGTCATCCCCGCTCTGCGCCGCTTCCGCTGTGGATGCTGCGTGGGCGCACTCTTCAAGGACGGAGAGCATTGTTCCAGGCACTGGGTCACTGAGCGCGGACCAGCTACGAAGCTGTGCGCGCTGGAGGCCGGCGGCGAGGAGAGGTCCGGTGAGCCGCGTTGCGTTTTGCAGGGGTTCTGCCATGGCTGTGAGGAACACAGAGAACAGCGTTCCGGAGTTGCCGCGCGCTTCTTCCATGGCGGCTCGCCCACCGATGCTGAGCAACTCGCCGATGTCCTGCGTCTCTACATCGTGGACAGCTTTGGAGGCTGCCTTGACCGTGAGGTAGAGGTTTGTCCCTGTGTCTCCGTCCGCGACGGGGAAAATGTTGATGGCATTGAGCCGGTCACTGTGGTTGCCGAGGGACTCTTCCGCCTTGGCGAGCCATCGCCGCATAGCCTGAGCGTTAGCGGTGATTCTTGTTTGCACGGTGGTCCATCCCCAATGAAGGTTGCGGCTCATGTTGCACGACGAATATGGCCTTTCGAGCCAGTAAGAGCTTACAGCAGGGGTGAGATAGCCGCGGGTAACGGTTTGGTGGCGAGGTTGGTATCTGCGGCAAAACTGTGCGGTGGCTATAGTTGACCGGGATGCAACATGTAGTGAGGAGCGGCGATGCGTAAGGACCGCTATGCGGACCAACCCGCGGCACGCCACATGGTTACCCCGGTGACCCCTGACAAGCGCAACTCCGGTACGGAAATGACGAACCAGTCCGGCCCGGCTGCAACATTCCCGGAACGTCAGCTGGAACGACAACGACATCTGCGGAAACAAAAGTTTATTGCGGGTTCTATTTTTACCCTTGCTGTAGTCGCTGCTGTGTCATTGCTGGTTCTGCTGGTTGTGACGTGAAATGGACAAGTTACCGATACGCTCCGCAATTGTCGCGTTCACAACCGCTCTGCTTAGACTGAAGATAACAATGCCGAAAACCACTTGGGGGAATGTCGCTCTATGACTGTTGTCATGCCTATCTACGGAACACGTCCGGAGGCCATCAAAATGGCCCCTATTGTGAAAGCACTGAAAGCCTCCGAGCATTTCGACTGCGTAGTCACAGTTACCGGTCAGCACCGGGAAATGCTGGACCAGGTCAATGACCTTTTTGGTATCAAGCCAGACCATGATCTGAACATCATCCAGCAACGGCAGACCCTTAATTCGATCATGACGCGGACTATCGATGGTCTGGATGCGTTGTTCGAGGACAATAAACCGGACGTTGTGGTTGTCCAGGGCGATACGACGACTTCAACGGCTGGAGCTATTGCTGCTTTCTACAGGGGCATTCCGGTGGTCCATGTGGAAGCAGGGCTTCGGAGTGGCGATCTTTTCTCCCCGTTCCCCGAGGAAGCGAACCGAAAAATGACGTCGCAAATCGCAAGTTTGCATTGTGCACCGACGTCGACCAGTAAAGCCAACCTGCTGGCAGAGGGCATCGCAGTTAAGGACATTGTGGTAACCGGCAATACGGTGATCGACGCGCTGCTGGAAACAGTGGACAAGAACATCCCGTTCTCGGACCCGTCGCTGGAGAAGCTCGCAATCGACGAACGTAGGATCCTGCTGGTGACAACCCATCGCCGCGAGAACCAGGGCGACGCCATGCGGGGAATGGCGCGAGCCATAGCCCGCATCGCCGAGGCAAACCCGGAGCTGATGGTAGTACTTCCAATGCACAAGAATCCCGCCGTCCGCGAAGCCGTGCTGCCTGCACTTCAAGGTTTAGACAATGTGCTGACGACAGAGCCGCTGTCCTATGGCGAGTTCACGAGGATGCTTTCCCTATCCCATATAGTCCTGACCGATTCCGGTGGTGTGCAGGAAGAAGCCCCGAGCCTGGGCAAGCCTGTGCTTGTCATGCGGGACAACACTGAACGTCCGGAAGCAGTGACTGCCGGCACCGTGACACTTATCGGTACCGAAGAGGAACGCATCGTTCGAGAAGTTGTGCGCCTACTGGACGACGAGGTGCACTTCAACTCCATGGCGAACGCTGTGAATCCTTATGGTGACGGCCATGCGGCAGCTCGCACGGTTGCGGCGATTGGCAGGATGCTGGGGTTGAACATGCAGCTGGCTGAGTTCGTAGGGGCTTAATGTGCCCTGCAAGTATGACGGAAAGAGCGGAAACTAGCTGACGATGAGTAACATATTTCTGTATGGTGGCTGCGTTATCCGTGATGCTTATGAACGCATAAAAGATGACCATAAGCTTGTTAGTTATGTTGCGAGGCAGTCGCTGGTCAGCAGCGTGAGCGCCGAAACAGAATTTCAAATGTCAGGCCTTACACTGACGTCAACTTTCCAGCGCACAGCATTGTCAGCAGATCTTGCTTCAAGCCTATTTCCCGCCTTGCAAAAGTACGGCCATAACATCGATCTTTTGGCTATAGATTTGATGGTGGAGCGCTTTGGTATAGTTCCGTATGATGAAGGTAAATTTGCTACTAATTCTGCGGAGTTTCGAAATAGTGGTGTACGAAAATCTTTGAATCGCCCGGGAAGGGCGATCGAATTTGGAAGCCAGCGTCATTGGTCCTTGTGGTCAGATGCGGCTGAACAACTACGTGATCACGTCGAGTCCCTTGGACTACTAGGCAAAACTATCGTCTTCGACTTTCCGTGGGCATCAACTACCTTAGATGGTGAACCTGCGCCCCCGTTTCTAAATATGACGGCCTCGAAAGCGAACACGATCTATCCGAGGTACATCAATCACCTAGTTGCCCTTGGCTTCCAGGTCTACCGATTGCCGGATGAGATGGTTACCACCGACAGCCAACACAAATGGGGGCCGGCTCCTTACCACTACGGGGAGGACGCCTATCAGTGGATGTCCACGCAGATGGTCAAGCAACTCCGCCACTAGACGGGAGAACATGTCACCATCTCCGGTCGCACCATCAAATGGAACTTCTGTGCCGATGAACCCGTCGGTATTGAAAGAATTCCTTCCAGCCACGCGTCAGCGTTGCTAGTAGTCTCGAAGGAAGTGGGCTCAGCGAACCCGCGGGCGTGAATCGGCCGTAGGACCGTAACGATGTCCATTGTGCTTGCATCCCGACTAATCTCTAGGACCGGTGCGGGAAAGTAAGAGCCATGCTTCACACTTCGCCAACCCTCCAGCCTGGGGCTCTCCTGGCCACAGCGGGAACCCATTGTGAGATCAGTATCTCCGTACCATTCAACGGATAGGTCATAAGTCGACCCGCTTCTGATGCGTGCTGAATTTTCAGAGAAGGCGATTTCGCTCTCTTCAGGCAACTGCCAACGCTGGGTTATGCGACTGGAGGTCGTAGCACGCACACTGTCCGCCACAAGGAGTATGGAATGCTCTCGGAGAAAGATTATCGCCCTCGTCCACTGAGAACCATGCTCTTCTACCCTCTTGAGCACCGTAACATCCAGGACCTTAGTCGAATGCGCATGAGCTAAAAGTGTTGGTGCGTTGGCGTTGTACGGATCACTATCAATTGAGACGGAATTGTGCGCTCTCTCTGATTTTAGAAAGAGAGACATGTTGGATTGGTCATACTTGTACCGTCCGCTTTCACAGAGCAGCTCAGTATCGCCGTAAGTCAGTGTAACTGAAGCGCCATCGTTGTGCGCGTGCGGTTGATCTGATGTAGATGGACCGTGCCTCACAGAATAGAACATCATCGGATCGACGGCATCAAAGTGCCAATGATTTCGTCCGAAGACATACCCGTTCGTATAGACCCGAAACACTTCCGATGGAACCGTTCCGGAGACGCCACGCGTTCGAGCGTAGTCTAAGACTGCAGAATGGAGATCAGGGAGTCGTGTCGGATCGGAATCGCCGAACTGAACCGGCCAACCTGTAGAGGCCGTAGCATCCGCAAGGAAACCAGGCATTTTGTCAACGCGTTGCAACTCAGGGCCAATGTCGATGCCAACGGCCTCAAGATGTCGTGAAGCCTCCTTGTACCAACGGAAGTTGTTGATCTGATACTGGATAGCTCCTTCAAGGTCTACGCCTTCAGGGTCTACGCTCTCCGTTAGTAGGGCGACAATCTTGTGAAATCCTTGCCTTAACCAATCCTCATTGCCCAGAATGTGGCCGGTGACGACCAACCCGATCGAGACGTGCAGGGCATGATTGCCCTTTTGCGCACCGAACCCCGGTTCAGCGAGACGCTCTCCATGGATATGCAGCATCTCCAGCAGGAAGTCCTCGTCCTTATAGGCGTGGACTGCGCCCGCGATACCGAGGCATCTCAACCCAGCAGACATGTCGTACCAAGCAAACGAAGAAGTGCGTCGTTCCGAAGCGTTGTCCCGGTACCATGACGTCAGAATTTCCAGGTGCTTGAGACGATATCCTTCATCTCCAGTTTCCTCGTATGCACGCCGAAGGGAGTCAGCCCACCGAAGCGAGTGAAAGTGAAATTGCCAGTTGCGATCGTGGAACGGATTCATGCCCCAGCGGATAGGTGACTGCAGTTCCGCGCTGGGGTGGCCAGGTAAATTCAGCACGTTCCCCAGCAAACCCCTAGCGCTACCCACATCCGACGGGGTTGCAGCAAAGCCCCTAGCGAATAGGTGGTCGCCAGCCTTTGCTTGGATACTCCAATTATCCCGACCCAACTGACATCCTTCTCGATTCATCATCACAAAACATTAGCTACAAATGGCGCCAGCCTGCTCACAGCTACCGTCGCCGTCGACCAGAAGCCAGCTCAGATATTCGAACTTCAGCATACTTAGCCCGGGCCTTTCCTCTAATTTTCGCCGCAGCCTCTGAGCGTCCCTCCGCCAAGTAACCGGTAAAATATTTGTACGCATTGACAACGTAGCGGGGACTGCCATCAGTGACTATTTGTCCCTTGTCCATCCATAATGCCCTAGTCGACATGTCGACAATTGTTTCCATACTGTGGCTCACCAAGAAAACGGCACCGGCATTCCGTCTCAATGAATCCATACGCTGTTTGCTTCGGTCTTTGAACTGAGCGTCACCAGTATTAAGAGCTTCGTCGATAATAAGTATTTCGGGATCCACACTTGTTGCTATGGCGAATTGTAACCTCGAGGCCATCCCTGCCGAATAGGTCTTCATCGGCAGATATATTGCATCACCCAAACCGCTCAACTCTGCCACAGTCTCAAACTTATTCCTTATTGCAGTAGGGCTCATCCCCATAGCAGCACACCCTAAAAAGATGTTCTGATCGCCCGATAGCTCTGGAACGAGCGCCGCCTGCACGCCGAGTAGAATAGGCGTACTCGAAGCATAGACAGATCCTGAGGTGGCAGGCGTGTGTCCACTGATGACCCGCCCCAGCGTGCTTTTCCCGGATCCATTCCGACCGACAATACCGATCGTTTCACCATGTCCCACGATGAGCGACACATCGCGCAACGCGTCGACGCTCACCGACCGGTTCGAGCGATTTCGTTTGAGCCCAGCTTCCTGGGCCGCATCTTTGCTAAGACGTTGACTCGAATTCACTCTGTACTGGACGCTGACCCGATCCACGACAAGTAACGGGGCGCCATGGTTTTGCGTTCTTGCTTCAATCACGCCCATACGTCTCTTCGCCCTTCCAAAAATAGACAAATCCTACGATGACCGCAGCCAGAGCCCACAGGGTAGTCAATGCCCAATTCTCCCATGTGGGCAACCTTTCGTAAAGAATTACACTGCGTGCCATATCGATAACAATAAAAAGCGGGTTCAACTTGACTATGGCGAGTATCGCTGGGTCGCTAACAAAGCGATCAAAAGAGAACATCACGGCAGATCCATACATCCAAAAGCGGGTCAGGAACGACAGCATATTTGAGAAATCATTAAAGCGTGAAACGATCCGCGCTATGATCAACCCGAGACCAACGTTGAATATGAATTGCAGAAGTACGATAGGCACTAACAAGAACCACATAAGCGATATCGGCTCGGCTGGAGGTATAACTAGAACTAGTATGAGCAGTGCTAATATAGCTGGAATCTGCGCCAAGAATTGTTGAAGGGACGCCGAAATTGGCACGATTGCACGCGGGAAGCTGAACGCTTGGATCATGGACTTCTTGGCTTGAAGAGATTTTCCACTCGTTGTTATAGAACTCGCTGTGTATTGAAAAAGAAAGACACCTATCATCAAATAGCCGAGAAAGTTGTCAATACCGCGACTTGTATTGAGGAGAATACCGAAGATTACATAGTAAACCAAGCCGTTCATGATAGGCGTAAGTACCAGCCAACCTAGTCCGAACTTATCCTTGGAGTTCCCTGAAAGAACTCTTGATCGTGCGTCGAGGTGAATGAAGTATCGATGACTCCAAATCTGCACCAAGTAATCCAGAAACGTTGGACGTGCTCCAACTTTGGCCAGGTCACGAAAATCCACGATGGCGCTCGTCAGGTTTGTATCGGCACTTTCAGGTGACCGACCAGCATCCGGGCTCGCCCTACTTGTCATACCCATTTATCTACCACTCCCTAACTTCCCAAAATTTCGTGCAGCAAGTTAGGGAGGACCGTTCGCTTGTCGAACCGTGCGGCAAACCTGCTAGTTACCGCGGTTCGCTCTGCCCATAGTAGGTCCGTTGAAGTCGTCGAACGTATGTGGTGAACCATGTCGTCCACCGTAGGTTCGATCCAAGTCTCCGGATATATTTGGTCAGCCCCTGCCCAAGCCAAGCTTACGGGCAGCGCGCCACTCGCTGCTCCGTCAGCAAGTGTGAGGTGAAAAGATTCAAAGTCACTGACCGATAAGACGACCCCGATCTTCGTGTACCACTCGTCCATATCATCACCCTGGCTATCGAAGCTGACTGCATCGCGAAGTAGCGGGTCATTTTTGATTCGTTGGTACTGCTTGTTGAAATAGGCCTGTTCTTCCGGACGGCTCTCCATCCATGCATACTCCTCGGGACGCCTCCCCTTGATATATAGCCGGTACCGTCTATCCTCGGCACGCAGCTCGCCGAGAACGTCAAGCGCTAGATCTAGCCTTTTCCGTTCGGGAACTATACCAACCAACCCTAGGTTCCATCGCGCATCTGAAGTCTTCGCCCGCTTCAGCGACTCTGTGTGTACATAGTTGGGGACTACAACGACCTTTTCGGGATCTACGCAAAAATCACGAACAACTATGTCGGCCAGATGTTGTCCGACAAAAATCATCTTTGAAATATTGGAGATGTTCAGGCGTTGCAGATAGGGCGTTTGTATTTCCTGCAGATGAAGGCGGCTCACGATCCGCTGGTGCGGAAGCTTGTTTTCGGAGTACCAGACGGCGTTGCCGAGTGTCCATTCACAGAAGACTACGTCAGCTCGCTGCAGCAGTTCACGGCTATGCGCTTCGTCGTGCGTGTTGTGATCCGTCCACTTATCCACGAGCACGGTGTGGCCCTCGGACTTTAACTCTGCGATGAGCGCCGTGGCGAACTTGAGGTCATGGCCAGCCACGACGACCACTTTGGATGTCATCCGAAGCGACGGATTAGCCAATGACGCACGTGTCGGGACCACAGCGTGAATACGTCGTCGAAGCCGCACTGCGCAATCGGTAGTGGATGCTCTATCTGTCATGACCGGATAATCGCCGGGCACCGAACCCACGACCTGCGCCATACTCAATCCCGTCGCATCCACATCGGATTCGTCGACAGTCGCCTGCCTCCACGAGACATAAACTCTAGATGTCAGAAGATCTTCGAAGTAAGTGCGGTCCATCACCGAAGTGTTCTCTAATGAGGCGGTCAAAGATTCGCCCGGTTTCAGTGCGTCGTCGAAGTCTTGTTCACCGATGACGCGGACATCGAACGGGAGCCCGGCGATATCTTCGACATCTGCGTTTTTACAAACCACGGCCCCCGGTAGTACCGATTGAACGGACAGCTCAGACGCCAAGGCTTTCGTCAGCGTCTCGACAGTTATTATGTAGCTTTCGAGTTCTGGTGCTTTAACAACAAGTCCGGCGGTGCGAAGTGCATAAGCCAACCGATGTCCCGCGGTGTGTGCCCTAAAGACGGTCCTCATCGCGAGCCACGCATCGTCATTTCGCACGGACTCATCGCTCATCCACAGCCCCATGAGTGCTGCGGCTGTGTCCGCGTTCTCCAGCACTGGAACTGTTCCGCCAAGTACCCGTTGCACGCCCCCGCCAGGGCCACTGATGATGACGCCACCACTGGCAGCAATCTCAACGACTCTTCGGGAAAACATTGTCTGCGAGTCAGTCACGGAGTTTACATTGATGTGAATCGGGTGTGCTTTGTACGCCTGCACCATCTCTGCGTAGTCGAGGCCACCGGCCACGTGTCTAGCTAGATGGGCCGGGAAACTGTAAGGACTATCAGGGTTTAAATGCTGACGATCGTAAATGGTCACACCTAATGGCGAGGCCGCTCCCAGCAGTCGATCTAGCTGTCGAGAGCGGTCCGCGTACCGGTCACCGTAGTAGCTCCCGGCGTAGCTAATCGTGTGGTTATACGTCCGGTCGCTCGCCAATGGATTGTGGAGTCGAGGCTGAGCGTAAAAGGGCAAAGAAGCCACAGATTTCAGGTGCGTGCCCGGATGCTCGAGGTATCGGGGAATGCAGCCGTCGTCAGTGGTGAAGACATGATCAAAATACTTCGCTGTGACCCGAAACCTGTTGAAATGAACGGGATCTTCCTTATTCCAGAAAATCGTCGGAATTCCTTCGCGACGGCAGTAAGCCAGAAGAGCTTTTAGATCGGCGAAGGACTCTTCATCGTAGAAGCCAACCTTTCCTTTCCACAGGCCTTCGCCGCCTTCCCACGCGGACTCCACGACCAATGCGTCCAAGCGGTGATCCTGCACTTGCCGGTTCCAGCCGTCTGGCGTCAACTGCAGCAGGTTGGTCTCCGGTAAAAGTCCACTCGTGGTAAATATGTCCGCAATAATGCCGATGGTCAGCGACGCCAAAGATCGGGCCGTCACCAAGTCACTACTACTGCTCAGCTGTGAGTAGACCTCCTTGAGTTTGGCCGCTGCCTTGACCCAGGTACGGTCCTTTACGACCCAAAGCCGCGCACGGCGAGTCATATCGGCAGAACCGGACGTGTCTCGGAGTGTAGCTTCAATGACGTCCGCTAGTGATACAGAACTTTCAGGTTCGCAGAGGCGGGCCCGCTCCCCGTCAGCCCCGGCTAGATCTCGCAGAGGAGGCAGATCGGTCAGAATAACCGCTTTCCCCGACGCCATGGCTTCCAAAGGCTTCAGCGGAGGAACCAACTCTGTTACCGGAAGCCGACGCCGCGGGCTGGGGACGACATCGAAACAACTCAGGTAGAGCGCGACAGAAGACGACGGCACGCGACCGGTGAACTTCACGTGGTTCTTAAGCTGCAACTCCTCGGTCAACACCTTTAGCCCATCAAGTGCGGGGCCATCACCCACGATGACAGTACGAACATCAATACCTCTGCTCAGCACGTCACTAGTTGCCCTGATAAGCAGGTCCAGGCCCTCGTACTCGACAACGCTTCCCGCATAGCCAATGACAGGGATCCCGTTCGGGATTCCCAATTTAGCGAGAGTCTTCTGGTGCGCAGGTAAGGGGGAAAATGCATTCACATCTACGGAATTGGGTAGCAATGTGATGCGCTCCGACGCTACTCCCCTGCTTATGAGTGTTTCCGCTACCTGTTGCGTGATCGCCAGAACCTGATCGGCTTCATTGGCTACCAGCGTCTCCAGCTTCAGTGCCAGAGCGAAGCGGTCTGTGTGCTCCCATCCAGGCTTTGACGATTGTTCGGTGATTTCCCAGAACCCACGGACCTCATATACAAACGGTAAGCCTAGTCGACGAGCTGCGATAAGGGCCGGTAACGCCGTCACATGGTTCGAGGCAGCATGGATAACTGAAACTCTGTTCTGCATTGCCGCTTGCACATACTGGTCTGCCGCATACTGCACATACGAATCCAGTGGTTGGGCCGTCCAACTCGGCCCCGCGGAAAAAAGATGACGTGCCCCATCAATTTCTTCTTCGAAGGAAGACCTGCTGGCGGATCCCCGGTCCGTTTTGACGTCCCACGGGTACCCAGGGCGCACGGCAACAACGAAATCAGCTCCCTGCTTTCTGAGTCCTTGAATAATGCCGTGCGAACGAGTGGAGTATCCGTTCGAGTTGTACGGTGCCGCACTATGCACGCAGTACATGATGCGCCCTGGTTCGGCAACGTAGCCCGAGTTCGGTTGCCGTTCAGGGAGAAAGACTCCGTCCGCGAGGACACGGGCACCACCGAGGATCGTATCCATGGCCCGGCGCTGCTGCACAGTAGCTTCTACGGCCAGCTCTGCGCTTTCTTGAAGCAATCTGGCAGGCTCGCGTAGTTCACCAAGTTTGAAGTAGCGAAAGGCCACCAGGTTATAGAGGTTCTGAACAGTGGGTTCGGTGTCAACAGCGCTGGTCCACTGACGTAGTTTCTCCTCGCGAGAAGTCGTGGCTTCGTTCGACGGTGCGCTCGCTTCCCTCACCATCGAGCCGTTGACCCCATCTTTCGTTGGGATGGACCGTAGGGAGGCATCGCGCAGCAGGCGTTTGCTGGCGCGCCAAGGCAGCATAACCGCTTTTCCAACTCTCAAACTGCTGGATTTCCGCAGGGCCTCGGCCACTGTGACGAGCCGGGCCTTGTCCGCCGACAGCTTCTCGATTCGATGCTTTTGGGTATCCAGCTGCGCCTCTGCCTTGCTCAGTCGTTGACGGAGAGTGCGCAATGCCTTAGACGCATCGCGTTCACTTTCTACCAGCTCCTCATAGTCGGAGATGAGTTGTTGCACGTTCTCCAAGTAGTGGGCCCGCTTGGCCAAAGCCATTCCCGACGGCGACTGCGCCTCGTCATAGGTCGACACGATGGTTGGTCCTCACTACTTTTTACGGCTGGACAACGAGACAAGTCCTGGAGACGGGTCTACTGAGCGGAAGGCTGGAACTGTTCCACCGCGACACGCCACGCTCCTCTAGTGTCCACCACGTCTTTGGTAGCAAGCATCGATTGATCCAGGTTCTTGAACACGTCGTGGTCCACTAGGAGCGTCACCACATCGGAGCCAAGGATCGCTTCATCTGTAGGAACCAGCGCGACGTTGGATAATCCCGCGAGTTCCTTCGGTAGCTGGTCAATGTGAGGCTCCGAAACGAGGATTTTGGTCTCGGGAAGTTCTGTGGCCAGCTTCGCCGTTATCGCCACGGACGGCGATTCGCGAAGGTCGTCGATATTCGGTTTAAAGGCGAGCCCAAGAATGGCGACAGTACCAGCCGATGCGTTTGTGAGGTGGCTCTTCACTTTGTCGATAACCCACTGAGGTTTGGCATCGTTGGTCTCACGTGCCTGGCGGATAATCTTCGCTTCTTCCGGCGCAGCAGCCACGATGAACCAGGGGTCCACCGCGATGCAATGGCCGCCGACGCCCGGACCGGGCTGGAGAATATTGACTCGCGGATGGAAATTGGCCAGCTCAATAAGTTCCCAGACATCGATATCCAGTTTGTCGCTGATAACAGAGAGCTCGTTAGCGAAGGCGATATTAACGTCTCTGTAGGAGTTTTCTACCAGCTTGGCCATTTCAGCGGTCGTGGCGCCGGTCAGGTGAATCTGCCCTTGACAGAAGGTTTGGTAGAGGGCACTCGCCATCTCGGCGGCAGCGGGTGTAATACCGCCGACGATGCGGTCATTTGTGACCAATTCGATCATGACCCTGCCAGGCAAGACCCGCTCCGGGCAGTGGGCTACGTGAACCAAAGGCTTGCCGTCTCTCGCATCAAGGCTGAGATCCGGCCGAAGGCTGATCAAGTAGTCGGCGAGATGCTGGGTAGCCCCGGGAGGCGACGTGGACTCCAAAATCACGAGTTCGCCACCTTTCAACGTAGATGCCAAGCCGCGGGCCGCGGCTTCAATGTAGGACAGGTCGGCGCTTTTGTCAGCGTTGAAGGGGGTGGGTACGGCCAAAATGTAAGCATCTGCATGAGGAGTTTGGGTTGTTGCCCACAGAGTCCCCTTGCTGACTGCTCCTGCAACGTGAATGTTCAGATCAGGTTCCACAAAGGGAACCTCGCCACGGTTAATCGCCTCAACATTCGCTTCTTTGACGTCAACGCCGATGACGTTGAGACCATTGGAGGCCAGGATTGCCGCCGTAGGCAATCCGATATACCCAAGACCAATGACAGCAACGTTTTCAATGTTGTTCACAAATTTTCCCCACTCTAGACATTCACTTCATTCTCAGGACTACCACGGAAGAGATACTCCCCGCTAGCCAATAATTCATAATCTCCCACGGACCAGGTGTGGCCAGCGGCCTTTCGCCTTTGATAGAAACCAAAGCGATCGGCAGCGTAGACCGATGCACCGTCGCGGACGGCCCGACGCAAGAAATCCGAGTCCTCCCCTGATCCCAGATCAGCAAATCCGAGATTAGACAGCAGCTCCCGAGACGCCATCAACGTTGGGCCCATCACCATATTGGTAAAGCAGTGTTCTCGATGGGCAAACCGCAGAATGCTCGCATCCAAGGATTCCAGGTACATGTAATGCGCCTGCTTACCCACAATATCCGCTCGAGAGTAATTCAACGCGTGGAGCTGATCCTCAAGGTAATGAGGTCCGTAGTAATCGTCATCGTCCATCTTGGTCACCAGAGCGGCACTTGACGTAGAGACAAGTCTGTTTAAACACTCACCCAACGAAGCGTCCGTTGTCGCCGACATACGCACCAAGTGTTCAATGCCATACCCATTCGCCAGACGACGATATTCTTCTTCGTCCGTTTCGAAGCCGTGGCTGAGGACAATGAGCTCAACGTCCCGATGAGTCTGCCGACCAACATTCTCAAAGATGTTCTTGAGCTGGCCAGGACGCTTCGTGGGTACCACGATAGACACCGGAGGTAGGCCCACTTCCCGACCTGCCGCCGGGATGACGTCGCCGATGATCTGCTCAGCGCGATGCGCGTAGGTGTGTTCCTGCCAGATACGCCGCTGGCCGCGATGCAGAGACAGCTCGGCAAACCGCGGATTAGCCGCTACGGCGCTGATGACCTCATGGGTCTTCTCCGGAGTTTCAGCCACACTAATCTCATCGGACGCGAAGTACGTCTCGATGGCCTGACTTGGCGTGCTAATGAGAGTACTGCCGGACGCTATTACCTCGAAGATTCTTCGCGAACACATTGTTGGTGATTCGGTGACCGAGTTGACGTTAAGGAATACTTTGTAGGCCTTGTAGGCGGTGAGCATCTGCCGGTAGTTCAGGCTTCCAACGACGCTGTCCGTATACGGGGTAGGGAACTGGTACTTCTCGTTTTCCCCCAAATATCGAGAAAAGATCTCGAGACCAATAGGTAGCTGAGCGCTTTGTACACCGCTCAGCAACACTTCCAGTTGCTGACGTCTCTCCGGATACTTGTGGCTGAAGTACATCCCCGCAAAGGTAACGTCCCGGCGGTGCCAGCCTTCGCGAGGCCGGATAGGGTTGTGGATCACAGGCTGGGCACCGAAGGCAAGAACGGCCACGTTGTCATGTCCGAGATCTCGCTGGTAGTCCGGCAGCTTGTTCGAGTCCGTGGTGTAGACGTGATCGAATAGCCGAGCGGCTTCCAAAAAATCGTCGTAATGGGGCGGATCTTCCTTGTTCCAGAACACCGTGGGAATGCCGGCTGCGTTGAAAGCAGTGACCAGCTCCTTCAAGGGACCACTCATGTGAGGATTCTGAGCTACTTTCCCGGCCCACTTCCCTGCTTTGCCGTGCCACACGGACTCAACGAAAAGTAGGTCGAAATCATTGGCTGACAAGTGCTTTGTCCAGTCACTGGGGCCAAGCTGAACAATGTTCCACTCACACCCAAAGGCCATAGCACTGAAATCATCTGCGATCAGGGCGACGGTCAGGTCCGGTCGCCGCGGTGCACCCTCCGGCATCGGCATTTCTGCGAACGTCAGGCGACGTTTTCTACGTCGGCCGTACCAGCGCCCCTCGGCCCCTCGGAGTTGGCCCGTGCGTTGCTGTCCCGCTTCGGCGTCGAGTCTGTCCGACCATTGCGCTACCCGTTTCACTCCACCTTTGCGGAGGTGCCACAGTGCCTGTCTTGGGTTTTCTACTATGCGCCGGATCATGAGCGAATTTTCCAGCAAACCTGTGGGGCCTGCATTTGTCGTGTGTCAACGCGGTTCGTTTTCATGCCGTCAATACTCCGATCGCTCGGTAACCGTCCAGAAGCGTAAGTGCGCCCACAGACCAAGTCATCTGGGACAGGGCGTAGTTGCGTCCGGCTGTCCCGTGCTCACGTCCGACAAAAGGCGCCTCAATATAACGGGTAATAGCCCCCGCCAGAGCGACTGGGTCTTCCGCAACGACGGCCGTGCCCGCACCGCGAGGAACCGTTTCCCTCAACGCCTGCAAGTCACTGAAGATTACCGCGCGTCCGCTCGCCATAGCCTCTACTGGCTTTAGCGGCGTCACCGCTTGCGTGACGTCCGTGTCCCTGCGGGGAATAACGAAGACGTCGAGCGCCTGATGGTAGAGGTGTGCTCTTGCCCGGGGAACGCGGCCGCTAAAAATAGTCTGGTTATCGACGCCGAGTTCCTTGGCCAGCAACTGAAGTGACGAGGCGGCAGCACCATCACCGACTATTAGGCACCTCAACTGCGGGTAGTCAGCAGCCAGCAGCGCGACGGCACGCAGGAGCGTATCTAGCCCCTCGTAATCCACCAGTGAACTAACTGTGCCAACGAACGTACCTTCTTCCGGAAGACCCAGAATGGTTCGCGCGTTGCGAGCATCGATTGGATCTTTCAGAAACTCATCTCCCACGGCGTTCGGATACAGCAGGACGTTTTCTGGTTCCACACCCTGGTCTGTCAGACGCCGCTTCATGGCTTCTCCCAACGTGAGGACCAGATCTGCCGTCTGGCTAACCTCTGCTTCACGGTCATTGAAAAGCTTATAGCGCTCGCTGCGAAGGGCAGAAGGGGATCGCCGAGAAGCCCAGGTATCAGCAAGCTGTCCACGGACTTCGTACACCCACGGTATGCCTAGGGCTTCGGCCACGGTCCGCACCACCAGACCGTTGACAAAATGCGTGGTCGTGTGAAGAACCGCTGGTCGTAGTTGCAGGCACAAGTCCAGTAATAACTCTGCCTGCTGCTGGAGACGCTGGTCCATGCCGGTGTTAAGGCGTGCTGGCAGAAGCCGGTAGTAGTTGATGCCATCCACGGTGTCCAGGCGTTTTGCAGCAATTTTGCCCACTTGAACCGGATACCCAAGGCGGGTAACGGCGCTGACGGACCAGCCGAGATTTCGCAGGGCTAGAAGCACGGAGTGGCTTCGCTGTGCATAGCCGCTCTCCGTGTGGGGCAAAGAATTTGTGAGTACATAGAGCATGCTCGCTGGCTTCGGCTCGTAGTGTGCCACCGGCACAGCGCTGGGAGACCAGCCTCGAAAGACTGTCAGCTCGCTACGGAGGCGATTGGCGAAAGGACGCTGCCCATCCAATCCGTCGAGGGCGGCGACGGCATCAGTCATCCGGCCGTCGTACCAGTACCGGCGTGCGGTAGTTCCGGCAAGCCCTCTTGCCCCAGCTGGGATGCGAGCTAACAGTTCATCCGCACATTCAGGCAAATCGGCAGCCAACGCAATTTCGGTGAGCAACCTCTTGCGGCGAGGAGAACCGAATAAGTTTGATTCGATGGTTTGCTTGACAGCCTGCGAATCCCCGGAGATAAGGCAGGCCAACGCTAGCACCACCGGGTTCTTAGCCGCATGGCCAAAGCCAGAGATCACGGGTGCTACAGCACGAGCTATACGATCCGGCAGACGACGAGAAACCAGCAGGACCAATACGAGTGGATCATCCTTCAGGTGATCGCGGACCGTCGCCGCCATCAACCAAACATTCCGAATTCTCTGCACTAGCCTCTATCCCTGCCCCACGACGCTGCGCAGAACATCGATGTATTCCAGCGACAAGGATTCGTAATCCGCATTGATGCGTACCCAATCCCGCCCGCCGTCACCAACATCCAACCGCGTGCGGTCTTCACTCAACTCGCTCCAGAGCTCCGCAATTGCGGCGGGATCAGCAGCCACCACATCGCCCGCCCCGGAGCTCTCGATGATGTTCCGTGCCTCCCCCAGAACGACGGCGGTGATGTGCCTGCGAATGGACAGCACCTCATACGTCTTTGACGGAATGGTGGTTTCAAAAGACTTCCAATCGTCCCGCAAGGAGACCACGCACGTGTCCGCCTGCTCGTAGAAATGCCTCAGCCATTCCCCATGTGCCGGAGGGAAAAAGTCGACATCGACGTCGAGCGACTGGGCGAGCGCCACCAGTTTCTCTTTGTTCACGCCGTGACCGACCATGGTCAGCTTAACGGTATCGCCAGCAAGAGCAGCCGCGCGGATGATGAGACCGAGTCTCTGACTCTCCCCATGGTTACCCAGATACAACACGTTCAGCGGCCTAGTCACCGGGTGAGGCGGCTCGAGGGGTTCAATGGAACTCAGGCGGACGCCATTGGTGACGGTACTGACTTGCTTGATGCCCCGGTCCCTGAGCGCCTGCGCAAAACCGTAGGTTACGGTGACCACCCGGTCTGACCGTGATTGGATGGCGGTGACAATTTTTTCGACGAGAGATTTAGCGTTTCCCTTGATGATGCGCGCATCACGTGCAAGATCCGGCCACGCGTCACGCATATCGACCACCAAGGGTCGGCGACAAAGCGCTGACACGACGTAGCCTGCACCGAGAATGGGCAGGCTGGGAACGGTGACCACGACGACGTCGGGTCGAGGACCCATCAACGCCGCAGGAACGCTCATCGCTGCGGAGAATAGGTGCGATATTAGTTTTCCCAGGCGGGAGTGTCGGTGCGGAATGACCGGCACGCGGCGCACTTGCTCTCCAAACTCTCCCGTGTCACGACAAAAGGCTCGTCCGCCTACGTTCTTGGGCAGAATTCGTGTATGTGGAACTCGATACGCGACCGGCGCAACAACATCCACATTCCACCCCTCTTGGCGAAACGCATTAATGAACTGCGTCCAGCGTCGTTGGGGCGGGCTATGTTCAGGCGCATAAGAGTGCGTCAGAAGTAATACGCGCAACGGAAACCCCCCGGTTTGTGGCACGTGAATAGATGAGTAATGACTCTTCAGCATAGACCGGGCCGCACCTACTCCGGTTTCTTACCGGTGGTCGTGCCACCGCGAAGTTTGCTGTAATACAGCGCACCGAGTGCAAGAAGCCCCAGAATCACTGCGATTCTGGTTGCCGGATGGGTAGACCAGGATTCACTGCTCTCTCCTGCTGTATCCGCTTCCAGTGCTGCCGAGGATTCCGTGGCTGTCGGGGAGGGAGACGGCGTTCTAGACGTGCTCACCGTGGCGGACGGAGTGGCGGAAGCGGTGGGGGTCGTCGAAGGAGTCACGGACGGCGTGGGAGTTGGCGTCGGCTCGTTGGGATCCACTACCAACCCGGTGTCGAATTCGTAGCGAAAACCCGTGTAGTTGTAGTTACCCGGAAATACCAGGTTTCCTGTGTCCGGCTCAATGACATAGCCCGTACCAGGGTGGATGAGCCAGCCTGTAGTCGCATCGATGACGAATCCGGTAGCCGGATCGGTTTGCGGTCCCGGGTCAGGCTGCGGAGCTGGTTGCTCTGGTGGCGGGGCCGGAGGCTGTTGTGGCGGTGGCGGTGGCGGGGCCGGAGGCTGGGGTGCGGGTGGTGGCGGCTTGGGTTCGTCGCTCTTAGGCGGGTCAGTCGGTTGAGCGGGGGCCACATGAGGCAGCGTTGTTTGTACACTCAGGTCTTGAGCCACTGCAGCAGGCGCGGCAGCCCCAAGGCATATGGCCCCTAAGGCGATTCCCGCTCCCCAGCGTTGTCTCATCATCACTACCTACTGGTTATCCTGCTCAAGCTCTTCAACGTACTGGTGCAAAGCGTCCTTTTTCAGGGCCTCGGCAACGGCATTCACCGCGCCTTCATCCATCAGGACAATGGACTGGCCATCGGCGGAGGTTCCGATGCCCTGCGTCGGCAGCGTGAAGAAGTCCACGTTGCTCGTCCGCACGTTTTTCAGGCTGAAGGCCAATTTGCCGGCCGCGACGGCGCCTAGCGAATCCGAAACGGTGAGGTAAGGAGACATCTCGGAAACAACATTGTTGACCCGAACAGGATTGGTCAGAGTTTCGGCAGTGAGGAACTTGGACATGATGGCCTTGATGAAGACCTGCTGGTTCTTAACCCGGGTGTAATCGCCGTCGGAAAATGCCTTCCGTTCCCGGACGAATTTCAGTGCAGACTCGCCGTCCAACACCTGAGGGCCCGCCGGGAAGGCTTCTCCCTGGGACCCAGCGGACTGGAAAGCCTGCGGATTATTCACTTTGACGCCGTCCAGTGCGTTCGTCAGTGCCTTGAAGCCTTCAAAATCGATGATGGTGACGTGATCAATGGGGACCTCGAACAAGCCTTCCACGGTCTGCACCATGAGCGGAACGCCGCCCAGCGCCATTGCGGCGTTGATTTTGCTGGGACCGTGTCCGGGGATATCAACCCAGGTATCGCGCATGATGGACATGACCTGAATGTTCTTGCGGTCACCGGGGATGTGCATGAGCATCAACGTATCCGAGCGCGCACCGGCCATGGTGTCCTCGTTGCCTTCGCCCCTGCTGTCGCTGCCCATCAACAGAATATTTACGGCATCTTTGGCATCAGCGGGTTTTTCAGGGCGCGTGGATTCCGCGGGGAAGGCTGTCTCGATGGTCTGCGTTTTGGAATTGAACGTGTTTGCGAGGTTCGCCACAAACACTCCAGCGACCACGGCGCCCACTAAGACGATGCTGAGCATGACCAAAAGGGTCACTCGAACGGGATGCTTCTGGCGTGGCCGACGTTCAGGCTCGTCATATTCCTGCATAAAATCGGACAAGTGTGTATCCCCCAGGGGTTAGGCGAAATGCCATTTTATCGCACGAGTGCCTTATTAGGAGAACGATAGAGTGTGGACCATGCGAAATCTGTTGGTCACGGGCGGGGCCGGATTCATTGGATCAAACTTTGTGCACCATGTGCTAACGCATACTGATATGCGTGTCACGGTGCTCGACAAGCTAACCTATGCCGGAAACCGAGCGTCCCTGGCAGACCTTCCCCACGACCGCTTCACCTTCGTTGAGGGTGACATTGCCGACGCCGGGACGGTGGATGCCGTTGTGTCTGCCGCCGATGCCGTGGTCCATTACGCGGCGGAGTCGCACAATGATAATTCCCTGCATGACCCAGCTCCTTTTTTACAGACCAACATCGTGGGGACGTACACGCTGCTAGAGGCTGCACGGCGCTACGCTACGCGCTTTCACCATGTTTCCACGGACGAGGTTTACGGAGACCTTCCGCTAGAGGGTGGGGAGCGCTTCACCGAAGCCACCCCATACAATCCTTCGAGTCCGTACTCCTCCACGAAGGCAGGTTCCGACATGCTGGTGCGCGCCTGGGTGCGCTCATTTGGGGTACAGGCCACGATTAGCAACTGTTCAAACAATTACGGGCCGTACCAGCACGTTGAAAAGTTCATTCCCCGGCAGATCACCAATATCATCGATGGTCAGCGCCCCAAGATCTACGGACAGGGGCAGAACATCCGCGACTGGATTCACGCCGATGATCATTCCTCGGCCGTGCTGGCAATCCTCACGAAGGGTGTCATCGGCCAGACGTATCTCATTGGCGCCGACGGCGAGTTGGGTAACCGGGACGTCGTGGAAAAAATTCTTGTTCAGATGGGTCAGCCGGCAGATGCCTTTGACCCTGTCACGGACCGAACTGGACACGACTTGCGCTACGCCATTGATCCATCAAAGCTCCGCGACGAACTCGGTTGGCGCCCGTCCTTTGAGGACTTTGACCGCGGACTCGAACAGACCATCGACTGGTACCGTGCAAATGAAGCGTGGTGGCGACCGCAGAAGGCGGGGGCGGAAGCCCGCTACGCAGACCAGGGCCAGTAACCCATGGAATATGGGGCAGACCTCCGTGTCACGGAAACAGCCATTCCAGGGCTCCTAATCCTGCACTTACCTGTGCATGGGGACAACCGAGGCTGGTTCAAGGAGAACTGGCAGCGGGAGAAGATGATGGCCTTTGGCCTACCAGATTTCCGTCCCGTTCAGAACAACGTTTCTTACAATCGGCACGCTGGAACCACCCGCGGTATTCATGCGGAGCCGTGGGACAAACTCGTGTCCGTGGCCCACGGACGGATCTTTGGCGCGTGGGTGGATCTTCGGGCAGGCGAATCATTCGGCACAACGTTCACCCTGCAACTGGATCCTTCCACCGCAGTCTTTGTGCCCTACGGCGTGGGTAATTCTTTTCAAACGCTGGAAGACCACACCGCCTACTCCTATCTCGTCAACGATCATTGGTCCCAGAAACATCAGCAGCACTACACGTTCTTGAACCTGGCAGATGAATCCGCAGCCATCGCGTGGCCCATTCCTCTGGACAACGCCCAGCTCTCTGAGAAAGACAAACTCCACCCTCGGCTTGCGGACGTCACACCCATGGAACCGCTACGCACTCTGGTGATCGGTGCCAACGGGCAGGTAGGAAAGGCACTCCGACGGCGGTTCGCTGACAGAGCCGATGTCGATTTCCATTCACGTGAGCGCCTGGATCTGGAAGACCTTGAGGCAGTACTGGCGTTTGGCTGGAGGGCGTACTCCACGATCATCAACGCGGCCGCGTATACCGCCGTTGATGCTGCAGAATCAGCGGAGGGCAGACGGCGGGCATGGATGGTCAACGCCGTGGCTCCGGGTGTCCTTGCGCGTGTGGCAACCGAACACAACCTCACGCTGGTCCACCTTTCCAGCGACTACGTGTTCGACGGCGACACACCGCTCCATGACGAGAAGGAACCGTTCGCGCCGCTAGGCGTCTACGGGCAGAGCAAAGCTGCCGGTGACCTCGCCGTGCAGGCTCTACCGCGCCACTATATTCTCCGTACCAGTTGGGTGGTGGGTGATGGCTCCAATTTTGTGAAGACCATGATGCGGCTGGCCGATCAAGGTGTGGCCCCATCCGTGGTGGACGATCAGATTGGCCGCCTTGCCTTTGCCGATGACATAGCCCGTGCCATCGATCACTTGCTGGTCTCGAGAGCGAGCTTCGGTACCTACAACATTTCTTGTGATGGCGAGTCAGCCAGTTGGGCTGAGCTGGCTCGCGAGGTCTATTCTCTGTGCGGAAAAGACCCGGCTATGGTCACAGGAGTGAGCACGGCAGAGTACTTCCAGAATACTTCTGCTGCCCCACGTCCCAGATACAGCACTCTCGACCTGACAAAGACAGTGGCTACCGGATATGTCCCACAGGACATGCACTTGGCTCTAGCTGACTACGTGACGGGCATCCGTTCACAGGTAGCTAGCAAGGACACGCATTAGGCTGGGATAATGCCCCGTACTTTGTCGACGCTTCAGCGTGTCCTCCTGCCCTTTGCAGCAGTCACCCTTCTGGCGACCGGATGCTCCTCTGTTGTTGATGTTGAACCTGCCACTGATGCTGCAAACCCCGTATGTGCGGAAGTGATGGTGGCTTTGCCGGACGAGGTATCGGAAAACGACCTGCGGGAGACGGACAGTCAGGCTACGGCAGCCTGGGGAGAGCCGTCCAAACTTATAGTGCGCTGCGGCGTCACTCCCCCGGGCCCGACGACGGACCGTTGCGTCACCGTGAACGGAACCGACTGGGTACTCACTGAAGGCGATCCTGCGTGGACGGTCACAACCTATGGCAGGGATCCGGCAGTAGAAGCCATCTTTGACCCCAACGAGATACCTTCCAGCACCGTTTTGGTGAGCCTTGGCAGTGCAGTAAATGCAGTGCCCCAGACCAATAAATGTCTCTCAGTGACTAAGGATCAAACAATCCCCCAAAAATGATGGGGCAGGTCAGCGAGCGGGAACGCCCTTGACCACGGCATGGGGGCGCACACCGTTGACGACGACGGTTCCTGCCCCAACGATAGCGCCGTACTCCACGCGCAGACCCTCCAGAATGATAGAACCGGATCCCAATAATGCTCCGGTTTCTACCGTGACATCACCGGAGACAATGGCACCGGGATTCACGGTGACAAAGGATTCGAGGATGGCGTCATAGCCAATGATCGAGTTTGCGCTCAACTGAACGTAGCGTCCCAGCTCAACGTTGGCGGAAATCTGCACTCCTGCGCACACGATGGAACCGGCCCCGATGACCACTTGCGAGCCGATAATGGCCATGGGATGCACAGCCGTAGCCGGTGACAGTCCGGCTTCTTCAAGCATTGCTGCGATGCGCCAGCGGACCGAGGGGTTGGCCACCCCGATGAGGTAGTCAGCGCGCAATCCAGAGGCAAGGAAATCTGCGACTGTACCAAGGTGAATGACGCCTCGATCCCGCAGATACCGGATATGCCGGGGATTCGGGTCATCGTCCACCACACCCAATAGGCGATACGTTGGGCGGTCCGAGTTCAGAGCGTCTACAACGTCCAGGGTGTCGCGACCAAAACCGCCGGAGCCAATGACAACCAGGGGTTGCAACCTGACAGCACTGGCCGTCCTGCTGCGTTGCCCCATGAGGCTACCTCAATCCTGTCTTTCTGGTCAGTGCTAGGTGGATCAATTCATCGATCAGTTCCGTGTACGGAAGCCCGGACTTTGCCCACATTTGCGGGTACATGCTGATGGGGGTGAACCCGGGCATCGTGTTGATCTCGTTGATGATCAGTGTGCCGCTGGGAGTGTAGAAGAAGTCCACACGCGAAAGCCCCTCCGCACCAACGGCGTCGAAGCCCTCCGCCGCGAGACGGCGAACTTCGGTTGAAACATCAGACGGGAGATCTGCGGGGCAACTGAGTTTGGCCGCTGTTCCGTCTACGTACTTGGCCTCAAAATCATACCAGTCGTGTTGCTCATCGTGAACATCTATTTCACCAGGCAAACTAGTGCGCGGATCTTGGCCGTTTCTTCCCTGCAGGACCGCAACTTCGATTTCTCGGCCCTCAATGCCGGCTTCCACCACCACTTTGGGATCGAGTTCCCGTGCCAGCTCGATAGCTTCGCGCAAACCCTCCACTGTTGTCACACGAGAGATCCCCATGGAGGATCCTGCCCTTGCAGGCTTCACGAATACTGGAAAGGACAGTTGACTGGCTCGCTCAAGGCAGGCGCCGGCGTCGTTCTGCCACTGCCTGTCCGTAATGACCTCATAGGGGCCAACGCGCAATCCAACGGATTCGAAGACTACCTTCATGAAGTGCTTGTCCATGCCAACAGCCGAGGCCAGTACGCCAGCACCCACGTAGCGAACATTGGCCATTTCCAGCAGACCCTGGAGCGTGCCATCCTCACCGAATGGACCGTGCAGCAGCGGCATCACCACGTCGACGCCGCCCAGACTGCGTGGCAATCGGT
>JBBPYK010000073.1:0-47091 GCA_038199985.1 Actinomycetales bacterium | reverse complement strand
GTCTGGACGGGTGCCCACTTGCCCCAGCCCAACGTTGAGAGACGGGTTCGTTCCTTCGGATCTTTGGCTTCTGCAGTAGCTCCGTTGAGTCCTACGGCGCCCATCAAAGAACCGCCAAACCATGCGGCAGCGCCGAGGTCGTGAAGTGATCGCGAGAGTAGGTTTCCTGCCATGGTGATGTCTCCTCAGGAGTGGATGATGTAAATCAACAGTCCTTAATTCTTATCAGCATGCTTACCAATTCTCTAGTGCGGAGCTGAATTTACAGACTACGACCGTCGTCACATTCCATAGTCTGCCTTGTACACTCCTGTCATGAGGCAGAAAACGTGACGGGAAGCACATTAACCAGCAGCGCGACGGCGGCAGGCGCGGCCGCACGCCTGAGTGAACTGATCCGCTTCAGGACGGTCTCCTCCCGAGACTCAGCCGAGGTGGACGTCACGCAATTCGACGGGTTTCTCAAAGCGCTGGAGCGACTCTATCCCCGGGTACACGCGCAACTGGAATGCACGCGCGTCAACACCTACGGCTTGTTGTTTCGATGGGCTGGGACTGCCGCACATCCCTCGCTCCAGCCGACTGTTCTCATGGCCCACTACGACGTGGTTCCCATTGACGAGGACGACGACTGGACGCACCCTCCGTTCTCCGGCCACAACGACGGCGAGTACGTCTGGGGCCGCGGGACGCTCGACGACAAGGGTGCGCTCGTCGTCATCATGGAGGCCATGGAGTCCCTACTGACAGCGGGTTTCCAGCCGGGCCAGGACATTTACCTCTCCTTCGGGAACAACGAAGAGACCGCCGGAGACACCGCGGACGCCGTCGTCGACCTTCTCCACGGCCGCGGGGTCACGCCGTGGTTGGTACTAGATGAGGGTGGAGCGGTGACTCAGGGTGCGTTCCCCGGCGTGACCAAAGCTGCCGCCGTCGTCGGGGTTGCAGAGAAGGGGATGCTCGACGTCGAAATCCTTACCCGATCGCCGGGTGGACACGCATCGACCCCACCACGCATGGGCGCCACCGCCCGGCTAGCCCGGGCAGTCATGCGGCTGGAAAAGGCGCCCTTCCCGTCAGCGCTGCCTGACGCCAGTATTCAGATGGTCGAGACGTTCGGACGGCATGCCCCTATGCTGTTGCGCTTCATCCTCGATAGAACCCGCATGCTCAGCTGGCCGGTGGCGAAACTCTTTGCCCTGCTGGGCGGTGAGACCAATGCCATGACCCGCACCACCGTGGCTGTTACTCAGTTGGAGGGCAGCAAAGGAGCCAACGTCCTGGCAGCGACGGCCAAAGCGCATCTGAATATTCGAATCGCTATCGGTTCGAGTGTTGACGCGACCATGGACCGGTTGCGGAAAATAATTCGGGATCCAAAGGTGGAGCTGACTGTGCTTGAGGGGAGCGATCCAACACCTGTATCCGCCACGGACAACGAACAGTTCGCGATCCTGCGCAGCAGTATAGAGCGTGTGTACCCGGAAGCGTTCGTGGCCCCTTACATCATGATGGCCTGCACAGATGCTCGTCGATTCAACCGCATCTCTCATGCCGTCTACCGCTTCGCTCCGTTCGAAATGAGCAGCGAGGCACGTGCATCCCTTCACGGGGTGAATGAGCGGATTCTCATCTCCACACTGGGCCGCGGTGTCAGCTTCTATGACGACCTGATCCGCTCGCTGCCATGACACTGACAGGAAGGGGAAAACCCAAAAGCAAAGTCTCCGGGATGGGATTCCTTGGCCCCTCCGCCGCACTGGTGGGCTTCCTGTTTGTCGTCGAACTGACCAGCGGGGTTTTACAGGGGTACTACACACCATTGCTGACGGACATTGCCCGTCATCTGGGCATCCCCGACGCGGATGTGAACTGGTTTGAAGCCGCTCAACTGATGGTGAGCGCGCTGGTGGTACCGGTGCTCGCCAAGCTCGGCGACATGTACGGTCACAAGCGCATGCTGTTGGTGTCGACGGCGTTGACTGCGGCTGCATCGTGGGGAGTAGCGTTTGCTCCCAGCTTCTGGCTGTTTCTTGCGGCTTGGGCGTTGCAGGGGTTCTACGTTGTCTGGCTTCCGCTGGAGATCGCGCTCGTCTTTTCGCGTAGCCGCCGCCAGGTCGACGGCGCAGCTCTCACCCGAAAGGCCGCAGGCATTCTGGTAGCGGGCCTGGAAATCGGGGTCATCGTGGGGGCACTTGCCGGCGGCTTTCTCATCGGAATCCTGCCGCTGACCGCTACGTTGATGATCCCGGCGATCTGCGTCACCGCGTGCTTCGTGGTCATCCATTTCGGGGTCCAAGAATCACCTGACCGCTCGGGCGGTGTCGTGGACACAGTCGGATTCGTTCTTCTCACCCTGGGGCTGCTCCTGATCACCTCGGGGCTGACCTTCATGCGGATCAATGGCCCGCAGACATGGTGGGCCTGGGCCGCCGTCTTACTGGGTCTGTTGGCCATAGTTCCCTTTGTACGTTACGAACTGGGGCACCGCGACCCGCTGATTGACATCCGCATGTTGAAGCAGCCATCCATGTGGCCGGTTCAGCTCACCGCCGGACTCTTCGGCGTCTCCGTGTTGGGAGCTCAAGCGCCCCTGTCCACCTTTGCGCGGACGGACCCAGATGCTGTCGGATACGGGCTCGGTGTTGGCGCGAGCATGGTGTCCGTCCTCATCGGTGGGTATGTGGTGGCGATGCTGGCTGGAGCGCTGCTGTTTCCGGTGGTTACGAGATGGACCACACCGCGCTTCACGCTTATTGCAGCGGCGAGCCTGGTAGGGATCGGCTACCTGCTATTCCTGCCGTTCCATTCGACCATGCTACAAACATTGACGAACATGATGATTGCCGGCGTTGGGTCCGGCGCCCTTGTTGCCGCACTTCCGGCTGCAGCAGCGGCAGCAGCGCCCCCAAACAAAACAGGCATGGCCACCGGTTTGACGAATGGAACAAAGACCATAGGCGGCTCTTTCGCCTCGTGCGTCTTTGGAATTGCGCTCGCGGGACCGCTGCTGGTCGAGGCCGGGTCCCTCGCTGGATCATCCGCTGGTACTGCCGCCCCGCTTTCCGGCTACCTTACGGTTTGGGGTATCTGTGGGGTCACTGCGATGGTTGCCGCCGTCGCGCTGGTGTTCGTTCCAAAACTGGCCTTCGGTCCCACCGTTCCACTGCCCGAATGATTCGTTAGAGGAACGGGCGCAGTGGAGCGAGAATTGCCTCACTCAGTCGAGCAGCCACATGCCTGGAATCCCACTCTTGCAGAGTCAATTCGCGACTATTGGAGCTATCCACTTCATAGATCTTCTCCATGTCTGCAGCTAGGTTCCGGTCAAAGATCTCCATGTTGATCTCGTAGTTGCCGGTAAGGCTCAGTCGGTCAATGTTCGCGGTTCCGATCGTGGACCATTCACCGTCGATCGTCGCTGTTTTCGCGTGAATCATGGCGTTCTGGAACAGCAGGATCTTTACGCCGTCTCGCAGTAGAGCACTGTAAAAACCACGAGAAAGCCAGTCTGAGACCACGTGGTTAGAGTTCTCCGGAATGAGCACCCGAACGTCTACTCCGCGCCCACGCGCCTCCAGCAGCGCCCCGAGAATCTGCTGGTCCGGGATGAAATATGCCGCCGTGATGTAGATATGGTTCGTGGCACGATTGATGGAGTCCATATAGAGACCGCGGATCGGGAAGACCAGCTTCGACGGGATGTTGTTGACGGCACGCAGCTTGGGTTCCCAGAAACCAGCGCTGCGGTCCGGGAGCGAGGCGTGCGGTTGCCCCGAAGCGTGGTTCCAGACCGTTGCGAACGCTTCGCGGAGTTCCCAAACGGACCGTCCCATAATCCGTAGATGCGTGTCCCTCCACTGGGTCGCGTACATCGAGCCGATGTTGTACCCACCCACATAGCCAATCTCGTCGTCGACGACAAGAACTTTGCGGTGATCAAGCCCAGTTCCCCGAATATTGGTGAGAAGGATCGACTTGCTCACTATCGGGAAGCGGTACACGTTGATTTTCGGATGGAAGCGGAAGAAGCTCGGGCGCACCACAAGGTTCGCGAAACCGTCGTAGATCACGTACACGTCGACGCCACGTTCGGCGGCTTCGGTCAGGGCTGTCTTGAACTCCCGCCCGATGGTGTCGTTCTTCCAGATGTACGTCTCCAGTAGCACCGTGTGTTTTGCTGCGCGGATGGAGGCGATCATGTCGTCGTAGAGGTCTTCGCCATACGTAAAAACTTTGGTCTGTGTTTCTGACACCTGGCCCTCGAAGCTGCCGGGGCGGGGGAACTTGTTGCCGCGGGACCGGTAGTGCTTCTTGATGGCGTCGGTTGCCACAAGTGCTGCGATGACGGCGGCTTGCGCTCCGAGCATGGCCAGTGTGCCGCGTTTCAGCAAGGTACCAGCCACACTCATGGCAACTGTTCTTTTGGGCTCAGTCATTGACAAATCGTAACCCGTCATTCGCGTCAAAGAGCAGGCCGACACCCACCTGGCGTTGGCCTGCTCTTTGGGCTGTACTATTTCTTTTCTTCGAGTTTCAGTGCAACGCCCAACGCAAAGAACGTTGGAGCCCAGTGGCCAATAAAAATGCCCCATCGGTCTGCTTGTGCTTTGGAGTCGCCTGTCTTGCCGCGGCTGGCTAGCCAAGACAAGATAGAAACTCCGATAGAAGCAAATCCGCCTATGTAGGCATGTTCGCTGCGGATCCCAGACTCGTGCAACTTATCAATCATCGGTCATCTCCCTTGTAGAGGTTATGCACTGGATGAAGCAGTCCCATTGTAAGCAGGCTGTGCAACAAGGGGAAAGCTCGACGGCGCGCGCGCCTAGGGGCGGAAGCTACGAGAACGAAGGATACAGAACTCGTTTCCTTCGGGGTCGCGAAGCACTTTCCAGGCTGTGCCGTCGTAAACGTCATCTGCAATGGTGGCGCCAGCGTCCAAGGCGTTGGTGATGGCGCCGTCGTAGTCGTAGCTACGTAGGTCGAGGTGAATTTTGTTCTTGATCGTCTGGGCCTCCGCGGTATCACCACTGGTGTGCGGAACCTTCAAGAAGTCGAGCCTGATCACGCCGCCAGTGAGCTCCACGTCGCCGTCGTCGTCCATCGCGATTTCGCCGCCGAGCAGGCGCTGCCAGAACGTTGCTACCAGTACCGGGTCATCGCAGTCGATGGCCAGAGCTGCTATACCGCTAATTCCATGGGTCATAGTGGTAGTGGAACACTTTGTGAGCGCTGGGACAACCCGCAATCGCTACTTGTTGTTAGCAAAGCGCTCCCAGGCTGACTGTCTGGTGATGTTTAAAGCGTCGCCGATCCGGGCCCAACTGATGTCGCGTCCCCGTGCAAGATCTACCCATGCCTGAAGCTGCTTGGCGACCTGATCGGAGACGTCGGCAACCTGCGGCAATATAAGTAGAAGGCCGTCATCATCCAGTTCCTTGGGCGGCGTAATAGTGGCGTCATCGCCGGATGCATTGTCGAAGAGGCGCAGCGATTTTTCTGCGCAAGTGCGACAGATCGCGACGCCGGGTCCGGACGCCAGTCGGTTGTGTTCGCTCCAGGGAGCGCTGCAGAAACTGCAGAAGTCTCCGTTTGGCATGGGGGATGTCATATTTTTAGTCTAATTGACGTGTCAGGTTTAACCTGACAGGCGAAAGGTCGTGCCCCCAACGCCATGTCGCCCCGCAGATGTAGCCCCTACCGGCGAGATAAGGTTTTGCTATGACATTCCTGCAGTCTCCAGCCGTCAGAGTTGGGCTGTCCATCAGTGTCGCCACAGGGCTCTACGCGATTTCATTCGGCGCGTTGTCCGTCGCGTCCGGGCTGACGTTCTGGCAGACCATGGTGCTCAGCCTGCTCTTGTTCAGCGGTGGATCCCAATTCGCCTTTGTGGGCGTGATCGCCGGTGGCGGCACCGGGCTCGCTGCTATGAGCGCTGCCACACTGCTGGGGATCCGCAACGGCGTTTACGGAATCCAGCTCAACGCCTTGTTGGAACCGCGCCGCTGGCGGAAGCTTGTCATGGCGCATCTGACCATCGATGAATCAACAGCCACGGCTACTGGGCAGACTGATGCAGGGGAGCAGCGGCGGGGGTTCTGGACCGCGGGAGTCGGTGTATTCCTGCTCTGGAATATCTTTACTGCGCTCGGGGCGGTCATTGGCGACGCCGTCGGCGATCCAAAACAGTGGGGGTTGGACGGCGCGGCTGTGGCAGCGTTTTTGGGCCTCCTCTGGCCGCGGCTGAAGGCATTCCAGCCGGCAGCGATTGCAGCGGTCAGCGCTCTTGTCACAGTGCTAACGATTCCAGTTCTACCGCCTGGCTTACCCATCCTCGCGGCCGGACTGGTTGCGGGGAGTATCGGCTGGTTTCAGCGTGCACGCGTTCCAGAGGGCATGGCCCCGGACATCGAACCCTACCCGGAGCCCTACAGCGAACACGACGGGGAACACTTCGATACCGCAACGCCCAAAGGCGGCTCCACACAGGATGGGAGGGGTACGCTGTGAATCTTTGGATATGGGTCCTGATAGCTTGCCTGCTGTCTTTTGTGACCAAGCTGCTGGGCTATCTTGTGCCCTCGAAGCTCATGAAGAACCGAAGGATGTCCTCCGTGGCCGGTGCACTGACCATTGGGTTGCTAGCTGCGCTGACGGTGGTCAACACGGTGGCATCCGATCAGACGGTGGTTTTCGACGCGCGGCTGGGCGCACTCGTGGCTGCCGCGGTCGCGTTGGTGCTGCGGGCGCCGTTTCTGGTCGTAGTGATCGTCGGTGCCGTTGCCGCGGCGCTACTGCGGCTGGCGGGCTGGGCTTAGGCTCCGTAATCAGTCAAGTCTGATTCCGTCAATGAAGCTGGGTCCCTTGCCAGAACGCCGCCGTGGTGCCACGGTTGGGCATACCGTCTCGGATTGGAGCAGTCATGGAACAGATTCGCATCCACAAGTGGTGGCCGCACCTCGACGTTGCAGCCAAGCAATGGCTTCGTGAGAACGTACGCGCCAGAGTTATCCCCGCCAAAGTACAGAATCGAATTGCGGAAGCCGGCGGTCCCATCGAGGACCCGCTGCTGACCGAGGACGACTGGGACTTTGTCACCACCCAATCCGAGTTCGTCGACTAGAACCTATTCCTCGGCCAACTTCTCCCGCAGTGCTCGCACTAGCTGGCGGGCGGTGCGCCCGGCTCCAACCAGTGTTGCCGAACCGGGACCCGTCCAGTCTCCATATCCCAGGAAATACAGGCTAGGCACGACGGCGGATTCCAGACCGTCCAACACGAAATGCCCTCGGCTATCGCGTAGGGAGGCTGCCCGCGCACGCAGCTGTGATTCAACCTCATCGAGGTGCTGGAGAACGGGCCGGAAGCCGGTGCACCAGATCACCGCATCAAACTCCGCTGACCGTGCCCCGCCGTCGGGATTGGACCACTGCACACCGTTTGGCGTCATCGTCTCGAACATCGGTTGGGCTTCCAAAGCGCCGGCGTCTCGCGCGCCACGTACAGACGGAACCGCCACAATATCGCCGAGACCACCGCTCCCAGCGTCGGCTTCACCAGACTCCACCGCTCGCACTCGTGCCGAAGCGACAGAGAACAACACTCGCCCGTCGACGTCGTCGGGCATGAACTTCGGTTCCCGAAGCGTGAACCACGACGTATCTGCGACCGCATGCAGATCCGCGACGATTTGAGCACCGGAATTCCCACCGCCGACGACGGCCACACGCTGGCCCGCAAACTCGGCAGCGCTGCCGTACGTCGCCGAGTGAATCTGCCTCCCCCTGAAGCTCTCCTCGCCAGGGACCGAGGGCGTGAAGGGCTGCGAATACGTCCCTGTTGCATTGACGACGGCGGCCCCGCGCCACTGCTTAGCACCGGCTCGGACGATGAAAGAGCCGTTGTCGTCCGTCTGGACCGAGGTCACGGTGATGGGACGCTCGACGGGAAGTGCGTACCTGTCCTCGTACGACTCCAGATATTCGAGCACATGTGCAGACGGCGGGTAACCGGGCTCCCAAGCGGGCATCATGCGTCCTGGCAACGATGAATACTGCGACGGGGAAAAGAGGGTGAGGGAGTCCCACGTGTGCCGCCACGCACCGCCGGGGCCGGGCTGATCGTCAAGGATGACAAAGTCCAGCCCAGCGCGGCGCAGGTAATAGCCAGCGGCCAGGCCTGCCTGGCCGCCACCGATGACGACGACGTCAAACATGGGTTACTTGAGGTGGTCGACCAGCGTGGAGGCGATGCCAGTGTACGTGGCAGGGGTCAGCTGGAGTAGGCGCTGTTCCGCGTCTTTGCTCAAGCCGAGACCCGAGACGAACTCCTTCATGCTCTCGGCGTTCACACGGTTTCCTCGGGTGAGTTCTTTGAGGCGCTCGTAGGGGTCGTCCATGCCCTCAACACCGGCGATGGCCTCTGCGCGCATCACCATTTGCACGGCCTCGCCAAGTACCTCCCAGTTGGAATCCAAGTCCTCGGCGAGCACTGGCTCTGCCACTGAAAGCCGGTCGAGTCCCTTCACCACGTTGGAGATGGCTAGCAAAGAGTGACCGAACGCGACGCCGATGTTGCGCTGTGAGGACGAGTCCGTGAGGTCTCGTTGCCAGCGTGAAGTGACCAGAGTGGCCGCAAGCGTATCCAGGAGACCGTTGGAGATTTCCAGGTTTGCTTCTGCGTTCTCAAACCGGATCGGATTGACCTTGTGCGGCATGGTGGACGACCCCGTTGCCCCGGCTACTGGAATCTGGGCGAAGTAGCCAATGGAAATGTAGCTCCACACATCGGTGCAGAAGTTGTGCAGAACTCGGTTGAAGCGGGCAACGTCGGAATAGAGCTCTGCTTGCCAGTCGTGGGATTCGATCTGCGTGGTCAAAGGATTCCAGGTGAGGCCGAGTCCTTCGACGAAGCTCTGGGCAACGTCTTGCCAATCTGCACTGGGAACCGCGGCGACGTGGGCGGCATAGGTTCCCGTGGCACCGTTGATCTTGCCCAGGAACTCGGTCTTCTCGATACGGAACAGCTGCCTCTGCAGTCGGTGCGCTGTAACGGCTAATTCCTTGCCAAGTGTGGTGGGCGTGGCCGGTTGACCGTGCGTGCGCGAGAGCATGGGCACGTCGCGGTTGGCTTCTGCCATAGCTGCGACCTGCTGCACCAACTGCCGAGCTGCTGGCAACCAAACGTCCTCAACTGCACCCTTGATACCAACAGCGTAGGAGAGGTTGTTGATGTCTTCGGAGGTGCATCCAAAGTGGACCATGGCCTTCAGCTGATCAACGCCGATGTCCGCCAGCCGACGGCCGATGAAGTACTCGACAGCTTTGACGTCGTGGACTGTGACCTTTTCGATTTCTGCAAGCTCGGCCACAGAGTTTCCGTCGAACGAGGTGACGATGCCCCGCAGTTGTCTCTGCTGCTCATCGCTGAGAGGAGCCGTTCCGGGCAGCACTGAGCGCGCGGCAAGGTGGATCAACCACTCCACTTCAACATGGGTGCGGTCCCGGTTCAGCGCGGCCTCGGACAGGTAGTCAACCAGCGGCGCGACGGCGGCACTGTAGCGACCATCCAGCGGACCCAACGCAATCGCAGGGGAGACAGATGAGAGTTCAACGCGGGAGGAAGTTTCAGCCATGGCTCCTATTCTTCCACGGCTACGATCCGGTTTCGGGCCGCCAGGACGACGCCGGCGTTGTGCCAATGTTGATAGGGCGCTTTCGCCAAACACTGCAAGGGAACCTGGAGCCGAAAACGATGATGGGAGGCAATCACGCTGCCTGCGGTGCGGCCGCGTGGGTAGCAGTGACATCTACAGGCAGTCACGCTTTTGGCTGGTACCCGCTCGAACCCGCCGGTGTGGTGATCGGGGGCCTGGTGACAGCTGGCGCAGCACTGATCTGCGATTCGGACCATCGGCGGTCGAGTATCGCTTACGCCCTTCCACCAGTGACCAATGTGCTGGCGTTTCTCATCGGTAAAATCAGCGGTGGTCACCGGAACGGAACACATTCGATTATCGGGGTGGTGGTGTTCATCCTGCTGGCTGCCTTGGCGGCTTCGTGGCAACCGGTAATTCGTGGGCATCAGGTGGCCTTGGGGGCAGGACTGCTGTGTATGTTTCTGGTGGCAATCGCGCTGAAAACCCTGGAAGTACTTCCCCGCCGTTCGATACTCGCTAACTGGTTCTTTGGACTGCTGGCTGCCGTAATCGTGTGTTTCCTTGCGCCGGTGCAAGGCCCCTGGTTGCCACTGGCCATGGGAATTGGGGTGACAGCCCATATTCTGGGGGATTTGACGACGGTGGGCGGTGTTCCTCTCTTCTGGCCCCTCAAATTTGGGCCGCCTAAGAGTTGGAATATGCCGTTCTGGCGGACTAGCGGCTTCATCAGCATTCCCATCCTGGGTACAGCGGGATCGTGGCGCGAGAAAGTGGTGATCGTCCCGATAGCGACGTATGCACTCTTTGGGTTCGGCTTGGCCGCTTGGCAGCTGGTGCAGACTGGCCCGTTGAGTCGTATGCTTCCGTACCTGAATCTCAGCTAACCATTCCTCCACAGCCGCCGTCTGCTGTAGCCCACTCCACAGATGTCGGCTTATGTAGCCCGTGCAGTCCGCAATCGCCATACCTTTGACGAAGACGAACTGAACCGGAGGACAATCATGGATGGCTACCTTGCGGCAACGCAGACGTGCTGGCAAGACGAGGCATCTGATAATGCGGCGCAAATAGTCGCAGACCTGTACCGAGTGCTGGAAACTGTGCAGGGAATCACGGACAGAGTGTCCGCTGTGACCGCCCTGGAGTGGAATTCGCCGGCGGGCACCAAGTTCAGAGGGTACGTAGAGCAACAGCGCGGTCGACTGCTTCACGCCACCGAAATCTTTCAGGACGCAGTTAACGCGACCGGACGCCACTCTTCGGAGAACGCCCGCATTAGGCTCAGCGCCGATTTCTGATGAGCCAAACGTGGACGCCTTCGTGGCAAGACAACTGGGGCGATAAACCCATCAACGGGCTAACCGTGCACGGTGGGGTTGGAGCCGTCCATTTTCAGGAAGAGGAACTACAGCGCGGCGAGCAATTGTTGAGGCAATTATCCACGGACCTGACAGACGCCGTAGCGGTGGTCAACGGCCTAAATTTCCAACTCATGGTGATGCGAACTCATGCCGAAGGCGCTCGCGGACACGCTGTCGACGCATTGCACCACAGCGCGGGCCGGCTGACGGCCTGCAGCGCAGCATTCGAAGACACGGCCCACCGCGTGGACAAAGTAACGAGCCGCTACATTCTGGCCGAAATGTCTAACGCGGCACGTCTGGCTGAACTCAGAGTGCAGTCCAACGGGGGACTTCCAACGTTAACTATGGTCGAACCGATAATGGCTGAAGTGCTCAAAGATTCGCGGGCGTCGTTGACCATGGCCATGGCCGCGGGTTTGCTGCGTCCCGCCCCCATCGAAGTCAGCGAAGTAGGGGACCCTGAGAGCGTTGACGTAGACGCATCGTTTGAATGGATTCTGGGTCGAACCCAGAGCGTCAACTCAGCCGATCACGGAACGCTGGAAGTTATCGAGGTAAACAACGGCCCTGGCCAGACCCCAACCTTTGTGGTCTCCATCCCAGGAACCCAGTCCGGAGGCACCACAGCAACTGAAAATCCCTTCGACGAGACCGGCATAGTCGAGGCCATGCGGTTCGACAGCAAGTACATGGGAGACGCCGTTCGCGCGGCACTGGCGGAGGCAGGCGCGGAGGCCGGAGACATCGTTGTCCTCGGTGGGTACAGCCAGGGCGGCATGCACGCGGCCAACCTTGCTGCTGATCCTGAACTAGGAGAAATGTATGACATTGGAATGGTGGTCACCGCTGGCTCGCCGGTCGGAAGCATCAACATCCCAAAGGGCGTGCAGGCTGTGCACCTGGAACACGAACAAGACATCGTCCCCGCCACGGACGGTACGCCGAACCCTGAGACCAACAGCCGTGTCACCGTGGGTATCCATACGTGGGTTGAAACACCCGACGGCGAGGACGCCGGACTCGGACCAGGCCACAACCTCGACAACTACATGGACGGGGCCCGACTGGCGGACCAGAGTGAGGACGGCGCCCTGATCGGAGCTGGGGGAGCGCTCGCCGGCGCTCTGCGTGGCGGGCAGGGTACGCGGCGCCGGTTTAAGCTGACCCGGCAAATGCCATCAAAGACATCATTCCCGGTGAAGCATCACGGTCAAGAAATGCGAAAGTAAGGTGGCGGCTAAAGACGCTGACGGCTATTTCTTGTTGGGCAGCACCATGCTGGCAACCAATGAGATCAGACTGATGATCAGCGCGCCGAGGATCGCCGTCCAGAAGAAGGAGTCGATGGTGAACTGAACAGGCGTGAAGTCTGTGATCCACGCCGTGAGCATCAGCATCGCCGCGTTAATGATGATCGTGAACAAGCCAAGGGTAAGGATGGTCAGCGGAAGGGACAGGAGTTTCACGACAGGGCGAACGACCGCGTTCACCAGGCCGAAAATCAAGCCGATGACCAAGAACCCCAGAAGGGTGTTAATCCGTTGGTCACCGTTGCCTACTGCTGATTCCCACGAAATACCGGGTAGGAGCCTGGCCGCGATCCACAGGGCCAACGCATTGACGACGATTTGAACAATAAACCTCAACATGGATCAATGGTGCCATAACGGTCGTCTAGCGCGAACAGGCAACACCAGGATCGGCATTAGGCTTGTTGTATGACAACACGCGAGAATCAGAACACAGCCGAAGACGGTCAGCCAGCCGCCATCGCGCCGCGCGGCGTGCTGGGTAAACTCCCACGGTACGCAGCGGGCAAGCCCCCCGTAGCGATTGACGGTCTTCAGAGCTTCAAGCTCTCATCTAACGAAAACCCTTTGCCACCGATCCCGGCAGTGTTGGACGCCATTCGCGAAGCCAGCGCCGTCAACCGATACCCGGATCCCATGAGCACGGCGCTGCGAGTAGAACTTTCTGAATTTTTGGACGTTCCGGCAGAAGACATTGTGACGGGCGCCGGAAGTCTCGGCGCGTTGAATCAGATCCTGGCAACATTCGCGGGCCAGGAGCAGTCGCAGGAGCCAGACGAGGTCATCTACGCTTGGCGATCCTTCGAGGCATATCCCATCTCAGTGGGTCTCGCCGGTGCCAACAGTATTCAGGTCCCCGTGAACGACGACGGCACGCACAACCTCGAGGCCATGGCGGAGGCCGTGAATGACCGGACTCGAGTCATTCTCCTGTGTACTCCCAATAACCCGACGGGACCGATCCTGACTACGGAGCAGGTGGAGGGTTTCCTTGCCAAGGTTCCCTCGGACGTCATCGTTGTCATCGACGAGGCGTACCAAGAATTTGTCCGCGCAAAAGACGCCGTGAATGGCCTGGCCATTTACCGCAAGTACCCGAACGTCATGGTGCTGAGAACCTTCTCGAAGGCCCACGGGCTCGCTAATCTACGCGTTGGCTACTCCGTTTCCCATCCGGACCTCACGCAGTACCTGAGGGTCACTGCAACGCCTTTCGCTGTCTCGTCAGTGGCCGAGCAGGCAGCTATTGCGTCGATTCGGAACTATGACCAGGTCAAAGAGCGCGTCCAGGGACTAGTCGATGAACGCGAACGCGTGGTTCAGGGCCTGAAGGATCTTGGCTGGGATGTACCGCAGGCCGAAGGCAACTTCGTGTGGCTGAAACTTGGCGAGAACACACAGGAATTCGCTGCTCTGGCTGGTGAGCAGGCTCTGTCAGTGCGAGCCTTCGGCGTCGAGGGAATTCGCGTGAGCATTGGTGAGTCTGAGGGCAACTCACGGTTCCTGGCGCTGTGCGCCACTTACCCGAAGGGTCCCGGCGTCGCTTGAAGTCGGTCTTGAGGCGCAGGGTATGCGCGCAATAATTCTGGGCGGAACAGGTGCCATAGGTGGGGCAACCGCTAGGGCGTTGGCCTCTGACGGGTGGTCGGTCGATGTAACTGGACGACACCCTGACTTAATGCCGCAAGAGCTTTCGGACGTCGGTGTCCGCTTTCACGGGATAGAGCGGAGCAACGCAGATGCGGTTGAACGACTGGTGGGAAACGGCGCTGAGTTGCTCGTTGACCTGTTGACGTACCAGGCAGCGGATATTCGTGCGTTGCTACCTGCCATGGCATCGGTGGACTGTCCGGTTCTGATCTCCTCGAGAGCGGTCTACGTGGATCCTGTTGGCCATCACGTCAATAGCGATGAGCCACCGAAGTTTGCTGGTCCGATGAACGAGAACTCTCCGACTCTGCCTCCCGCCCATGACGACGTCAATCCATTCACGCGCGAGGGCTACGCGCCCTCAAAGGTTGCCGCCGAGAGGGCGGCTCTGGATAGCGGCCTGCCCGTCACTGTGATCCGGCCGTCCAAGGTCCATGGACGCTGGGCGCGGAACTCTCGTACTCGGTCATTTGTGGAGTTGATGGTTCGCGGTGAGCAGGTTATTGAACTGGCTGGCGGCGCATCGATCGATCATCTGACCGCGGCAGCGAACACCGCTGCCCTCATTTCAACGATCGCCAGTCAGCCGGGAGCGCGCATTCTCAACAGTGCGGATCCTGATAGCCCCACTGCCGAGCAGATTGTCCAGGCCATTGGCAGGAACTTGGGCTGGACAGGGACGCTGAAACTCCTTGACGACTCTTCTGATCCGGAGCGGGGGCGCAATCCCTGGCTCGCTCGGCATCCGATCGTTCTTGACACCACTGCTTCAATGGAGCTTGGTTATGTGCCCGTTGGCGCCGGTCTGGAGCTCCTGGCGGAGGAAGCCCGTTGGGTAGCAGAGCAGGTAAAACCTTAGCCAGGAGGTCGGTTGGTCATCGAGCTAACGCGTTTATAGCGCGTCGATTGCTTCGCGAATGATCGGCGTGAGCCTACGAAGCCCTTCTTCAATATCTTCGCTCGACACTGCGCTGAAGGCGAGCCGGAGCCGGTTCGATGGTTCATCGGAGGGAACGAATGCTGCTCCGGGAATGAAGACCACGCGTGCGTCAATTGCCTTCTGGAGTAGTGGGTAGGTGTCGATCCCCTCAGGCAGAGTGAGCCAGATGAAAAATCCGCCGTCTGGGACCGTCCAGCTGACGCCGTCGGGCATCTGGTCTTCCAACGCCTTGAGCATTGTGTTGCACCGCGCCGCGTAGAGGTCCCGTGAGGAACTCAAGAACCCGGTCCAGTCATAATCTCGGAGGTAGGCAGAGACAAGCATCTGGTTGATGACTGATGGGCACAGGACCACAGCTTCGCAAGCCAGATAGAAGCGTCGGTACATGTGTTCGGGTACCAGTGCCCAGCCCAGCCGAACGCCGGGCGCAAAGATCTTCGAGAATGAGCCCAGGTAGATGACGTCGTCGGGGTTGTCCGCGCGCAGGGTATCTAACGGTTTGCCGTCAAAACGCAGGAGCCCGTAGGGGTTGTCTTCAAGAACCAAGATGTTGTTGGCCTTGCAGATGTCCACTATGCGCTGACGCCGGTCAGCGCTGAGGGTGATACCGGAGGGATTGTTGAAGCTGGGGATGGTGTAGAGCAGCTTGATGATTTTACCGGCAGCGTGGAGTTCTTCGATCCGCCGCTCAAGCTCTTCTGGAATGAGACCGTCCTCGTCCATGAGGACTGGTTGGACGTCTACTTCATAGGCTTCGAAGGTGTTGAGCGCCCCTACATAAGTGGGGTCTTCGCAGAGGATGACATCTCCCGGGTTGCAGAATACTTTCGCCGCAACGTCCTGGGCGGATTGCGACCCTGTGGTGATGACAACGTTTTCGGGTGAAGCATCCTTGATGCCTTCGAGAGCCATGACGTCGCAGACCTGCTGACGTAGCTCATCCGTACCCTGACCAGAGCCATACTGGAAAGCTTCGAGGCCGTGCTCGGTAATGATCTTGGCGGCGGACCTCCCCAGCTCTTCCAGAGGCAGAGACTTCAAGTACGGGCTACCGCCTGCGAGAGAGATGAGTCCGGGCTTCGCTGAGATGTCGAAGACGTCTCTAACAGCCGACTGCTTGATGCCGGCTGCTCGTACAGAGAACAGTTCCTCATGACGATGAGCGGACTCGGCGGCACGCTCAAGAGCGACCTCCGTTTCGGCGGTCAGCGGCAGGGGGTTCAGCTCGTCTTGTGAAGTCATTCCCACACTATAACGCGCGTGGTTCACCGTGGAACAACTTCCGTTGACTGACGGACGGAGCGCTACTACGACAGAAGCGTTAAGGCAATATGAGAGGACCGTTCCGATACCGTTTTCGCGAACATTTATGTAACGCCACTTTTGGTTTCACCGTCGTGTTAGCTTTCAGGTCAGCACGACGGCGGTCTTTGTCCTTGGTGCGAGGAACAGCGACCGCCGTCGGGCTCCCAGCGACTAGATCCAGCCAGCATCTCTGGCTTTGATGCCTGCTTGGAAGCGGCTGTCCGCCCTGAGCTCTTCGAGCATCCAGGCGATATGCCTTCGGCATGTACGAACACTGATGTCTAGCCGTCGAGCGATTACCTCGTCCGAATACCCCACAGCCAGCCCATTCAGGATGGATTGCTGTGTGCTGGTCAATGGCGATTTTGGGCCAGCCTCTTCAAGAAATGGCGACGCAATCTCCCACGCCAGGTCAAAGAGCACTGTAAATATATGGACAAGGTTGGGATCGCGGATGACTAGGGCGGCTTTGTCTCCAGGGTCCAATTGGCGTGCCACTATGGCGAGAGTTTTGTCGAAGATCATGAGCCTCAGCGGCACAAAGGGAAGAGCTCTAAATTCGCCGCCGGCGTCCGTGACGGTTGCCACGGCTTTTCGTGTTGGTACGTGATCGCGGGTGCCGGTCGGATATAGATTCTTTCGCTGGATTCCACGCTGCAACAGTTCGAGGTCTTTTCGAACGCTCTCCTCTTGAACGTCCGCAGTGGAACCTTGGCCTGGCTGGGCAATGAGGACGTTGCTCATGACGTCCCTGCCCGAATCGATCAGCAGCCGACGGACTTTGGTGGGGTCCTCCAGCACTTCCACGGATCCACTGCCCGCAGCGTGAGCCTTAGCCTCGAGAAATATCGGAACGATACTGGCGAATTGTCGTCGCTGCTCACTGACCCTGGACCTCAACTGCAGCATGGTTCGTTCATCTTCGTCGACCATGTCTGCCAACGCGGTTTCTGGGGCTATTGCTACCCACTGTCCATTCGCTCCGGGGGCCAGGAGCCTCTGCCGTTCAAGGCCAGAAATGGAATCTTCTATTTGCTTGATCGTATAGCCCATGGCGTCGGAGGCGTCCTGCTTGGTCCACGACGGGTTAGCGACGGCGAATTTGTAGAGCTCAACCGCTGATCCTTCGAGCACTGAGGTCCTCTCTGCTTGTTACTTACTGCGTTGGCCCTGCGTCCATGGGAGAAGAGAACGCACAATGCCGCGTTATAGAGGCAATTCCTGATCGCCATAAGTTGCCATGGCCGGTTAATGACACCTTACAAGACGTCAACCTCTTATCAGCCGAATTCTCACGGATTTAGGCGGGTCAACAGCGTCCATCATCTCAAATTGAGGGTTGCAGGAACCTGCCAAAGTCCGCTTCTGGCCATGTCCAGAATAGGGCATCTTCTCAGCTGGACACCCCCTAATTGGACAAGCCATTCTTGACTCATCGGGAGCTCAGCGACCGAGGCAGGAAAGTACGTTGTCACTCGAAGGGAATCTCATGAAGAAGATCATCGGCTTGAGCGCCGGGTTCTTGATTGTCGTTGGCGCAGTTGCGCCCGCAACCAGCACTGTGGCAGGTGGCGTTTGGGATTGGCCTCAGCAGTCGATAGCTGGTGTTTGGGATTGGCCTCAGCAGGCAGTAGCTGGTGTTTGGGACTGGCCCAAGCAGGCAGTAGCTGGTGTTTGGGACTGGCCCAAGCAGAACGTTCTCTAAAGAGAGCTGCTCCGCGGTTGCCAGCATCCCACCCGTCTGGCAATCACCAATGAACTCGCCCCAGCGGGGCTAACCAATTGATCCGGAAGGAGACATTCCATGAGTCAGCTGATAGCGGTTCGACCCGCCTCGCGGACAGTTGCCAGCGACCAATGGTGGCATTTCTCCGTTATGACCGGAGGTTTCGATGTAGCGGACGGCATCATCGCAGACCTGGTTACCCCGCTGGCGGCGCAGGCCAGAGTGCTCGGCGCAAAGCGCTGGTTCTATACCCGCTGCGACGACCCTTCGTCGGGCCAGGTGCGCATGCGTATCCTCGCTCCACAGCCAACCATCGACCGGCTGCAACTGATCCAGCGGACATTGCTGGCCCAAGCCGGCGGTGTCCTGCCTCAACTGACCACTAAGCAGCACCTGTCGTCACCCGCCACTGACAGATCATTTTCGTCCTTTAGTAACGCCGATCCGCAGCTGGAAGCTGAGCTCGTGACCTACGGCGGCGTCGAAGGGCTGCAACTCGCCGAGGAAGTCTTCGAACTTTCCTCCGAACTCTGTAGCTGGGCTACTCAGCGCTACAGCAAGACTCAGAGCAGGTCTGCACTCGCAGCGCTACTGTTGTTCGACTCGGCTCGAAGCATGATGAAGGGGCCACGATCCGCGAATTGGCAGGATCGACGTCGGCTCTCCTGGGACTACTACTGGGATAGTCACCTCAAAACCTGTACTGCCAACTTTGGACCCCGAGCCACCAGCGTTCGCGAAGCCATGACAGCACAGATCGAAGCGAAACTTTCCCCCATGCATTCGCTCATGTCGGCCACGGCGGCAGAGTCGGCCGTTCACAACTGGCGACGACGCTGGTTTCGTGCACTCGATACTTACCTCTATAAGGCAGATAAGGCGCGCGTGAGCCGCAGCGCCCAGCATCTGACCGTCTATCAGGCGCATATGCTCCTCAACCGACTCGGATTCTCGTCCCGCGAAGAAGCTGCACTGGGACTCTACGCCCGCACTTGGGGCCCAGACTTTGAACCATTACCCCGATCGAAGCGAAATCTATGACCGCCGAGGCAGCAGTAACTGGAGGAATAGCACTCATGGCTACCAAGGATGAGGTCATTAGGGCCGACAGCACCAAGGATCTCAGTGAGGCTCTGGGGTGCTCTACCGATCTCGTTGAGGATATGCGCGGAATGGGCTTCCTCGACTCATGTGGAGAGTTGTGGAACCTCGGACCAGCGAGGGACTACCTTCGCGACGCCGCTTGGGCAGACCAGCTCTGGCACTAAGAAAAACCGCGGGCTAGTAGATGCGGCCCATCACTTCTGGCTCATGAGCTCGTCCAACGAAACCCCATCCACGAGGACTACTGAACTGCCTGCCCCCGTGGCAGTCTCTGCCGTTTGATGTAGCTGCTCAGAGACTCGAGGAGCATCGCAGGCACCACCAAGAATGACCTCACCGGTGAGTTCTACCGTGACGGCGTCGCCGTCGATTGCACCAGCCACGAACTCAAGATCTGACATATACAGGGCGTTCAGAAGTCCTGATTGGCCTAAGAACTGTTCATCATCGGCGAGGAGCCGTTCCATGCTTTTCCGCAGCTGATCCGTGAAAGTCACCGGTTCTGTATAGGTAGCCACCAAACTGTCGCCGCATCCAATTTTTGCTCCGCTGACGCCGTCGTCGCCCGTGGCCACGTAGTAGAGCGTCAAGGGCGCCGTCGTGGCCGACGCTGATGATGAGGCCGCACTTGAGGTGGTTGGAGCGGAAGCCGTCGTTGCGGCGGCCGACGACGGCCCTCCTCCTGTCGGAGGAGCAGACGCTGTCATCGTTGGTGACTGTGCGCCGAAGCTCGACGGCGGACCAGTCGCGGGGTCATCGGCGGCGGTGCAGCTGGTTAATACCAACACCGCCGCGGCCGCTATTGGTAAGAATCCGGATCGCATGACGGCCTCCTGGCACAGTGGGCGTTGCCATGAGAGTAGGCCTACTAACGCCACAAATCCATGCCGATTTGACGTCGGTTCGATAGCAGTTTGGTAACCACCGGCGCTAGGTCATCGCTAGACCAATGTTGTCCAGTCCTCGGTGAGCTCGAGATCGTGGGCCTCGGAGACCGAGGGGTTGGTCACCTTGCCTCCGGCAACGTTGAGACCAAGAGCCAGTGCGGGGCTACTGTCGAGGGCTGCTTTAACTCCCTTGTTAGCCAAAAGCACTCCGTAGCGCAGGGTGACGTTGGTCAGGGCGTACGTTGAGGTGTTCGGAACAGCGCCCGGCATGTTCGCCACACAGTAGAACAGGGAGCTATGGACAACGAAAGTAGGGTCCTGATGGGTGGTCGCGTGGGAGTCTTCGAAGCAGCCGCCCTGATCTACGGCAATGTCCACGAGCACGGAACCGGGCTTCATTCGGGATACCAGCTCGTTGGTAACGAGTTTGGGCGCCTTTGCCCCAGGGATGAGAACCGAGCCGATCACCAGATCCGCCTCAAGAACGGACCGTTCGATCTCCAACTTGTTGGACGCAACCGTCTTCACGCGTCCCGCGTAGATCGCATCGATTTCGCGGAGGCGATTGATGTTGATGTCCAGGAGCGTCACTTCTGCGCCGGTGCCAACGGCCATCGCCGTCGCGTTGGTTCCAGCAACACCGGCACCAAGCACGACAACTTTGGCAGGCCGCACACCTGGAACGCCCCCCAGGAGGAGGCCGGGACCGCCGCCGGATGCCATCATGGCTTGTGCGCCCATCTGGACGGATAGTCGGCCGGCTACTTCGGACATGGGGGCCAACAGCGGTAGCGCACGCCCGTCCTGAACGGTTTCGTAGGCGATCGCGGTCACGCCGGATTTCACGAGTTCGTGGGTCAGCTCCGCTTCTGCGGCGAGGTGTAGGTAGGTGAAGAGGATGAGTCCCTTGCGGAAGTGGTGGTACTCCGAAGCAACAGGTTCTTTGACCTTCATGACCATGTCCGAGCGGGACCATAGCTCGTCCGCGGTGTCCACGATCGTTGCGCCAGCGTCAGTGTAGTCGGCGTCAGTGATGCTGGAACCTGTCCCAGCAGAGGCCTGAATCAACACTGTGTGTCCGTTGGCGACAAATTCGTGCACCCCAGAAGGCGTGATCGCTACGCGGAATTCGTTGTTTTTGACTTCTTGCGGGACGCCGATAATCACGGTCTGCTCCATTGCTGTGGCCGGGGTGAGGACTGTGTTAAGAATAGGTTCTGAGTCAAGGGCATGAAGCTCAGAAACGTGCGCGAAGTCGGCAGCAGGAACGCCGTTCAGCGACACACAGCGAGCACCAATCGACAAATGTCGAACGGTGTGGCGTCAATTGTCGCTTAATGTTGTTTCACCGGTAACGTCACATTCATGAAATCACTGGAAGTGGACCAGTGCGTGGAACGCATCGCGGAGGGACTTGACCGCGGATTGTCCTTGGAAGACCTCGACGGCGTGTTGCTTTCTTACAGCAGTCACCGGAATGCCGCCGACAAGGTGCGCGTAAATTTCCTGCTGAGTAAACGCGTCCCGGAGGATGTGGGCCGTTGGCAGTTGCAACACGGCATATCGACGGCCGTCCGGCCGGTGGTGGTACCCGCCAACGAGCAACTCGGCATGTTGGGACGAGTCTGTGTTCCGCTCCTGGTGAGGGGTTTTAGGGTGGGGTACCTCTGGGTTCAGCAGGATCCGGACGAGCTGGCTGCGGCCGCGATTCTAGAACGACTGCCGGCTGTCCGCGGCGAACTGGACCTGCTGGGCGAGCTGCTCCTCGACTCCAATACGGCGGCCTCGGAACAGCGCCGGCAGCTGGAGTCTGGGTTCTTGGCTGCGTGTTCGGGAGATGGGGCGGCTCAGGAAGAAGTGGCGCACTGGCCGGTGGTGCAGCACCGCGGTCCGTGGCGTCTTGGTGTTCTCTTGGAATATGAGCAGGGGATGGAACCAACTGAAGACCCGCAGGCTAGTCTTCTGGCCCATAGAACGGCGGCTCTGCACGCAACAGTCGGCCAGGATGCAGCCTTGTTCAGCGCGGGGCGCGAAACGCACGCCGTCGTCCTTTTTCGTGGCTTGGCCGCGGAACAGGAGTTCGTTCGGGTCCAGCGCGGCTACCGCAACGAGCTGGACAAGCGCTCCGGACGGAAAGCTGCTCCTGTCATTCTTGGTCTCAGCGAACCCTTCGATGATGTCAGTGTCCTTCCCGATGCGTGTCGGCAGGCCAGATTGGCTGTGCAGGCCGCTGCTGTGGATCCGCAGCTTGACCGGGTGTCGCAATATGCCGACGTCGGGGTCTACCAACATTTAGCCGCTGAGGGCGCTGGCCCTTCAAATCCTCGGTCAACGCGGTTTAGGGAGCTCAGCGCAGGGGATCCGGCTCGCGAGCTGAGGCCGCTGCTGGAGCTGCTGTATGACCACAGCGGTTCACTTCAAGACGTTGCGGACGTGCTGCATCTGCACCGGAGCACGTTATACAACCGGTTGGCGAAGGTGCGCTCGATCATCGGTGCGGACCCTATGGTTGGTGTGGCGCGGCTTGACCTTCACCTGGGGCTCAAAACCGCGCGTTGGGCGGGACGTCCCAGGATTTAAAGCTTGGGGTCGTTCGTCTGCGGCTCGCTGTTTCGTTTGCGCGCTTTGGTCCGGCGGTCGGTCTGCCAGGTTTCGACCAAAAGTGTGACGGCGACTCCTACAACCACTCCCATGAGGAGGGCAGCCATTCCGGAACGATCCATGGCGACAGCGGCCACGTAAGCCAGATAGCCCGTGACCAGCCCGATAACCGAGCGCACAAGGACCCGGATCCAGACTGTTTTACTCATGTTTTAAGCCTACTGCGCGGTTGAGCTGTTGTTGCGATCGTCTGCACTTTTCTGTTCGTCGAGCCAGCTCGTGACGTCCGTCAGCCGGATCCGGCGATGCGTGCCTCGATATTCGACGGGAATGACGCCAGCGTCAGTCAGATTTCGGAGGTACGTGTGCGAGATTCCTGCAGCTTCTGCAGCCTGTGAAGTGGTCAACATTTCCGCCACGGAGGACACCATGACGGCGTCGCCCTCCGCCAACCGCTGGATGAGGTCGACGACGGCGGCTGTTCCCGTCGGGGGAAGTTTCACGGCCGTGCCGTTGACGAAGATGGTGACGTCGTCGTTCTCCTGGAGCGCCCGCGCCAGCTGTTGCCGGTCGCTGACGTCAAGAGCTGCCGTGGTGGTGGGGGTTCGCTGGGCCATGGCCATAGTTTCGCATGTTCTCAGCTATCCGCGTCCCCAAAACGGCATACCCGCGGCTGTGATCAGCAGGGACCCCACAGAGACCGACGTCGGCAGGCCTGCCATATAGACGACGGCGTTCGCTGCTTCTTCAACGGGGAATGTTGGTTCGGTGCGGCGTGAACCATCGGCTTGTAGTGCCCCTGCCCTCGAGCCGATGTTGTTCATCATGTCCGTGGCGGCGTTGCCGATGTCGATCTGTCCGCAGGTGATGCCGAAGGCCCTGCCGTCCAGGTCGATGGATTTCGTGAGCCCGGTGATCGCGTGCTTGGTGGTGGTGTAGGCGACGGATAGCGGCCTGGGGGAGTGGGCGGAGATGGATCCGTTGTTGATGATCCTGCCGCCCTGAGGTTCTTGGCTCTTCATGAGTCGAAAGGCAGCGGCGGCGCAGAGCATGGAGCCGGTAAGGTTGACGGCGACGGTGTCTTCCCATTCGCGTGGAGAAATTTCGTCGATGGCTCCGGTGGGTCCAAATGTACCGGCGTTGTTGAAGAGGACATCGAGCAGGCCAGCCTTATTGCGGACGGTTCGGAAGAGCCGTTGGACGTCGTCGGGTTTTGTTACGTCTGTTGGAACTATGTGCGCTGATGGGTGTCTTTGCGCGCTCTCTTCGAGGGGGCCGCGTCGGCGCCCTGCCAGAAAGACGGTGTACCCCGCTTCGAGGAAGGAGCGGGTCACGGCTCGGCCAATCCCGGAGCCGGCACCGGTCACGACGGCGGTGCGTTGCGGTGAGTGTTGGGTCATGGCAGGCTCTTTTCGTCGCAATTGACATCTGCGCTGTGTGGCAGTTCACTGTATTTAGTCTAATGGAAAAATTGTTCCGCAATACGGAATTCAAGACAATGGATGGACTTGCCGGTCACAACCGGTGGGGTGGAAGAGGTTTGGCGTGGTTGCAGTTGAAGGAACAGACATTCTGAGTGCACTCACCGGGCAGTTGCCGGACGGCGATCCGGAAGAGACAGCAGAGTGGATTGAATCGCTGGATCAGCTGATTCAGGCGCAGGGCACTGAACGCGCGCAGTATATTATGCGGTCTCTCTTGCAGCGTGCCGGTGCGCAGAGCGTCGGCGTGCCGATGGTGACTACCACCGACTACGTCAACACCATCCCCACCGATCAGGAACCAAAGTTCCCCGGGGACGAGGAAATCGAGCGCAAGTATCGAGCGTGGATGCGTTGGAATGCTGCGGTCATGGTGCACCGGGCGCAGCGACCCGAGGTGGGCGTTGGTGGGCACATTTCCACCTACGCTGGTGCCGCAACGCTCTACGAAGTGGGGTTCAACCATTTCTTCCGCGGCAAGGACCACGCTGGCGGCGGAGACCAGGTGTTTTACCAGGGCCACGCATCCCCTGGCATGTATGCCCGCGCTTTCATGGAGGGTCGCCTCTCCGAAGAGGATCTTGACGGCTTCCGCCAAGAAAAATCGCATGAGGGTCACTCGCTCTCTTCCTACCCTCATCCTCGTCTCATGCCGGATTTCTGGGAGTTCCCCACGGTCTCGATGGGAATCGGCCCCATGAACGCTATCTACCAGGCGCAATCCAACCGCTATTTGCACGATCGGGGTTTGAAAGACACCTCCGATCAGCAGGTCTGGGCGTTCCTGGGCGACGGCGAAATGGACGAACCAGAATCCCGCGGCCTGCTGCAGCTGGCGGCTAACGAGAACCTGGACAACTTGAACTTTGTGATCAACTGCAACCTGCAGCGCCTTGATGGGCCGGTGCGAGGTAACGGCAAGATCATGCAGGAACTTGAAGCGTTCTTCCGCGGTGCGGGCTGGAATGTCATCAAGGTGGTCTGGGGCCGCGAGTGGGATGATCTGCTGGAGCGCGATAAAGACGGCGCCCTGGTGGACATCATGAATACCACGGCCGACGGCGACTACCAGACCTACAAGGCTGAATCCGGAGGCTTCATTCGGGATCACTTCTTTGGAAAATCCCCGCAGACCAAGGACATGGTCGCGGACATGAGCGATCAGGAGATCTGGAACCTCAAGCGCGGCGGCCACGATTATCACAAGGTCTACGCGGCCTATAAGGCGGCGACGGAGTTCGAGGGCAAGCCCACTGTGATCCTCGCGAAGACGGTGAAGGGCTACGGTCTGGGCAGCCACTTTGAGGGCCGTAATGCCACGCACCAGATGAAGAAGCTCACCCTGGAGGACCTCAAGGAATTCCGCGACTACCTCCGTATCCCCATCAGCGATGAGGACTTGGAGAAGAACCCGTACCTGCCGCCGTACTACCACCCGGGTGCCGATGCGCCGGAAATCAAGTACATGATGGACCGGCGTCAGGCTCTTGGCGGATCAGTACCGGAGCGCCGCACCAAGCACACGGAGGTGGAGCTGCCAGGGGATAAGGCTTATGAGGTGGCGAACCGAGGTTCCGGTAAGCAGCAGGCGGCCACCACCATGGCGTTCGTGCGGTTGCTCAAGGAGCTGATGCGGGACAAGGAGTTCGGAAAGCGCATTGTGCCGATCGTCCCGGATGAGTCGCGCACGTTTGGCATCGACGCGTTCTTCCCAACAGCCAAAATCTACAACCCGCACGGCCAGAACTACCTCTCCGTGGACCGCGAACTGGTCCTGGCGTATAAGGAATCTCCTCAGGGCCAGATCATTCACGCTGGCATCAACGAGGCCGGATCGGTGGCGGCCTTCACGGCGGCCGGGACGTCTTACGCCACCCACGGCGAAGTGTTGATCCCCGTCTACGTGTTCTACTCCATGTTTGGGTTCCAGCGCACGGGTGATTCCTTCTGGGCCGCGGGGGATCAGATGACCCGCGGGTTCGTTATCGGCGCTACCGCGGGCCGGACCACCCTCACCGGTGAGGGAGTGCAGCACGCGGACGGACATTCGCCCATCCTCGCTTCCACCAACCCTGCCGTGATCTCCTACGATCCCGCGTACGGCTATGAGCTGGGTCTGATTATTCGCGACGGACTGGAGCGCATGTACGGGGAGGACCCGGAGAAGTCCGACGACGAACGCAACGTCATGTACTACCTCACGGTGTACAACGAGCCGATTGTTCAGCCCCCGCTTCCTGAGAATCTGGATGTCGAGGGCGTGCTCAAGGGCATCTACAAGCTCAATGCTGCAGAGGGCGTCGACGGGCCGAAGGCGCAGATTCTCGCTTCCGGTGTCGCTGTGCCGTGGGCACTCGAAGCGCAGAAGCTGCTCGCCGAAGATTGGTCAGTTGCTGCTGATGTCTGGTCCGTGACGTCCTGGAACGAACTTCGCCGTGATGGTCTGGATGCGGAGGAGGACACTTTCCTGCATCCGAATGACGACGTTCGACAGCCCTTCATCGCTCAGCAGCTCGAAGGAGCCGAGGGGCCGATTGTGGCGGTCACCGACTACATGAAGGCCGTTCCCGACCAGGTGCGTCAGTTTGTCCCGAACGACTTCGCCTCGTTGGGTGCGGACGGGTTTGGGTTCTCCGATACCCGCGCGGCAGCCCGTCGGTTCTTCAAGATCGATGCGCAGTCCGTGGTGGTACGTACCCTTGAAATGCTGGTGCGCCGTGGCGAAATTGACGCATCGACACCAGCTGCGGCCATCGATAAGTACCAGTTGCTGGACGTCAACGGTGTAGCGAACACGGCTCAGCCCGAATAGGTTCCTCGAGGCGACGGGCGAAAAATACTTCGTCCGTCGTCTTGACACCGACTGTGTGACCGGCATTACAATGAAATAGAAATTCCACAAGATAGAAACATCGAGTCAACTCGGCCACGGCCGACGGTAAGGGTGTCCACCATATGGTGGAGAGCGATCAGGAGCCCTGACACCCATGAAATTGACTCAGTTTAACACCTCATCCCCAGCAGAAGCCGCGGCTCTCCTGCGACCGTGCGTTGATATTCCGCGTTGGGTAGATGACATCGTCGTAGCCCGCCCTTTTGCTTCCCAGACTGCTCTCATTGAATACGCCGAGACAGCTGCGGAGCCATGGACGGAAGCAGAGATCGACGGCGCTCTGGCGCATCACCCCCGCATCGGAGAACGTGCCGAAGGCTCCAGCAAGGAGTCCGAACTGTCCCGCGGCGAACAGTCCGGGCTTGAGTCCTCTGATGAGATGACCGAGCAGCTTGCAGCCGGCAACCTCGACTACGACCAGAAGTTCGGCCGGGTCTTCCTCATCCGTGCCGCTGGACGGTCTTCCGAAGAAATTCTCGCCTCCCTCCGCGAGCGGCTTTCGCATACCCCAGACCAAGAGCTCCCGGTCATCGCCGGGCAGCTGCGAGAAATCGCCATCCTTCGACTCAAGGGAGCAATTGACGCATGACAAGCCATATCACCACCCACATTCTGGACACCGGAAACGGACGTCCCGCCGTCGGGGTTGCAGCCACGTTGGAAGTCAGAAACGACGCCGGGTGGAGCCAGATTGCAACGGGCGTTACCGATGCCGATGGCCGTATTAAGGACCTTGGTTCTGAGCAGGTTGACGCTGGAGACTACCGGATTGAGTTCCAGACCGGTACGTATTTTCGCTCATCGGCCACTGAGACGTTTTTCCCCACGGTGACCCTGACGTTCTCGCTAACGGATCCCACGCAGCATTATCACGTACCACTACTCATCAGCCCATTTGCCTATTCAACTTATCGAGGGAGCTAATCATGACTGCTACAACCACCGAAAGCGCCGCGACCGGGACCGGACGCATTGTTCTAGGCTCCAATCAGTACGGCAAGGCAGAGGTCCGCCTCGTCAAGATCACCCGCGATACCGCTCGTCACGAAATTGAGGACCTGAGCGTCACATCGCAGCTACACGGTGACTTTGAGTCGGCTCACATTGACGGCGACAACGCTCACGTTGTGGCTACGGACACTCAGAAGAACACCATTTATGCGTTCGCCCGTGATGGCGTTGGCTCTCCTGAGGCCTTTCTTCTGCGCCTTGGCGATCACTTCACGAAGAGCTTCGACTGGGTTAGCGGTGGACGCTGGGCCGCTGAGCAGTACAGCTGGGACCGCATCGACGATCACGACCACGCGTTTTTCAAGAACAAGTCAGAAACCCGCACCGCTGTACTTCACCTTGAAAACGGTGAGCGCACTCTGGTAGCTGGCATTTCGGACCTGACGGTTCTGAAGTCCACTGGTTCCGAGTTCACCGGGTTCCCGCGCGATAAGTACACCACTCTGGGTGAGACCACGGACCGCATCCTGGCCACCGACGTCACGGCCCGCTGGCGCTACAACACCACCGATGTCGACTTCAACAGCGTCTATGACAGCGTGCGGTTGATCATGCTCAAGGCTTTTGCGGACACGCATTCCACGGCGCTGCAGCAGACGATGTTCCAGATGGGGAAGCAGGCGCTCGAGGCTCACCCGGAGATCGAGGAGTTCAAGTTCTCCCTGCCCAACAATCACCACTTCTTGGTGGACCTGTCGCCGTTTGATCTGGACAATCCCAACGAGGTGTTCTTCGCCGCTGACCGCCCGTACGGTCTGATCGAAGCCACCGTCAAGCGTGAGCAGTCTGACGGAACTGTAGAGGCATCCGTCTGGGAGAACACCCCGGGCTTCTGCTGACGAGTAGAACCTAAGCGGTGACGGCCGTGCTGTTCAGATCCTGAGAGATGAGCTTTGCAGCTTCTCTCAACAACGGCACGGCCTTCTCCGCAAATCGGTCATCCACACGGGATATCGGTCCGGAAACAGAAATCGCGGCCGGTGTGGGGGAGTTCGGGATGGCCATGGCAAAGCAGCGGACACCGAGTTCCTGTTCCTGCTCGTCAATGGAGTATCCGCGGTTCCGAATGGCTTCGAGTTCGGTCAGTAGCGCATCGATGTTGTCCACGCTGAAACGCGTGTGCGTGGGCATTCCTGCCCGGGAAATGATGCCGCGGACGTCGTCGTCGCTCAGTTGGGCCAGAATGGCCTTTCCTACGCCAGTGTCATGGGTATGCGCACGGCGCCCCACCTCGTTGAACATCCGCATGGAATGTGAGGACGGCACCTGAGCAATGTAGATCACCATGTCCGAGTCCAGCATGGCCATGTTGGATGTCTCGTGGAGTTGGTCCACCAGATGTTTTAGCTGCGGACGTGCCAGCACTCCGAGTTGTTTGTTGGCACCTTCGCCGAGGCGGATCAGTCGTGGACCCAGGGCGTAGCGCCGGTTCGGCAATTGACGGGCGTATCCCTTGGCTACAAGTGTCCGCAGCAGGCGGTGAATGGTAGGGAGGGGAAGCTCGGTGGATGAGGCGAGTTCGCTCAGTGTTACTTCGCCGCCCGCATCCGTGATGAGTTCGAGCAGTTCGAACACGCGCTCCACAGACTGCACGCCGCTACCGGCCGGCCGATCAGCCATCTGGTTCTCCTACGTAGGTGTTTCGCTGTGGGGTATGACAGCTTTTATCCGCTCTGCGGAAATATGACCCAACCTATCCTACTTCCGCAAAGCGGAATCAAGTGGTGTTGGTGGGTTGTATTTCCGTCTAGTAGATAATATTATCCATAATACGAAAACAATTGGCCAGTTTGGCTGTTTCTGAGGAGGAACTTATGGCGAGTCCGAGTCCCGGCTACTCAATCACCCTGCGCGTCCAGGCGCCGTCCAGCTTTACTGTCACCACTGAGCTCGCCGCGGCCGTCGGAGGCGTGGGTGCTTCCATCACCGCACTCGACGTCGTGGAGTCCTACCATGACCGCATCGTTGTAGATGTGAGTTGCAACACTACAGATGCGGCGCATGGAGAGCAGGTTCGTGACGCACTGGACAAGCTCGACGGCGTGGACGTTCGCCATGTCAACGACCGCACCTTCCTCCTTCATCAGGGCGGCAAGCTAGAAGTCACCCCCAAGGTGGCGCTACGCAACCGTGACGATCTTTCCCGTGCTTACACACCCGGCGTCGCCCGTGTCTGCCTGGCTATTGCCGAGAACCCGGAACTGGCCCGCAATCTAACGATCAAGCGCAACACCATTGCAGTGGTCACAGACGGCACAGCCGTCCTTGGTCTGGGCAACATTGGACCGGCTGCCGCACTGCCGGTCATGGAGGGCAAGGCCGCTCTGTTCAAGCAGTTCGCGAACGTGGATGCCTGGCCTGTCTGTCTGGACACGCAAGATACCGAAGAAATCATCAGCATCGTCAAGGCACTCGCCCCCGTCTATGGCGGAGTGAACCTCGAGGACATCGCCGCCCCGCGTTGTTTCGAAATCGAGAAACGCCTCCGCGACGAACTCGATATTCCGGTCTTCCACGACGATCAGCACGGCACCGCCATCGTGGTCCTCGCAGCCCTCAAGAACGCTCTTCGCGTCGTGAACAAGAAAGTTGAAGACGTACGCATCGTCGTAGCGGGCGTCGGTGCCGCTGGATCCGCGATTGTGCAGCTCCTCCAGGCGCAGGGCGCAACAAACATTGTGGCCTGCGGCCGAAACGGCGCCATCCACAGCGGAGAAACTTACACCGACGAACACCGGCAGTGGCTTGCCGAGAACACCAACCCAGATGCGTTCTCCGGAACGCTGCACGAGGCAGTGGTTGACGCAGACGTCTTCATCGGCGTCAGTGGCCCCAACGTTCTGGGCGAAGAGCAGGTCAAGGCAATGGCCAAAGACTCCATCGTCTTTGCCATGGCGAACCCGGACCCCGAAATCGACCCGATCATCGCAGCGAAACATGCCGCCGTCGTCGCTACCGGCCGCAGCGACTTCCCCAACCAGATCAACAACGTTCTCGCGTTCCCCGGTTTCTTCCGTGGGCTGCTGGACGCCGGGGCATCGGACATCATCCCGGAAATGCTCGTGGCCGCCGCAGAAGCCATTGCGGCCCGAGTCAACGATGACGAGCTGAACGCAAGCTTCATCATCCCGAGCGTTTTCGATCCCCACGTTGCATCCGACGTCGCCTCCGCTGTTGCGGCCGCTGCGGCGTCATCCCAGTCCTAGGAGTACCAGCATGAGCATTGACATCACCAACCGCACCCCGGTGGACCGGGCGGACGAAATCCTCACCCCTGAGGCCCTCGAGTTTCTCCACCAGCTTCACCAGCGGTTCGCCGACACCCGCAACGAACGGCTGAGCGCCCGCGCTGCACAGCGTGAGCAAGTAGCCAAGACCGGGAAGCTCGACTTCCTGCCGGAAACCGAAAGCGTGCGCGACGGCGACTGGAAAGTTGCCCCCGCACCAGCACCGCTGCAGAACCGTCGGGTGGAGATGACTGGACCGGCATCACCAGCCAAAATGGCCATCAACGCCTTGAACTCCGGTGCAAAAGTCTGGCTCGCTGACCTCGAGGACGCCAGCACGCCCACCTGGCACAACGTCATCGATGCCATTTTGAACCTGCGCGACGCCGCGCGTGGAACACTGGGGTTCACCTCGCCCGAGGGCAAAGAGTACAAGCTCCGCACTGACGCGCCGCTAGCTGTCGTCGTCGCCCGCCCTCGCGGCTGGCACCTTCCTGAGAAGAACGTCCTGATCGACGGCGAGCCCGGAATCGGTGCTCTGGTGGACTTTGGATTGCACTTCTTCCACACGGCCAAGCAGCTCGTGGAGAACGGCAGCGGTCCCTATTACTATCTGCCGAAGATGGAAAGCCACCTTGAGGCGCGGCTTTGGAATGAAATTTTCGTGTTTGCGCAGGACTACGTGGGCATCCCGCAGGGGACCATCCGCGCTACCGTACTGATCGAGACCATCCCGGCAGCGTTCGAGATGGACGAGATTCTCTACGAACTGCGCGACCACGCTTCAGGACTGAACGCTGGCCGTTGGGATTACCTGTTCAGCATCATCAAGTACTTCCGCGATGCCGGTGACAATTTCATCCTGCCGGACCGCGCCAGCGTTGCCATGACAGCACCGTTCATGCGTGCGTACACCGAACTACTCGTGAAAACGTGTCACCAACGTGAAGCTTTCGCTATGGGCGGGATGGCAGCCGTCATCCCCAACCGGCGCGAACCCGAAGTAACGGCCCAAGCATTCGAGAAGGTCCGCGCCGATAAAACCCGTGAAGCCAACGATGGATTCGACGGCTCCTGGGTGGCGCACCCAGACCTGGTGCCCATCTGCCAGGAGGTCTTCGACGCAGTGCTCGGCGATAAGCCGAATCAGCTAGACCGCAAACGGGAGGACGTCGAGGTCACCGCAGAGCAACTGCTCGATGTCACCACGGCACCCGGAAAAGTCACCGAAGAGGGGCTACGGTCCAACCTCTACGTCGCCGTCTCCTACGTTGCCGTATGGCTATCCGGAAACGGCGCCGTCGCCATCCACAACCTGATGGAAGACGCCGCTACCGCCGAGATCTCGCGCTCGCAGGTGTGGCAGCAGATCCGCAACAAGGTAGAGCTGGACACCGGGAAGACGGTCACGCCGGAACTCGTCACCGAGATCCTGGGCGAGGAGACCGAGAAACTGCGCAGCGAAGTGGGCGAAGAGGCCTTCGCGAAGTACTACGAGCCGGCCAGCCGCTTGATCGCAGATATCTGCCTTTCCGAGGACTACACCGACTTCCTGACGCTACCCGCGTACGAGCTGGTGTCGTAGGAATGGCCGCGCTGAGTGCAGAGGATTACCGCACTATCGATGAGCAGCTAGCTGCCACGGATAGCCTTCTGGAGTCCGCGTATCCGGGTGATCGCGATGTGCGGCAACCCGTGCACACCGTTTACGTGCCCGCAGACCGTTACAATTCGGCGATGCCCTCTGCCTGGGGACAGCAAGCATTGGCAGCCGTCGCTGAACACGGCGGCATGGCAGGGCTCTGCGCTGAACTCGGGCTCGAGCACGCCCTGGCAGAGCAGGTAGCCGAGAAGGTCACCGCGAAACTCGAGAATGAGCCGATCGAAGACCTCAGGCTGGACTTCGAAGACGGCTACGGCAACCCCGGGGACGAGCAGGAGGACGCAGACGTCCGCAAGGCCGCGGCCGCCGTCGTGCAGGCAGTGAACGACGGCGTTGCTCCGCCGTTCATCGGCATCCGCTTCAAGTGCTTCGAGGCGCCAACCAGGGCGCGGGGTCTGCGGACACTGGACCTGTTCGTGTCCGAACTGTGCGCTGCGGGTGAGTTGCCCGAGGGTCTGGTTCTTACGTTGCCAAAGGTCAGCACCGTGGCTCAAGTTGAGGCCATGGTCTACGCCTGCCAGCGACTCGAAGCCGCTCATAGGCTGGCCGACCGACGGCTAGGGTTCGAAGTGCAGATGGAGACACCGCAGCTCATCCTCGGCGCGGACGGCAGGGTTCCCGTTGCAGAACTGCTGCACCGAGGCGAAGGCCGCATCACGTCATTGCACTACGGCACCTATGACTACAGCGCCTCATTGGGCATTGCGGCGGCGTACCAGTCGATGGAACACCCGGGTGCGGATTACGCGAAGCAGGTCATGCAGGTGGCGGTCGCCGGAACGGGAGTTCACCTCTCGGATGGCTCCACCAACATCTTGCCGCTGGGTGATCCCGAGAACGTCATCGCCGCGTGGAAGCTGCATGGGCGGCTGGTTCGTCGGTCTCTGGAACGTGGTTACTACCAGGGCTGGGACTTGCATGCCGCGCAGCTGCCCACCCGGTACATCGCCACCTACGCGTTCTACCGGGAAGGCTTCGCGGCCGCAGCGCAGAGACTACGCAACTACGTACACAAGCTGGACAGCGCCATCATGGACGAGCCAGCCACGGCCAAAGCGCTGGCAAAGTTCGTGCATCGCGGCGTCGAATGCGGTGCCGTAGGTGAAGCCGAAGTGCAGGAAGCTGCCGGAGTTTCGGCGGACGAACTTGCGTCCCTAGCCCGCACCGGCGCCGTGACACCGGTAGCCGTGGCGTAGGCCGACTTGAACCTGATCAGACATTCATTGATCCGCGCAGCACGTTGCCGGGTCACAACCGGGAGGATTTCCGTTGAGTAAACCTACGTATTATGCGCCAGCTTCCGAGCTGCCACCGCAGACAGACATGCTGACCGACCGCGCGGTCGTCACCGAGGCATACACTGTGATTCCCCGCGGCGTCATGCGCGATATTGTCACCAGCGTCATTCCCGAATGGGACGGCACCCGTGCGTGGATCCTCAACCGGCCAGTTGCCGGCGGAGCGACGACGTTTGCACAGTACCTGATGGAGATCGCCCCGGGTGGCGGGTCCACAGATCCTGAGCCCGAGGCCGGCGTCGAGTCCTTCATGTTCCTGCTCGAAGGCACCCTGAACGTCACGATCGAGGGTGAGAAGCATGAGCTCACACCGGGCGGATTCGCGTTCCTGCCTCCCGCCGTAGCCTGGGAAGTGGCTAACGCTGGCAGCGAGTTGGCGAAGTTCCAGTGGATCCGTAAGGCGTACGAGCCGCTGGCGGGCCACACGCCGAAGCCCGTGGTCGGAAACGAGCAGGACATCGAGCCCGGCTCCATGCCTGGCACCGAGAACAAGTGGCGCACCACCCGGATGCTGGACCCCAAGGACCTCGCGTTCGACATGCACATCAACGTGGTCACCTTTGAGCCCGGCGCCATCATTCCGTTCGCCGAAACCCACGTGATGGAACACGGCCTTTATGTCCTCGAGGGCAAGGCCGTCTACCGGTTGAACCAGGACTGGGTTGAGGTACAGGAAGGCGACTACATGTCCCTCCGCGCCTTCTGCCCGCAGGCCTGCTACGCCGGAGGGCCCAGCAACTTCCGCTACCTGCTGTACAAGGACGTCAACCGGCAGATCCGTTTGACGTAACTTCGTGGCTGTTGGCTGTTGGCTGTTGGTTGTTGGCTAAAGGATGGGTAGGAGCCGAAACCACTCGACCACCACGGGCTCGCTGTCGCGCAACTCCCAATGAGGATCGCCGCAATCCTCCCTTGTGAGGTGAGCAACTTCGTCCCAGAATTTTACGTGCGCCTCACGCCAATCAGCAGCGTTGGCGAACCCCTCGCCCTCGTCATGCGCGACGTCGTCGCCCACCAGATCCAACGGGATGATGGTGACGCGCGTGGTTTCGACGATGCCGTGCACGTTCCCGGCATGGTCAACCAGCGGCAGTTTCGTGCCTACCCGGGGGAGTGCTTCGCCGGAGAGGTACTCAACAGCCAACGACGACGTCGCCGTCTTCTCCCCAGCGAGAACTGCCTTGATGAGGCGGTCGCCCAGGCCGTCGTCGCCGTCGTACCCAAATTCCATTGTGTCTGCCATGTGACTAGTGTTTCAGGGTCTATGGGTCTATGGGTCTATGGGTCTATGGGTCTATCCCGAAACATGAGTTGGTGTCCGTGCCCGAGGTACCGGCGGACCTTGTATCTTCTCCTTGACACAAGGGACGGAGTTTGTTTGTATTGCTGAAGAGATACAAGCAATTTTCGAGAAGGGGACACGTGGGATCGCTGCGCATACTGATTGTGGTTGCTGCCGTTGGCCTGGTCGGGCTTGTCCTGTGGCTGATTATCAGGAAGGCCATGCGTGGGACAAGGGTTCAGGTGGTCACCACTGACGGATTGAGTGAGGAGTATGCACGCGCCGTCCGCGTGGCCTTTCAGGCAGAAGCGCGTGCCTGCGCTCTAGCAGTGGTTGCAGCGGGCGGCGGCTTTTTCGCGATGTGGACGCTCGGCAGCTCATGGCCGCAGTCTTACGGGCTTCCCTATGCGCTGGCAGCGGGCGTCGCTGTTTTGGTCGGCTTGCTTGTCTATAACCTTTATCGCCGTCCGTCGTGGCCAGCAAATGAACACGGCAGCACCGTCGCCGAACTTTCGCCGAGGGGCCCAACGAGGTTCGGTCGAAAGTGGATCTTTGTGTTGCCTGCGGCGTCCGCAGCCATCCTCGTGGCGGGGCTGCTGCTCGCAGGCGTCTATTCAGCAACTGACGAATTCGGTCTCCACCGTGTCTATCAGTACCGCAGTCTCTCAGGCTGGGGGATCGAGGACGGTCAGGTAATCGATATCCAATACAACCTTTCCTCCACTGGCCCCTTCCCGGGTTGGTACTACGGGGTTCCACTGATGATCTGCACCGTGCTGATCGCAGCGGTAGCGTATTGGTCGCTTCGACGGGCAGCGCAGACTGCGCGACCGTCAACACCGAGCCTGTTCACGATCGACTCCGCGCTGCGGGCACTACAGACGAAGTTCATCATGAGTTTTTCCAGCGCAGCACTGGGTATCCAGATTGGCGGACTAGGTCTCGTCACGGGGAATGCCCTACGGACTGCGCATATGGACCTGGTCCCTACAGCGGATCTGGACGCTGTGGCTGAGAATATTCCCGTCGAGCCCGGCTATACGTTGGCTCTGATCATGATCGTCTCTTCGCTGGTGATCGTCACCGCCGCGATGGTGCTGGCCATCAACAGCGTGTCAGTCGTCGTCGCACTGTGGACTGCGAGCCGGACACGTGGGCAGCAGGTCCAGCCGGAATTGGTCCGATGATCATTATCGACCCGACGTCGGCCACGTCGACGGTCGAGCAGATCCGATCCCAATTAGCGGCGCAGATTCGGGCAGGGCAACTTGAGGCGGATGTCCGACTGCCACCAGTGCGGCAGTTGGCTTCTGACCTACGCGTCGCCCCGGGGTCGGTTGCGAAAGCATATAAGGAACTCGAAGGTGCTGGGCTGATTCGTACCGCCAGAGCCGCCGGAACACGAGTAAATGCGGGACAGGAAACTGCGCTTCCACTCCTCGACGCAGCGCGATCATTTGCACTGGCTGCCCAGCAGCAAGGGTTAGAGCTCGCCGAAGTGCAGGGGCTTCTGGCCAATGCCTGGGTACGTGTCAGCCTGTTAGGATGAACGTAGGTAGGCTGCGGGGTTGCGCGGCGGAACGCAGCACAACACGGCAAGGGGGATGATGAAAGCCTATAGATCGGTGCACCAGGGGCTTTTTGTCCTAGCGTTCGTGCCGATGATCCTTGATTGGTGGCCATTCTATTTGGCCCTGATTCCGCCGTTAGCGCTCATCATTCCCTACGCTCTGAACGAGCGGGCCATCGAACGCATGGAGCGCCAGGAACCGTCGCTGCAGAATGACCCGATACTTCACGATTATCGTGAGAGCGCCTGAAAGACTTACCCCGAGGTAAGGAACACTGATAATGGCTACGGCTGATCCACAGGACGGGCGCGACGAGCTAGCCGCCGACTGCGCAGCCGACGCCGTCCTCACCATTGATATGGGTGCTCACCGGGACAGTGTCAACGAGGTGCTCGCCCAAGCTAGCGAACTGGTCCGCGGCAGTGCCCAGCCCCCGAAGGGAAAGTCGATAACCAACCGGAAGATCAAGCCCGGATCAGACCTCATCGGTGCCAAGCTTAAGAATACAGACCTGCACGGTGCTGATCTCCGCGGTGCCTACCTCATTGCTGCAGACCTGCACGGTGCTGATCTCCGGGATGCGGATCTGATCGGCGCGGACCTCCGCGACGCCGATCTGGGTGGGGCGGACTTGTCCTCGAGCCTCTTTCTGACTCAACCACAGGTCAACTCAGCGACGGGCGACGCCGAAACTCAGCTGCCGTCGTCGCTCGTTGCTCCCTCACACTGGAAGAGCTGAAGCAGAGACGAAGGGGCGGATACCAAAAATAGTCTGGTACGACCGGCGGAAAGCTAGCGACATTGTGTATACCAGCTGATAACTTTTCCGGCTAAAAGCTTTTTCTGCGCAGAAAGCCTCGAGGTTTGGTATACAAGTAGTATGGAATCCGTTATTCGAGCAAAGCACGCCCTGATTGGCGCTGGGGAAAATCGTCGATGGTTGAACGATGCTGTTGTGCATGTTCGCGATGGTCGTATCGTCGAGGTGACCAGTGGGACAGCAGCGACCCTCGATATGGCGGCGCACGTCATCGATCTGGGGAACGCCATCCTCTTCCCGGGGTTCATTGACCTTGACGCGCTCGTCGATATTGACCATCTTCTGTTGGACTCCTGGCACAGTCCACAGGAGGCTTCGCTGCTGGCCGGCTCAGCTGAGCATTGGCGCTCTCACCGAACGGGGATTCTGACTCCCGAGGAGCGTTCCACTCTGCGTACGTTCGGACTGGTGCAGCTGGCCCTGCATGGGATCACAAGTTACATGCCCATTGCCTCTGAGATTCACCTCGACTGGAATGAATCGTCAGATGAGCTCCGGGAGACGGCCCGGGTATCCAAGGAATTGGGCCTGCGTGGCTGGCTTGGGCCGTCGTATCGCTCATCGGTTGCGGCCGCAGATGTGGATGCTGGTGGAACGGTATCGCGGATATTGGTGACCGATGATGAGCTGGGACAACAAGGATTCGAGCGGGCACTGGACTTTGCTGATGAGCTCATCGCAGCCAACGATCCACTGCTTCGTCCCGTACTCCTTCCATGCCGCATCGAGACCATGAGCGATGAGCTCCTCTCTGCAACCGCCGAAGCTGCAACGAAACGCGATCTTCTGATTCGGCTCCATAGCCTCCAACAGGGGTGGGAGCGAGTCATGATTCAGGAGCGCAACGGAATGACCCCGCTTGACCTGTTGGAACGGATGAACCTGCTCAATGATCGGCTGCTGATTCCCCATGCCTTGTGGACAGATCGGAACCCAGCACTGGGTGGATTAGAGGCGTGCGCCAAGGATTCAGCTGACTTACGTCGCATCTCTGAGTCCGGAGCCAGCGTGGTTCATTGTCCGTTGACATCTTTTCGCTATGGCGAGGTGCTCAACACGCTGTCGGACTACAATGCTGCGGGTATCACGATGGCGCTTGGAACCGATTCATTCCCGCCTGACTTGATCCGCGGGATGGACATCGGAGTGTACGCCGCCCGGTCGCGCTTTGGGCCTGATGCGGCCGATTTTGCGCAATACATCAATGCCGCCACAACGGGCGGAGCGAAGGCGCTGCATCGGCCCGACCTCGGTACCATCGAGGAGGGAGCGACGGCGGATTTCACAGCTTTTTCCCTGACTGATTTTCGCGATGGTGTCACCGATGATCCCCTTCGGACGCTCATTCTCAATGGCACGGCGCGCAACGCCATCTTCTCCATGGTCGCCGGACGCACGGTTATGCGTGAGGGACGAATTGAGGGCATCGACCTCAACAAGCTTCGCGCCGATGCCCAGACCGTATTTGCCAAGCTGCGGCAGGGGTATGCTCTGCGGGACCCACTGGGCAGGGCAGTTGACACTATTTTCCCCCCGACGTTTCCTGTGGAGAACTGATGCTGATCCTTACCCACTCAGACCTCGAACGACTCGTGGACATCGACGCCACACGCGTCGCACTGCGCGACGTCCTCGGACGCCAGGGAGTGGACGCCTTCACCGTCACGCCGAATGCGCTTCGCTTCGAGGCAGATGATGCCGCCTACATTCCTATGCTCGGAATAGACCTTCGATCCAACCTCGTGACGAGCAAAACGTTGACCGATCGGCCGAGCAACGCACGGAACGGTAAGCCATCTCAGGTGTCCGCAATTACCGTCATCGACCGCGAATCTGGCGTTGTCAAAGCCATTCTTCATGGGGCAATCCCGACCCGCATTCGCACAGCGGGGGTGTCCGCCGTCGCGACTGAAGCGTTGGCTACGAAGAACGCATCGCGGCTTGGCCTCGTGGGGGCGGGCGCCCTGGCTATCGAGCATGCTCGGGCCATTCATCGAGTGCGCCCGCTGGAATGTATTACCGTCTGGAGCCGGACCAAAGCGTCCGTGGATAATTTTCGTTCCACCCTGGAACGCGTCTGGAATGGCGAATTACCCGCCATCACAGCGGCATCATCTCCCGAGGAAGCCGTCCGCGGATCCGACATCGTCTGTACGCTGACCCCGAGCGTAACGCCCATTGTGCAGGGCGCGTGGTTCAGCCCAGGGCAGCACATCAACGTTGTTGGCGCACGACCTCGGCCGACCGATCGTGAAGTTGATGCGGAAGCATTCCGTCGCTCTCGGGTTTACATTGACCATTATGAAACGGTCACCCATGAATCCGGCGATTACTTGCTGGCCGCCGTCGCCGACGGCGCATTGCCGGACATCGTCGCTGAATTGAGTAGCGTCCTACGGGGCGAGGCACCCGGACGGCTTCAGGATGAAGACATCACGCTCTACAACTCCGTTGGTACTGGACTGCAGGACACAGCCATTGTCGACGTGCTTCTCAGGGCGGCCGCTGTAGCCAACATCGGGATGGACGTTGCCTTGGATGCGTGAACCATCTGTTGAATCAGCGAGCCTGACGGAGTTAGCCGAGACCGCAATTCGTGAAGGAATCATTGTGGGCACCTATGCTCCCGGGGATCGCCTCCGTGAACGTGAGCTGTCCGAAAGCATCGGAGTTTCCCGGGTCCCTGTGAGAGAGGCTCTACGTAATCTTGAATTCCAAGGATTCGTGACGATCCTCCCGCGACGGGGTGCAATAGTGCGGGAGATGTCTGCACGGGATGTCGATGAGCTTTTCGATCTGCGCAGCGCACTGGAACCATTGGCAGCAGGCGCCGCCGCACGGCATTACGCCGCCGGCTCCCCACATGTGGGTCTCGATGAAGCCATGGAGCGTGCCGACGCGGCCACAGCATCGAAAGACGCGCAAGCCATTCTGTTGGCTAATGCTGAGTTCCACACCGAGCTCATCAATGCCGCTCGGCATCGTATGCTATCTGACACGATGCCCGCGATTCTCGCGCGAACACGCTGGCTGTTTGCGCTAACAGCCGATCGTAGTGCCGAGATCCAGAGCCATGAGCACCATCAACTTTACGACGCCATCCGCTCCGGTGAGGCCCGACTGGCTGAAGCGTCCATGCTGGCTCATGTCGAAGCGGGTCGCAGACCCTCGCTGAAATCCATCACAACCCTGTTATAGGAAGGTTCCCATGTCCTCTCTTCTGCTGAAAAATGTTCGCCCGTGGGGCGGCACCGCCACGGATGTCCTGGTCAAGGACGGCGTCATCGCCGATCTAGCACCCGCCGATCCTGCAGTCCCAGAAGTTGACGGGGGCGGGCGTCTTCTCCTGCCATCGTTCTCCGATGTCCATGTGCATCTGGACTCAACGCGGATTGGGCTACCGTTTCGGCCGCACACAGGGGCAGCCGGTGTCTGGCCCATGGTGATGAACGATCGTAAGAACTGGCGCGACGCCGAGAAGTCGTCCGAAGAATTGGCGATCCTGACACTGGGGAAAATGATCGAGCGCGGTGTCACGCGGGTGCGCAGCTATGCACAGATCGACGTGGATTGCGGGCTCGAACGATTCCACGCGGTGCAGGCAGCGGCCGAGGCGCACAAGGATCGATGCGAAGTACAGATCATTGCATTTCCGCAGGCTGGCCTACTGCGCGAGGAGGGTACTGTGCCCCTCATCAAGCAGGCGCTGCGCGAGGGCGCTCACTGGGTGGGCGGCATCGATCCGTGCACGCTGGACCGCGATCCTAAGGGCCACCTCGATATTCTGTTTGCCCTTGCTGAGGAGTTTCAGGTGCCGGTTGACATGCACCTTCATGAGCCGGGGGAGTTGGGAGTCTTCTCCACGGATCTCGTTCTGGAACGAGTGCGAGCTCTAGGAATGCAGGGACAGCTGACGATGTCGCACGCCTATGACCTGGGCAGTGTCAATGAGGCGACGACTCGTCGGTTGGTTGAGGAATTCGCCGAGCTCGATGTCAGTATGGCGACCATCGCACCGGCGAAGCAGCAGGGTCTTCCCCTGCGCGATCTCGTCGTGGCCGGGGTGCGTGTGGGGCTGGGCGAGGATGGACAGCGCGACTACTGGTCGCCCTTCGGAAACGCCGACATGCTCGACCGAACCTGGCAGTTGGCCTTCACGCATCAGTTCCGCGCGGACGAGCTCATTGAACACTGCGCCGCCATTGCGACGGTTGGCGGGGCTTCGATCATGTCTGACCGGGTGCCGCGCCTCACCTCAGTATCTGATCGGCCGGGTCTTGCCGTGGGAGACGCAGCCGATTTGGTGCTGTTGGCTGGCGATTCCGTGACGGCTGCGGTGATGGATCGCCTCGATGATCGAACGGTTATCCACGCTGGCCGGGTCGTTGCGGAAGGGCTAGAGCTGGTTTAGTCCCGGCACAAAGGGCAAGGACTTCTTTCAGCCCTTGCCCTTTGTCTGGGAACGCCGCCTGACTATGGCTACAACTGCCACGGTCATAACAATCGGGACGACCAAATAGTACAGTCGAGACGAATCTAGAATGATGCTGATGATTGCCCCTACCCAGAATATTGCAGTGGTCAACAGGCAGACGGAGAAAAACACACGAGAGTCTTCCAATACCTTATTCATCTAGTACTCCTCTTCTGAACCCACTGTAAACCTTCATTGCAAGAGTCTAAGCAGCGCCAGTTCCTCTTGGTTGGGTCCCCGGGTAGGAGTCCAGTTGTTCCGGGTCCCGCCCACTCTGACCGCAGGCAACCTGGCAGCACGTTCACCGCCCTTCGACCAGATGGAGAGTACTTCGAACGGGGAGTTTGTCGGCCTTGGATAAATTCTTAGGATCCCGCGGCAATTAGGTAGTTGCCGTCGTCGCGGCAGGTCAGTCGGTGCGACGTCTTGCGATCCTAGGTTGGCATAAAGCGGGGCGTACAGGCGAGTCTTATGGGCGTAGTCGAAGGAAGCCGAGAGGGCCAGGAAGGCTAGTACTCGGCATTGCGTTCCGGGTAGTGCTGTGGCGGTCGGTGGTGGACAGGCTAACGTGCACCAGTAATTTTGGTGATCAATAGGTTATTCTCAGCTTATTCGAGCGAAAGTGAACGCATGAAACCGTGGATTCACCCACAGGAGAGACGTACCCGAATCTTTTTAGCCGTACAGGTCGTCGTCACTTCCCTTGCTGCAATTGGAATACCCGTGCTGTTGCTTGCACTGCAGGAGCCGACTAGAGATCACATCATTTTGTCGATCGTGATGCCCATCATCTGCATCGCAGGCGTCTTTTTCAGTATCATAGCCTTCAGAAAAACGCCCAAGAAATTTGCATCGCAACCAGAGTCCGAAGTCGACACCGCGCATAAGCGGGAATAGCAGCCACGGACATCTTTGGATCTGTCCAATTAGGCCGTCACTCTTCTTGCAACGTCGATACAGTCAGATTAGATCCAAGATTTGTCTTGCCTCTCATGTCTTACACGCACTATGAACGTCGTGAGGTATCCAAGAAGAACGCCCCACAAGACAAGTCCTCATGTTGTTTCGTCTGATGTGAACGACCGGATTGTGAAGATACAAAACAGAACGGCACCAAAAGTGCTGGTGACTACTCCCGCTCTTATGGTCTGGAACCAGTGCAGGCCCTTCTTCTTTTCATCCGAGCTTAAATTAGCTACCTTCGCCACACTCTTCGTCGAGCTGCATCGAGTCGGTCGGGCGGCGACGTTCTGTTAGGAGCAAGCCGATAGATACCACTAGGGGAATTCCGGGACCATAGATGAGCTGAGGCTCCCCGACAGACAGAAGCACTATGGCAGCGGTTGTGCTTGCAATAGCAATACATACCAAGACCAATCTAAGTGTGCGGTTCATGATAGAAAGCACCCGGCCTTCTTCGGGGCTTCGAGCTGCAGTTGGAGGTTTTGATACCGGGTCGAGACTCGAGCGTAGTCGATGCGGTTTGTAGTCACAGGGTGATCTCTTCTCAAAACTCGATATCGGGACTTAGCCCGACTGTACCGTTTCGAGAACTGTTTGTGAGAACCACGTGACCGGTTTTCTGCAGCAGGGAGGCTGTCATTTTTTGAAGTCGACTGCACGGCGACCACGGTTCCGTAAGAGGCTCGGCTGCCGGTCAGATCATTCGCGGGAAGGAGCGGACCCTCGCTTAACCCACTTTATTGCGCCAAGTGAGATGAAAACGCTAAGAGAAGCGATGCCAATTCCGAGAACCCCCGGATCGATTCCTACTGCCAAGCCAACCAACAATATGACGAACGCGAATGCCAAGGTGAAACCGGACGCCTGCAGGATTTCGTTTCCACTCATCCGCACATGCTCCCAATCTTCCAACTGAATTGAAACCTGTAACTTTCAATACAGGAACAGTGTCCCGGGACCCGATCGGCTTGTGGGCGCTGCTGCGGCATGTATTCGGGCTCCATAACGCGCCCTGATCGGGCTGGTGGCAGCGCATGTATCGTTGAGCGATGAATGGCAACTTCACCATGCGTCGTGCTGAGCCCGCAGATGCGCCAAGCATGGCTAAAGTTCACGTGGATACCTGGCGCGAAACGTACCGGGGATTGATGAGCGCCGCTTTACTGGATGATCCCGCGCTACTGGGCTGGCGCGAGAAATTCTGGACGGCGGCCCTGACCGATCCAAGGTACAACCAGAACACCGTCGCCGTCGCTTCATATGAAGGCACTCTGATCGGCATTGCAATGTCAGGCCCATCCCCAGTCGACGGGGACGAGCCGCAGCAGTTGCACCTTCTCTATGCCTATGCTGCGTTTCACGGTTCGGGGGTAGGTTCGGCGCTCCTCAATGCAGTCATCGACCGGACGGTGCCTGCAGAGCTCTGGGTCGCTGACCCTAACCCGCGGGCGCAAGCGTTCTACCGGAAGAATGGCTTCGTTGCCGACGGCTCGGTGAAGATTGAAGATGACGTTCGGGAGCTCCGGATGGTCCGAACGGTCTAAGCAGGAAACGCCGCTCAAGGATCCTCTTGCGCCCCCTAAGTATGGGTTGACCCTGACGTAGCGTCAGTCTTTACTGTCGGCGTCATGGCGATCACGATATTGAATACGAGTGCTGGGATGGAAGCTGCGTTGGCAGCTCCTGTGACTGATCGGGGTGATGTTCTTCGCGGCATGCTGTCTCCTATGGAGGGCATGTTCCGCTACTTTCCGGGGGATGTCGATCTGGCGGAGATGCACGCAATGAGCTTCGGATTTCCACTTGATCGGCGCACTGAGGAAATCTCTCACGCACTTGAGCGTCTGCGCGCTGCGGACGTGTGGACCCGGGTCGAGACCGCAATAAGCCACGCTGTCGGTCAGCAGCTTGCTGCAACTCCGGATATTGACGTTCCCGACATCAAGGTTCTTCTCGTCTTGGGCAACCCGGAAGATGAATACTTTCTGGGCCCGCTTCGTGGTTTCAGCGGGAACGGTAGTGCGACCGGATACCTCTCGCTGACACTGTGGCCGACCGAGGAAAACCTTGCCCGGATTGAGGCCGCCGCGGTCCACGAGCTGAACCACAATCTGCGCTACGCACCGGGAGGGGTCATCTGGGACCCTGCCAGCGTGGTGGTCGGTGAGCAGATCGTATCTGAAGGCCTAGCTGATGCTTTCGCCCGGCAGCTCTACAGCGAATCAGGGTACACGCCCATCGGAGTCCCTCACCTGAGTGATGACGCGGTCTTCGAGAAAGTCGTGACCGGCCTGCAGATCAGCGGCATGCAAAACTTCACAGCCTGGGTGCACGGCGACGACGCCGCTAGACGGTTCGGCGTCGAACCTGTCGGTGTGCCAGCGGGAGCCGGCTACGCGGCCGGGAACCGTCTCGTCGATGCGTACCTCACCGCCACAGGCAGGACAGCAGCTCAAGCCCTGCACACCCCGAGCCAGGAAATCATCAATGTCGCTCTGCAATCACATCGCTGATCCGCTACTCCCAAACGGCGCTGTCCGGGTCCACGCCCGTAGAACGCGCGTTGTCGTCGATGACCTGCTTCAACCAAACAGCCAGGCCAGGCTCTGCCCGGTCGTAATACTCTAGGAAACCAGCCTCCGTAACGTATCTGCAGGCCACTAGAACATGCATGGAGTGAGTGCAGTAGAAGTGCTCGCTCATGGCCTCGCGGTGTCGCTCGGCAAGGAGATTTGCTTGCTCATTTCCGGGAGCAACTCCGGCACGTTTCGCCTCAGCCAGCGCATCCGTGACGCCCTGCATAGTGGAGGCAACCTCCTGCCAGCCCTGGACGGAGCGGCCGGCAGAGCGTTCCGTGTACTCGGCCCACTGGGTCGAATCAGCCCACCGTCCCCGTGCTTCCAAAGGCCACGCCGGGTCCCACTCCTGACCGAAAATCTGCCGCTGATCCGCTGCGGGCAAGAGTATGCCGTGGTGCTCGGCTGCCAGGAGACGATCGAGCTCGTGGCTGAGGCCTTGGAGATGGAGGATTTTCGCTGCCAGCTCTGACCGTCGGTGCTCCAAATCTTTCCTTCGCTCTGCGGACGGAGCTTCAAGCAGTGCCGGAATCCGTTGCAATGGCACACCGAGGTCACGGAACAGAAGCACTCTCCGTAAACGGGCTATATCAGCCGGTGAATATGCGCGATAGCCGCTACTGGTGCAACTAGAGGGCACGGCGACGCCCAAATGGTGCCAATGATGGAGCGTTCGCACACTCACTCCCAACAAGCGCGCAACCACCCCAACGCCTTCGAGTTGACTCACGGATTCCGCATTTGGGACGAGGTGTGTCTCATCGGCGTCGGAGTTTTCCTGTCTCCGGCACGGGTAAGTCGATCATCGTGCCGTAATCCTGCTCCCACCCGTAGTCCACGCTCTTCACGCGCAGCGCTCTGGGGCTCGCCTCGACAATCTGCACATTTATCGGCTCGTCCCGGCCGTCAATGGACAGCAGCCACGTATCCGCGAGGTAGCTCAGTCCAATGTTTTCCAGAACTTGAGCGGCGTCGTCTTCACTTGCCGCATCATCGAATGGATAACCGAACACAGACACAGGGCTGTACGCGTTGCACTCTGGTACAAGGTATCCAAGAAGCTCCCCATCGTCATCTCGGTGGTACGGCACCCAATCCAAAGGAATCATCAGTCGATCCTACTAACAGCAGATTGATCATCGCCAGATGGCCGTCCCAGTCGGGGTTGGGCGGATTCAAGCGGTCATTGCAACAGGAGTCCTTCGATCAGTTCGATCGGCTTCTTGAACTCTAAGCGTTTGCGTGGCCGATCGTTGAGTTCGGCGGCAACCCAGTCGAGGTCGGCGG
>JBBPYK010000072.1:0-21426 GCA_038199985.1 Actinomycetales bacterium | reverse complement strand
GTCGTGACGGTCCCGGGTGAGAGTGACGGAGCGGTTCAACTCGGGGTCTTCTGTGATGGCTGCCGACCGGTCGGTGGCGGTGAGCAGGTGCCGTATCCGCCATTCCTGTTCCGTAATGGCCAGCGCATTCGAGGTGGGAGAGCCGTGTTCAATGCTGTGGGCGAAGGACGGCAGCTCGCGTTTTTCAGCTTCGGCTTTGGCGCCGGAGATCCAGCGGGTGGCCTCAAAGCTTCCCGCGGCGCGTAGATCACCGCGCGGGCTAGTGATGGTGCGCTGTGTTCCCGACGCCAGGGCCGCGAAGAACTGTTCCTTCTTGGCCTGAGCGCGCTGCTCCACCGTGGGCAGGTTGGGGTTCATGCTGGCGCGGACGGCGTCCGGCAGCAGCGGATCCTCCGAAATTCTGGCGGGCGCACGACCCTCAGCGGCTCCCATCAGATAGACGACGTCCAGGTCCCGTCCCACGGCATCTGCATAACTGCCGACGACGACGCCGGCCCCGACCTTCCCAGCCCAACCGCCCTTAGATGCGATGGCATCCTCCAGCGTGCTGCGGATCAAGCCTGACCGGGGGAGAGGGCCGATACCGTCGAGCTTCGTCAGGTCGCGGCTGAGCTGGATCAGGGTCTCGCGGGCCTTCGCCCGTTCGGGCAGTTCCTGCGCTGAGCGGGGTCCCAGAAACAAGTCAATGAGCGTGGTCAGGGCTGTGCTGACGTCGGCCCAGGACTGTGCCGTTTGGACGTGCTTGATCTGGTTGGTCAGGGCGGTAAGGAAAGCGTCGAACAGGGCAAAGTTTTCGCGGTCCCTGGCGGATCGGGTCGGCGTTGCTCCGGTGCGGGTGGGCCCGTCGTCGTTCTCCTCGTCGCTGGGCGGGTTGGAGTGCAGCCGCTCGCAGGTGGCGCTGCCCGGCAGCTCGTGGTCACGCCAGAGAAGCGTGCCTTCGGCCAGGATGTTGAGGATGGCGCGCTTATCAGGATCCGCCGTGTCCAGGGCGAGGAGTTGGAGGAGCCCGCGCGCAAACGGCGAATCGGTGAGCGTGCGCGGTGCAGGGCCCACGAACGTGACGCCAGCCTCGGTGAGCCGTTGGACGAGGAGCGCGTTGTACGGCTGAGCTACCGAGTAGAAGACGCCGATCCGGTGACCCGGTGTTTCGGCGTCGAGCTGTTCCACGACCAGGCGGGCGACTGCGCGGGTTTCATCGTCGGCATCGGATGCGGTAATAACCGTGGTGGCCTCATCAACGCTTCCGGCTGCGGTGATGTGCTGCATCCCGGCTGCGTCGAGGCTGTTGCGGAACATCAGTGCGTCGGGCTGGAGCTCGGTGCCGAGCATGAACCCGATCACCGTCCCCAGCCGCTTCTTCACCGCGGGCTCTTGGAGCTTCTCGGCGGCAACAGTGAATGCTTCGTGCTGGGTGTACCAGTTGGTGTGGAGCGCGTCCGCTGCTGCGCGGTGGAGGCGGAGGACTTCCTGCGTCAGCTGGGGAAGGGCGTTCGGTTGCTGCGTTGCTGCGTTCTTTTCGTGCGGTTGTGGCCGGACGGAATCGAGGACGACGGCGGTCCGAGCGATGGCGCGGGCGGTGGCCGGTTGGTCTGCGACTGGGGCGAAGATGTCGGGTTTTTCGGTGAGTGCTTTGCTGATTGCGCCGAGTCTGATGGTTGGCGGCAGCGGGGCGCGGCCATGCACTGTTGGGTGCGCTGCGATGATTTCGGTTGCGAGGTCGTGCAGCGTGTAGGCGTGGATGGATGCGCTTCCCGCGCCACTGTTGAGCGTTCTGCCGAGGTAGCGCGTGACGTCCAGACCGGCGACGTGCGACGGAACCATGACGGTGATCGGTGCGAGCGGGTTGTTGGCCTGGGCTTCCGCGACGATGCGGGCCAGTTCTGCCAGTGCATCGCTCGTTGCAGACCAGTGCGGATCCGTCACCCAGTGCCCCCTTGTTTACGTGATCTACAACATAGCAGGCGGGAACTTCAGGTAGCTGAGAGTGCAGCATGGATTGCGTTGAAATACTGAAGCCTGGTGTCATAGTCCCTTGCCTTCGCCGAGGTAAGAAACCTGTCGTTCCGTTCAGACGAAGCCATGAGTTCCCGGCTGTCGAGGTTCCATAGCTTTGCTAGCTCGTCGGCCAAATCATGCCCGATCGTCGCACGGATGTGCCTGCCTAACAGATATGTAGCGGCCAGATCTTGGTCAAAGTCAGCCAACTCGAAAAGGTCGGCATCTTGTTGGTAGTCGTAAAGGGAGTCCCTGAAACTGGGGCTATCTTGGTACCACATGCATACGTAGCTGAGGTCCCGGGCGTGCTTTGTCCACCCTAGGGCACCCTTGTCCACCCAGGCCTTAATTTTCAAGGCAGCATAACCGGCGACCGTCGGTACTCGTACTTGAATGCCCTCAGGTAATCGGTAGAGTTCAGCGCCGTCAAAGACTTCCTGAAAGGCGAAGACGTCCACGATGTGTCCGTCAGCGTGGGGTACAGCTGTTCCCGATGGGTTCTCGATCCCTCCAAAGGGTATGAGGTCCACGGACCACTTGTCGATGCGAAAGCGGATCCGGGTGTCTCCTTCAGGTTCAAGGTTCTTGACGACCGATTGGTAGGCAAAACGGTCCGGAACAGCCAGGGCAATGTCTATGTCTGTGGTGCTGGCCAGCTCGGAGTCAAAGCCCAAGACCCGGTGGATAAGATTTCTTGCCGAAGCGCCAACCAGCATAATCCCCTCTCCCGGTATGGCGGTGATGTCGGTAACGCTCCGGAGCACAGTGCAAAGGGGGCCGAACTCATGAGCGGAATATGCGGATAAGTCGCTCATCGCGTCCCTTCAGTATTAGCGCGGCCTCGCGCTGACGGGCTTCCCCGCTGGCGAGCAGATCGGCGTACACGAGCGTGCTCGGAACGGTCGGCAAGTTTCCCGCTGATGTCTGGGCGTCGATGTCAAAGGTGCTCAGATTCGTCCAAAATTTGTGTCTTACAAAGACATTGGGATGTTCATCCCTGCGCCACTTATTGACGACGGCCATCCGGGGCATGAACTCTTTGACGTAGACAGTCAGCGTTGAAGGGTTCATCAGTTCGGGAATGGCGCTTTCTCCACTGACTTCCATCCCTGGCACCAAGGGTTCCTGAAGGCCTGGATTAGAGGATCTGAACGTCTCCAAGGATAGCCGCGGGGCCAGTTGGTGGGGATAGGCCACAACCCATTGCTCGAAAAGCTCGCGTTGTCTCAACAGCTGCGGGCGGGGACCGGCTGAGAGATATTCCTCTCGTTGTAAGCGTTTTAGGGTCTCTTGGGCAAGACCTACTGAGACTCCGGACAACGTGCTGATCTCCCTGACGGTCAGGTGCGAGACGTAGGGCCAGGTCAGTAGGGCTAGCAATACACGAGATCTGCGAGCACTGAACAGATTTACTCCGGCGGCGGAAATGTTGCCCCGCGCGTCCTTCCTCTCCAGAGTTCGGCGACTCAGACGACGGCCGCGTACGTCGATGTAGACGTTGCCGAAGATAATGAAGGCGTTACCGGCTTCATCCATGAAATTCAGTTTTTGGGCACGATATCCCTCAGCCTGCTTTTCACTTACGTGCTCTTGGACAAGGAGAGGCTTGGCCTGAGCCTCGGACGGAATCTCTCGTCGTGGAGGAAACTCATCGAGAATCACAAATGTCTGGCCTTCGGCTTCTCGTCGCAGCGTGAGAAGCTGGGGCTCGGATACGGGTTGGGTCCAATCGGCGTCTTCCCGGCATATGTTGAACCCGTATTGGGTCAGATGTTGAAGAACGATGTTGAGACGATTAGTCAGCACCCTCATCTCCGTTCAATTTGGTTGAACATTCATTCTAACTGAACATTCACGAAAACTGAACGTCTGTCTAGGCGAGGTGAGTAGACACCCTTAGAGTCGCTTGGAGAATTTTGGGGGCTAGATTTGCGGGTTGCGGGTTACAAAAAAGTTATTTGACTGGCCGGTCCATATTTGTCACTGCCGGGTCCTAGTCTGGCTCCATGAATACAACGAAGAAGCCGCGTGCTCAGCGAACTAAGCGCTGTCCCATGTGTGGCAGTGAGTCATGGCCTATCGTCTATGGCCTATCGTCTATGGCCTTATGGCCTTCACCGAGGAAGAGGAGAGGCCGAAGGTCGCGTACGCAGGCTGCTGCATTATGGAGGAGCGCCGTGAGTACCCTCTTACCGGAAAGGTCGAGTACGGGACACCGAAGTGGGTCTGCCAGAACGAGAGCTGCCGTCACTGCTGGTGGTGAGCGACCTATGCTGGCGTCCACGCCTCGGCCTGGCGCATGGCGAGTTCAAGTGGCCGTCCCCCAGCTTCAGCGATGACCGATGGGTCCCCAACGACGACCAGCAGACACCGGGCCCGGGATAAGCCTACGTAGAGCTGCTCGCGCGCGCGGTCCGCTTCTTTGAACCCGTTGACGCAGAGGATCACCACAGAGCGTTCGAGCCCTTTGAATCCGAGAACGTGGCCGTAGAATTCGTTGTCATTGGCGTGGAATTCCTTCAAATACTCCTGGGTTGCCCCACGGTCAAAGTAGTCCTGATGGATGGGGTGCCGGCGTTGTGTGGTCAGCAGGGCGATCTGGTTACTTGCCCACCCTTCTTCGATTAGGGCGTCCATGCAGTCGCTGGCGACGTCGAGCGCGTCCGCTGTGGCACATTCGACGCGCCGGACGGGTAGTCCGGTCCCACCTCGGAGCGTAAAGTGTTCCCCGGCGAAGTCCTTGAACGTTTCGGCGATCCGTCGTGTATTTCGGAGATTTTCGTCTACATGAATGGGGATGAGGTCCGACGTCGGACCATACGTGAAGTCCGCCGTCTGACCGCCCCAACGCCGGTAGACGTCCTGCTGATCGTCCATGAAGGCGTAAACCTGCCCGCTTTTGGGATCCTTGAGGCACGCGAGAAGGGCTTCCCACCAGAGCGGAGCGAAGTCCTGCGCTTCGTCAACGATCACCGCGTCGAACTTCTGCCCTGGTGGCAGCTCTGCGGCTAGTTCCTTGAGTAGCCTCGGCATCTCTTCGTCGAAGTAGGCTTGCCCGGAACCGTCAGGAACCCCGAGCGATTTCACGTACTCATGAAATTCACCGGTAAACACGGGTTGCGCCTGGCGCCAGTTGGATACCTGTTCCTGCAGGTACTGGCCCAGGCCCTTGTTGTAGCAGAACAGTCCAACGCGTTGACCACTTCTGGAGAGCAGCTTCGCCTTTTCGACGGCGAGCCATGTCTTTCCGCTGCCGGCACCACCAGTAAATCTGATCCGCGGGAGCGAACGCGTGGCGTCGAGAAGAATCTTCTGGCGTTTAGTGAGGTGTTCTTGACTGTCTTCGAGTTCTTGCGGGTTGATGCCGTGCTCGCCTGCCGCCTCCAGTGTCCCTTCGAGCTTGCCGACCATTCTTTGCAGGTACGACGCCGCAAGCAGGGTCGCGCCGCTGCCTTCAGTCTCGATGGCGTTCCGGATCTTCCCCGCCGGATTGGTGAGGTCGTCCTGGTCCAGAACAAGTGCTCGCGGGCACCCGGCCATGGTCCACTCTGCGGGAACAGTGGTGTACGGAAAGCACACCATGTACGCGAAGCGGCTCGTCAGGGGAGTGCCGAGTTGGTCGCCAATCCACGTCTTGAATGCGTGCATGGAACCTTGAGACTGGGCGACTGGGTTCTGCATTTTGTGCCGGCCAGCGCTCCCGCCGGACTGATACCACTGCCCGCCTTCGCAGGTGACCCGCCCACCTTTAACCTCAATGGCGGCAAGCCCGACGTCTGGACAGAAGACCAGGAGGTCAATCTCGTGCTCTGCGCGGCCATGCCGGACGTTGACGGAGTGGGCGAGAACCGCGTCCTTCGGTAGGTGGGTACGCAGCCTCTCCCACAGGGTCCGTTCAGCTGACTGTCCGTCGCTGAAGTCTGGTTGTTCCGGAATGCAGTGCATTGTGTCCCCCTATTTTGCTTGCTTGTTGCAAGGACTCATAGTTCTCCGGTTGCTCCAGAAATTCCGTAAGGTTTGATATTCTTATGCCAGCCCCGCAGGTTGGCGAAAGGCATGACGTCGTCCGGCTCGCGGAATGTGTCCTCAGCATAAGTGGTAACTCTTTCGGAGAATGATTTGAGCATCGCTTCTTCAGCCTCTTTAAATTTTGTTGTTGGTGCGAAGTGGACGAAGAGGTGCGGCAGGTTGCTGAGCGACTTCAACCACCAGCCGCCGGCATGCGGCTTTCGGGCTCCAATCGGGGTTCGGTAGTACTGGTTGACCCTGATCCGTAGGGATGTTGCAAGACCTATATATATGATGTTCTCGTCAGGCAGCCAAAACTCTGAAAATCGACGCATGAGGTCTGACATGGATGGCGAGTTGCCGTCGAGGAGAATCTGCTGGCGCCGTTCCATCAGTTGTGCCAGTTCCTCTTCATTAAAAACTGGATCTGGGTAAGGCGACGCGTCTGCATCCGGGTTTGCGGAGAGCGACACCACGTAAACGCCGTTTCCTCGTTCAGGAATCGGTGCACCCCATGAGACGTGGCCAGCTGGTTCCAAATCGGCCGCAGCAAACAACGATCGAACAGATTGTGCCATAAAAGATTCTTCTTTCTTTTGCGGGTTGGGGAGGTAGAAGTCAAAGCAATTAGTTGCAAGCCTCTGACGTGTTGACGGAATCTTCGTCCGCCTTAATCGAAGGCTCAGTGCCAGGTGTACAACCCTCGAAAAGGTAAGGGCGAAGAGCCTCAGAAAATTCCGGAGTTCGAAGTGTCTTTAGGACCTTCGATTCGATCTGGCGAATGCGTTCTCGTGTGACACCGTAAACGGTACCTATCATGTCGAGAGTTTGTTCCTGACCGTCCTCCATCCCGAATCGCAACGCTATGATGCCGGCTTCCCGCTCCGTCAACTTGTTGAGGACAGCCCGGACGTTAGCGCGCATCAGTGAATGGCTGACGAAGTCGAAAGACGTCGGGGCGGAAGGATCGTAGATTTGCTCCGCCAGAGGTTCAGTTCCACCTCGGTCATCTGGCACCATTACATCAACGGAAAATGGAGCCCTCGTGAGACTCAAAAGGTACTCAACTTTGTCAGCAGTGCTGCCAATGACGACGGCCACTTCTGCGTAGCTCAGGGGATTCCCGTCGCCGTTTTGCTTAGATGCGGCTACCACACGTTGGATTTGCTCGACCACGTGTACCGGCAGCCGGATGAGCCGTCCTTGATCCGCAAGAGATCGTGTCAGAGCCTGCCGGATCCACCAAGTTGCATAAGTAGAGAACTTAAAGCCCTTTGTGTAGTCAAATTTCTGTACTGCCCGATGCAGGCCTATGTTGCCTTCTTGTATCAAGTCCAGAAAGTTCAAACCGCGGTTGAGGTACCGTTTTGCCAAAGAAACAACCAGTCTGAGGTTGGCGTTCAGCAGAGTCTCCGTGGATTGGACCCCAACTAAAGCCATGGCTCGAAGCTCTCGTGACGCACGGCGGCCACGTTGCTGACCACCGGACAGTAAGTGTTGGGCAAATAGACCGGCCTCGATGTCCTGTGCAAGATGGACTTCCTGCTCTGCGGTCAAGAGCTGGAACCGAGTAATTCTTCGCATATAGTCAGCTACGGAATCATCCGAAATACCCTCTGACGCCACAAGCGCTTCCGGCCAACTTTCGTCATCGAGGTCGAAGTTGTGTGGTTCGGTTTCGTCTGAGATTTCGTTCAAAGATGGTACGCAAGCATCATCGGTCGGTTCGATTGGCACGGGTTGAGGATCAGGGCCAACATCCCTGACCTCAGGAGCGTCCGGATACTGCAGGAATGCCTCGATGCCCGTGGCATCTGCTTCGATGTCGAAGTATTCCGTACGCCGAGCGAAAGGCAGGACACGACCCAGGAATTCCTCGCCCTGCACGTCCGGATCCTCTACAGTGTCTTTCGAATATAGGACCACCAGGCGCCCATGACGGCCGTCCTCCTTTTTGCGGATGACCCGTCCGAGTCGCTGCACCATTTGCCGCTGGCTGCGGTTTGCGGAGACTATTACCCCTAGGTCCGCTTCTGGCACGTCAATACCTTCATCCAGAAGCCGCGGAGCGGCTAGGATTTGGGACGCACCGCTTCGGAAGTCGTCCATGCCCTGTGCGCGATCATCTTTCGGCATTCCGCTGAAAATGGCTGTCGCCTTCGAGCCGAGCGCATTATAGAGCTCTTCGGCACGGCTGGCTGAACTTTGAGTTTGTGTGAATACAAGCGTGCCTTTAGAAGCGTCTACCGTCGACTTCAGTGCAGCCAAGGCGTGATATTTCTTCTTGGCGTCTGCCAGCAGCCTCCGCCGGGAGGCCATTGCGCGTAAGTACTTTCTGGCGAGCATCGATTCTGTGCTTATGGAATTTGTTGCTGCTAGGGAACTGACTGCGGCGATGAACTTCGCGAAGGGACGTCGTGGAATGCTCGCAAACAGTTCTAGGTTGCGGGCCGCTTCGAGCATCACATTTGAGAGATCGTCGTAAGTGATTCTTTCATCAGAAGTCAGTTCAACTCCTACGAGAGCAATATCGAATGGGGCAATGACTTGGTCCCGCAACGCTCGGTCATACCAGAGCGTGTAAATTATTCCACCGAAGTACGGCGTGAGCACGTTCTCGTGTTCCCCGTCGCTGCGTTCGTAAGTTGCGGTCAGGCCAAGTCGCCAGGCGTAACCTTCGGCGAGGCCGCCTGTGAACATTGGTGCAGCGTAGCGGTGGCATTCATCGGCGATGATGAGTCCAGCTTTATGACTTCGAAGAGTTCTGCGGTTTGAGGCCGAGTGCACTATCGCTACGAGGATATCAACCTCGTCGAGAGTGTCTGTAGCGCCATTGCCAAGAGCTCCTCTTCGAGCTTTCGGCAAGTCACGCCGCAGCGACTCTAACCACTGACGTTGCAGTTCGGCGGTCGGCACCAGAATGAGGACCTTGATGCCCTGCCGCACGGCCTCGAATGCTGCAGCTATACCGACTCGTGTTTTGCCGGAGCCCGTAACTGCTTCCACGACTCCACGGCGCGCATTGGCATGCCATGCTTTCAGCGCTTCCTGCTGCCACCGATAGAGAAATGCGTAGTCATAGGACGTCGGGACCGCGTTATCGCGGCGCTCGTCCCCAGCCGTCCCCAGCGCCGGTTTGTCTGTCCCAACGTCCACTTTGTGCCCCCATCGTCCCCTGTAAGTGTTATGCAAGTAACACTATGGGACGGTTCCGACATTCTGGTTCGGCTTCGCCGATAATCATGGCCGATCGCTTACGTCCGGATGGCTGGCGGCAACGAGTCGCACGAGAAGCGTAAAACCATATTTGTACCGTGCTGCACCCTGCGCGAGTTCCGCCAGTTTTACTCGGACGACAAATGCACGTATACCGGTTGTCGCACGAGAGCTTCGGCACCACTCGGATCTTTTGTTCGCAGAGCGAGGATCCGGGTCGCCAATGAACCCGGCAGAAGTTCGTTGAATTTGAGGCCATTCAGCATTGCCTCGTTGATGTCTGGGTCAGTGAAAGAATGGTCAGCCATTTGCCGGAAGAGGTTGAGGGCATTGTGCAGGTCGGAGTAGCCACAGTGGTCATGCAGTCGTAAGCCACCGTTGCCAAATTTCTGGTTCTCCGCGATGACTTGCGGAAGCGTCGCAGCCACTGTCACTTCCGCGCGAGGCCCGGCCCATGTCCACCACTCTGCTTTGCCTTCAACACTTTGGACGACGACGGTACCGCTAACGTGAACCGTGTGAGACAACTCGGAGCGCAGCTCTCCAAGTGCTTGTTTTGCTCGTTTCGATACCCTGACGTCATTTGCCTCTTCGCCAAGGAGGACCATCCGTTCAGACTGAGCAATTTCATAGCTGATTCCCAGTCCGCCGCCCTGCCACTTCGTCTTCTTGGCAACATCGGACGCCTCAACGTGGCAGCGCCGTTTCTTCCATTCAACACCAGTGACCTTCCAGCGACGTCCGGCAAGGACGAAGGTGAGAGGCTGACCCTCCGTCGACGTACTGAACGTTTGAGCATTGACGTGTCCAATTTCCTTGCCACCGGCCAGAACTGCAAATTCGTTGGGCGCCGTGAAAACGGCTAGCAACTCCATAAAGTTTCGTTTGCCGTATCGAGCCTCTGCATTGGGCCCAATAAAGAGCATCCCCTGGTCCTCGTCCAAGAAGCCCTGTTTCAATAGCCAGTCCGAACGTTCACGGAGATGGGCGGGCATGCCAGATTCGCCAAACCACTCGGCCCAGGTATTGGCTCCCACTCGGCCTTCCTGAAGACACAGCGCCAGTAATTGTTGGGCTTCAATATGGAGCGGCTGGGATGGAGACTCAATTGGTTCAACGTAACCTCGGTCCCAGAGCCGGAGTAGCGCAGCTGCCTGTAGGAGTGTTTCGGTTGTCTTGGTCAGGAACAGGGCGTTTCGAATGCTTCCGGGTCGGCGACCGGTTCGTCCAAGTCGCTGAAGGAACGATGCGACAGTTCGTGGGGAGTCGATCTGAATCATCCGGTCAAGATCTCCGACGTCTATGCCCAATTCCAGAGTCGATGTCGCCACGATGACGCAGTCACGCGACTCGGCGAAGGCTTGTTCCGCTTGCCTTCGTTCATCCACGGAGAGCGACGAGTGGGACAGGAAGGTGGTCACGCCCAGTTCGCGGAGGCGAAGGGCAAGTTCTTCGACCTCGAGCCTGCTCTCGCAAAATACGAGACGTTTCTCGCCTCGATGAAGTGAAGCGATAACTTTGGCTGCGTTGGAAGTAGGATTTTCGCCGCCAACGAAGTCGAGAGTGATATCTGTCGGCGCAGCGATGCTTTCCGCCGCTGGACTGATGACCTCAGCCGTGCGGCCCCGGTAGGAACCTTGGAACCAGGAAAGAATTTCCTCTGGATTACCTACAGTCGCCGAAAGTCCCACGCGTTGAACGTCATGATTACTCAGCCGCGATATTCGCTCGAGAACTTTAAGTAAATGCCAGCCGCGATCATCACCTGCGAAAGCGTGGATTTCATCGACCACAACCGTTCGGATGTTGGCAAAAAATTCACGTGCGTCTGTTTTGGTGGATACCAGTATCGATTCAAGGGACTCAGGTGTCGTCAGGAGGATCGATGGCGGTTCTTCACGCATCTTTGCTTTCGCCGTCGCGGACACGTCCCCGTGCCATAGCCCGCAGCGGAAACCGGTCCACGCGGCGTATGCTTCGAGCCGTGGATGCAGATTGTTGAGGAGCGCCTTGATCGGACAAACGTAAAGTACGGACAGCCCCTTCCAACGCTCGGTAGCCATGGACGTGAGCAGTGGAAAGATGGCGGCTTCCGTTTTGCCGCCTGCGGTGGGTGCAAGGAGCAGCGCGTCTTTACCGCCCAGTAGGGGATCAATCGCTTCTTCCTGGAGCGGCCGGAGCGCAGGCCATTGCAGTGCGTTGACGATGTTATGAGCTACGACCGGATGCAGCTTGTCAAAGCTCATGAGAGATCGATGTCGTCAATATCTGCAGGTGACGCCGGCAAAGCGGAATTCCGCTCCTCCTCAGACATTTCGCGTGTATCGACGACCAATTTGTAATCCCGTCGTGGATCAAAGTCCTCGAACTGGTCGGTGCGGTCCAAAGGGACGTCAACGAGCTTCTTGAGAAAGAGTCTAGGCGCGATCCCTACATTTCCCCCGAGCCCGCCGACCACGCTTGCAGCGAAGTCATGGATGTATGTGTCATCCACTTTGTCCGCGATTCGCTCTGGATGTTCAGCACCAGCGGCGTATAGGTCGCGTACATTGCGTCCAAGTTCGCAGAGCCTGTCCAGATTGAATCCGCTGAGCCGTAGCTGGATCGCCCGCGGGTTATCGAATTTAGGGTCCATGCTAAAGTCCGTGGCGAGCCGCTGCGCAAGGGGCGGAAGTCGCTGCACGCCCTGGGCTCCGTCGAAGAACGCCGGCGTTCCCGTGATCAGAAGAAAGAGTCCCGGGAATCGGCCGGAGTCCACTTCGTCGATCAGTTGGCGCAGTGCGTTGAGTGCTTTCTCTCGCACGTCGGTCCGAACCCTCTGCAGTGTTTCTACTTCGTCTAGGACTAGCAGTAGGCCCGGATGGCCACTGTCGCGCAGTACGGTTAGGAGGCCCTGTAGGAAGCCCAGTGCACCAAAGTGGTCTAGGTCTCCCTTAATGCCGGCACGACGTCGGATTTGACCAGAAACGTTGGGCTGTCCAGCGAGCCAGGCGGCGAGTCCTTCTGCAGTGGTGACGTCGTCCTCTTCTACAGCTTGACGGTACGCTCGGAGAGCGGTCGCGAAGGCTGGTGTCGACTTGGATACTTCCGAAAGCCTGGATTCGAGCAGGGAGTCCGGATCAGCGTCCGCATCCGTTTCGAGCGTGAAGAGCCAGGCGTCAAGGATGAGGCGAAAGGCCGACGGCGGGAAGCTTGAGGTTTGAACTGCTTCGCATACGCGGCGGTAGACGGTCTCGAGTTTATGCAGCGGCGTTTCGGTCTCAGAAATCTGCACTTCAGCTACGGCCATACCCTTGATTTTGGCTTGTTCGGACAACCACCGGCTGAAGAACGTCTTACCAGCTCCATACTCGCCGCGCACGGCTTTAAAGATGGCACCGCCGCCGGCGGCGGTGTTCAACTCCTCGTGAATGGAGCGTTCAAACTTGTCGAGGCCCACGGCCAACACGTCTAGCCCGCTATGCGGCACAGTTCCATTGCGTAGAGCGGCAATGATTTCATTGCGGCGTCGCTTGCTGACCGTACTCATGCCGGAGCCTCCCAGGTGATGTCGAACTGGTCCTGGAGAAGGCCGACGTCGAGGGTCACTTTGCCTGCCGGAATGTCCCGGCCAATGACCGGGTACTGTTCCACATTGAGGATGCGCATTACCAGGGAGAAGGCCCCACTGAATCTTGTGCGAGAGACGCGAAGAATCGACGCGGCGGACTCTTCCGTGATGGCTTGCTGGGGGGCATCGGCGAGGGTGTTGATGAGGTTTAGCAGTGCTTCGGTACGCAAATGATCCTCCAGGACCGACTTACGCATCCGGGAAAATGTTGCCGACTGAGCCAACACGGCACCAGGGGTCGGTGGTGAGTCCGAGGCTGGTGCCGGTGCCCTAGCGGGGTCTTCGAGAACGGCCGACGGAATATCGAAAAGTGTTCCAGACGAGGAGTCTTTCGCAGCTTTCTTGGTTTTCACTCTGGCGCTCGGCTTCGACTCTTGAGTGGAGGTCGTGGTGCGCGTCCGCCCAAGTGCCTCGCGCCACCAGAGGGGAGCTTCCGGAGGCGCAGGTGCCCAGCCAAGCTCGGCGATGGCACTCGGATCCGAATCGAGGACCACGATAGGGATAATCATTTCGGCGAGACTGGCACCGCCGTGATAACCGGCCGCCCTGGCTCGGTATCGGAGGGCTTCATCTACGGCCAGCACTGCACTGCCGCCTGCGACCCGCTCCCCGGACACTAGGATTTCGCCGTCCCCCGCGACTGGGACCGTGCCACGGGAGCGGGCACTGGTGGATCGTTCGACGCCTCGCTTGTCTCCAATTCGGCGGTCGACGATGTGACCGTGGTCGGAAATGAGGATGATCGTTCTGCCCGCGCGGTGCGATTCGGTCAGTATCGAACTGAGATGAGCAACGTTATTGAGGTCCCAGTTGGTCCCCATCGGATCGGCCTTGGCCAAGGCGTCGTCGATCGAGTTGAGAACACAGGCGAACACATTGACGTCGTTCGTGTTTTTAACCGCGGACTCTACTGCGCCGGAGATGCGTGCGCCTGCGGTCGAAGATTCCAGCTCTTTTTTATGAAAGAGCCGGCCTTTGAGCCCATTGCTGTGCATTTGCTGGCTGAAACCGGCCAACTCCTCGGCCTGTCCGCCGCTTGCAACACGGCCGGCAAAGAGGCTGGTGCGGGAATGAGTAGTAAGCGATGGCATGACCGCAAGGGCCATGGGTTGCTGATGGTCTGCTCGGAGCGGGGATAGCGCCGGCATCCTTGCCTCAATCGATTCGAGGACGCAGGTGGCGGAGGTGACTCCCATGCCGTCGACGACGATAAGGGAGACAGGCTTTTTTCGCGCGATGGGGACCACGGTATCGGCGATAATTCGTTCGATGCTGCGCACAGATGGTGTTGCTGAGGTGGCGTCGGCCAATAGTTTGGCGAAACGAGCATCGAGCCGCGCTCGAATGGAGTGGACTCGCTGTGCAAGGAGCTCGAGCTTGGCGCTAATGGCAGCGTCGTTGCTGCCGGTCCAGACGATGTTGAGCGCACGGTCGACCCAAGCGACCTCAGCACGGTAGCTTGCTGCGGCCGACGTAAGGGTGCTCCACTCTGGCTGGGGAAGTGCAAGCCAGCGGATGAGTCTCATCGACGCTTGGGCGGCCTCGGTTGAGTCGTGGTGCGTGGCGTCGTTCGCCCGCTGGTGAGCGGCAAGGCGCTCGAGGGCGGTCTCGCAGTTCTGTAGGTCTTGGCCGTTAAGCGTCTGCCCTGCCTCGGTATCGACAATTCTGCCCAGGGTGCGCGTGTAGGCCTGGAGGCGAAGAACGTAGCCGGAATCGAGGATGTCAGACACTGCGGCATGATCGACCGCCTCGTAGTCTTTGAGCAGATCCTCGGCGTAGCGCAGAACTCGTTCCGCCGCACGAGCACTGGTCGACATTACGGTCGTGAAGCAGCGCGTCGCGATATTCGACCAGGCATCGAGCTGGGCAGCACTGAAGGCGGCCTTGGTTTGCATTCTCAGATGCGTCCATGGAGCGTGTTTAGGGTTGGCTTGAGCGATGGCCGACGCGATCAACCCCAGTGGCAGCAGCTCTTGCGGCTGCCCGGCGTGCAAATAAGTGCGGGCGGCCGGTTCCACAACTCCGCAGCGTGCAGCCACCCAATCGAGCACGTCTTGGGAGAGCGCTGCGCCGAGTTCGGCTTTGAGAGCGTTCACGCCCGGCTTACTGCTTTCGTCTGCGCTCCAGATCAGCACGTTGTCAACGGTGAGATTTTCGGCGTCAGGTAGTCCAAGCTTTCGGGACGCTAAGGTCCCGAAGAGCAAGTCCTTGGTTAGCATTCCCGCAGGTGCGGCTGGCAAAGCCTCTTCAGCCTGGATGACATGCAGCAAGGAGCTCAGATAAGTTTGGCCTGCCTCGCGAGCACGTCGTACCAGGCTGTGTTCGGTGCTTGTGGCCTTGAACCGCGAGCCGATGGCACGCCAGGGATCGGTATGATGAATTCGGTTTCCAATGAGGTGAGACCGAACTCCGAAACCGAGATCATCATTGGACAGGTCGGTCAGTACGACCAGCCAGGTGACCTCATCGCGCTCCAACAGACGGGCGCGTGTATCGAGGCTGGACACGACCGGGCATACACGCACAGTTTCGTTTTGGTAGGTGAATGCCTTGGAGCCGTTCCACGTAGGTTGGCCAGCGATTCCAATGACGCCATGGTGGTAGTTCTTTTCTTTCACCCGATCGATCTGTGCGAAGACCTCGGCTTTAGATACGTGTTGGTGCGCGGTCATTCGTCGACCTGGATATGAATCGTAAAACGCTTACCTGGTCGAGCCGAAATGAACTCACGGAGCTCAACAAGGGCGCGATCCCTATCTTCCGTGCTGAGTACGCCGGAAAAAACCTGCTGATCAGCATCAGGAAACTTCGGTTTCGGCTGGGGCTCAGGCATGTCCTTGGGGCCGGGTGTCGGGCGGAACGCCAGCTTTCGGAGCCAGTCGCTGAGGTCGCTGGCGGCGCTTGAGAGGGCACCTCCCAGTGGACGGGCAAATTCGTCTTGCATCAGTGCATCTTCAACCGAGGAGAGAATCCTTTTCGCCTCAGAGTCATCAGAACGGACGGCGGACTCAATATTGCCCCAATCCATTCGCCCAAACTGCTGCGTGAGCCCGGCAGCTGTACTAAGCGATCGAGACATGGCTTGGGTGGAGGTCGGCACCGCGGACTCGACAACCGCTTCGATGACATCGACCCGGCTGTCATATTTGAGGCAGCCGGTTATCAGGTCGGCGGCAGCGTGGGCGGTCTTGAGCCTGTTCCCGGACGCGATGCCGAGTCTGTCATAGGCATCCTCGACCGCAGCGACCAGCAGTCTCGCTGCTTCTTCCTGTTCCTTGGTCTTGGCGCGTAGCTCGGCTACCAGTTGGTTGACCGCAGTCGGTGTCATATAGCTATTGGCGTTGAGACCGAAGATTGCTCCTGCTCGGTCAACGGCTTCGCTCCACGATTGCTGGGTGGGCAGCGATTCGCGGACCAAGGTCATATCGTCGGACAGCTTTCCGGGATTTGGCACCGGGAGCAGTGGCATACCTGCGCGGTAGAAACTGCGCTCATTGAGCAGCGTCCAAGCGATGATGACCAAATCAACGCTCGGCTTGGTGAGCCCTTGAGCCGGGTGGACGTCCCGGACCCATTTCCGGGCGTCTCCCACCGTAATGGTGTCCCGTTCGCTTAGATGATTGCGTCCCATATTGAGGTCGAATATGTGCGCCCAGCTACTGAAACGAGGCCGTGTGAGTAGGATGTCGGTTTCACTAACATGACCGACCTTCAACGTGTTGACGATATCCGAGGTCGCTTCGCGTTCGGCCCGCAATAGCGCATGCCTTCCATCGGAGTCCTGGGCAGCTTTCCGCATATTATCGGCGACGACGGAGAAGTCGCGCTCGTTCCATTTCCTGCTATAGCGGGGGTGACCGGGATAGAGACGATCATAGGAATCCTCAATGAGCCGGTCGAATGCTTGCGCCATGGTGACGCCGACAGGCTTATGCAGCGTAACTTCGGGGTTGAGGCTCTTCAAGAATTCCTCATGAGTGCCGTCCATCACTAGGCTTCCCGGCGTTGGTTCGCTGATGCCGTAGGCCTCGGTGATGGTGTTCGTGATGCGCTCGGTGAGGGAATCACGTTGATTTTCAATGAGCCGGCGGGCTTCGTGGCGGTCGTTGCCGCTCAGCTGTTTGGCATAGGTCTCCCAACGCTGATCATTTTTGAGCACGTAATTGCACACGACCAAACGGCCGAGGTCGGTCAGGCGATCCAGACTGAAGAATTTCGGGAGCCAGGTGATGGTGTTGGTGTCGGGAATCTTTTGCTGCACCGCTACGACACGTTCCAGATCGTCCCGGTGGGTTCGCCCGGACTCGTCAAAAGGATAATCGATGATGTAAAGCCATTGATCTGGGGGGGACTCGAATTGGCTATCGGCGATGGCCGCGGTGTCGCAAACATTGGCGAAAAGCAGGCTGATGGTGCGGTTTGTTCCCCGCCAGATTTTCGTCTGCTCGTATGTTTGGGCGATGGTCTGGTCGTCGATCCTTATGCCGAATGCCTGACAAATCAGGACTCGGAGCAACTCGCGGCGACGACCAGGGTTGTCCTCGCCACGGGCGGCAATGAGCACGCTGTCGTAGTCCACTTCGCTTAGGCCAAGACGGATAACTGGGTGGGTGGTATCGGCGGGGACCCGAAGCTCAGGCACGTCGGTGGTCCACTTTTTAAGCTTGCCGAGCATGAGGCTAGGAATGCGCTTCTCGACGGGAGATACGATGCTGCCGTGGTTCAGCGACGCGATGCGCGCCGGGGTGATGTTGGCCAGCGCCGGCACGTTCGGTGCGAGGGCGGAGAGCACCAGGGTTTTCGCAAGGCGGGCGTCGGTCCAGTAAGGATGACTGCGGTCGAGAACGACGTCGGCGCCCGCTTGGTCAATGTCGTGGTCTCGGCGCAGCATAGGTTGAAACTTCGTATCGTACAGCCGCTTGGCGTTGGCGAATTTGGCCGCCGCGGCGCTGGTGATCGGATCGCTGCCGCCCATGAGTAAGTCAAAGAGATCGCCAACCGGGATGATGTTGTCCACGGTTAGGGTGTCGCGTTGGTCGACGAGCAGTCGCTGCATCACCTTCAGCGCGGTTCGGTCGCGTTGCATGACGCCGGAGAGATCTTGGAGGGTGGAGATCAGTGCGGGGGAGAACGGGTAGGTGAGATTGAACTCGGCCAGGCTGGACCCGCGGTGGTCTTCGTCGGCGTTGACCGAATCTAGCAAGACATCGCGGACTTCCACGTTGCGCGCTACCCGCTGCAGAGCCTCGTCGATGATGCGCTGGGCCTCGGCATTTTTGGGCTTCAGGAGCCGCTTATGCGCAACCTGGGGCAGGTTATGCTCACCCAGCTCGATCCGGGAGAAGCGGCCTTCCTGGTGGCGGAAGGCGCTTTCGAGGGCTTGCTGTTCGTTGCCGGCAACTCCAGCGTTGTCGCCGAAGTACTGCTGGAGGTTGAGCTGGCGGGCCAGAATCGAGATGATCGGGATATCGCGTGTACCGGACCCGGTTTCCACGAGTTGGGTGAGTTTCTGGACTTCCTCGCCGAACTTCGTGTGATTGGAGACGATGAAGGTAAGCCAGAGGATGATTTCGTCGCAGAAGAGGACGATTCCGTCGTAACCCAGTTGCTTCGCATGAGAGCTGATCGCGGCTAACCCGTCCGGAAGAGGTCGGTAATTCCGGTGCAGCTCGGCGGAGTGTTTTTGGAACACTTGGCGGTAGGCATCCACGAGGTCGGTGCGCTGAGGGTCTCCCTCGGGGGCTTGGCGAGCCGCTTCATAGCTCACCGCGTCCCAATTGTTGGATCCAAGGACTTCTCCCCATTCATCGCCGGCGTCGTGCTGGGTGGCAGTCCCGAGGGCAGCGAAGAACGCCTCATCTCCGTCCCGCCCGCGGGCGGCGTCCGCATCGGCGAGGATCAGGTCGGTTTCATGTACCGCAGGGAGCGGACATCCGGGATGGAGCTTGCGAATTTGGGCGACGTATCCACCGAGGATGACGTCTTCGACGGATTCGGCGGCTAGGAAGTGGTAGGCGAGGGTGAGCAATTTCTTGTTTTCGAGAACATCAGCCGATCGGTCGATGACCGGCGCCAGCTCCTCGATGGCTCGCGCGGCAGGGTTGCCACCGAGGATCGAGTAAAGCACCGCCATGAAGTGGCTCTTACCGGAGCCGAAGGAACCGTCGAGGAAGGCCGCCTTGGACTGGTTTTCGCTGAGCGCGCCGCGAATCAGGTCGAGTGCGGTGGCGAAGGCCTTGGTGAGCTCGTCGGTGACGACATACTCCTGCAGAGTCCTGTCCTGATGCTCTACACCGTCGGTCAGCCGAAGCACATAATCGCTGGCTCCGGCGGTTTCCGGGATGTCGATGAGGTCTTTGAGTAAGGTGCTCATAATCAAGCCTTCGTGGGAGTGCGTCGTGCCCGTTTGGCGGGCAACGCCGGGCGCCAATCGTGGAGTTGGCTACGGGTCTGATTGAGCTCGACGGTGAGCTCGTCGAGAATGGCGGAGAACAGCACAGCGGGCGCCTCTCCGTACTCGGGGTGGAAGTCCCCGTGCCATTGTTTCAGCCAGGGTTCGAGCTCCTCTAACCCTGCAGCAAGAGGAATGAGTCGTTCGTCTGATTCACCGTCGGCTTTGGCGTCTTCGATGAGGTTGGCGAGTGCAAGAGCTTGTTGCGCGTGATCCCATCCCGCCCAGCCCAGGCGCGGAGTGGCATCGAGACCCCGGGCCGTGTGGGGATAGAGGACGAACCGTTCCTTGGGCACATCGAGTTTGCCTCGATTGGTCCAGTAGTGTGCTTTGGCAAAGTCAGCCTTCGTGTACTTCGGTGGGACGGGGATCGGCCCATCTTCACCAGCAAGACGTGGGCGATAGGTTCCTGCGTCTTCGTGCCGCTGCAGCTTCCAGGTGTGTTCCCAGTCGCCGCGCTTGAGTAGACCGGTTTCCTTGTAGCGGTACGCGGCGAGGTAAGGCACCGCCTCCGGAGCGAGGAGCGCGGTCAGTGCCTTGACTACATCGGGTTCGGGCATGTCCGCGAACAGGGCAAGAACTTCCATGAAGTCCGCGTCTCGTGCAACCAGGTCGGCCAGGTTAGCAATGGTGCGGGTAGACGGCGTTTCACCCTCGAACCAGTAATCGCGCGACTCCAACTTATCGCAGAGCCATTCCCGAATCGCGTCCGCCTCTCGCTCCTGCCAGATCGCACCAGCCCAACGGCGTTTATACTCCGGGCGTTCGAGTAGGTTGATATTCTTGTCCGACTCGATGAGTGCGAGGCGCTGTTCTATGAGCGCTCGATAATTTTCAGGCCAGTGGCTAGGGACGTCCGTGATCGGTGTGGAGCCATGGCGAATGAACCATTCAGCTGACCCCTCGTCCGCGGCTAGCTTGCGGCCCATCGCGATCTCGAAAGCGCGCTCACCGAGGGAAATGTCTGGTACTTCACCGTCGTAGGTGAGCTCGATGTCTGTGAGTCGGTATGACTGGTAGACCTGCCAGTCAAGTTCTTCTTGAAGAGCGATCATCCGGTCCCGAACGGAATCAGCCTGCTTTGAATATGCTTCGAGTGCCTCACGACGGGTGGCATAGCCATCGGCGTCAAGAGCTGCAGTTGGCGAAAAGCCGGCCAGATCCTGGGCCAGCCGGTCCAACTCGCCGGCGATATCGACAGGGCGGCGGGACGGCAGGGGGAAATCCTTCAGGGTCGTCCCGGTGAATTCGTAGAACTGTTCCCAGTGTTCCTCCGCTATTCCCCCACCGATTCCGCCGCCGCCCTTATTGTGACTGTTTTGCTTGAGCCAGAAGCACGCAACGGATGAGTTGAGCACGCCAATAAGTTCGAGGTGCTGCTCGACCGTAGCCTCCGCAGGGAGCTTGATGACCGGTGCGGACCTGTTGAAGACCTTCCCTCCTCGGTCCAACACGAAGTGGTTATGCGTTGCAACGAACGCGAATGAAATGAGAAGTCGCGCATCGACGAATTTCTGCTGCACGTATACGTAATCTTGCCATCCCATACTTCGCTGCTCGTTTGTTTTCGAGAAGTACTGCCGCGCGCGGAGCCCCGCGCGCTGCGGCCAGAGCTGAATGGACTCAGTCTGTTTTACCTGAGACGTATGTGTCGGTTTCGGGAAAAGACAGTAGACGCTATTCGAGAAATCGTAGTCGCGGACGCTCGTTCCCTCGACGAAACGCTGTAGCGGGAGCGTCTCGCGCCAAGCGTGGGGGGCTCGAGGGGAACCGACGTATGCTTCGTCCATTCCAGTAACAGCAAGGATGCCGACAGAATCAAGCATGAGCTCGAGGGGTACGGTGTTCGCATAGGAGATTGCTGCATTGAGATTGACTGCGGCGCCGCCGGACAGTGACCAGGGGTGAACTGCCAGCTGCTTGCGTTCCAGGTCGGTGACACTGACCCACTGGTCTTGATAGCCCGGGTCAGTGACGTGCCTGGCGATGGATGACCATACCAGCGCCTTTGCTGGATCCTTCGGCTTGCCAGGCTCTCCTTGAATACCAAGGACCGCTCGGACACTGGCCTGTCCCGGGGGACGGTTTCGGCCAGTGATAATCACGGTCGGGGTGCCATGTCCCGGAATGTACGCGCCAGAGGTGT
>JBBPYK010000071.1:0-30796 GCA_038199985.1 Actinomycetales bacterium | reverse complement strand
TCAGCACAACGTCTCTGCTGTCATGCGCAAGGGCAGTTGGATCAAGGAGCTTGAGGCGGGGCCTGCCAGCACAACAGCCTCGCGCCAAGAATGATGTACTGAAGTCATGACCAACACCACGCGCTCGTCCGAGGACTGGTATGCCCGGGATCTGTCCGGCGAGGAATTCACCGACGTCACGTTCTCCGATCTTGACCTGACCGAGGCAACAGCGACGGGCGCCTCTTTTGACCACTGCACGTTCAACCGGGCATCGTTCAACGTCGCGGCGTTCACGGATAGCTCTTTCGCGAACTGCACGTTTGCGCACTGCAACTTTTTCGACGCCGCGTTCACCGGATGCCGGATGGTGGGCAGCATCTTCCAGAAGTGCAGCTTCAACATCACCAGAGTCGACGGCGGCAACTGGTCCATGGTGGCGTTGCCGGGCGCCGAATTGTCCAAGGCAGTGTTCAGCTCCGTACGAATGGGCGAGGCCGACCTGCGCGGAGTGAAGTGTGCAGGCGGCACCTTCCGCGACGTCGATCTCGGGGGCGCGTGGCTCGACAGCGCGGACTTCAGCGGGGCAGATCTGCGCGGCAGCAACCTCGTATCCCTCGACCCGCAGGAAACCAATGTCAAAAAGGCTGTGGTAGACATGCAGCAGGCCATTGTTCTAGCAGGGAACCTCGGTCTTGATATCCGTCCAGACTGATCAGGTTCCAACATGAGCGCATCTTCTTCCGGCGCAGTCCGGATCGACGCATGGCTGTGGGCCATCCGCGCCTACAAAACACGTTCCGCCGCGACCACCGCGTGCAGGGCAGGCCACGTTCGGCTCAATGACAAACCGGCCAAGGCAGCACACATTGTGGTCCCGGGCGACACCATTCGCGTCCGCCAACCAGGCTTCGATCGCATCCTTGAAGTTCGCCGACTGATCGCTAAGCGCGTTGGTGCGGAGGCGGCGTCGCACTGTTTTACCGACCACACGCCGGCACAACCCAAACTGCCTGGGCTGGGCCTGCCGCAACGCGACCGTGGCGCTGGCCGACCCACCAAGAAGGACCGTCGGGACCTCGACCGCATGCGTGAACTGCGCGACGGCGGCTAGGCAGCGTTCACTTCTCGCCTCCGGGCCGCGAAAACTCGGCCGCAGAGACTTAGGGCGCTGTCCCCCCGGGCAGCATCGTCCGCACCGGCTCGATTGACCGTCCGCTGCGGAACTGCTGGTCATCCGGGTCCAGGCCCACCAGTTCTTCGAGCAGGTGGCGCGTAGGCGGCATGAGTTGCAGCGCGCCGTCGTCGGCCTCGGCGAGGATTGAGCGAACTGAGGACCAGTGCGAGGAACGCGCTTCCGTGGTCTGGTGCCGGGGCTCTATCGACGGCGCGGGCTGGGTGAGGTAGAAGTAGGTATCGAACCGTTTGGGCATGCCCGACGGCGTCACCCAGTTGGCCCATGGCGTCAGCTCGTGGGCCTTCAGCGAGGCCCCTGTTTCTTCCTGAACTTCCCGCAGCGCTGCGGCCAGCAAGATCGCCGACATTTCACGAGTTGAGCGCGCTCCGCCGTCACTGATGGCGCTCTTTCGCCAAGCGGAGGCGTGCCGTTCAGCTACCTGGGACAGCTCAGGGTTTCGGGCAGCACCATAGTCCTTGCCGTCCACGCGGCCGCCGGGAAAAACCACCATCCCGGCAGCGAAGTCCATGGTGTGTGCCCGGTTCTGGATGAATACCACGGGATCGTCGGCGTCGCGTCGCAGCATGATGACACTGACCGCGAGGCGGGGTAGAACGGGTGATTCGGGCGCTGCAGGCATGGGACCTTCTTCCGGATACTTTCTCCACAGCAGACTACCCGTGTCTACGATTGGGCTATGACAACATCCGACGCCGGTTCCTCCGATCCCCTCACACGCAGTAGCCCCCAGACCCGCTTTCGGTTGGCCCCGAACCCTGGTCCCATGAGCTTGGAGGGGACCAACTCTTACGTAATTGGTACCGGAACGGTGGTGGATCCCGGGCCCGACGACGAGGCGCACCTGCAACTGCTGGCCTCCGTCGGAGACATCCGGCTGATCCTCATCACGCATCGCCACCCGGACCACACGGCCGGTAGTGAGCGCCTGCACGAGCTCACCGGTGCGCCCGTGCGTGCCCTGGCTCAGGAGCATTGCCATGGCGGGCGCCCGCTCGTAGCTGGCGAGGTGATCGACGCCGAAGGCGTGGAGGTGCGGGTACTCGCCACTCCCGGCCATACTTCTGATTCGGTCAGTTTCCACCTGCCCGACGACGGCCCTACCGGTTCGGTGCTGACGGGCGACACGATCTTGGGCCGTGGCACCACGATCATCGACTACCCGGATGGACGGCTGGGCGCCTACCTAGAATCGCTGGAACTACTCAAGGCATTGGGGCCAGCTACGGTTCTGCCAGCGCACGGACCGATTCTGCCTGATCTGAGCGAAGTTGCGGAGGCTTACCTGAAGCATCGGCGTCAGCGCCTCGACCAGGTTCGCGCTGCGCTTCAGGAGCTGGGATCAGATGCGACGGTTGAGCAGGTAGCTGACCATGTTTATGGGGACGTGGATCCTTTGGTTCGCGGCGCAGCCGAGGCATCGGTCGGCGCACAACTGGACTATCTACGAAGCGAATAGGGAGAAACAATGACGCAGCGAAAAGGTGTTCTGTTCGATGTCGACGGCACGCTCGTGGACAGCAACTACTTGCACGTTCTGTCCTGGTGGCAGGCGTTCCGGAAAGCCGGGCATGACGTGCCCATGGCGCAAATCCACGCCGGTGTGGGCATGGGCGGCGACAAAATGATTGCGGAGCTTCTGGGCGACGATCGAGATAAAGATCAAGACGATGCGCTGAAAGCCTCGCACGGAGCCGTGTACTCCACACATTGGCCGTCGCTGCGCACCCTACCTGGCGCTAGAGATGTCCTACTGCGCGCCCACGAGTCGGGACTCGCCGTCGTCCTCGCATCTTCGGCAGAGCAGGCGGAATTGGATGTTCTGCGTCAGGTGATTAATGCCGACGACGCTATTGATGGCGCAACAAGTTCGACTGACGCCGATGCCAGCAAGCCCGCTCCGAACATCCTCGAAGCGGCGTTGAAGGACGTCGACGTGCAGGCCGAGAACGCAGTCTTTGTGGGCGACGCCGTGTGGGACGTCATCGCTGCCAAGAAACTCGGGATACCGTGCATCGGGGTGGAGTCCGGCGGGACGACGGCGGCTCACCTCACCGAAGCGGGTGCCGTCGAGGTCTATAAGGACACCGCGGAGCTGCTTGCGTCCTGGGACAAGAGCGCGATCGGGAAACTTCTTGCGGCGTCAAAGGATTGACCGTTTCAATAGTCCGACTGACAGTAAAAGGACCATTGGTCCGAATGAGCCTAGGGCTTCACCGAAAGGCGGGATTCCCCCGTGGATGGAACAGCTGAATCGCAGACTCTCTTAGAATCCATAGAAGAGCTGCTCGACCAGGAAAAGGACCTATGGTCGCCCGATCTCAAATGGGTTGGCGGAAAAGTATTGCCCGATGACTCCGTCATCTTTCTGCACCGCGAATGGAAGGCCGGCCCCATACTTGGGCGCAGAGTTGTCCTTGCGGAATTTAGGAAGCTTTTTGACCCCGAACTTTCTATCCGTGATCTGGCACAGATCATCGTCTCCGACGAAATTTGTGACCCCACCGGTCACGGTACTCCGCTCGACATTGACTGGGCAGATGGGCTTATACCATCCAGAGAAATTGTTGAATGGATAGGGGTCTCACCCGAAGATGCACGGAAAGTATTTGTGCCCTAAATCACCGGATATGGTCGTGGACTCTTTCGCAATGGAAGACCTCATGCAAGGATCGAGAAGTCCCAATCATTCTCATCTGGAGGTCCAAACGTGACCAGATCTGTCCTTGCCCGGCGTACGTCGGCGGCCCTCGCCGTCGTCGCCCTTACTGCTTCCGCCATGGTCGGCAGCAGCGCCGTAGCAGCCCCTACAGCGGAGCCCGTCTCCACTCCCATCCCATTCGACGCCGCCGACGGGCAGCTTATGAGCTACGTCGTCAACGCGAAGCGTGCCAACCGCGGTCAGACCAAACAGGTTGTCAAGGCGATTGAAGCAGCCGACGGCGTCGTCGTTCAGCAGTGGCCACAAATCGGTGTGGTGGTGGTGCAGTCCAAGAGCGCGGACTTCCGTACGGATGTCATGAAGCGCGGCAAGAATTTCGTCGAGTCCGTTGGTGCAACTCGCACGGCAACGGTGTCCGAAGGAACACCCGAGGGTATCGCCACTCCGTGGACCGATCAGCGGCAACGTCGCCAAAGCACAGATGCACAGGCCAAAGCGGACCTCAAGTACGGCGACGCCACCTATGAGGGCGCCGCTGTGGATCCGCGCGAAAGCGAACAGTGGGACATGGCCCAGATCAAAGCTGATCAGGCACATGAGATCACTGACGGTTCCCGTGACGTGCTTGTCGGCGTTCTGGACAGCGGCATCGACGCCGATCATCCGGACCTGAAGCCCAACATCGACGTAGCCGCTTCAGTAAACTGCTCCAATGCGGGCAAACCGGACACCTCCGCAACCGGATGGCAACCCACCACCTCTTCCCACGGCACGCACGTTGCAGGCACCGTGGCCGCCGCCCGCAACGGCGTCGGCATCGTTGGTGTTGCACCCGGTGTGCGCATGGCTTCGGTGAAGGTAGTGAGCGACGACGGTTACATCTATCCCGAATACGCAGTCTGCGGTTTCATGTGGGCGGGAATGCAGGGCATGGACGTGACTAACAACAGTTACTTCATTGATCCGCTGACTTTCTGGTGTGGTGACCAGCCCGATCAGGCTGCGGTACGCACCGCCGTCGAGCGCGCTGTCACGTGGTCCACGGATCAGGGCGTTGTCCACGCAGCGGCCGCAGGCAATGCCGCCTACGACTTGGCGAACAAGACCACGGACAGCGGCAGCCCCAATGATGGGACCGCCGTCGACCGTCAAATCAATAACAACTGCAAGGACATTCCGACGGAGTTACCGGGCGTTGTGACCGTTTCCTCGACTGACCAGGCGACGGCGCTGTCCTCCTTCTCCAACCGGGGACTGAACGTCATCGACGTGGCTGCCCCGGGTTCACGGATCCTGTCCACGCTGCCCAACAACTCCTACGGTTCGTTGAGTGGCACGTCCATGGCGTCGCCGCATGTGGCTGGCGTTCTGGCTCTGATGAAGTCCGCTCACCCAAATTGGAGTCCTGCCTGGATGATCCAGCAATTGCGGCAGCAGGCCATGTACCAGCAGTGCGCACCCGCGTCTGCGCCACGGGGTGCCGAGTGCGTAGGCCCCTTCTATAACAACAGCTACTACGGAGCGGGCATCGCCAACGCACTCGCCGCCGTACGCTAAATTTCCACCATGCAACTGGCCGGGGCTGTGTCCCCGGCCAGTTGCATGTCCGCTCCGCGGTGTAGCCTGAGCAGGTGAGAAACGAGACCCTCTGGGAAGCGAAAAAGCGGGAAAATCCCGGCCATTCAGCCTGGTACATCGAGCGGTTTGAGCAAATGCGCGCGGATGGTGCTGATCTGCATGGGGAGGCCCGGCTGATCGACGCCATGGCATCCCGCAACGCCCGGATTCTGGACGCGGGCTGTGGTCCGGGCAGGATCGGCGGCGAACTTGCGCTTCGCGGTCATCAGGTAATGGGCGTTGATGTTGACCCTGAACTGATCGAAGCTGCTCGGGACGTCCACCCGGACGTCGAATGGCACGTCGGTGATCTGAGCGAACTGGACCTGCACGACGACGACGGCCGGTCGACCTTCGATCTGATCGTTTGCGCGGGCAATGTCATGACGTTCCTAGCGCCGGGCACTGCCGTAGATGTGCTCCGGAACTTCGCCTCGCACCTTGCGCCCGAGGGCAGGGCGGTTATCGCCTTCGGAGCCGGTCGCGGCTACAGTTTCGACGCGCTCCTTTCCGACGCCGAGTTTGCCGGTCTCACGTGCGACGCACGATTTTCGACGTGGGAGTTGCGGCCGTGGACGTCGTCGTCGGACTTTCTAGTCGCAGTGCTGTCTCCAGCGTCCTAAGTAGCGAGCATCCTGTGGCGCAAGCCTTGGCTGTGAACAGCAGGTGCTGACGGCACTGTCATTTTGCGAAGTTGATTCCTACCATGGGGTCATGGACAAGAACAACGACGCCGAAACTCCGAAGGACACCTTCGTGCCACTGGACGACGAGCCCATCACCAAGCGTGATGCCACGCCGGGCGATGAATCAACTGTGTCGCCTGGTACCCGTGCCAAGTATCGGCACCTGATGATCGGTGGGATCGTCGTGATTGTGCTCGCTGTGACAGCGGTAGTCCTCATCGCCTTGATGATCACCTGACAGTTACTCTCGCGCCTCAGCGGTCTTCTTGTCGTTAGCCTTCTGTAGAGCCTCGATCAGTTCGTTTTTCGTCATATCCGAACGGCCTGAGATGTCCAGTTTCTGGGCGAGTTCGTAAAGATGCTCTTTCGTGGCGTTCTGGTCCACACCACCGGCGGTATCCCGGGAGGTATTCTTGCCGCCCTCCGCCTGCTGATCAGAAGGTCCGTTTTCATCCTTCGGTTCCCAATGGTCGCCTACCTTTTCGTGCGTGTGCTTGAGCGCACTGTAAGCAACTCGGTTTGTTCTCTCCTCGTCGCCGTCGTACTCCTCAGCCGCCGAGTCATGTGCCTTGGCGTAGGTTTCCTGTGCCTTTTTGTCCGAACGCTGCAACGTGCTCGGCAGCTCTGATTCCTTGACCTCGCCGCTCTTCGTTGTCTTCGGCATGCTGCACCTCGTTTCTCCGCGGTGGCCGCGGATCGGCTGTGTCTCCACTCTGTACCAGCTACGGACCGCTCGCAACACTTTCGCGATTTCATTCCTGGTCCGCCCTTTGGGCGGATTCTTCTGGGGTCCGCTAGGCGACAAGATCGGTCGCAAGGCCATCCTTGCGCTCACCATTGTTTTGATGGCCGGCGCTACCTTCGCTATCGGTCTCATACCCAGCTACGAAACGATCGGTTGGTGGGCTCCCGCCCTACTGATCCTGATGCGTCTCATTCAGGGCTTCTCTGCGGGCGGCGAATACGGTGGCGCCGCCACGTTCATGGCCGAGTACTCCCCTGACAAAAAACGCGGCTTCTTTGGCAGCTTCCTCGAGTTCGGGACGCTGGCGGGCTTCGCCCTGGGTAGCGCGATCGTGCTCTTCCTCCAGCTGATTCTCGGCGACGCCGCGATGGAAGAGTGGGGATGGCGCATCCCGTTCCTGGTGGCAGGACCGCTGGGCCTCATCGGCTTCTACTTGAGAAATAAGCTGGAGGACACTCCCGTCTTCCGTGAACTGGACAAGGAAAAAGAAAAGGAAAAGGAGCCAAGCGCCAAGGCCGAACTACGCGATCTCATCCGGAAGTATTGGCGCCCAATTGTCGCTATGTCCGGGCTCGTCATCGCCCTCAACGTCGCCAACTACACGCTCCTTGGCTATATGCCCACCTATCTTGAGACACAGGTCGGCATGTCCAACAACAGCTCACTCACACTGATCTTGATAGGTCAGGTGGTCATGATGATTCTTATCCCGTTCGCAGGACGCCTATCAGACAGCATTGGACGACGACCCATGTGGTTGATGTCCATGGGAGGTCTGTTTGTGATGGCCGTCCCCATGTATTTGCTGATCGGAACTGGATTCACAGGCGCTCTAATTGGCTTCTCCGTACTCGGTATTCTTTACGTGCTGCAGCTCGCCACCATCTCAGCGACCTTCCCTGCCATGTTCCCCACCCACGTCCGCTATGCAGGTTTTGCCATCACCTACAACATGGCCACTGCCATCTTTGGTGGCACTGCTCCCCTGGTCAACGAAGCGGCCATTGAGGCAACCGGCAACCTGCTGTTTCCAGCGTTTTACATGATGGGGGCTAGCGCCATTGGGCTGATCGCGCTGCTCTACGTTCGGGAGACCAAGGGCAAGTCCATCCGCGGAACCGAGCTTCCAGGGGATCCGACCGCGGCGGAGAAGTCAGCCAAGACATAGTGTTCGCAGCTGGCTTACCTACTGTTCAGACCGCCACCTGTGTGACTACGGTTGAATCATGAGTGCATATAAAACAGTAAACCCTGCCACCGGCGAAACGCTGAAAGAATTTGAGCTGACCACAGACGCTGACATTCAGGACGTCATGGCGCGCTCGCACAAGGCATACGGATCCTGGCGCAGCACCGCCGTCGAGGATCGTGCGGCAATCCTGTCCCGCGTTGCGGAACTCTACAAGGAGCGCAAGGACGAACTCGCCGCCACCATCACCATGGAAATGGGAAAGACCAAGGGTCAGGCACAGGGCGAGGTGGAGCTCTCCGCCAGCATCTACCAGTACTACGCGGACAAGGGCCCGCAGTACATGCAAGATGACACGATCGACGCCGTCGGCGGTGGTGAAGCAGTTGTGCGCACCGAAGCCATTGGTTCCCTCGTGGGCATCATGCCGTGGAACTTCCCCTACTATCAGGTAGCGCGTTTCGCAGCGCCCAACCTCCTCCTGGGCAACACCATCATGCTCAAGCATGCAGAGAACTGCCCCCAGTCCGCGCTGGCCGTTGAGCAGATCTTCAAGGACGCTGGCCTCGCCGAAGGCGCTTACATCAACGTCTTCGCGACCAAGGATCAGATCGCGGACATGATCGCCGACCCACGCGTTCAGGGTGTCTCCCTGACGGGTAGCGAGCGCGCCGGCTCCGCTGTCGCAGAGGTAGCAGGGCGCAACCTCAAGAAGTACGTTCTGGAGCTCGGCGGATCGGACCCCTTCATCGTCCTCGACAGTGACGACCTCGACAAGACGGTCAAAGCCGCCGTCGCCGGGCGTATGGGTAACGCGGGGCAGTCCTGCGTTTCAGCCAAACGGTTCATCATTCAAGAGAAGTACTACGACGACTTCGTCGAGAAGTTCACCGCAAGAATGTCGAAGATGCAGCCGGGCGATCCCACCCAGGCGGACACCCGCTTCGGCCCAATGTCATCACAGTCCGCAGCGGACGGCCTGATCGAACAGATCAAGGACGCCGTGGACAAGGGCGCTACTCTGCGTACGGGCGGACACCACGTTGACGGCCCGGGCGCGTTCGTTGAAGCAACAGTGCTCACCGATGTAACACCAGAAATGCGTGCCTACAGTGAAGAACTGTTTGGACCAGCAGCCGTCGTATACAAGGTCGCAGACGAGGAAGAGGCCATCGAATTGGCCAACAGCTCCGCCTACGGCTTGGGTGGCTCCGTCTTTAGCACGGACACCGACAGAGCAAAGTCAGTAGCACAGCGCCTCGAAACAGGCATGGTGTGGATCAACTCTGTCACCAGCACACAGGCCGACCTCCCCTTCGGCGGAGTGAAGCGTTCCGGCGTTGGTCGTGAACTAGCCAAGTACGGCATGGACGAGTTCGTGAACCGCAAACTGGTTCGCACCCCGGCGTCGAAGCCAGCTCAGCCAGCTGGCTAAGCAACGGTGTCCGGATAGCTCGTCCTGCCAGAAGAAGGAGACCTGATAATGGCCACCAGCACACAGATTCAGCTCGCATCACGCCCCAAGGGCGCTCCGACACATGAAAACTTCCGGAGCGTGCAGGAAGATCTGCCGGACCTGCAGCCGGGTGAGGTTCGGGTGCAGAACAAGTTCATTTCCGTAGATCCGTATATGCGCGGCCGGATGAACGACGCCAAATCCTACGTACCGCCTTTTCAGCTGGACGAAGCGATGACCGGCGCCGCTGTTGGCCTGGTGACGGAGTCCTCCAGCGATGATTTCGCTGTGGGCGACGCCGTCCTTCACAGCTTCGGTTGGCGGGATACTGCCCAGGATTCAGCGGACCAGTTCACGAAGGTCCAAGAAATCCCCGGGCTGGAGCTCTCCGTGTACCTCGGCATTCTCGGCATGACCGGGCTGACGGCGTACGCAGGGCTCACCCGCATTGGCGGCTTCGGAAAGGACGACGTCGTTTTCGTCTCCGGTGCCGCTGGAGCTGTGGGAAGCGCCGTCGGGCAAATCGCACGCGTTCTCGGGGCCAAGCAGGTCATTGGCTCGGCCGGGTCCGCGGAAAAAGTGAAGGTGCTCAAGAGCAAGTACGGCTTCAGCGACGCGTTCAACTATAAGGATGGTTCCGTGCGCAAACAGCTGCGGGACGCCGCCCCGGAAGGCATTGATGTGTACTTCGACAACGTCGGGGGTGATCATCTGGAGGCCGCGATCGACGTTCTGAACCGCAACGGCCGTGTAGCGCTGTGCGGGGCGATCTCGCAGTACAACAATACCAGCCGCGAGCCCGGTCCGGACAACATGGGCAACTTAGTCACGAAGTCCTTGAAACTTCAAGGCTTCATTGTTGGTCAGCATCAGGATCTGCAGGGTGAATTCGTTGAGAAGATGTCCGGTTGGCTCACCAATGGAGACATCGTTTTCGATGAAACTGTGGTGGACGGCATCGACAACTCAGTTCAGGCGTTCCTGGACATGATGGGCGGATCGAACACCGGCAAAATGGTGGTCCGCGTTTAGATCGGCTCCCGGCGGCCTCACACGATGAGGCCGCCAGGTCCTTTTTAACCTAAGCGATGCGTGTTCCGCGAGGCAGACGACCAACGGGCGTGGCCAGACGCCTCCAACCAATGAAAATCAGCGCTCCAGCCAGGAGGCCTTGAAGTGCAAGGCCCAGCGGCCAGATGGGCATGAGTCCGCTAGGTGGCGGTGACTGTGCGTAAGGACCTGAGAGCTCCTCACAGGTTTGCTCAAAGTCTGGCCCTGCCTGCGCCGTTCTCAGACCAATGCTCACCGACTCCATCACTCCGGGCATCCGGTAGTCCTCAGTCCCGAAGTCTTCCTCGGAAACGCGGTTGTACGGCACGGCATCTGCCACAATCACAAACGGGTTGGCGGCCAATAGCCAGGCCGTCCGCTCTGTATGGAGGACCTGCTGTCGGTAGGTCTCAGTGGTGCACGTGAAGTCTTCATCCTTGGGCTCGGCCATCGAATCAAAATCTTCAGGCAGCGAATAGTTAGCCGTGGTGACCTCGGCCTCGTCCTGAACGAGAACCATACTGAGGCCAAAACCAATCACCGTTCCGATACTCAGCAGGGCCACAAGCATGTACGTGATGACGATCGAGAACAACGGACGGCCGGCGATTGCCGAAACCCCTACACCGATGGCAGCCACCAGACCTAGTTCGACGGCGAGCATCACCAATGACACAAGGGTCTCGGAAAAAGTGACACCGCCGACGATTAGAGCCCAGACGATAAAGGGAAGGCTGATCACGAGGAAGGCCAGGGCTGCGGCCCAAGCCGTCAGCCACTTACCCCACAGAATCTGGCCGGGAGCGAGGAGCGTGACCTGGATAATCGCCAGTGTTCCGGCCGCACGGTCACCGTTGATGGCTGTGGCCGAAAGTCCTGGTGCCACGAGGAGCCCAAAAAGCAGCACGGTTCCGATCACCAGTTCGAAGAGAATCGGGCCGCCCTCCCCTTCAGCGGCCATCGACGCGCTAGTCACCGCCGCCAGAACGAAGATCAGCCCCAGAAGGGCAAACCAGATACCGAGCACGATGTACCAGGAGCGAGCACGCAAACGCTGCTTCATTTCGAGCTTGAAAACAGCCTTAACACCCGTGAACCACGGCAGCGATTGCTGCGGCTGAACGTCATTTTCCTTGAGCTGCGCAGTCATAGTTGATTGGCCTCCAGGCTCATGTACGTCTCTTCCAAAGCGCCACCGGCTGCCGCAAAAGCGGTAACCACGACGTCGTCCATCACCAACGTGCGTAACAGCGCTGCCGCTTCGGCTGTAGTGCCAAGAAGAACTTCATACTCTTCGCGGCGAATGTCTCCGCTAGTTTTGAAAGCCACGCCGTGACGTTCCAAGGCAGCTGCGAGTGGCTCTAGGGGCTCGGCCCGGATCGTGTAGCGGCGAGCTTGAGCGCCGGCTTCGTTGAGGGTTTGGGTCTTCACCGATTCGCCACGGCTGACAAATACCGCGCGGTCCGCTATTTCGTCGAGCTCTGCCAAGACGTGGCTGGAGACGACTATCGCTTTGCCTTGCCCCGCCAGCGTCCTCAGCAGTCTGCGCAATTCCACCCGGGAGCCGGGGTCCAGACCGGACGCGGGTTCATCCAGGAGAAGCACCTGCGGATCGTGGATGAGGGCTCTGGCCAGACTAAGACGTTGCTGCTGGCCACGGGACAACACTCGGGCAGGCTGATCGGCGAGCTCGGTGAGCTTTACAGTGTCCAGAAGCTCGACAGCGCGGGCACGGCTGGCCGTCCGGTCCAGGCCGTAGAGCGTGCCCATGGTAGTCAGAACTTCGGTGGCGGTTAGCGATTCCCAGACGCCGAGAGTATCCGGCATCCAACCAATCAAACGCCGCACCGCCGTCGCATCCTTCTGGGGATCCACGCCGTTCACTTGCACCGTCCCGGCATCTGGCGCCAACAACGATGCCAACATCAGCAATAGCGTTGTCTTGCCGGAACCGTTGGGCCCGATCAGCGCGGTGACCTCACCCGCCGGTGCCTCAAAATCAATATTGCGAACGGCCTCCACGGACCCGAAACTTCTTCTCACGCCGCGAGCGACGATTCCCCCGTACGTCTCTATCATGATGAGAACTGTAAGTCAGGTATTGAGACGTACAGGTGAAAGACACCAGATTGTTAGCACCGTCGTCGAGCCGAGGAGAGCACCGTGTCCACAACCAATCCAGCACCCCAACATAAGCCCTCCGGCATGTCCGCCGTGATGCGGCCAGTGAACTCAGTGGTCGAGCGGTTCATCCCGAGCGCTCTGGTATTCGCCGTCGTGCTCAGTCTTGTCGTCGCTATCCTGGCGCTGCTCCTCACCGACGCTGGCCCCGTAGATGTACTGGTCGGGTGGGGTGATGGACTCTCAGGGCTCCTCGCGTTCATGACGCAAATGGCGCTCATTCTGTTGCTCGGCCACGCGCTTGCCAACACGGGGCCCGTCCGGAGACTACTCACAGCTCTGGCCAGCCTCCCCAAGAGCCCAATGCAGGCTTACGTGTTCGTGTTTCTTGCCGCCGCAGTAGCTTCTCTCATCACGTGGGGGCTGGGCCTTGTAGTTGGTGGTCTACTGGCCAAGGAAGTAGCCGCCCAAGGACGCGAAAAGGGGTTGCCACTGCATTTCCCCATGCTCGTAGCTGCCGGCTTCTCTGGATTCGTTGTCTGGCATATGGGCTACTCCGGATCAGGACCGCTGGCTGCTGCAACCGAGGACTCGTTCATCACCGAGCAGCTGGGACGAACCATCCCCATCACAGACACCACTTTCACCTGGTGGAACATCACCGCAGTGATCGCGACCATCGTGCTGGTTTCCCTGGCTCTGGCTCTCGTGGCACCTAAATCTGGTGACAAAATCGTGGAGCTTCAGGTCGATGCTCGCGGCTCGGACGACGTCGCTATCGATAACGAAGTTGTCACCCCCGCGGACAGGGTGGACGCCAGCCGAGTCCTGACCACCCTGGTGGGTCTGGCCCTCGTGGCGTACCTGATAACCCACTATGTGCAGGGCGGCACGGCCACGCTCGATATTGTGAACTGGACGTTCCTGGCGCTGATTTTTTTGCTGGTTCGCAACCCGTTTGAGCTCATCGGCCTGATCAAGAACGCAGCGTCCAACGTGGGAGAAATTCTCCTTCAGTTCCCCCTGTATGCAGGCATCATGGGCATCATGACCACCTCGGGGCTTATCGCGATCTTCTCAGATTTCCTCGTCGACATTGCTACACCGGGGACGTTCGGTGTGCTGGCTCTCTTGTCCGCCGGAATCGTGAACTTCTTTGTTCCCTCGGGCGGCGGACAGTTCGCTGTACAAGCGCCCATCATGCTCGACGCCGCCGATCGGCTGGGCGTGGATCCGGCCGTGGCGATCATGGCCGTCTCCTACGGCGACCAGTGGACCAACATGATCCAACCGTTCTGGGCATTACCCCTGCTTGCGATCGCCGGACTGAAGATGCGCGACATCCTGGGTTACACCATGGTCACCCTGATCGCGTCCGGCATCGTGTTTGTTGGGATCCTGCTGATCGTGGGAGCTGGCTGAGTTCCGTATCCCGAGCTCCATGCCGAGTAGGTGCTACGGCCAGAGAAGTTCGCGGGTCCAGCCCTCGTTTTGACGAACGTAGCGAACACGCGTGTGCAGACGTTGATGGTCCGCCTGCCAGAACTCGACGCTGTGCGCGGCCACGTTGTAGACGGTCCACGAGGGATCGCTGTCCGGGACATCTGCTAGAGCAACGGCGTCACGGACCTCAGTAGTACTCCCCATGACGCTGCTCTGATCGCCTGCCTTCACCAGTGCTCTGGCATCAGGATGCCGCCGCTTGAAGTCTGACTGGTTCTCTTCGACGCTGCCCGGCAGCACTTTTCCACGGATGCGGATCTGACGGCCAACTTCGGGCCAGAAGAACGTCAGGGCTGCTGACGGCGCTAGCTCCAATTGCCTTCCCTTGGGGCTGTTACTGCTCGATGCGAAGGCCCAGCAGCCCTCGCTGATGTCCTTGAGGATAACCACTCTGGCGTCGGGGCAACCGTCTGAGTCCACCGTGGCGACATTCACCGCGTGTGGCGCTCGGACGCCGTCGTCGATGGCCTGTTGGAGCCACTGCAGAAAGAGCTCCATGGGCGTTGACGGCACATTTTCTGGGCTGAAGCGGGGCATATCGGTGGGGAAGACAGGTAGTCCTCGGAGCAGATGGATCGCAGAGACTGTCATGAGGAGAGCGTAGTCCACGCCGAACTTCCGCCTCTGATTCCTCCGCGGAGGCAAAGACTTCTGCAACTAAAAACATTAGTGATGCAATTCACACAAATATGCTGTAAGTTACTCACCAGTAGCCTAAAACTGTAATGGGCATCACAAGTGTTTGTTCTGCGTGAAGCATCGCGGTTCTCGACGGGGAGCCGCACTATCGCCGACCGCATATTGCCCATGACGAGGGCCTACAGGCCACACCTCGTCAGTCCCATATCGGTCCTCGACCGCTGTTGCTAACACAGAGGAATTCACCCATGCCTAGTTCACCCCTGCAGGCCAACACGGGCAGCCGTCTTCACGGCGTCCTGACAGTGCTCTTAGCGCTGTTACTCATTGCCATGTTGGCCTTTTTTGTACTGTTTTCCAGCAAGGTTTCGGCCGGTGCTATCGAGCTCAACGACGGAGCCATCCGCGCCTCGGACGGCGCTTCCGCCCTGAATACGGGCGCGGCCAAAGCGGTCGACGGAGCCGAGAAAGTCGAGGATGGGACAGTCAAGGTCGACGAGGGCGCTCAGAAGCTCGCCACTGGCCTGAAAGAGGCCAATACCGGTGCCGGGAAGCTCAAAAAGGGTGCGGCCGCGCTCGATGAGGGTGCCGGCAAGCTGTCCGCTGGTGCCAACACCGCTGCGGAAGGTGCCATCACTCTGGAAGCGGGAGCCGCGAAGCTCGCCGTCGGCAGCGACAAGGTTGCCGCCGGTGCAGGACGTGCCGACGTCGCCGCCCAGAAACTCTTCGCTGGCGCCACCAAATTGACTGCCGGAGCGACGGCGGCCAACAAGGGCTCCATTGATCTTTCCAACGGCGCTGGCCAGCTGGAGGCAGGAGCAGGGGAACTCGCTGCCGGCGCGAATCGGCTGACCACAGGTGCCAAGTCATTGTTCCAGGGTGCCGCCGCGGTCGACGAAGGCGTAACCAACCTCGGAGCAGGCGTAGACCAAGTACATAACGGTGCCGGTGCCCTCTCAGCAGGTGCAGGCAAAGTTCAGGCCGGTGCACAGCAGCTCGCTGCCGGAACAGATCAGGCCAAGGCCGGGTCGCAGCAACTCGCAGCCGGCGCCGCTGCCGTTGATGCTGGACTCCGCGGAGATGGTAAGACTACCGGCGTCGATGGAGGCGTTCACGCCCTTCAGGCAGGTTCAGGAGAGCTGAAGGCTGGCACAGAGGAGATCATTGCCGAAATCGACGTCAATCTGCCGCTTGCACAAGATTTGGTCGACGGGGCAAAGCAGGTTAGTGATGGGGCAGCCTCGGTCAACGGCGGCGTCTTGCAGATTGACGGTGGCCTCGGACAACTGCAGGCAGGATTCAAGGGTGACGGATCGAAGGAAAACCCAGGCGCAGTTGACGGCTCAAAGCAGCTAGCTGACGGCCTAGTGCAACTACGAGCCGCGCTGAAGGCCGGCATACCGCCAGCGCTACTCATGGGCAAGATTGATGAGGCTGTTGCCGGCGCAGAAAAACTCAATGCAGGAATCGTTCAAGCAAACGCCGGTGTTGATAACCTCAAGGCTGGCTCCGCGGAGCTTGCGCCGGGAACGGCCGCTGTTGCAGCTGGCGCCGCCCAAGTACATGGAGGGACGCTGGAGTCGCAGGCCAAGACTCAACGTCTCCGCGACAAAGGCATGGTTCCCCTCGATGCTGGCGTCGCCACGGTTCAGGCTGGCTTGAACCAGCTGGATGCTGGCCTGCACGACGGCGGCGACGGCAAAGGCGGCCAGCCTGGACTTCTGGAAGGAACTGCTGCACTCAAGGGCGGAGCCGCCAACCTCAACGGCGGCCTGGCACTTCTTCAGGCAGGCTACAAGGGTGACGGCACAGCCCAGAACCCCGGCCTCCTCAAGGGTGTTGGCGCAATCGATAAGGGCGCATCAGATCTCGCTGTCGGAACCACCAAGCTCAGTGCTGGTGCGGACAAGCTCTCAGCAGGAACAGGCAAGCTAGCTAACGGATCCAAGGAACTCTTCGGTGGAACCACACAGGTTGCAACCGGAGCCAACACGCTCGCAGGCGGTGCCGGTGAGTTGAGCGCAGGTTCGTTGCAACTCGCTGATGGCAACGGAAAGATCGCCGCTGGAGCTGTGAAGCTCGAGGATGGAACGGGCGAACTCGCTTTCAAGACTCCGGGCCTCGTTGAGGGCGCCTACACAGCTGCGGATGGTGCTCGGAAGATCGGTGAGGGAGCATCGAAGCTCGCGGACGGCAACTACAAGTTGGCTGAGGGCGCAACGAAGCTGGAAGACGGGTCCGGGAAACTTGTGGACGGCACCAAGTCGCTGGCCAAGGGAACCGAGAAGCTCAACACGGGTGCCGGTGATCTGAGTAAGGGCACCGCTGAGCTCAATGCCGGTGCTTCCGAACTCGCGGACGGCAACGCCGCGCTGGCCGAGGGTGCAAGCCAGCTCGCGGACGGCAATGGCAAGATCCATGACGGCACGGAGAGGATGAGCTCGGCAACGTCAGCAATGACACCCGCCCAGATCTTCACCTCCCCGGCAGTCCTGGCGGTTCTCATCCCGGTCCTGCTGGTCGGTGGCCTACTGGTCATGATGCTCGTGACGCGTTCACGCCGCGCCCACTAGCAACTACGCAAGGCAAAGAAGAGGGCGGTTACTGCTTCGGCAGTAACCGCCCTCTTCTTTGCCCGGGCCGCACCCAGGAACGTGGAGAATCTATGGCCAGACGTTGGGCGCGGGACGCCGCGTGCTGGGCAGTGCATTGGCTTCGCGCCATTCGTGGACCCAGTCGGGCAGCTTCAGGCTCTCAGGGGCGGCAACCCCTGCCGCTTCGAGAATGTCTTCGTTGCTGACCGGGCCGTTCTTGCTGACCAGTCGGCCAGCGATGATCGCGCGGACGTAGATTTCGCCGTCGCACACCATGCGTTGTTCAAAGTACATGGCTCGCTCATCGAACCCGAGAAGAGTGGACTCCATCGTGTATTTCTGCCATAGGTTCAGCGATTTACGGAAAGCAATGGTCTCAGCGCTCACCACTGGGCTCCATCCGCGGCGACGCATTGTCTTCCAGAACCCACTACGTACCAGCAGGTCAAAGCGGCCAAGGTCCATCAGGGAAAAGTACATGCCGTTGTTGATGTGCATGGCGACGTCAACGTCCGTGGGCAGAACGCGCATGGGTACCGACGAGGTGTCCCAGAAGTCCAGCCGGGAGCGGCGCTTGGAGAGCAGAAGGTGCACGAGGGTACGAAGAAGGAGATGCATCCCACCATGTTACCCACGGGTAACAAGCCTGTTAAAATCAGCAGGCACGGCCCATAAGGAACCGTGCCTGCTGAAAGTACTAGTTGTTACTTGACTGCCACTGCTACATCGTCGACGTAGAACGAGGTTGCCTGTGATCCGTCTTCCTGACCGAGGAAGCGCAGAGTCACGCTCTTCCCGGCATACCCGTTCAGGTCAAGGGTGCGTTTGACGTACCCCTGGCCCTTGTCGAGGTTGGAATACGTGGCCAGAGTCTTCGTTCCCGAAGAGGTGATGGCCTGAACCTTCATCGTGTCGTACTTGCTGTAGCGAGTTGTTTCGTTGGAGAGGACTGCCATGTAGAAATCTACCTTCGCGGCAGCACCGTTAGCCGGTACGGTGACAGCCTGATCCAGCGTGTAGGTCGTGCTCGAGCCCCAGCCATTCAGGTAGCCGAACTTTGACCCTGAATGTGCGGAGGACCCGCTGCTGATGACATCAGACCGGTTAGAACTCCACCCGGAGATACCCGATTCGAAGCTTGGGTTGACGATCAGGTTGCCGCCAACGGGACCCGGGTCCGGCGTTTCGCCGCCAGCCACAGCGTTCACAGCAGCCGTAGCGTCAACAAGGCCCGCCCCACAACCGCCTGAGCAGGTGCCGGCGAGCGGACGTGTGGTGTCCTTCAACAGCGTTTCTACCTGTGCCGGTGTCAGCGAGCTGTCAGCTTCATTGAGCAGTGCAACGAGACCTGCAACGTGAGGGGTGGCCATGGACGTTCCCTGATACTCCGCGTAGCCCTCGGCGCCGGGAGTGGTGCGGCCAGTGTTGATGGTGGACAGGACGCCGCGGTCGTTGGAGGAATCTCCACCGGGTGCGGTCACGTCAATGTCGGCTCCATAGTTGGAGTACGGTGCACGGTTGCCGAACCGGTCACTCGCGGCCACGTTGATCACGTTGTCGCAGTTGCCCGGGTTTGAGTTGGACGCGTTTTGGTTTGCGTTACCGGCGGCTACAACAACCGACGTTCCGCGAGAAACGGCTGAATTGATGGCGTTCTGATAGGTGGCGCTGCAGGTTCCGCCTCCACCCAGGCTCATGTTGATGACGTCAGCCTTGTTGGGGTTAGCCGGAACGCCGCTGACTGATCCGCCGGAGGACCAGACGATGGCCTCCGAGATGTCGGATAGGTAGCCACCGCACTTACCAAGAACCCGCACGGGGACAATGTTGGCATTATAGGCAACGCCGGCAACACCCTTGTTGTTGTTGGTGACAGCTGCGATGGTGCCTGCAACGTGAGTGCCGTGCCAGGAGGAACTACCCGAACCGCTGCCGCCACATTCGCCGGATGCGTACCAGTCACCCTCATCAGCAGCGTTGCTGTCGCGGCCGTTGCCGTCACGCGCCATTCCGGAGTCCGAAATGAAGTCGTAGCCCGGGAGCACGTTGGCGTTGAGGTCGCTGTGATTGGTGATACCGGTGTCGAGCACAGCTACGTTGACGCCCTCGCCGGTGGCCTTGTCCCACGCGGTTGGCAGATTCATGCCTGCAGTCTGGCCAAAGTAGTGCCACTGGTCCTTGTAGCGGGGGTCATTCGGTGTGGAGGTGGCCGTCATGAGGAGGTCCGGCTCAATGTATTCCACATCGGTGGAAGACACGAGCTTGTTCATGAAGGACTTGGCCTTATCTGATGACAGCTCCTTGCTCAGGTCGATAACCTGGGCGCCGTCGGACATGCTGCGAAGTTCTTTGACTTTGACGCCGTATTCCTTGGCGATCTTTCCGTAAGCGTTCGCACGTCCTTGTGCGTTGCTTGCCTGCGCCTTCTCCTTGAACTTCACAATGTAACGGTCGTAGGTCTTGTTGTTCTCGATGTTCTGAACTTGGGCGATGCCGTCCCCGGCGCCGTCTGCCCTATCGCTGTCGTCGCCCATAGCGGGAGCAACGCTCAGCCCCATTGAGCCGACGACGACGGCGGCCGAAAGGGCCAGCGCCTTCACAGCTCCGCGGTGTGATGCACGCATGAAATTTCTCCGAACGGTAGTTGAGTGATCCGGGATACGGTTTCGTCTCCGTAGACGTTCACCGGCCCCGATAGGCAATCTAGATCACATTCGTACAAAGAACATCACTTGTCGATTAGTTACTGAAAATTGACCTTGATCTATGCCGAAACCATTGACAGGATTGCAAATCGGATTATCCTTGGCGTCCGCGGCTAAAGATGGTGCCGTTGGGTCAACAATCGGATGGCTAGCCAGCCAAATGGAACTCGCAGCCAGAAACTGATGAGTCGGAACAGCAGAACCGAAGACACGGCTACAGCGGCATCCACTCCCGTTGCTGTCAGACCGAGGATCAGGGAGGATTCAACGGCGCCCAGCCCTCCCGGCGTAGGCACTATTGAGCCGAGTAGGTTGCCGATGAGGTAAACGATCACCAGATGAATGGGATCAATATATCCGCCAAACGCGGCCAAACACGCTGCAAAAGTAAAGATGTACCCGGCGTTGGAAATAACGATTCCCCCCAGCGTCAGCACCAGCCGACGAGGTTGGGTCAGAACGTCCAGCATGCGCGGCAGCGTGCCGGTCACAAGGGCCTTCCACTGTCGTTGGGTGAACTTCTTGACTGGTGGGATAAGCAGCGAGACAGCGGCGAGCGCCAGAAGACCAAGCACGCCAGCGATTGCGATGGGTACCGGAACCAGCTCGAGAGTGTCGGTGCCGGTTGCTCCTGCGGAAAATCCGCTGATGACGGCAAGGACGAGGACGACAAGTCCCATGACGGCGAGCATCGAGATCTGAAGCAAACCCATGCTGGTCACTGCGATGGGGGTGTGCACGCCTGCCTGTTGCAGATACCGGGCATTGAGCGCGGGGGCACCCACACCGGCCGGTGTGATGAGCGCGGTGAATGAGGCGCCGATCTGTACCAGAACGCTGCGCCAGTAGTGCAGCTTTACCGGCGCGACACCGTGGAGGGACATAGCCGTGCCCACATAGGTAGTCAGCGAGAGCCCCAACGCAGCAAGAGCCCACCAGGGGTTGGCGGTTTCTAGCAGGTCTGCAAAGTTGATGTCGGCCACTTGGATGGCCAACAGGTACGCCGCCAACGCACCGGCGGCGATGGTGACGATCTTTCGGGTGCTGAACCGGCTGACCTGTTCAGGCTCCATCTCTGCTTCAGGGACTAACGAGGTGATGGCGGCGCGTAGTTCCGGCAGGAGAGCGTTGTCCCGACGCAAGATGCGCCGGGTAGATCCGGGGATGATCAGTGGTTGAAGCACGGGTAGCGCTCTGATGACTGTCCGCCTGCCCAGACAGCGCACGCCAGACTCGACCGCCCGCTGAGATCCCACCACGGTGGCCAGCGCCGTCAGTAGTTGGGCCAGGTCCAGCTGTTTGGCCAACGGGGAAGCTGCTACTTCCCCTTCCTGCAGTCCACGGAGCCATGCATTGCCGTCGTCGTCGACGCAGATGGTCTCTCGGCTCAGGGACCGGTGGGCAACATTGCCGGCGTGGAGCGTGCTCAATTGGTGCCAGATGTCGTCCAGCTGGGCGTCGGTGATGGTGCCGCCGTCGTACTTTCCCAGAGCATTCATGGTGGGTGTGGATTCGGTGGCAAGAAGAACAGAGGAGAGGCCGACGTCGGCGATAGTGACGAGCTGTGGCACTCGGGCGCCAGCAGCGGCGGCCATGGTGAGAATGAGAGCGTCCTTTTCGGCAGTCTGACGCAGAGATATGCGAGCCTGACGTCGCATCGCTTCGCGGATCCTGACGGCTCTCCAGAGTTCCACGAACGACCCGCGAATCCTGCTGTCCTCGTCGAGTACGGCCAGGTCGAGGCGCCGTCCGCTGGTTTCTTCAACCCGGTAGAGCCGCAGGCCGTAGCTACGTGGCGACTGCCAGGCGTAGGGCTGCCCGGCGTCTTGGCCGAGTGCAACTCTCTGGATCCGTGTGGGCGTGAGTCCTGCATCGCGCATGGCTTGGACAAGCCCCGCGCCCCGATGATCTCTGAACCCTCGGAGCATTCGGACGGCGAGCCCCACGAGCCTACCCGCGAAGAATGTCAGAAGTGCGGCGCCCAGAGCCAGCCTGTTGCCGAAGACACTGAAGCCGAGCGAGAGCAGCAGAGCAACCCACGCCACGTTGAGGGTGCTGAGGTTTCGGCGGGGGCCGAGCGCTGTCAGCAACGCCACGAAGGCTGCAGACTGTGAAAGTAGTGGTGAACTTTGGCCAGCTGGTGCGGCGACCGTCAGGGCATTGAGCAGCCTGTCCGGTGCGGCCTGCTCCAGGAGCAACCGCGCACCAAAGCTGACGACGACGCCGGCGACCGCCGCAAGAATTCCAGCTCCGAGGTGGTAAGGCGTTCGGCGGATCAGCAGCTCTGCGAGCGTGATAAGCGGAACCAACACGGCGATAGAGGCCAGTGCATTGAGAGGGAGGCTCAGGAGAGGGCCGGAGGTGTCCAGCAACTGATGAAGGTCCTCGTCTAGTCCTTTGACTGTTCGGGGCAAATACAGCCCAAGGCCAAGGGTGAGAAGGAATCCAGCAGCTGAGAGCAGTAGCTGGATGAGATCCGATGGTCGACGTAGCCGGTCGCCCTTCCCCTCGTCGGCAAAGTCGCTGACCGCGCGTAATGAAGAGGCCCCTTCTTCGTTCTCCGCTGCGCTCACCACCTAAGTAAACCCGATCGGGCCCGCAGCTCAAATCACGGTCGTTGTCAAACTGTTACCGGCGTGTTCGTTGGTGATCTAGATCACATTATTAGGGTTTCTGAGTGTAACCTTGGAATAGTGGGCCACTGCCCTGAAGTAATACACCTGAATTTCCCGGAGGACACTAGATGACCGACCAGACATTCAAGTATCTAGCGATGGCGATCTACATGATCGTCATGCTGGGTATCGGCTGGTATGCATGGAAAAAAACCAACAACCTTGACGACTATATGCTGGCAGGTCGTGGCCTCAGGCCGGGCGTTGCCGCACTAAGTGCCGGAGCTTCGGACATGTCCGGCTGGCTCCTCATGGGCTTGCCCGGTGCCATCTACCTTTCCGGGCTCTCTCAGATCTGGATGGCAGTAGGCCTGACCATTGGTGCGTATCTAAACTGGAAGTTCGTGGCGCCGCGTCTCCGTAGCTACACGGAGGTATCCAACAACTCCATCACGCTGCCGAGCTTCTTCGAGAACCGACTGAAGGACAAGAGCCGCATTCTGCGCGTCGTCGCCGGGGTCATCATCCTCGCGTTCTTCACGTTCTACGTTTCCTCCGGCATGGTTGCAGGTGGCGTCTTCTTCGAAAGCTCCTTCGACTCCAAATACTGGATCGGCATGCTCGTTGTTGGTGGCATCACCATCCTCTACACGCTGTTCGGCGGCTTCATGGGAGCCACCTTCACCGACGTTGCTCAGGGCATCATGATGTTCCTGGCACTCATTATTGTTCCCATCATGGGCCTCGTCGCCGTTGGCGGTTTTGGCGGAATGATGGATTCCATCAATAACGTTGATCCATCGCTGGCCAGTATCGGCGGTGGAACCCTCCTCGGCGGTATCTCCGCGGCAGCTTGGGGCCTTGGCTACTTTGGCCAGCCGCACATTGTCATCCGGTTCATGGCCCTGCGCAATCCGCAGGACGCCAAGCCTGCCCGCCGAATCGGCGTCAGTTGGATGGTCGTCTCCATCATCGGTGCCGTGATGACTGCGCTCGTAGGGATCGCCTACTTCCAGCAAAACCCGGAATTCACCCTCACGGACCCCGAAGCGGTCTTCCTGGATCTCGCGCAGATTTTCTTCCACCCGCTGATCGGTGGACTGGTGTTGGCAGCAGTGCTTGCGGCCATCATGAGCACCATTTCTTCACAGCTCATTGTCTGCTCCTCCGCTCTGGTTGAGGATCTCTACAACATGGTGGCCAAGAAGACGCTATCGGCAAAACAGGGCGTCATGCTTGGCCGTGCAGGTGTTCTGCTGGTTGCTCTGGTTGCCATCTCATTGGCGGCAGGCCGTAGCCAATCGATTCTTGACCTCGTTGCGTTCGCGTGGGCTGGTTTCGGCGCGGCCTTCGGACCACTCATGCTGCTGGCCCTGTACTGGAGGAAGCTCACTATGCCAGGCGCACTCTCGGGCATGGTTGTTGGTGCTGCCACGGTGTTTATCTGGGGCAATATCGACGTACTGAAATCAACCCTCTACGAGATCATCCCCGGCTTCATCCTCTGCACCATTGTCGCGATCGTGGTCAGCAAGATGACCTACAAGTTCAACGCTGAGATTGACGCAGAGTTCGACGAAGCGATTCGCCGGCTCGACGGCAAGGCCTGGGCAGAAGCCCAGAAAGAGCCAGCTACAGCTCAGAACTAGAACCTAGTTCCACCCGGACCCGGGTCGCGGTTGCGCTTCAACAGATTTTTCTGCTGAAGCGCAATCGGGCCCGGGTTTTGTGGTTTAAGTAGACTGGAGACGTGATCGGGAAGGATAGGACCATGAAAGCGTATGCGGTGATGGACTCCCCCATTGGCAAGTTGACGTTGGTCAATACAGACAGCACCCTCTGTGCGCTCTACATGGAAGATCATGCGCGCCGTCCCGAAAACTCTGCCTTGGGTGAACGTTCGGCCACCGGTTTCGAGCAGGCCGTCGAGGAACTCAACGAGTATTTCCGCGGCGAACGAAGCCACTTCACGGTTGTCGCGGAAGCGCCCGGCACCGCGTTTCAACAACAGGTCTGGAAACTGCTGCGGGAAATCCCCTACGGCGAGACCCGAACCTACGCCCAGTTGGCCGATGCCGTGGGTGACAGGAAAGCAATCCGCGCGGTGGGAACCGCCAATGGGCGCAACCCGCTCTCCATCATCGTGCCGTGCCATCGGGTGGTGGGCTCTGACGGGTCCCTGACGGGTTTTGCCGGCGGGCTTGAGCGCAAGGAGTACCTGCTGGGGTTGGAAAACCCCAGCCGACAAAAGGCACTATTTTGAGCAAGCCCCCATTCGAGCAGGTTGTCCGCGAACACGGCCCCACGGTACTGAGAGTCTGCCGGGCCATGCTGGGACATCACGAGGCCGAAGTTGCCTGGTCCGAGACGTTTCTCGCCGCCACTACCTTGCTGGATTGCCCTATCGCGAGGTAGCCGAAATTCTGGGCAACTCCGAGGCCGCAGCGCGCAGGTCTGCGGCAGACGGGATACAGAAACTCCGGCTCCATTACCGACAAAGCTCATCGAAGGGGGTGCACCACAATGTCTAACCTGGACCTGCTTCACGAACGACTGGTTCTCAAAGCTCACGATGACGGACTGCTGGAAATTGCATACCGAATCGTTGACTCCCCCGTTGGCCCGCTGCTGCTCGCAGCGACAAACCAAGGGCTGCTCAGGGTCGCCTTCGAGCGAGAAAACCATGACTCCGTTCTAGAAATACTCTCAGCGAAAGTCAGTCCGCGTATCCTCCACTCGCCCTCACAGCTGGATTCAGCTGCCCAGGAGATCGACGAATACTTTGCCGGCCGTCGCACCTATTTCGATCTTTCCCTCGATCTGCAGCTGTCCACTGGATTCCGCCGTACCGTGCTGGGCCACCTGCCAGAGATCAGCTTCGGGGATACCGCTAGCTATGCCGACGTCGCCGCACTGGCAGGCAGCCCAAAAGCTGTCCGGGCTGTTGGCACCGCTTGTGCCACCAACCCACTACCCATTGTTCTGCCATGCCACCGGGTTGTCCGCTCGGACGGCACACCCGGAGCCTATGTGGGTGGGGCGGATACCAAACTCGATCTCCTGAACCGCGAGAGCGTGAATCTCCTGTGATAACGTGACGCCCATCACTCACATGCAGCCGCCGGCGGCAGCTTACCAAGGAGAGGAGAGTTTCATGGGTTCCCTGATTCTCATGATCATTGGCCTGGCTGTCATGGCCGCAGGCTATCTGGTCTACTCAAAATTCCTTGCGCGCAAGGTCTATAAACTCAACGCCAGTTTTGTGACCCCCGCACACGAATTAAAAGACGGCGTGGACTACATGCCCACGAATAAATTCATTCTGTGGGGCCACCACTTCACCTCCGTCGCTGGCGCTGCCCCCATCGTGGGCCCAGCAATCGCCGTGATCTGGGGCTGGCTCCCAGCTTTGCTCTGGGTCACCCTCGGCACCGTGTTCTTTGCTGGGATGCACGATTTGGGTACGCTATGGGCCTCGACGCGCAACAAGGGCCGCTCCATCGGTGCTCTGTCAGCCCGCTATATCGGCAAGCGCGGCGCCAACTTGTTTCTCGTCGTCATCTTCCTTGTTCTGCTTATGGTCATCGCGGCCTTCGCCGTCGTCATCAAGAATCTTCTCATCAGCACACCTGGAGCGGTCATCCCCGTGTGGGGAGCCATTGTCGTCGCCCTCTTGGTGGGTGTGGCCGTGTACCGGATGCGCTGGCCCCTGGTGCCGATCACCGTCGTCGGTGTCCTTGCGCTCTACACGCTCATCGTCGTCGGTGACAGGATGCCGGTGGTGCTACCGGAATCTACCCTCGGCATGTCCCCCGCGACCTTCTGGATCGTCGCGCTGTTCGTCTACGGTGCGATTGCTTCCCTGCTGCCGGTATGGGTCCTGCTTCAGCCACGCGACTACATCAATGGTGTCCAACTGTTCGTTGGTTTGATCCTCCTGTTCGGATCGGTCTTGTTGGCCACGCTTTTCTCTGCAACACCACCAGAAATCGTTGCACCCGCCATCAACATGAATGTTCCAGCGGGTACGCCGAGCATGATCCCCCTTCTCTTTGTGACGATCGCGTGTGGTGCCATCTCGGGATTCCACGGCATGGTGGCCTCAGGCACCACGTCGAAGCAATTGGACAAGGAAACGGATGCTCGTTTTGTGGGGTACTTCGGCGCTGTGGGCGAAGGGCTTCTCTCGCTCGGCACCATCCTCGCCGTCATCGGTGGATTCAAGTCCGTTGCCGAGTGGAACGAGATCTACAGCGAGTTCGGCTCGGCTGGGGTTAATGCCTTTGTTCAGGGCGGCGCGACACTGATGCAGAATGGCATCGGCCTGCCAGCATCGCTCAGTGCCACAGTGCTCGCCACCATGGCCGTGCTTTTCGCGGCAACCACCATGGACACTGGAATGCGCCTTCTGCGCTTTGTCGTCCAGGAAGCCGGACAGGCCTTCAAGCTCAAAATCGGCAAGATCCCCGCAACACTGATTGTTGTCGTCCTCGGTCTCGGCCTGACGTTCTCGCAGGGGCTCGGAGGCGAAGGCGGTCTGCGCATCTGGCCGCTTTTCGGAACCACCAACCAGCTCATGGCGTCGCTGAGCCTGTCCATCATCGCGGTCATTCTGATCCGCAAGGGCCGCAACCCCATCACGGCGTTGATTCCTCTGGTGATCATTTTCGTCATGGCGTTCTGGGCGGCGCTCGAACAGCTTGGCAGTTTCGCGGACCCGAGCAACCCGGATTGGATGCTCTTCGCACTCGACGTCGTTATCATCGTGGCGAGCGTGTGGGTGGCGGTCGAATCCGTCATCGCCATGCGCAACGCGAAGAATGCACCCCCGGAAGAAGAGGATGCTGACGCGCAACTGACCACGGTCCACGAAGACGTCTGACCTGATGCGCTCGTTACCTTCTGATCAGCCCCCGGGGAAGCTCTCCCAGCGCTGGTCAGCCTTCATCAAGGGACTGCATGAGTTCTACGTGGGACCGTACCGTCAGATGTTCAAACGGGAACAGCAGAACGAAGACGACCTATTCATGATCGCTGTCCTGGGCGAGGCTCTAGGTGTCCCAGACCCGGCCGCCTACTACAGCGCGGAGCTTATGCCCGCCGTTTGGGAAAACTTCCATGTCTGGCATCGCCGGATCGGTATCCCTCGCTCGCCATTGGACCATATCGGATGTTGCTGACACTCGCAGGCGAACGGAGGGTACTCTTCGTCGGCGGCAAAGGTGGAGTGGGCAAGACTTCCGTAGCATCAGCTTTAGCTCTTGCCCGCGCACGCAACGGCGGACGCGTTCTACTCGTCTCAACAGACCCCGCGCACAACCTCGGCCATATCTGGAACATGAAGTTATCCGACGCCTCAACCCGAGTTTTTACAGCGGCCGACGGTTCTGTGGACGCCGTTGAGATCGACCCACATGCCACCATCGAGCGGCATTTCGCCGCGGTCAGCGCCACGATGATGAAGCTCCTGCCGGAGCAGCTGCACCACTCAGCGAAACAGCACCTCGAGCTCGCCAAGACAGCGCCCGGCAGCCACGAATCAGCCGTCCTCGAGCGAATCGCTGAGCTCATGGATCAAAGCGTCGACACCTATGATCTGGTCCTCTTCGATACCGCGCCATCAGGACACACCCTGCACCTGCTGACTCTTCCAGAGAAGTTGGCTGGGTGGACTGAGTCGTTGCTCGCCAGCCGTTCACGGTCAGAGCGATTCGCCGCGGCCGCTCGTGGAATCATCGGCGGCGACGACCCACAGGCAGCGGCGGAATCAGAACTGAGACGCACATTGATCGCCCGCCGTGACCGCTTTGCCCGGATGCGCACGACGATCACTGACAACACCGCCACTGGCTTCGTGATCGTCACCCTCGCCGAAAAGATGCCCGTTGCCGAATCTCTCGACATCGTTGGACAACTGCGCAAGCTCGGAATCGACGTCGCCTCCCTCGTTATCAACCGCCGGTCCCCCGCTGACGCTGGCACTTTTCTCGCCGAGCGACGAAAAAGTGAAGACGCCTGCCTGAACGTGCTCCGCGAGCACCTCGGTACCTTGCCCATGACTGAGCTGCCGCTGCTCATTCGAGACACGACGGGAGAAGATGCGCTGGAGGAATTAGCGGCGCTATTCAAAGCGGGGTAGCGCCCGTGGCACACGGCCGTGGTTTGATTCTCACTTACCGGGCTTAGTATCACTGTGGAGGACGTGGGAAGGCGGTCATGCAAGCATCGCGGGAAAGTGCTGCTGTCAGCGCACAGAACCAGCAGCGCGCCCCTTGGCCCGCCGTGGTGTCTCTGGCTGCGCTCATCGCGGCTGCGGTGCCGATGGTCGTTCTGGTGGTATCCAACGATGAGTCCACCGAGAATCTCATCGAGTGGACTCTTCCGCTGGTGCGGGTCCTGGTACACCTGACAACCCTTGCCGCGATCGCGCTGTTGAGCGTTGCGGTATTGCTTCCCACGCGGGAGCACAACCCCGAGGCGCTCGTGCCAGCCTCGCGGAGGCTTGGTTCTCAGGGTAGCGTCGCTGCGTTGATTGCTGTGTTCGCGTGCCTCATCCTTCTCGTGTGGACCTACTTCAACGTCGTCGGCACGGGGCCCCTGGAAGGTGCTGATTTCAGCAGTTTCGGTGAGTTCCTGAGTGTTCTGGCCTCTGGGCGGGCCTTAATAGCGCAAATGGGCCTGCTCATGGCAAGCGCTGTGCTTGCGATGTTCGCGCGGAGCACCATTCCATTGAAGATGTCGCTCTTCCTGGCCGTAGCGGCCACCACCACGTTGTCGCTCGGCGGTCATTCCTCGTCCGAAGGTGGTCACGATATTGCGATGTTCAGCATGGCGGCGCACCTCGCGGCAGCGTCCGTCTGGGTTGGCGGTCTGGCAGGATTGGGATGGCTCACGAAAAGTACACCCGAGCTGCTGCAGCCAACCGTTGCCCGGTTCAGCCGATGGGCACTGATTTGCGCGGCGGTGGTGGGGGCAAGCGGCGTCATCAACGCTCTGGTCCGAGTCGAGAACCTGCTCGCCCTCGCAAGCTCCCTCTACGGACTGGTATTGCTCCTGAAAATTGTTACCTTCATTGCACTGATTGTTTTCGGGGCATTGCACCGACGTCGGCTGCTCCGGCGGGAAAACTTCACAACAACATCGTTCCTCCAGCTGGCGGCCGGCGAGCTCCTGGTGATGGGTGCTGCCTACGGGTTCGCTACAGCGCTGGTGAGCTTGGACCCGCCAACCGCCGCTGCGCTCTCGATCATCGGTTAGGTTGGGCCGCCCTGTGAATACGCCACGAAAGGACGCCATGACTTCCTCACCGGAGCTCGTCCGCACCCCCTGGGCACTGTCCCACCCGTTGCTGTTGGAGTACTACGACACAGAATGGGGCATGCCCGTCTATACCGAGGAGGGCCTGTTTGAACGGCTCAGCTTGGAAGCATTTCAAGCCGGACTCTCCTGGCTCACCATTTTGAAGAAGCGACCCGCCTTCCGTGACTCGTTCCACGCGTTCAACCCGGATGCAGTCGCCGCCATGTCAGATGCGGAGCTGGACCAACTCATGTTGAACACGGGCATCATCCGCAACCGACAAAAAATAGTGGCTACCCGCAACAACGCCCGAGCCACCATCTCGATGCGCGAAAATGGCGGCCTCAGCGACTTCCTGTGGTCCTTCAAACCAGAGTCCACACCCTGCCCGGAGAAGGCGTTGGACGTTCCCACCACGTCCCCAGAATCTCTGGCACTATCCAAAGCCCTGCGGAAGCGAGGGTTCTCCTTCGTGGGACCGACCACGATGTACGCGCTGATGGAGGCCGTCGGAATGGTGGACACTCACATCATGGCCAGTCATCGCCGCGGCGTCTCCGGAATCTGGCCTCGCTAGCTTCCGTAACTCAGGCAGGAGTTGTGCTCGCTTTCGGCAAGGCGGACGCTACGATGTGTGTGGGGACTCCATCTGGGGGAGTTCATGAGCTGGGGAGTTCCATTGGACGTCGATCTGCATCACATCTTGTCGTCCTCGAACGCGCCTCGACTCGCCTCCCACAT
>JBBPYK010000070.1:0-3046 GCA_038199985.1 Actinomycetales bacterium | reverse complement strand
GACCACCGAAGTGTTTCAGGCGTGGCAGAAGGACACCAACGCCGGAAAGAACTCGGTGATGATGGCGTTCGACAACAACCCCGTGACCGAGCTGAACGCCCGCGCCCAGTCCTACCGCCTAGCCACCGGAAAGATCAGCGACGGCCCCGGCTCCACCTTGCGCGACGGACTCACCGCCCACGTCGGGGACGTGGTGGTGACCCGCAAGAACAACCGGCTCATGTCCCTGAACCAGGGCAAGGACTTCGTGAAGAACAACGACGTGTGGACCGTCACCGGTGTCCACACTGACGGCAGCCTCTCGGTACAGCACCGGGACCATTCAGGGACCACCACGCTTCCCGGTGAGTATGTGCGCGAATCGACGATGCTGGGCTATGCCGCAACGATTCACCGCACCCAGGGCATGACGTGCGATACCACCCACGCCATGCTGTCCTCCGAACTCACCCGCTCGTTGGCTTACGTGGCAGCCTCACGCGGCCGCGAATCCAACCACCTCTATGGTGCGTTGGCCGACGGGGAAACCCTCGACGGGTTACTTGATTCCGTGGCAGCTAACCACGACACCAACCTCACCGCGCACGAACTCGTCGCAGCAGCTCGCGCCCAAGCACGTTCGGTCCCAGAAAGGTCCGCGGCCTATCTCGATGTTGATGACCAAGCGAACCTGGAACGCATGAAGAATGTCGCCCGTCGTGCCTTGGGTGATGGGCCGGCCCAGGGACTGATTGATGAGAACGCGTGGGAGCCGTTGGCCAGGACCATGCTGACGGCCGAAAAGTCCGGGGTCAACGTCCCAGATGCGTTGGCTGGCGCTTACGCGGAACGGGATTTCAGCGATGCCGTGGATAGCTCCGCGGTCATGGTCTGGCGGCTCGAAGCCGAAACCGCTGGCACCTTACGTTTGTCTACCGGGGAACGGCCGTTGGCCAACGTCTCCGATGAACACTTGGAGACCTTGGGGCAGCGCGCGAGGCAGCAGCAGGTCCGTGCCGGGAACATCGTGGCCGAAGAAACACCGGATGCCGGGCAGAAGCCCTGGACCCAACGCCTCTATGGGCACCTGACCGATGATGCCCTCGATACACGCATCAAGGCCGCATCGGATTTGAAGGATCGGCAGATCCCTTCGGATCCGCAGAACCAGTCCGTGGCCCTGTCGTGGCAGCTCTGGAAACTGAACCATGAGAAACAAACCCGTCAACAGCTCCCCGAAGAGGTGTTGCTGCGCGAGACGTTACAGCGTGGCGGAACTGATCGGGTTGAGCACGCCAGTACTATTCTGGATCGGATTCACCGTGAACAGTTGATCCGCCAACGCATCATGCCTGAACGCCCCGCCCAGGTTATCCCTGACGGGTTGCCCGAATGGATAACCCCTGCCGGTGCCGCTGCACAGTGGGACACTCCGGTGTTGTGGAGGCAGGAACTCCTTGCACGGCGTGAGGAAATGGTCCCGCAGTTCAATCGCCTGGGTTCCGAACTTGCCGCCGAACCACCCGTCTGGGCCCAAGCCTTGGGGCCGGTGCCCTCCGATACCCAACACCAAGAACAATGGCGACAGCTGGCAGCCGAAGTTGCTGTGTATCGGGAGCAGTACCGGATACCGGTCACCGAAGCGACCTCCATCCCGGCCGATCACCGGGAGAAGGAACTTGGGTCTGAGCTGAACGCGAGGATCACCGCCATGCACAAGTACACCGAGCAGACAGCCAAGGAACCCTTGTCGGGTGTTGATGCACGGTTGATGCACGAGGCCGCAGAGGTGGAAACGCGACTGGTGGAGGAACAAGTGCCGGCCGAGCAGGTCATCGACCACATGCGTACCGAGCGCGCCGAAGAGTCCACGCTGACCGATGAACAAGCACGAGCCGAGCGCATTGCTGAGCTTTCGCGCCGCTTGAAGGCGTCACGCCAAAAGTCAGGGGAGGCACCACCAGAGCGCTCCGAGGCCTACAAGACAGCGCTTGCTGCCATGAAGCAGCGGCGCAAGGAAGAAGGCGGGGATCGCAAGGAAGATGACTCGGATGGGACCCCGATAAGCAAAGCTGCCGAGACGGCCCGGAAAGCTCGAGCCTACCGAGAAGAAGCTGAGCGGGATCGTCAGCAGCAGCGTGACAGGGACGATATATCGCGTCAAGGGGACGATCGAGGTCCACGCTACCGCCGCTAGAAAGGTGCACCGCAGGCTCGGTCCTGCCCCTTGGCCATCGAACGCGCGGAGCAGAGAATGTATGGAATCTGCCATGACAATAGATCCTTGATCAGCTCAATGGCGTTAATGGTCATCGGGTGCTGTTTCCGGCGGTAAACCCGCCAGCGCCGTAGCCAAGGCGTTGGGTCTTCCTAACGAAGAAGGGTGCTGACCGTTAGGACCTTAAGGTTCGATAAGTTCGGTTTCGATGATTTCCTTGCGCACTTGTCCCTCAACAACTTCGTCTCGTGTCACTGCTTTGCGGCTTAGCCGGATGCGTTCGATCGGGACGACGTCCATTTCGACGCGCGGTTTCTCCTCGTACAGGACCACCTCGACAGCGTCCCCGTTGAAGGCCGTCTCTACGGCTTCATATAACCGTTCCCGTTCAGCATCGGTATAGGAGGTCTCGCCGTCATCGTAGAGCGTCGTCCCGTCAGTGACCGCAGTGCGCTCAATCACGAGCTCTTCGCGCCGGATCTGGACCGTCATGGTCACATCCTCGGTGACCACCCTTTTGACCAGTCGTACGCGTTCAGTTTCGTGGATTTCGGTGCCAACCAGAAGCTGCTCTTCGGAGCGGATCATGACCGCATCGTCGTCTCCAGATGGCGGAGCACTGCTGTTGTGGATCGTATCTGCCGCAGGATCTACGGGAGTATCGCTTGTGGCCGCGTGGGAGTAGTAACGCAGTAATTGTTGCTCTTCCTCAGGCAGAAGATGGTCTCCCTGGGAGGGCATCGGTGAATTCTGGACTGTGGCTTGGGCGTAAGGCAAAACAACAGTGTTGTCCCTCAGAATGGCGTTTTGGAGGGGTGCGAAATAACTAGGGAGACCAATCACGTGGGG